>NZ_JAKFYQ010000002.1:0-600000 GCF_021533835.1 Synechococcus sp. Nb3U1 | reverse complement strand
GAACCGGGGAGTGAGTTGGACGGGGCGGAGGTGTTGGGATCTTGGCAGCCTGTGCTATAGAGCGGGATCCGTAGGGAGCGGGGACAGCAGAACCGGTGCGCTGGGATCCCGTTGGCCTGAGGGAGCGTTTCAGGATTTCCACATCGGGTCTAGGCAAACCCAAGCGACCTAGCACATACACCAAAGATGGGATCAACTCTTGAACCGAAGGCTTCAGGGCCGGGATAATATCTGCAGCCCCTTGCGAAGTAGCCCAGCGTTTTTCTCCATCGGCGATGGTTCGGTTCACTGCATGGGTCAGAATAATGGGCAACTTCGGGT
This sequence comes from Synechococcus sp. Nb3U1, assembly GCF_021533835.1. Lineage (NCBI taxonomy): Bacteria > Bacillati > Cyanobacteriota > Cyanophyceae > Synechococcales > Synechococcaceae > Synechococcus > Synechococcus sp. Nb3U1. The sequence continues at coordinate 599,679 of NZ_JAKFYQ010000002.1, read as the reverse complement.
AGCGACCATGACAATCCCGACAAAACTCGTAGGGGTTAAATTGGGTTGCACCCATGTCTTGAATCAGCAAATGGGGGCGATATTGCTTCACCTGATCCAAAAGATTCTCAACATCTCCCGCCGCATCCGCCAAGATCACCTGTACCCCCTGGGATCCGAGTGCCAGCTGCCAGAGTTTGGCCTGGAACGGATCCGTTTGGCTAATCAACACCTGCCGTACAGCCGGCGTAGGATTTGAAGTTTTGAGCGGATTGGAGGTTTGGGGCGCTGCTGCGCGGGCCTGAGATTGAGTTACGCGATTGGGAGAGGCATGGGTATTACTACGGGTACTACCACGGGTGGGAGTGTGGGTGCGTTGGCCCGTCGGCGCTTGAGTGGGGGCCTGGGTCTGGGGGGTGGGGGTTTCCACCTCTGGCACTGTGTAGAGCTTGACCGGCACCGGGGGAGCAAGGTTCAGAATCTTTTGCAGTTCCTGGAGGCTCACATGCTCCAGATCCCGGATTGGCACCCACACTAGCTCTTCTGGGTTCGAGGCAAAACAAGCGGCCAAATTCTGATAGAGCTGCTTCACCCGCAGAATTTCGTTGTGATAGCGGCAGAGCAGATGAAAGTCACAGCCTCGGTAACGGACATAGGCGTTGATGCCAATTGGCATTTCTCGTAGGGCGCTTGTCATAGCCTTTCAATACAGCGAGGTCGTGTAACCACGGAACAAGTTTGTATCCAACTGGGTTCATGATAGTCGATCTTCTGGAAGATCACGTAGGAAATTCTGCTGAGAACCTCTCCGCTAGATCGCGGAGTTACGGTAGAAAATCGTGAAATTTCGCCTTCTGTGCCGATTCGTCAGGGCAGCCGCCAGAGAGTCCTACCTTATGTTTGATTTTTTACAAATTCTTAAGTGCAGGCCAAGGGCTAGAAAGAAGACCCCGGCTGTTGGAGAAACTCTAGTTCTGCGGGTGTGGAAGGGCGACCGAGAATGGTGTTGCGATGGGGGAAACGGCCAAAGCGCTTGATGATCTCCAGATGGCGACGGGCGTAGTCGATAGCGCTCTGGCTAGCAGGATCCGACTGCAACTGCCCGAATAGCTCCATTGATCGCTGTTGATCCGCCAAATCTTCGCTGTGCTCAAAAGGCAAATAGACAAACCACCGCTGCACCGGCAACAGTTGACGGTCAAAGCCCTGGGTCACCGCCTGTCGTGCCGCCTGCAAAGCCAAGGGATCCGTTGCAAAAGCACGGGGGGTATCCCGAAACATATTGCGGGGGAACTGATCCAACACCAGAATCAGGGCCAGACAAGTTGATGGGGAGCCTTGCCAGGATTCCAATTGCCCGGCTGCCGCCTGCTCATACACTGGCAAAAACTGTTCCTCGATCGTCCGGTCAAATTCCGGGTCTTTTTTGAACCACTCAGGGCGTGACTGACCATATTCTGAGCCTGTGGGATCCCCGAACCAGAACTTTAAGATCTCTTCCGGGGTGGTAGCGGCTACAGTCACGTTTAGATCTCCCAACGGCCACTGCACCAGTCTACTGGGTGGTTGTGGGTACGCTAACGTGAGACAGAACGGCCCCTGCAAGCCCTATCCTTAAACTGCCAACGGCACGCTGAGCACACGGGATCCTTCTATGTTGCGCCTGTTGCGGATTGAGAACTTTGCCCTAATCGAGCGACTGGAGATTCCTTTTCAGCCAGGGTTAAACGTGCTCACCGGAGAAACCGGCGCGGGAAAATCGATCATCCTCGATGCTTTGGATGTAGCTCTAGGGGGAACGATTCGGTCTTTGCGCAGCGGCAGTGAGCGGGGGCTAGTCGAGGCGATTTTTCGTCTCAATGGCGAGTTACAAGCCTGGTTGGAACACGAACAAATTGACCCCTTAGAAGAAGGCCTGGTCTGTAGTCGGGAACTGGTGTTACGGGAAGGTAACGGCAAACTCACCAGCCGCTCACGGGTGAATGGGGTATTGGTCAACAAAACCCAGATGCTCAGCTTGCGGGCCAAATTGGTAGAAATCACTGCCCAGGGGCAAACGGTGCAAATTCAATCTCCCCAGACCCAGCGCCGTTGGCTGGACGATTTTGGCGGTGGAGAGCTGTTGCAAGCACGGGCCAAGGTGAGTGCCCTCTACCAGACCTGGCACCACCTAAAAACCCAAATCGAGTCCCGCCAGCAAGACCAGCAACTGCGCCTGCAACGGTTGGACATGCTGGAGTTCCAGGCCCAGGAGCTAGCCGCCCTACGCTTGGACGATCCAGACGAAATCGGCAAACTGGAACGGGAACGAGATCGCCTCGCCCACAGTGTGGAACTGCAAAAGCAAAGTTACGAAGCCCACCAACTGCTCTACCAAAACGATAGCGGCTCTTCAGCGATTGCCGACCTTTTGGGGCAAGCAGAACGGTTGCTCCAGAATATGGCCCAAGTGGATCCCGACCTCATCCCTCTAGCAGAAATGGTCAGCAGCGCTCTAATCCAGGTGGAAGAGGCCGGACGAGAACTCATTCGCTACGGGGAAACACTGGAGGCGGATCCCAGTCGCCTCAATAAGATCGAGCGGCGGTTGGCTCAACTCAAGCAGATCTGCCGCAAATATGGCCCCACCCTGGCCCACGTCATCGCCCATGCGGAACAGATCCAGGCGAAATTGGCCCAAATTCAAGGGGATGGCACCAACCTGGAGGAGCTGCAAGCTCAGCTCAATAAGGCTTCTCAAAAACTAGAGCACCATTGCCAGGGGCTATCTCAACTGCGGCAACAGGCAGCCCGCCAATTGGAAAAGTCTCTGGTACAGGAACTCCAACCACTGGGGATGAGCGCTGTGCAATTTCAGGTGCAAATCCAAACCGGATCCCCGACGGCGGAAGGCTGGGATCAGGTAAGTTTTTGGATTAGCCCCAACCCCGGTGAGCCGCTACAACCCCTGGCCAGCATCGCCTCTGGAGGGGAGATGAGCCGCTTTTTGTTGGCTCTGAAAGCTGTATTTAGCCGTATCGACCCGGTTGCCACGATGGTTTTTGATGAGATCGATACCGGGGTTTCCGGCAAAGTGGCTCAAGCCATCGCCACCAAACTGCACAGTATCGCCCAAGATCACCAAATCCTCTGTGTTACCCACCAACCTTTGATCGCGGCCCTGGCGGATCACCACCTGCGTGTCCACAAAGTTGTGCAGAAAAAACGAACCTCGGTGCGGGTGGATCCCTTGGGAGAAGAAGAACGCCGCCAAGAATTGGCGCAACTCACTGCTGGTCACTCGGCCCAAGAGGCGATGACATTTGTGGAAGCCCTCCTCAACCAAGCTGCTCAAATGCGCAAACAACAGGTAGCGAGTCCTGCTTGAGGGATCTCTTTGAGGGATCTCCTTGTCAAAACTCGTCTACCTAACCACTGCCAAGAACCTAATTCATCCGCCCAAAAACAGCTCTAGCACTTCAGGATTGGTCAACAGATTGGGGCCGGTATCCTCAAAGCGGTTTTCCCCCATCGACAGCACATAGCCCCAGTCCGCCATGCTTAGGGCCTGCTTGGCGTTTTGCTCCACCATGAGGATGCTGATGCCAAGGCGGTTGATATCCCGCAGGATGGCGAAGGTTTGCTCGATGAACAGTGGGGATAGGCCCGCGGTCGGCTCATCCAAGAGCAACAACTGTGGCTCTACCATCAAGGCCCGCCCCATTGCCACCATTTGTCGCTGCCCTCCCGACAGGGATCCCGCTGCTTGTCGCCGTTTCTCTTTCAGGGGGGGGAACAGTTCGTAGACTCGCTCCAACTGACTGGCGTAGTTATCCTGCCGAGTGAAGGCTCCCATCTCCAGGTTTTCTTGCACCGACAGGGACGGAAAGACATTGTTTGTTTGAGGCACAAAACAAATCCCCCGCCGCACCAACTGTTCTGCCGCTAGCCGGGTAATGTCGGATCCCTGAAACAGCACCTTACCCGCTCGGATGGTGGCCAAACCAAACAAGGATTTCAACACCGTCGATTTGCCCGCGCCGTTAGGGCCGATGATCACCACGATTTGCCCCTGTTTCACCTCCAGGTGGATCCCTTTCAGGATGTCCACGCCGCGATAGCCACTGTAGAGATTCTGCAGTTCCAGCAAGGTCATGACGGGGATCCTTCTGGAGACATGGCGGAGGTAGAGGGTTGGGGCTGGCTGGGTCGGTCGGCAACGGTCATAGATCCCAAGTAAGCCTCTCGCACCTCCGGGTTTTGTTTAATCTCTTGCATGGATCCCTGGGTAAGCACCTGACCTGCCGCCATGACTACCACATGGTTACAAAGGCGAGTTACCAGATCCAGATCGTGCTCAATGATGCAGAAGGTGCAGCCGCGCTCCCGATTCAGATATTCAATAAAACTCATCAAATCTCCGAGTAGGGTACGATTCACCCCAGCACCCGGCTCATCCAGCAAAATCACCCGCGCATCTGTCATCAGCGTCCGCCCCAGCTCCAGCAGCTTTTTTTGCCCACCAGAAAGGGTAACCGCCAGTTGATCCCGCAAATGAATCAGCTTTAGCCGTTCCAACACCTCTTCAGCTCGGGCTTGCAGATCCCGTTCTTGCCGCCTCACCCGCTGCCAGCCAAACCAGGTGGTGAGCAGGTTCTCACCCGCCTGCTCTGGGGGCACCACCATGAGATTTTCCAAGACCGTCATGCGACCAAACTCGCGTGGGATCTGAAAGGTGCGCACCAAACCACGGTGAAACAGGCGATGGGGGGACAACCCGGTGACATCCACCCCATCTAGCCAGATCCGCCCAGCACTCGGGCGGATAAACCCGGCAATGATGTTAAAAAGCGTGGTTTTGCCAGCGCCATTGGGGCCAATCAAGCCCGTCACCTGACCGGTCTCAATTCGGAAAGAACAGCGATCCACTGCATTAATGCCGCCAAACCGTTTAGAGATATCATCGATAACAATCACGCTACTGCCCTAGGAAGAACACACTGCATAATGAATACAACTGCCGAGTTCGCTTATTATCCTTCCCGGATCCCTGCAGGAGCAACTGCCCCTGAATTCTGCAGTTAACTTTACAAAGGTTGTTGGGATCTAGCACATCCATTTTTATTGAGGGAGTGGGGAACGCTTTGAGGTGAGCAAGCGTCTGGCCTATACAATTAACGCTCGGCTTTTTTCTGAGGACTCCTATTGTTTTCTTTCCTCACAGGAGGTTGTTTGTTATGTCCCGTGTGAGTAAACTGACTCGGCGTGCTTTCGCCGCTGCCGCCGCCCTTACTGCTGCTGCCCTCACCACCACTCTGTTTCCCAGCGCCGCTCAACAGGCGGTCAAGATTGGGGCCTTGATGCCCCTAACCGGTGACCTGCAGGTTTTCGGTGAAAATTGCCTGAATGGTGTGAAACTGGCCATCGAGCAGATCAACGCCGCCGGAGGGATCCTGGGGGCTCCCGCAGAACTGGTGGTAGCAGACGATCAAACCGCCGCTCAACCGGCCATTGATGGGGCTCAGCGCCTAGCGACCGTTGAGCGTGTGGCTGGGATCATTGGTGCTTTGGGAAGTGGCAATACGATCCCGGTGGCTACCACTGTTTCGGCCCCCAATCGGATCCCGCAAATTTCTCCAGCGTCCACGGCTCCCGCCATCAGCACCCTCGACGACGACGACTTCCTGTTCCGTACCGTTCCTTCTGATGCCTATCAAGGGGTAGCACTGGCCCAGGTAACCCGACAGGAGAATCTGGAACGGCTGGCGATCATCTTCATCAACAACGACTATGGCCAGGGGCTTTCCGACAGTTTTACTGAAGCCTTTGAAGCGCGTGGCGGAATCATCACCAATGCCGTCTCCTACGAACCCGGCCAAGCCTCTTATCGGGGCGAGCTCTCGCAACTCACCAATGGGGATCCCGAGGCGCTGGTACTGATTGGTTACCCGGAAAATGGTGTGGTCATTTTGCGGCAAGCCCTGGAAGAAGGGCTGTTTGACCGGTTCGTCTTCACCGATGGAATGCGCTCTCCCGATGTGGCTACCCAAGTGGGGGCAGATCTGTTGGAAGGATCCATCGGCGTTTCTCCGCAAGCCCTTACCGATAGCAAAACCTACCAGTTCTTTGCCGAATCCTATAAAGCAGCCTACGGAGAACTGCCCCCTACTCCCTACATCGACACCTCCTATGATGCTGCCTTCGTGCTGGCTCTAGCCATCCAAAAAGCCGGTAGCACCGATGGAGTTGCCATTCGAGATGCTCTGCGGGAGGTGGCTAACCCCCCCGGCACCGAGATTCTCGCTGGTGAATGGGAAAAAGCTGTCGATCTCATCAGCAAAGGGGAAGACATTTTCTACACGGGTGCTTCTGGGTCAATCAACTTCGACGAGAATGGTGATGTGGCCGGTACCTTCGCCCGCTGGACCTTCCAAGGGGGCACTGTGGTGGATTTGGAGGTGTTTGAGCCGGAGAGCTAATTCTCTGTGGATTCGAGGCTGATCCTGCTGATCAGTAACGTTCTCAGAACACCTATTGACACCGGTTACACGGATGGGCCTGTGAGGAGAATTCTTTGCAGGCTCTTATTTGCTTTGGAGGAATTGGGTTGAGGATGGGATCCTAGATAGAGTTTGATGGCGGGGCTCTTGAGGGATCCCGAACGGTGAAAGGGTGGTGAATCTGTATCGAGATGTGCTGCGGCCCCTTCTCTTCTCTGGCTTCAGGGCGGATCCCGAAACCCTGAAGGTTCAGCTGTTGCAAGCTCTGCACTGGATGGGGACAACCCACGCCACCGGCGTTCTGGCTGGGTTAGAGCGCTTGTTTTGTTATGAGGATCCCGTCCTACAGGTCAAGCTATGGGGCCTCACCTTTCCCAATCCCATTGGGTTGGCAGCCGGTTTTGACAAAGATGGTCTTGGGCTAGCAGCCTGGCCCAGTTTGGGGTTTGGCTTTGTGGAAGTGGGCACTGTAACTGCTCAGGCACAACCAGGCAACCCCAAACCACGCCTGTTTCAACTGCCGCAAGATCAAGCGGGGCTCAATCACATGGGCTTTAACAACCAGGGAGCTGCCGCCCTAGCCAAACGGTTGCGGCAGTTGCCGCAGCATCGGATCCCGATCGGGGTGAACCTGGGCAAATCGAAAGTCACCCCACTGCAAGAAGCGGCCACGGACTATTTGACCAGTTTCCGCCTACTCAAGGAACTGGGGGACTATTTTGTGGTCAACGTCAGCTCCCCCAATACACCAGGGTTGCGTTCTTTACAAGCCACCGAACAACTGGAGCCGATCCTGGTGGCTGTGCAGCAGGAGAACCAAGGGCAGAAACCCCTCTTGGTCAAGATTGCCCCTGATTTGGATTGGCCAGAAATTGACGGGATCCTGGAATTGGCCCAAACCCACCAACTGGCCGGGATTGTTGCCACCAACACCACCCTACGGCGGAACCATCTGCAAACCCGTTTCCTACCCGGCAGAGGGATCCCGATTACCGAAGAAGCGGGCGGGATCAGCGGTGCACCCCTGCGCGCCCGTTCCACCGAGGTGATTCGCTATATTCACCAAGCCACGCAAGGGAAACTACCCATCATCGGTGTGGGGGGCATTTTTACCCTGGCGGATGCTCTGGAGAAACTGGAAGCCGGAGCCAGTTTGCTGCAGGTGTACACGGGCTGGGTTTACGAAGGGCCGGGCATGGTCAAACGACTGCTGCAGGGAATCTCCGCCCACCGAAAGGCCCCCATACGTGCTGCTGCAGACCCATAAACCCATTCCTTAACCAGCCGTAGATTACACTTCCCCTTAAAGAATGCCGACTTGGGGAAGATCCGGGCGTAAGATCGTGGGGAATTCCTGTGAGAGCCTGCCGGTGAACTTGCTGCAACATCTTTTCAAAACTGCCCATCCAGTCATCGGGGTGGTTCATCTGTTGCCGCTACCGACATCCCCCCGTTGGGGAGGCGACTTGGAGTGGGTGATCGCCCAAGCGGAACAGGCCGCCACGGCTCTGGCGGCGGGGGGGGTAGACGGGATCATCGTCGAGAACTTTTACGATGCCCCCTTTGCCAAGGATCAGGTGGACGCGGCGGTGGTGAGCGCCATGACGGTCGTTGTCCAACGGCTGAAAACGCTGGTCTCTCTGCCCCTCGGGATCAACGTCTTGCGCAACGATGGTCACAGTGCTCTGGCCATTGCCGCTTGTGTAGGGGCGCAGTTTATTCGGGTGAATGTGCTCTCGGGGGTGATGGCCACCGACCAAGGCATCATCGAGGGGGATGCCCACCGCCTGATGCGCTACCGTCGTGAGCTGGGGGCCGACATCAAAATTTTTGCTGATGTGCTGGTGAAACATGCCCAGCCCCTAGGTCCCGTGGGCCTCACCGCCGCCATTAGCGACACCGTCGAGCGCGGCTTAGCCGATGCCATCATCCTCTCCGGCTGGGCTACGGGTAACCCACCCATTTTTGAGGAACTGGAGCTGGCCCGCACCGTTGCCCCCCATGTACCTTTGTTGATCGGCTCCGGAGCCACTGCAGAGAATATTGGCAGCTTGATTCGGCAGGCGGATGGGGTGATTGTGGCTAGCTCCCTCAAACGATCTTCTCGTTCCGTGAGTATTCCAGCAGGGTATAAGGACTCCGTCCCGCTCACGCGAGCGGATCCCTTTCCCCTCATTGACCCGATTCGGGTCAGGGAGTTTGTAGAAGCGTTACACCTCGGGATCCGTGAGCGGGTTTCCAATCACTCCTACATGGCTACTCCCAGTTCCGGGTAAGGGTTTTCCGGCACATGCTATCCAACGACCCACATCCACATCTGCCCGCCCAAGCTCCCGAGGGGAGCGAGCCCTTGGATGGGGGGGGATCTTCAGGCTATGTCTTCACGCAGGCTCCCCGCATTTTGGTGGTGGATGACGATGCGGCCAGCCGTAACTACATTAGTGAAGTATTGCGAAGTTCTGATTACCAGGTCGAAACCCGAGAAAGTGGAAAATTGGCCCTGGAGTACATACAAAGCCTGGAAGAAGGACAACTGCCGAATGTGATCATCTGTGATTGGGTGATGCCGGATCTGTCGGGGGTGGATTTCTGTCGCCGCCTGAAGGGATCCGCCAACGGCCAGTTTGTTTACTTCATTTTGCTGACGGCGCGTTCTGAGATTAAGGATCGGGTGCGGGGGTTGGATGCGGGGGCGGATGAATTTATTGCCAAACCGGTTAACCCAGATGAGCTAAAAGCGCGGGTACGGGCAGGTCTACGGCTGCAACGGCTCACCCAGGCGCTGGCCCAAGCCAATCGGCAACTGCAAGCCCGCAACAATCTGCTGGAGTCCCTCTCTCTGACGGATCCCTTGACGGGGGTGTTGAATCGACGTGCCCTCGATCAGGCGCTGCCCCATTTGCTCAAACAGGTGGGGCCCCGGTTTGGGGAAGCCCGTTACCGCTATCTTTGCCTGCTGATGATGGATGTGGATCACTTCAAGCAGGTGAACGATACCTACGGCCACTACATCGGTGACTGTGTGCTGCAAGCGATTGCCGGTCGGCTGCAAAACCAACTGCGACCCTCCAGCCTGATCTACCGCTATGGGGGCGAAGAGTTTGTCTGTATTACCCCCGGGCTCAATCCCTCCCGCAGCTACCGCTATGCCGACTTTTTGCGACGGGTGATCAGCAACCACCCGATCGCCGTTTCCCCAAAACGCAGCTTACCCATCACCATTACCATTGGCGGGGTCGTGATCACTGAAGATCACCATCTAGAGCCAGAAGTCGCTCTGCAACAGGCGGATGAGGCCCTCTATCAAGCCAAGCAAGCGGGGCGGAACCGGGTGCACATCCTCACCCCACCCTTGGACGCAAACCCCTAAGGCTTATTCTCCGGGATGGAACTGATAGCCTGAGGCCACCGCCAGCGACTCCAAGGAGCGCACGCCCGTGTAGGTGCGACCATTGATCACCCAGGTAGGATAGCTACTCACCCCCGCTTCGGTACACTCCTGCGCCTGCGGGGTACCGGGGCCATTGGGGGAGCACTCCACATAGGGCACCTCCGCAAAAGCCGCCCCAAACAAATCCTTTTGATCCTGGCAGTGGGGGCACCAGTAAGCACCGTACATGGTGCCGCCTGTCTCCCGCAGGTGGGCCGCCAACCCTAGCGCAAATGGGCTGGGCGGGGGCACTTGGTTGGCATACACGCCAATGGTGGTGATCAAGGTCAATACGCTCACCAGGATGTAGCCGAAGCTCATCTTGCCCCAATCTAACCAGCGGTGGCCCAACACCGTCACCAACCACAGCCCCGCCACCAAAACAATCGCCGCCGTGCAGTACATACAAAACTGCCGCAGCACCGCCACCATCAGGTAGAGCATATACATTTCAAAGGCGGTCATGGCGGAAACCAAGCCAAACAAAGCTGGCCAACGCCATTGCTTCACCACTGGGATCCCATCCGGAATCAGGGCCAACCCCAAAACCCCCAAGAAACCCAACAGACCAACCGCCGCCGTCGGGATCCCGAGAAACTCCGCCCAACGGCTGGAGAGCACCAGATCACAGCCGCCATCGCCGGTACAGAAGGCCGCAGGTTGCTCCGTCAGTTTGCTGAAGGTGAGATAAGCCGTTAACAGGGATCCCAACCCGGCCAAAACCGCCAAAATTGTGCGGGAATGACGGTGTAGCCAGGGCTCTTCTTGGGTTTTGAGATAGTAGGCCATTGGATTCTGGACAGCTACGGCAGTTAACACCCCCGATTATAGTGGGGATGGCTTAATCCCGTCCTTCGGCCTGAGCGCAGAAGCATCCGTTGTCTGGCGGACTTGTGTGGCAAATCTATCCCCAAGGGAATCCAGTTCCAACAGGGATCCCGCCCCCTGACCCGCCCCAGGCCGGTCGCAGATGCTCCAGCGACGACGGAAGTAACGGGCCAGATCGGTTTCTGCCAGGGCCAGATAAACCGGGCGGCCATGAGGACAGGTATGGGGGTTGAGGGTGCGCTGCCAAGCGTCCAGCAACCGTTGCATCTGCTCCAGGGTCAGAGGGATCCCATTGCGGAGAGCACCTCGACAGGCTACCGCCACCTGGGCTGAGGGTAAATCTTCACAGCGACTGAGTTCGAGGAGGGATCCCTGAATGCCCTGAGGATCTTCTTGAAGTAAAGCCAGGGGAATCCGTCGCAACACATGGATATGGGGGCCAAAGGGCTCTGGCTCTAACCCCAAATGTTCTAGCTGTTGCAGCGCTTGTGGCGAGAGTCCCTCCAGAGTCAGGGGAAAATTCGGTTCGACCAGCTGCCAGTGCTGTTGCAATTGCTCGTAGCGAACCCGCTCATGGGCCAGGTGTTGCTCCACCAACCACAGCCCCTGGGGATGCTCCGTCAGGATATAGATGTGGTGCAATTGAGCCAGGGCTTTGAGGGGGGGCAGGGATCCCGTCAAAGCAGGTTGGGTAGATGGGTTCTGGGCTGGGTTGGGTGAGATCCGGTAAGTCTGTTTGGCCTCACTGGCGCGAATCAGGTGTACGGAGCGGCGGCTAGCTTGGCCAGATCCCGGGCTGAGGAGAGAGTGCAGATAGTGGCGCAGTTGCTCCTGTCGGGTGGCCAGTTCATGCACATACAGCTCACTCTTGGCGGGATGACGATTCCAATCCACCTGCTCAGGGGGCAGGCGCAGATGCACCACAGCCAGGGGATGTCGGTGGCGGGGCAGGGTATGGTGAAAAACCGACTGAATCACCCGCTGCAACTCGGGGAACTGCACAAAGCGCCCATTCACCGCTAGCCGAATCCAATCAGGTCGGGGACGATGCAGTCGATCCGGCAAACCCAAGAGAATTTCCCAGTCGGCCTCTTGCTGCTGGATAGACAAATAGCGCAAATCGGAGGGATCCAGTTGCGGCAACAGTTGCAAAAGGATGTCTTGTAAGGTTTTCCCTGGCCAAAGGCTGAGGAGCAAGCGCCTATCTTGGTGAACCTGCCAACTGACCGCAGGATGAGCCAAAGCAACATTCTGCAGCAGCGTCAGGATCGGGCGAGTTTGGGGCAATTCCTGACGGCGCAAAGGCCACTCTCCAAAGAGATTGGTGACGGTAACCACAGTACCCAGGGCTGTGGCTGCCGGTTGCTGGTGGAGCAATTCCCCGTCGCGGTTGTAGGTGGCCCGCCACCCATGCGGATCGACGCCGTGACGGGTTTGGATGGTCAGGGATCCCAACTGGGCCAAGCTGTGCAGGGCTTCCCCCCGGAATCCCAGGCTGGGGTGGCTCAGTTTGCTGCTGGTGTGTCGTCGCGCCACCTGCTCCAGTTCTGAGGCTGGGATCCCTTCGCCGTTATCCCCCACCCGAATTTGCCAGCGCTGCAGCCAAAGCTCCACCTGAATGCGACTCGCCTGGGCATCGAGAGCATTTTCCAGCAATTCCCGCAGAGCGGCCGCCAGAGAATCAATCACCTCTCCTGCCGCCATTTGGGCGATCCGTTCGGGGGTGAGAGGCTGGATTTTGAGCATGAACAGGCTTTTCAGGGGAATAGCATAGAGATCCCACTCCTCCCGTTGCCATTATGTCTGAGCCTTCCGGTCGCCTGGTTTGGAATCATTCCACCCATATTTCTGGTCTGATCCCCGTGTTGGAGGGTTTGATCCAGCAAGCGGGCATTAAAACCGTTACCCCAGGCGCTTTGTCCCACAGTCGGGGGCGGATCCCGCAGTTGCAGTTGCGCGTTTCGGTGCCGATCCGAGGTGGATACAAGCTGGTTGCCCGCAAAGGAACCAGTGTGCAGGAGGTGTTTGTGGTCACGGAACTGAGCCAGCCTGAGCTAGAGACAGTGCTCCTCCGCTGCCTTGGGTAAAGCCTTCTCTGGTGCTGCCCTGGATCCTTGCTCTGAGAGGTCGATAGCCTTCCCCCTTTATGTCTCGTGCCAACCTCAAACCCGCCCGCATCAGCGCTGTTCTGCCCGGATCCCTGGCCGAAACGATGGGGATCCAACCTGGAGATGCTCTGGTCAGCATCAACGGAGAACGCCCCCGAGATTTGATCGACTATCGCTTTTTGATTGCTGAAGAAGACCTGGAGTTGGAGATTTTGGATACGAGCGGGATCCTGCACCGAGTGGAGCTAGAAAAAGAGATTGACGAGGATCTGGGTCTGGAATTCGAGACCGCCCTGTTCGATGGGTTGATCCAATGCACCAACGCCTGCTCCTTTTGCTTTATCGACCAACAGCCCCCCGAGATGCGGGCCACCCTGCACCTCAAGGATGATGACTACCGCCTCAGCTTTCTCTACGGCAGTTATCTCACCCTGACCAATCTGCCCGCCGCCGAATGGGATCGCATCGCCCGTATGCGCCTTTCCCCGTTGTATGTATCGGTACATGCCACAGAGCCGGAGTTGCGCAGCCGATTGCTGAAAAACCCGCGAGCAGGGCAGATTCTAGAACAGTTGACCTGGTTTCGAGAGCATCGCCTGCAACTGCACGCGCAAGTGGTCGTCTGCCCTGGCTGGAACGATGCCGAGCACCTAAACCGAACCCTCCTAGATTTGGCGGCTTTTCACCTCCCTCAGGATGGGATCCCCACTGTGCTCTCGGCAGCCGTAGTCCCCGTGGGTTTAACCCGCTTTCGCCCCCCCGATGACGAGATAGTGCCTGTGGATGCGGCCAAGGCTCAAGAAGTGATTCGGCAAGTCGAGGGATTGCAGGCTCAGTTTCGGCAGGAATTGGGATCCACGTTTGCTTGGTTAGCAGATGAGTGGTACCTGCTGGCAGGCTGGGAATTTCCCCCCGCAGAGCACTACGAAGATTACCCGCAACTGGGCAATGGGGTGGGATCCCTGCGCTTGTTTTTGAGCCAGTTTGAGCAGGTGAGTTTACCGGCTGGGTTGGCATCCCCCCTAAAGGGCCTGTGGTTGGTGGGCAATGCTGTAGGGCAAGCCTTTCAGCCGATCGTGCAGCGCATGAATAGGATCCCCAATTTGCGGCTCACCCTGCTGCCCATTGCCAGCCAGTTTTGGGGGCAAACCCTGACGGTTACCGGGCTACTGACGGGGCAAGATGTGCTGCGTGCCCTGCGCTCTGTCCCCGATTTGGCGGACTATGATGTGCTGCTGCTGCCTCAGGTCACCCTCAAGGATGGGGAGCGTTTTTTGGATGATCTCACCTGGCAAGCGCTACAAACTCAAGTCGGGATCCCTGTCGTTCAGGTAGAAGGTGGGCCGGCAGGACTGGTACAAGCGGTACAACAGGTGGTGGGCCAGCCTCAAATCCAGGAGAAAGTCCTCTAAAGGGCTATATATAGCCCTTTAGCCCTATCCAAACGACTGTGCCGCTAAGATCATCAGGAGCAGCTTTGAGCCAACTGTCATGGGGCAAATGCAGACCTTGCGGCGAGGGTTGATCCTGCTGCTCTGGATAGGGTTAGGGCTCCTAGCCATCACAGGGTTGGCAGCTTTTTATGTGGATCTGGCTTGGTTCGCCGAATTGAATGCCCTGCCGGTGCTGTGGACGCGGGTTGTAGCCCGTTGGGGGCTGGGTTTAGGAGCTTTCGTCTTCGCCTTGGTGGTGGCGGGATCCAACATCCGTTCCTGCTGGCGGGGGGCAACCCTGACCTGGGCTTGGGTCATTGCCTTGGGCTTGAGTGGCTTTTTTGCTTGGTCTCTTGCCAATCACTGGTTTACGCTGCTGCTTTGGCTCAACCAAGGGCCCGTTGGGGAGGCCGATCCGATTTTTAGCCGAGATCTCGGCTTTTACCTCTTCAGCCTGCCCTTCTGGGAGACTCTGCAACAGTGGTGTTTTAACCTGGTGCTCCTCACCCTAATCACCACGGTAATCATCTATCTGGTAGAACTGGGACTTTCCGAACAGCGGCTCACCATGGCCCTCTCCCTATTTGCCCAGCGGCATCTACTGATTTTGGGGGGATCCCTGTTTTTGCTGCGGGCTTGGGGACATTGGTTGGATCGCTATGAGCTGCTCTATTCCAGTCGGGGTGTTGTGTTTGGGGCCAGCTTTACGGATGTCCATGCGACGCTACCAGCCACTACCCTAATGAGCGGGGTGGCCCTCCTGACGGCCATCGGCTTTTTTGTCCTGGCTCGGCAGGGCACGCGCCTGAGCTTACCTTTACCGAAACAGTTGTGCGACCCCTGGGCCAGTTCTCTGCTGGCTCCAGCTCTTCTCTGGGGGGCCTACTTGGGGTTTGGAGTGCTAACCACTGGCTTGTACCCACAAATCCTACAGACGCTGTTGGTTTCCCCCAACGAGCTGGAGCTAGAACGCCCCTACATCGAGCACAACATCCGCTTCACCCGCGCCGGTTTTGGCCTCAGCAACATCACCGTGCAGCCTTTTCTAGAAGAGGGATCCCTGACAGCAGAGGTGCTCGAACAAAATCAACCCACCCTGACCAATGTGCGCCTCTGGGATGCAGATCCTCTGTTGGCCACCTACCGGCAGTTACAAGAGATTCGCCCCTACTACCAATTTCCTTATGTGAATGTGGATCGCTACCGCATTGGGGGGGAACTGCGCCAGGTGATGCACGCCGCCCGCGAGCTGGACTTCGCCCAAGTGCCCCCCGCCGCCCAAACCTGGATTAACGAGCGCTTTTTCTACACCCACGGCTATGGTCTCACCCTCAGCCCGGTGAATGTGGTCACACCGGAAGGGTTGCCGGACTTTTTCCTATCGGATATTCCGCCGCGCATTTCTCCGCGCTACCCAGAGGTGGCTTCTGTGCTGCGGGTGGATCAACCGGCCCTCTACTATGGTGAGCTGACTACCACTGATGTGTTTGTGGGCACCGAGGCGCGTGAATTGGATTACCCAGCAGCAGATCGCTATGTGTACGGCAATTACCGAGGCACAGGCGGAGTGCCGATTCCCCACCTCTGGCAACGCTTTCTTTACGCTTGGCATTTCGGTGATTTGCGTATTCTAATCAGCCAAGAACTCTCAAAAAACAGTCGCTTTCTCTACCGGCGCCAAATTCGGGAGCGCATCCGCCAGCTAATGCCTTTTTTGCACTATGACCAGGATCCCTATTTGGTGATTGTGGATGGAAGGCTCTACTGGTTTCTCGATGCCTACACCACCAGCAGCCGTTACCCCTACTCAGAACATGCGACCTCTTCTTCCTTTTCTTTCAACTATATTCGCAATTCTGTGAAGGGGGTGATGGATGCCTACAACGGCAGCCTTGATCTTTACATCGCTGAGCCGGAGGATCCCTTAATTCAAGCCTATGACCGCATTTATCCCAGCCTGTTTCACCCCCTAAGCGACTTGCCCGAGGTTCTACGGCAACACATTCGTTATCCACAAGACCTTTTCCGGGTACAGGTGCAGCAGTTTGCCACCTACCACATGACGGATCCCCGCATCTTTTACAACCGCGAAGATCAGTGGCAGATCCCCAATCAATTCCGTAACCGCCGCCGCACCCCGATGCAGCCCCAGTACCTGATCCTGACCTTGCCGGATGAGCAGGCGCTTTCTGGCTTGAGTAATCCGCCGGAATTCGTCTTGCTCTCTCCCTTTACCCCGATCAACAAGCAAAACATGGTCGGCTGGATGGCGGCCCGCTGTGATGGCGAAAACTACGGCAAGCTGTTGGTTTATGAGTTTTCTAAGCAACGACTCGTGTATGGGCCTGAGCAGGTGGAAGCTCGTGTCAACCAGGATCCCGGTATTTCTGAGCAAATCGCTCTCTGGAACCAGCATGGATCCCGGGTGAACCTGGGCACGCTTCTGGTGATCCCGATTGAGAATTCTTTGCTGTACGTGCAGCCTCTCTACATCGAAGCAGAACAGGGGCGCCTCCCTCAACTGACCCGGGTGATCGCGGCTTATGAAGACCGAGTGGTGATGGAATCAAATCTAAACCAAGCCCTGAGAACCCTCTTCTCGCCCAGCCGCGGATGGACCCATCGCTAGAGGGATCCCTTCTCAGGGAGAGGGGGGTAGGTTGACGAAACTTAACGGATAACTTAATCTTAGGGTGTAAATCTTCGCGCTTCCTACGGGAAGTCCGTACCAAATCATGACTACTGTTATCCAACGTCGCTCTGCGAGCAACGTGTGGGAGCAGTTTTGTGAGTGGGTTACCTCTACCGACAACCGTCTCTACATTGGCTGGTTCGGCGTATTGATGATCCCCACTTTGCTGACTGCCACCACCTGCTTCATCATCGCTTTCATCGGTGCTCCCCCAGTGGACATCGACGGCATCCGGGAGCCAGTTTCTGGCTCTTTGCTCTACGGCAACAACATCATTTCTGGTGCTGTGGTGCCTTCTTCTGCGGCTATTGGCCTGCACTTTTACCCGATTTGGGAAGCTGCTTCTTTGGATGAGTGGCTCTACAATGGCGGCCCTTACCAGCTGATTGTGCTGCACTTTTTGCTGGGTGTGTTCTGCTACATGGGTCGGGAGTGGGAATTGAGCTATCGCTTGGGGATGCGTCCCTGGATTGCGGTGGCTTACTCGGCTCCTGTGGCAGCGGCAACCGCTGTGTTTTTGATTTACCCGATTGGCCAAGGTTCTTTCTCTGATGGCATGCCTTTGGGGATTTCTGGGACGTTCAATTTCATGTTGGTGTTCCAAGCTGAGCACAATATCCTGATGCACCCGTTCCACCAGTTGGGTGTGGCCGGTGTGTTTGGTGGGGCTTTGTTCTCGGCGATGCACGGGTCTTTGGTGACCTCCAGCTTGATTCGTGAGACGTCTGAAGATGAGTCTCAGAATGCTGGGTACAAGTTTGGCCAAGAGGAAGAGACCTACAATATCGTGGCGGCTCACGGTTACTTTGGTCGGTTGATTTTCCAATATGCGTCGTTCAACAACAGCCGCAGCCTGCACTTTTTCCTGGCTGCTTGGCCTGTGATTGGGATTTGGTTCACGGCGTTGGGCATCAGCATCATGGCCTTCAACCTGAATGGGTTCAACTTCAACCAATCCATCGTGGACAGCAATGGCCGCGTCGTGGGGACTTGGGCTGATGTGCTGAACCGTGCCAACTTGGGGATGGAAGTGATGCATGAGCGCAATGCTCACAACTTCCCCTTGGATTTGGCGGCTGTGGAGTCGGCTCCGGCTATCCGTGGCTGATGAATTGAGAGGGGGTTGCTAGCTTGTTCTAGTGACTGACTAACTAACGATTTGGATCCCCTGGCCATAGCCAGGGGATTTTTTTACGGCCAGTATCTCTAGGATCCCTCAATTGGGGCAAAGCCCTGGCGCTGGATATTTTCGGTGATGGTGCGGGGTTCTAAGAATTGCAGCAGGTAGTCGGGGCCACCAGCTTTGGATCCCACCCCGGACAGCTTGAAGCCTCCGAAGGGTTGCTGCTCCACCAAGGCCCCCGTGATATCGCGGTTGATGTAGAGGTTGCCGACGGCAAACTCTTGGCGGGCCTGTTGGATATGGGAGGGAGTGCGGCTGTAGAGACCACCCGTGAGGGCGTAGGGGGTGCCGTTGGCTATTTCCAGGGCGCCAGCAAAGTTAGGGGCACGCAAAATGGCAAGTACCGGGCCGAACCACTCCCGTTGGGCCAGTTCCGACTGCGGATCCACTTGGCTAAACAGAGTGGGGCCGACATAGTAACCCTGTTCCGGTACCGGCAGGCTCAGTTCTAAACGGGCATAGGCTTGGGCAGAGGCAATGGCCTGGTGCAACCGGGTTTGCGCTTCTGCATCGATCACCGGGCCTACTTGGGTGCTGGGATGGGCGGGATCCCCAACATTCAAAGACTGGGTGGCCTCGATCAATCGTCCCAAAACCAAATCGTGAATCGGCTCCAAAACAACGACCCGCGAACAAGCGGAGCATTTTTGGCCGCTGTAGCCAAAGGCGGAGTTGATCACCCCTTTGATGGCCTGATCCAAGTCGGCACTTTCATCCACGATGATGGCGTTTTTGCCCCCCATCTCGGCGATCACCCGTTTGATGTGGTGCTGGCCCGGTTGCAGTTGGGCGGCTTGGGCGAGGATCTGGCAGCCTACCGCCTGGGATCCGGTGAAGGCGATCAGATGTACCCTCGGATCTTTGACCAACAGCGGGCCGATGTGTTCCCCTACCCCCGGCAGAAACTGAAAGACCCCCGCTGGGATCCCGGCCTCGTCTAGGGCGGTGCGGATATAGCCAGCCAATTGGGAGGCGATCAGGGAGGATTGTTCCGCCGGTTTGAGCAGCACACAGTTGCCCGCCACCAAGGCTGCCACCGTCATGCCACAGGGAATGGAGAGGGGGAAGTTCCAGGGAGCGATTACCACCGCCAAGCCGCGGGGTTGGTAGTGGTAGCGGTTGGTTTCCCCCGGAACATCCCGCGCTTGCCCCTGCTCTAGGGTTTCCATCTGCTGGGCGTAGTAGCGGCAAAAGTCGATGGCCTCGGAAATTTCCCCATCCGCCTGCGCAATGGGTTTGCCCACCTCCAGCACCATCCAAGCGGCCAATTCCGCCCGCTGCCCCTCTATCAGCTCTGCTACCCGCCGCAGGATCCCGGCTCTAACCGAGATGGGGGTACGCTTCCAAAGGGGAAAACTAGCCTGGGCGGCTGCAATGGCTGCTTCCACCTGCTCAGGGCTGGCTAAGCCAATCTGGGCCACCACTTGGGTGGGGTGGGCGGGGTTCAGGGAAGGAATGCTCTCTGCTGTGGCCACGGGCTTGCCGGCAATCCAGGGCTGTACTGGCTGGCCTAGTTGGGTGCGAATTTTTTCTAGGGCTTGAAAAAAGGGATCCCGTTGCTGGGGTTGGCTGAAGTCCGTATCGGGGGCCGCCACAAAGGAGAGGGGGGCAGGGGCCTGATGAAAAACGGATCCCTCATTGAAGACCGGGGGGGCCAGTAGTTGTGCCGCGTCACAACCCTGAACGCTTTGCCGCAAGAAAGAACTGTTGGCGGTATTTTCCAACAAACGCCGGATCAAATAGGCCATCCCTGGCAGCAACTCCCCGTAGGGGCAGTACACCCGTACCCGATGCCCCGTTTGCACCAAGGCTTTAGCCAGTTTGTCCGCCATGCCGTAGAGCACCTGCAGTTCAAACGCCTCCTTGGGCACTCCTAGAGCTTGGGCAATGGCGATGGCCTTGGCTTGGGAGCGGATGTTATGGCTGCCAATGGCAGCGTAGAGATGGGTGTAATGCTCCAACAGCAGTTGAGTTAGGCGCTCAAAATTGGCATCGGTGGCAGATTTGTCGTTATAAACCGGTTGCGGCCAGTGTTTTTGAGCCGCCAGGATGGTTTCTTGATCCCAATAGGCCCCTTTCACCAAGCGCACCGTTACCGGGGATCCACGTTCTTTGGCCCAGGTGATCAGATTCTGCAAATCAGCGTAGCTATCCCGCAGGTAGGCTTGCAAGGTCAGGCCAATATCGGTACGACTTTTGAACTCCGGCTCCAGGAGCAGCTCCTGCAAAATGCTCAGGGTGAGGGACTTGTAGCGGTACTGCTCCATATCAAAATGGATCTCTACCCCCAGTTCGGCGGCCCGTCGCAGGAGGGGGCGGATCCGCTCTCCTACTTTGGCTTTGGCCCCCACCGGATCCAGGGGGTCGAATTGGGAATAGAAGGCCGTCAGCTTTACCGACACCTGGGGTAGAGGAGAAGGTTGTGGCCAAGTCTTCACGGCTGCTGCCAAATGCTCCATCACCTGCAGGTAGCGCTCCCAGTAGGATTGGGCTTCGGCTTCGGTGATGACGGCTTCTCCCAGCAAATCCACCGTGAAGGCCATGCCCTGGCGATGCAGAGTTTCGAGGGTTTTGCTTACCTGCTTCAGGGTTTCTCCGGCGATGTAGCGGTGGGCCAGGGCTTCTACAGCAGTGGTCAGGGTGGTGGCCGCCAACTGTCCGGGAATCGAGTCGGGATCCGCAAAATTGAGCAGGTTCTTCAACAGACCCGGCAACTCCACCGCCGCATCCGAGAGGTATTCCTGCAAATGTCGAGCCACTTCTGCTTTGCTTTTCAGACTGGGCAGCACATCGATGAGGCGAAACATTTGCGCCCGCAGGTGGGGATTTTCCATCGCCCAAGCCAGCAGCCTATCCTCCCAGCGCAGTTGATCCCGCCACTGGGACAGCAGGGACTTGCCTTCTCCTGTAACTGACGCTAACAACGATTGGGCAATAGTTTGGGTTTGGGTCTCGTAAGCAGGGAGGGTAGCTTGAGCAACCATAAAATCGACGCGTGCAGGGATCCCCTTATGCTGTCACAGGCTGGATTGGGATCCGGGCAACTTTTGAGAAGATAATGTTTTTATGAGGGTCAATGCTAAAGTATCTTCGCCGAACTTTATCGATTGAAAGCTTTAGGGATAAAAGAGAGACTGTATGCAAGCCTTTGTTGCAGGTGCGACTGGAGAAACTGGGCGCCGCATTGTTCAGGAGCTGGTCGGCCGTGGGATCCGGGTACGAGCGCTGGTGCGCAGTCGGGAATTGGCGGCTCAAGTTTTGCCTCCAGAGGCTGAGATTGTGGTAGGGGATGTGCTGGATCCAGCCACCCTCAAGGCAGGTATGGAGGGATGTACAGTGGTCTTGTGTGCCACTGGGGCCAGACCCAGCTGGGATCCCTTCCAGCCCTACCGGGTCGATTACGAAGGCACTAAGAATTTGGTGAATATGGCCAAAAGCCAAGGGATCCAACACTTTGTTTTGGTCTCTTCTTTATGCGTGTCGCAGTTTTTTCATCCGCTCAATTTGTTTTGGCTGATCTTGGTGTGGAAAAAGCAGGCGGAACAATACCTACAAAAAAGTGGTCTCACTTACACCATTGTGCGGCCAGGGGGCCTGAAAAATCAGGACAACAACGATGGCATCGTTCTATCCAAAGCCGATACCCTGTTTGAGGGCAGCATTCCCCGTACGAAAGTGGCACAAGTGGCTGTAGAAAGCTTGTTCCAACCCGCAGCTCGAAATCGGATCGTCGAGATTGTGGCCAAACCTGAAGTACCCAACCAAGACTGGAGCAGTCTGTTTGCCTTGGCAGACTGAGAATGAGAAAAGGTGACGGGTTTGGGCCAAGGCTTCGGAAGGGTGACTTACGACGAAAGGGATGGGTTGGGGGCGAAAAAGGGATCCCTGAGCAGCAAGCTCAGTCTTTTTCAGTGAGTTTTTGCCATGCGGCGCTGAGGGCGGCCTGCATCCGTTGACCAGCTCGGCTTAACCGCTGTTGCCAGCGTTCCCAACCCTGCTGCAAATACTCGGTTGCTTCGTCCAGCAGAGGGTGGTCAAATCGGCCTACCTTGGCCAGCTCCTCTCGCACCTGCTGAATTTTAACCCGCACGATCTCAGGGGGATCCTGAGGGGCAACCAAACTTTTGAGGCGATCCCCCATACGCTGCACCAGTTGCTTCACCTGCTGAGATTTTTCGCTCAAAAAGCCCCTGAGTCCTTCTGCTTCGGACTTGAGCCGTTGGGGAGCATCCTGCCGCACGACCACAGCTTCCAGATCAATCACTTCGACATCATCAGGAAAGAGTACCGCTCTCCCTCCCCAAGGCTCAGCAATGCTGCCCCCCAAGATGTAGGCGGCAATATCCCCCGTTTCCCAGTCGAACAAGAAATCTTCAATCCAGCCCACTGGCTGGTCCCCCAGACGCACCACCCGCTTGTACAAAGAGCTGAGCGGGAGCTTGGGGGTCGTAAAAACATTGGCATAGGTCAACAGCGCATCCGGGCCAATCACCGAAATTTGCTCTAGAGGGGTGTAACCCTGGCTGCTGGTGAAGTAGCTCACTCGTCCCTGGGGATCGACCCAAATTTCTTCCACACGACCAAGGCCGGTGGCGGTGGTGCCATCGAGAGCCACTAGGCCAATAACTTGACTGCGACGAATAATGTGTTCCATGCTGCTTATCCTTCTGGCGTTTGTTTTGTTTATTGGGTCATTGTTGATAATTGTTGCTATCAGAAACCCCGATAAACCCGTAACTGAGCCTTGAGCTGAGCAATTTCCTGAGCCATATCCAGCACCATGGCTGCACCGGTCCAGTTAAGGCCTAAGTCCCGATGCAACCTCTTCATCTGTATTAGCCGCCGCACCTGCTGAGGTGCCAGATACTGGTTTTCCATCTCGATTAGTCCCTGTCCAATCAGCCATTCCAATAGATGCAAGGGCAGTTGGGTGGCCTCGGTGGTTTGCTCTAAGGTATAAAATCGCTCCTCCAACTGGACAATGGCTAGGCTCATAGATGCACCTCCTTCAGTGAGCGACGGGGATCCCACTGCCGCTGATGTCGAAGTTTTTCGTAGAGTTCCCGCTCTTCTGAGCTCAGGGTTTTGGGGGTAACCACCTTGAGGCGCACCCGTAGATCGCTCCGCTGCCCCTCGGGATCCCGCCAGCCTTGCCCCCGCAGCCGTAGGATCTGGCCACTATCCACCCCAGCGGGGATCTTGAGCTGGACTTTGCCCGTAGGAGTGGGAATCTCCACAGTAGCTCCCAGGACAGCCTCATCCGGAGTGATCGGGATCTCACAAAGTAGGTCATCCCCCTCAAACCGAAAGAAGGGATGGGGTGGAAGCTCCAGGTTGAGAAAAAGATCCCCCCGTTGCTGGCTGCCAAAGGGACTGACCTGCCCCTTACCTTTGACCCGTAGGCGACTGCCCTGCTTGGCACCAGGGGGGATGCGAAGGGTGATGGTTTCGCCGTTGAGGGTCAGCCGCTTTTGGCAACCCTCAAAAGCCTCCGGCCATGTAAGGGTGAGGCTAGCTTTTACATCCTGCCCCGGCAGATCCACTGGCCTGAACCCAGCAAACCCTGTGGTGTACCCCTGGCGGGATCCCATGCGCCCCAGCAGCTCGTTAATAAAGTCATCAAAGCTGCCGTACTGCCCAAAGCCCTCAAACCCAGTGGCAGTACTGGCTTGGGATCCCCCCTGCTGCCAATACTGCCCAAACTGGTCGTAGCGGCGCCGTTTTTCCGGATCCGAGAGCACCTCATGGGCTTCGTTGATGGCTTTGAAGCGCTCCTCCGCTTGCTGATCGCCAGGGTTGACATCCGGGTGATATTTGCGAGCCAGCTTGCGATAGGCACGCTTGATCTCATCGGGAGACGCATCCTTGCTTACCCCCAGGATTTGGTAGTAATCCTTGAAGTCACTGGCGGCCATCGGTAGCCTCCTAAGCCTGCGAACCGGAATCCAGTTGAAACCAGCTAGCTAGACAGGGACAAAGATTTCAGAGATCTTAGGATTTACGTTTGGAAAAGATCCCCTTGTCATCCCGCTCGAAAAACTGTTTAACCTTGTCCCAAGCCCTTAGCAAAGCATTGCTATGATCATAATTATCCTGACGACTTTGATTGTAGGCCTCTACAAAGGTTTGCTGCAAGGTTTGCTGCGCTTCTTCAGATAAATCAGAACGGATGTCTGGTGAAATGGTTTCTGGTGTAAGGGATCCCTCAGGCTCACTGGGAAGATTTAAATCATTGATCGAAAGCTCTTCGCCACCAGAACTCTGGAGCAGCAGGTAGGTTTCACCTGATTTTTCTTCGGGCACTTGCACCACCAGCAAAAACTCACCTGCCTGCACACGGGTTTGATAAATCGCTGCTTTATCCTGTGGCATCCCCAGTGAGATCAGGGCCGATCCCAACCCTGGTCCCAAAAAAGGGCACAAACAAAACTCCTACCCCCATCAAAGCCCCCAGTAAAGATCCAAATAGGGATCCATAGATAGCACCACTGGTCAGACCATCCATAATCACCTCCTTACGGGTGATGAACCCGGTGATTTTGGCTTCGGTTTGGAAGTTTCGTCCAATAATAGAGATGCGATCGTTGGGAACTCCACGCTTCAAGAGTCGTTGAATACAATCTTGCAACTTACGTTCTTCCTTGAAGGCAGCGGACATACATTTTTGGGTTGGATCGGCAAAGGTAGTCATACACAACTCCTCGGAAGAAATTGTTTTAAAATTACTTGTAGACTTAATACTAGCTTAGTGAAAGTCTAGCCGAATGGGGAAATCCCCAACCTAAGTCCCAATTTTTTAGAGTAATTTCCGCCCCAACAATCTGCTGCACATTTCAGAAACAGCAGGGGAACGGCTTCTGAATCGGTTGGCGGAGGTGGGAAAAGACCGTCAAGTAATCCCTCCAATCATTGCCGATCTCACTGGGTCTTTCTAAGTCTTTCTAAAGAGAAACGGGATCTTGAGGTGTGTCGTGCTGAATCCGGATTTGTCCCAATCGCAGAGCCTCTAAAAGCTGATCGATGAGATTTAATTCGTAGGTGCTCAGGGACTCATTCTCCGCTAGGTGCAGCAGGTGGCTGAGCCGATCGTCGGGGAGGATCCCCCGCTGGAGTGCTTGTTTGACGATGAATTCAACGGACATCAGGGATCCCCCGCCAGGTTGCTCAGCACATACACCGTTTCATGCCCAGTCGGGATCTCTCGCTAGAGATAGAAATCCACAACGCCAGTGAGGATACCAGTACATCCATGCCAAAGAAGCTGGAGATCCGATTTTGAAACAGCAGCTCCAGAACCCGCCGGATACCCATCCCTCCCTCCGTTTGGACCGGCTCCGGGATCCCTTTTCAGAGATCTCTTCTCCAGTTTGGAGATGCATCAAGGCCGCCTCTGTCCTTCAGACCCCCTATTTACCAGTTCTTGTGAATTGTGTTGCTCTTGATAAAAGCTAATGCTCAGCAAGATCTGCCTCAAAAACAGTTCTTCCCGGCTTTCTGCCCAGCGAAAAATGGCCTCAAGTCGAGATGGGGTGGAAGTTGAGGCTGGCTCCTAGACAGCACTATCTCGCACCAAATCCACCACCAGAACTGGATCCCGTTGGTAGAGGGTGGGATCGTAACCGTTATCCCGAGTGAGCCCGGCTTGGTCTTTCATCCGTTCCAGGTTGGTAAGTCTAGAAGGGTTTGCACAGGCAGGGGGCAGGAAAGCAATAATCAGGGCGAGGGGAAAATGCAACGCCAGGATTTTGCCGAAAGGGGCTGGCAGTATAGGGCTTCTGACTCAGCCAGGGAATCTCAGAGGGGAAGAGGGATCTTTAATCAACAGTTCAGTCTGGGGATGATCACAGAAGCGGGGTGATCCATATCAAGGGGTGATCCGTATCAGAGAACAGACAGTAATAGCCCTATAGGATCGGTTCATCCCGTTTAGGAGTCTAAAAATGTCTGCACAGGATCCCAGCCCTCACTCAGATAGCCTGAATGAAGCTGATGCCCTCAGCGATGACCAACTTGAAACGATCTCAGGGGGTATTATCATCGTCGGGGGGCTGCCTAGTGCCTTCTCGAGCTCCCTCAATAACGTTGCCCTCAATCCTCAGCCTTTGCCGCCTCGCTTCTTCCGGCTATTCAATATCTTCCGCTTCTAGGTCTCCACAGAGAGCAGCCTGGGCTATCTGGATCCCTTTGGATCTTGTTCCACTAGACTAGGACTACCCTTCCTTGCTCTACTCTATGCTTCCCCTGTTCGTTGGCAACCGATGAGATCCGTCCTTTCCATGAGTTTGCAATCACGGTTGGGATCTCAACCTTGTCGGGGTCTTTAGCGCCTTCCCCACAACTTATTGAGATGCTAACAATGCCTACTACCACTCTGACCAAAGAAGAGGCCATTCTCCAGGGAGCTCTCCAAGAGTTCCTGGAACATGGCTATGCGGGTACTAGCATGGATAAAGTGGCGAGTTCGGCAGGGGTTTCCAAAGCAACTGTTTACAGTCATTTTCAAGACAAGGAACATCTTTTTGTTGCCTTGATTGATCAGTTCACTGAGCAAAGAATGTCTGTTTTTTTAGAGCTTCTTCAGGATAATGTTTCGGATAACCAATTTCGAGATAATAGTGCCTACGATCTCAAAGCTGGATTAAAGCAAATTGCCCTAAGTATAATCCATAAAGTTTCTGAAGACGAGTTTATTCTTCCCTTCATGCGACTTTTAATAGCAGAGTCGGGCCGTTTTCCAAACTTGGGCAAAACCTTTCTAACCCACATAGAGATCCATGGCTTGAACGTAATCTCGGAGTACCTAAGCTCTTATCCCGACCTAAAGCTGAAAGATCCAGAGGCCGTCGCACGAATTTTTTTCGGCTCGTTGGTGCATTACATGATTGTGCAGGAAATGTTGCACGGCAAAGAGGTAATTCCTATGGAAGCAGAGCGCTTGGTGGATAGCCTGGTGAATTTGGTGGTGATGCAGGCGGGAAATCATGCGTTTGCCGGTGCCGACTAGCAATGATCGGATTGGCACCTCCAATTCAGGGGTGAGAGCTCCTTTTGGCTCAGCCTCAGCTTGCTGAAATTTGTGGCGGAATTAGCGCAGCTTTGGATGCGGTAGGAGTCCAGATCCACAGATGGATTGTTCCTGAGTTGGGAAGGTCAGCAATTTCAACAAGCAATTTCAACAAGCAGATTAGCACATCAGCCGATTGAATGGGATTGCGATAGGATTCGAACAAACTGGGACTGACGATGAAAAGTTTGAACTGAGGATCGGTCGGATCCTTACAGCCTTTTCTGACTTTACGTAGGCTCTTGAGCTAGGCAAAAAACATTATGGAGCAAAGGATTGACCTGAATCTGCTGTATCAGATAACGCTGGAAAAGGCTGTACAGTGAAATCGCCATAAAGCCCACTTCTACCGCAAATGGAAGCAAGCTAGTAGGCTTGTGGAGTGCCAAACTTGCGACTAACCTGAGCACGAGGCCAAGTATGATCCCGCCGCAAGCCGTTATTCCCCAAGAGGCTGAGATCCTCTGTATCGGAACGGAGTTGCTTTTGGGGGAGATCACTAATACCAATGCCCAATATCTAGCCACCGAACTGGCGCAACTGGGGATCCCGCACCATTACCAAACGGTGGTCGGGGATAACGAGGCCCGCATTCACCACGCTTTAGAGGTGGCCTGTGGCCGTTCCAGCCTGATTTTGACTACAGGGGGTTTGGGACCGACCCCGGATGATCTCACCCATGAGGCGCTGGCTTCCTTCTTTGGGGTGGAGATGGTGGAGCACCCCCAAGTGTGGGAAGAAATCCTACAAAAGTACGGGCAGCGGGGGATTGTCCCTTCGTCTAGCAATCGCAAGCAAGCCTTGTTACCCAAGGGAGCGGCGGTATTGCCCAATCCGGTCGGCAGCGCCTGTGGGTTGATCTGGCAACCTAGGCCTAACCTGAGAATCCTCACCTTTCCTGGGGTACCCCGAGAAATGCACAGAATGTGGCAGGAGACTGCCGTGCCCTATTTACGCTCCGTCGGTTGGGGACAAGAGGTCTTTCACAGCCAGGTGTTACGCCATTGGGGCATTCCCGAATCCACCTTGGCCGAACGGGTGGGATCCCTGTTGGCGGGCAAAAACCCCACGGTAGCTCCCTATGCCAGCCAAGGGGAAGTGCGCCTGCGGGTGACCGGACGGGCCCCCACCCGCGAACAGGCCCAAGCGTTGATCGCCCCGGTGATCCAGCAGATCTTGGAAATTGCCGGAGAAGACTACTTCGGCAGCGATGAGGCAACCTTGGCTTCGGTGGTGGGAGAGCTGCTCTTAAAACAAGGACAAACCCTGGCAGTGGCCGAGTCTTGCACGGGCGGGTTGCTGGGGCAGTTGCTCACCGGGATCCCGGGCAGCTCGGGTTACTTCCTCGGTGGGGTGGTGGCCTATGACAACCGCATCAAAGAGCACCTATTGGGGGTGGATCCAGCTACTCTGGAACGATACGGAGCCGTCAGCAAGCCCGTCGCTGCCCAAATGGCTCTTGGAGCAAAGCAGACCCTCGGCTCCGATTGGGCCTTGAGCATTACGGGTATTGCCGGGCCGGATGGAGGCACCGCTACCAAGCCGGTGGGTCTGGTGTATCTGGGTTTAGCGGATCCCGACGGGAAAACAGAGGTACAGGAGTACCAGTTCGGCAGCTTGCGCGGTAGAGAAGGGGTGCGCTGGTGGAGCGCTCAAACGGCCCTGGATCGTCTACGGCGGCGCCTACTGAGGCGGTGAAGGGATCCTTACTACCCCTCCCAAAGCGCATTATCCCAGTACTTGAAGGGTCGTTCTGTTCGCACTTCGAAGGGGATCTGCTCCACAAATTCCCGCCCGTAGCGATCCTTCACCGTAACCCTGGCCACATGGGATCCCACTGGCAGATCGGCAGACAATGGCAACCGCCAGAGATGGGTGGAACTGTTGGCAATACCCCAACTGGCCATACCCTGAGGAGCTACCGGCCCAAAACGGGATCCCTGCCAAATCTCAAATCCCTGAGCCCGCTCATCTCCAGAGGTACTCTTATAGGCGTAGCGCCCAATGGTTAGCTGGCGGAGTACCGCGAAAGGATCCGCATACTCTGCCCCCGACAAAATATCTTCCCCTTCTCCCGCCTGAGTCCGAACCATCTCCTGGGGATCGCCCCCATCGATGCTGGCCATGACCTCGGTGTTGCGTTCCCCGCTCCAAACATTGGCCGTCAAGTAAACCCCTGCCGCTAGCTCATCCGGGGTAAAGAGCTTCAGATCCTCCAGATCATTTACCGTCAGGGGAGGGATCTCCTCAGTGCCTGGGCCTTTTTCGTCTTGCCATTGCCAGAGGGTGGTAAACCAGGAGCGGAAGGCTGGGGTGTTAAATGATAAAGCCATCTTCCGATCCTGAGCTTGATTAGAGGCATAGAAGTCTACGCGGTAGTCAGCACCGTCAAATTGGAGGATCAAGTAGCCGGGAGGCGTGCCCCCACGGGTGAAGGCCATCGGGATCCCGTCGAAGCTAAAATCCCCCTGCCACCAGTTACCGGAAGGTGCGCCCCCCACGATATGGTCAAAAGGAAGGCGGGAAACCTCCACTTGCTCCTGCCAGCCCTTGTAGGATTCTCCTGTGGCAAGAATTTCGTAGGTGTGTGTGTGTCCCGAAAGGGATAAAGCCGGTCGCCCTTCCAGGAGTTGATAGAGATCATTGGCATTATCGGTTTGGTGGCGCCCAGTATTGCTGTCGATAAAAGACACCAGCGGAATGTGATGCATCAGCACCACCAACTTATTCTTGGGCACATACTCCAAAGTGTTCTGCAACCAAGTCATCTGCTGCTCAGGAACCCGGGCATTGTAGGTGGGATCCGCATCTGCCCGAGTACAAGCTTCACGGCCACCCGTACCGCTATCGGCCTCACCACAGGGGTAAACCACATTATCCAGCACAGCGAAGAAAACGTCGCCAATTTCAAAGCTAAAGTAATTGGGGCCATAAATGCGGCGCCAACTGTCTGCCGAGTCCTCATCGGAATTAGCATCAAAGTCGTAGTCATGGTTACCGTGGATGTAATACTGAGGCAAACCAACGGCTCCCATCACATTCATAAATCTCGGCAATAGGTTGAGGTCATCCCCAATCACATCCCCCAGCAAAATCATGCACCTTGAGGAAGAGAGATCCTGGGCAAGAAGATCTTTGACAATCGTATCCCGGACATAGCCTATCTCGGTGTTGGAGTAGGGCTGTGTATCTCCCATCACCACACAGGAGAAGGAGCTTGTTTCCTCGCTGCGAGTTAAGGGAAAATCAACAGAGTCTGGCAATGGCCCGGTTGGGGCTATCCCACCATAGCGAAGTTGTGTGGGTGTACCCTCTGGCTTGTGGATGTAGGAAAATTGCGGCACATAGTCTTCATTTAGGGGCACTCTGTAGCCAGAAGGCTTACTGACCATAACGGTCATGTTATCGAAGACGGGCAGGCTATAGGCTCCCTCCGAGTCCGTTAGGGTCACATCACGCCCATTGGAGACAATGATCTCCGGGATCCCAGGCTCATCTGCTTGATGTTCGCCATCCTGATTCAAATCCTCAAAAACAATCCCCGATACCGTCTCTCCCGAGACCGAGACTTCTGTACCAGAGCTGGCAACAGCTCTGTCAAAGGGAGCACTAAACTTGACCGACTCTCCAGTGGATTGCGTATAAAAGAAAAAAGCTGCTATAAAAACGACAACAAGACCTAATCTAAGAGTTATCTGTTTGACGTAGCGGCTCATTGTTGTAATCTTCCTATTGTACTATTGTACTCTTCTTGTTCTTTGATTTTTTGCGCAGACCACAATCCTGACCGAGAAAAAGTGAGATGCCAACCAAGATAAGTTTAAGATTTGAGCATGGCTCGGTTAAGTCATTTTCTCGGAATATTTGCAGATGTTGCCTTGAGTTTTGGCAACCTAACTGAGCCAACAAGTGTATTTTTTCTGCTGGCTGCCATAAGGTACGGGAGTGCCGCCATCGGCGTGGATAGACAGTGGATAGATAAATGGATAGACAAAATTCATCTGGGATCCCGAACGGGCTACCCCACCCAGATAGATTTGCTGGTCTCTCAACTACCCTCTTCGGGGGGATAAGGCATCCCTAGGTCGGATCCCTGGGTAAGCTGGGGTAGCAGGCAGATCCGCGACAGGAGCAAGCTGATGATCTCCGATGCCGTTCGGGCAGGCAAAGAGGCGCTGCGGCAGGGCCGTTTTCAAGAAGCCATTCAACTTTTTGAAGATTACTTGGCCCAAGGGATCCCGGCAGCCCAACCCGAGGGCGAAATCCTAGAAGCCAAAATGAACCTGGTCAGGGCCTACCATCAATCGGGGCTAATGCAAAAGGCGCGTTCCCTCTGCCTCGAACTGCTACAACACCCCAACCCACAAGTGCAAAGCTGGGCCCAAAAAATCCTGCCCCGCCTGCCCGTCCTAGAAAAGCTCTCAAATCCTTCACCCGCTCAAGCTGCCGAAAAGCGTTCTGCTCCCCCCCTCCCTGTAGAGCCAGCCCCTCGGACTCAACCCGATGCGGGATCCCCGTCTTCTCATCAACGGGCTACCCAACTGGGCATGAAGATTCCCTTGCCGGATCGGGCCGGATCCTTGCGCTGGGCCAAGTGGGGATCCCTTGTGGTGGCGATTGCCCTGCTCTGGTGGCTTTGCTTTGTGCTGGTGGGCGGACAATTGGATTTCAACCGTTTGGGGTTTCCACGGCAACTGTCTGGGTTGCGGGGCTTGCTGCCCTGGTTGCGCAATGGCTTGCGCGGGTTGGTAGCCGGTAGCTTAGCGGTCAACTTTGGGGTGGGCATTTTGTTTTTTGCCCCTTGGTTGATGGATCAGCTCCACCAGCGGCTACACAAATTGCGCTGGGCCAGTCTCAGTGAGATCGAGCGCCACAGTCCCGAAACCGCCCGCCTCCTGCAACGGATCTGCGCCCAGAAACAGGTGAAACAACCTCGCCTCGGGGTGATCCCGAACGCTGGGCCGCTCGCTTTTGTCTATGGCACCCTGGCCGATGGCTGCCGAATTGTAGTCACCCAAGGGCTGCTGGAGCAACTTTCCGAGGACGAAATCGCCGCTGTGTATGCTCAGGCTTTAGGGCGAATAGTTAATGGGGATGCCCTGTTCATGACGCTGCTGGGATCCCCGATTCAACTGATTTACCTGGCTTTAGAGCAGGTGAGCAAACTGGGGGAAGGGCGGGGCCAGAGCCGGCGCAAAGACTTGATCGGCCATGTCGCCCCTCTGCTCTATCTGGTTTACACTTTGTTGTCCTACCCACTTTTTTTCTTGTGTCGCTTGGGTACCTATCATGCCGACCATTTTGCGATCGAGGTAACGGGCAATCCCAACGGGTTGATCAGCGCTCTGCTCAAAAGTGCCGATGGGATCCAAGAAGCCCACAAAACGATCAAGCGACCCTCCTCCCTGTTGCACTGCACCCGCCTGTTTAGCTTCCTGGATTTCAAGACTACCACTGCTGCCGGGGCAGCCAATCGCGTTGAGGATCCGGGGCAGGCCGGGCGAGTGTTTCTCTGGGATCAGTACAACCCCTGGGCGCGGTGGATGCAGGTCAATTCCAGCCACCCATTGATGGGGCACCGACTCAATCTCTTGGCTGGCTACGGAGAACGCTTGCGCTTGCCCATTGAGCTGGGACTCAACAGCAAAGACGGGCAAAGGTTGGATAGTGCCCGCTTGAAAGGCAAATTTTGGCTGGATCTGGCCATTTATGCTGCCGAGGTGGTCGGGATCCTGATCGGCTGGCTGGTGGGGTTGATCCTATACTTGGCCATGCAAAATCGGTTGGATCCGAAGGTGATCGTGGCGGCGGTGGTGGCGGGCTACGGGGTGGGGCTGTGGGCCAAGGCGGGCTTGATGTATCCACGCACCTTAGAGGCCAGGCCAGCGGATGTGCTGACTTTGGTTGCGGATCCCTATGCGGATCCCCGTCGAGGCCAGTGGGTGGAACTGGAAGGGGAATTAGTGGGGTTAGGGCGCTCCGGTTATCAACTAGGGGCAGAGCTGAAGCTACAGGATGCAACAGGCTTGATCCCGGTGCGTTTTACCTCTCCTTTAGGGCCGGTGGGCAATGTTTTTTCTGGTCTGAAACGGCTCCGCGCTTTAATGGGCAAACGGGTCAAGCTGGTGGGCTGGTTTCGCCGGGGCAATACCGCCTGGTTGGATCTGGCCTATGTGCAGGTGGGCAACGAAAAAATTCACAGCCGTCCGCGCCTGTGGCTGATCCTGTTTGGGGCGGGTATGGTTGCGACTGGAATCTGGGGGGCATTTTACTTCCCCAATTTGGCCTTTTATCTGCGGCAGCGGGGGCGACCCCAATTTTGGTTGGGCTAACGGGATCCCCCTGGGCATAACACACGCTGCAAGGTTGTCAACAATTTTTCGGCGGTATGAGGCTTGCTGAGAAACGCCTTCACATTGCTGCTGGCCAAGGCGGCACTATGTCCATTGGTTAATAGTCCGCTAATGGCAATTACCTTCAAATCTGGTTGCAATTGTAAAAGAGCACGAATAGTTTGCGCTCCATCCATAACCGGCATCATCATATCTACTAAAGCTAGGGCGACTTCTTTCTGATGTTGGACGAACTGCACAATCACCTCCGTTCCTTCACTGGCTGTAAGTACGCGGTAGCCGAAATGCTCCAGAGTCGAACGGGTCAATTCTCGAATGTCTGGTTCGTCATCCACTAACAGAATCAGTTCTTCCTGTCCACGGGGCAATTCCCTCTGCTGATCTCGATAGGCTACGGTAATGGCGTTTTCGACAGCGGGGAGGTAAACCTTGAATTGACTGCCCTGCCCTACCTCAGAGTAGACATTGATGAATCCACCATGACTTTGACTTTGAATGATCCCCAAAACGGTGGAAAGCCCCAAGCCAGTCCCTTGCCCTAGGGGTTTAGTGGTGAAAAACGGCTCAAAAATTTTCTGCTGCATTTCGGGAGGGATCCCGCTGCCAGTGTCGCTAACGGAGATCGCCACATAAGGCCCAACCTTGGCGTCGATGTGAACGCGCACATAATTTTCATCAATAAAAAAATTTTCGACGAGTTGCTTTTTCTCAGTAATATCCCGCACCGCCATTAGAAAGTAGGTCTCCCCCTGCAACGAAAAACAACGGCCACTCATAATCACCAGAATTAAGGTGCCATCTTTGCGTTGATGCTGACTTTCCAACTCAAATGGAGATCCTGTGGCTACGGCTTTTAGAAACCCTTCAAATTTTGCTTGCTCTTTCAGGGGCAGCAGTTGTAGGCCAGACAAACCAATGAAAGCAACTCCTCACGGCTACGACCCAAAAGGGGTTCTGTTTGCGAGTTTAAGTATGTAAAGTTCCACTCAGCATCTACTAAGAAGAAACCATCGGTAATGCTTTCCAAAATTGCTGTGATTTTGGCTTCAGCGGCTTGGGCCTGTTTTCGTGCCGAATGTTCTTGTTCAAAAAGGGCTATAGGTTCTTGCTCCAGCCGTTTCTTTGCCGTTATATTTTCGTAAATGGTGCAGATAGTGCATTCATCAAGAGGCAAAACCTTAACTTGGAAAACACTTTCGACCACTTGTCCATCACCGTAGGTTAAATCTTCGCCTTCCCATGGCTGGCCGGACCATAGAACGTCCGTGTACAGCCGCAAAATACCCCGCGACTCTACCTCTGGGAACACATCCACCATCCGCTGGCCCAATTGGGTCGTCAACTCAAAACCCAACAACTGGGAAGCAGCGGGGTTGGCATAGATCAAGCGAAAGGTGCTGGGATCCCTTGGATCAGACAATGACCAGACGATTATCCCCAGGACTAAGCCCTGTAAGATCATGGGGAAATAGTGCGACGTTGA
Source organism: Synechococcus sp. Nb3U1 (assembly GCF_021533835.1). NCBI lineage: Bacteria > Bacillati > Cyanobacteriota > Cyanophyceae > Synechococcales > Synechococcaceae > Synechococcus > Synechococcus sp. Nb3U1. The sequence continues at coordinate 564,647 of NZ_JAKFYQ010000002.1, read as the reverse complement.
AGAAGAGACAGAATCGCTCGCCTCCACACCGCAGATCTTGCCTGGTACGGAGAGGGATCCCTGTTCAGAGACAGGGTGCTTGGGTTTGCTCTCCATACGCCTCAGGGATTGAAGGTGCCGGCGCACTTCGATGGGGTGAGCAGCCATCTTGGCAGGAAATGCCTTACCGATCTGCTGTTTTTAGGTCGAGCCAGAGCTCATCCAGAGCCAGTAACCCTTCCCATGATAGGGCACCCAACTAATCAAGGAAACATTTCATACCATCTCTAGGCCAAAATGCCTCGTTGATTTCCCGTTAGGAATCTGTTTGGTTAACGGCGAGAGGTGGTCAACTGAGCTTTACGCAGGCGCACCGACTGGGGTGTAATCTCCACCAGTTCATCCTCGCTGATATATTCCAGAGCCCGCTCTAGATTCATATCCACAGGGCTTTGCAGATGCACCAATTCTTCGCCGCCGGCGGCACGGTGATTGGTCAACTGCTTGGTTTTGCAGATATTTAATTCCAGATCTTGCGGGCGATTGTGCTCGCCCACCACCATGCCCTTGTAAACACGGGTACCGGGAGTGATGAAAAACACGCCCCGATCCTCGGCATTTTTGAGGGAGTAGCTGGTGGCCACCCCTTCTTCAAAGGCGATCAGCACCCCGTTGCGACGCATCTCCATTTCGGCGGTCAGGGGGCGGTACTCCAAAAAGCTGTGGCTCATGATCCCTTCGCCACGGGTCATGCGGATGAATTCACCCCGAAACCCAATCAACCCTCGCGCCGGAATGACAAATTCCAACTGTGCCCGGCCATCGGAGCCGACCATCATGTTCTGCATTTCGCCACGTCGCTGTCCCAGCCGTTCGATGCAGGATCCCATCGCCGATTCCGGCACATCCAGTACTAAGCACTCGTAGGGTTCGTAGGGTTGGCCATTCACCTCGCGGAAGATCACCCGTGGCTGTCCCACCTGGAACTCATAGCCTTCCCGCCGCATGGTTTCGAGCAAAATGCCCAAGTGCAGTTCACCCCGACCCGACACCAAGAAGCGATCCGGAGAGTCGGTTTCTTCCACCCGCAGGGCGACGTTGGTTTCCAACTCCCGCATCAGTCGATCCCGCAGTTGCCGGGAGGTGACAAAGGTGCCCTCCTGACCGGCAAAAGGGGAATCGTTGACGCAGAGCACCATCTGCAGGGTCGGCTCATCCACCTTGATCAAGGGCAGGGCCTGGGGATTTTCAGGAGAGGTGAGGGTGTGGCCAATGTTGGCATCCGCAAATCCGGCCACCGCCACAATTTGTCCAGCCGTGGCTTCAGTAAGTTCGATCCGCTGCAAACCCTGAAAGCCAAACAGCTTAGTCACCTTGTTTTTGACGATCTTGCCCTCTTCCTTCACTAGGGCCAGTTGCTCCCCCAGACGAATGGTGCCGTTGTGGATCTTGCCGATGACGATCCGGCCCAGATACTCCGAGTATTCCAGGGTGGTGACTTGCAACTGCAGCGGCTTGCTGGCATCTCCAATCGGGGGGGGAACGTGCTTGAGGATCCCGTTAAAAAGGGGCTGCATATCCAGGGATCCGCTGTATTTCCCCTCCAAAAAGTCGTTGAGGTCGGCTTCTTCGAGGGCAAAGCCCTGCAGTCCAGAGGCAAACAGATAGGGAAAATCGCACTGGTCTTCGTCCGCTCCTAGCTCCAAAAATAGATCCAGCACTTTGTCAATGGCTTTATAAGGCTCGGCGCGAGGCCGATCAATTTTGTTCACCACCACGATCGGGCGGAGGCCCTTTTCCAGAGCCTTGCGCAATACAAAGCGGGTTTGCGGCATCGGGCCTTCGTTGGCATCCACGATCAGCAGGCACCCTTCCACCATCCCCAGCACCCGTTCCACCTCACCACCAAAGTCGGCGTGGCCGGGCGTATCGACGATATTAATCAGGGTTTCGCCGTAGCGAACCGCCGTATTTTTAGACAGGATGGTGATGCCCCGTTCCCGCTCCAGGGTATTGGAGTCCATCACACAGCTGGGAATGTCTTCCCCCTCGCGAAAGGTACCCGCCTGCCGCAACAGCGCGTCCACGAGGGTCGTTTTACCATGGTCAACGTGGGCGATGATGGCGACGTTACGGATGGGGAGTGACATAAATGAAGCCAGGTGAGATAGAGCGCCTGAGGCAAGCTGCCGCAAGCATTTGTTTACAACTCTAACGCAAAGGAGCGTTACATTGCTAAACAGCTTCGCTAGCCCTACACCTCTACCGGTGGCTCCCTAAATTGACTCCAAGGAGGGATCCCTCAGCCAGGCCATGAGATCTGCCGGAGTTTGAAACTCTAACAACGCTTCTGCCAGAGCTTCTAGTTGTTGGGTGGATAGCGCTCCAATGGTTTCGGCTACTCCCTCCTGCAATGGCCCCAACTTTCGTCGCAGTTGTCGAAGGGTAAGTACAGTGGCTTCCTGCTGTAAACCTTGCTGCAGGCCCTGCTGTAAACCCTGTTCCAACCCCTCCCGGAGAGCTTCTGCTCGCCACTCTTGGTAAATGACGGATTCTCGCATTATTGCCCCTCCCAACAGGTTACGGATTGCCTCTGGTGTCCATGTTAATCCAGCCAAAACGGCTGTGGCGGCTTGCACTTCTCGTTGCAGCTTGAGATCAGGTATGGAGGCAGTGGACTCAGCGACCTGGCGCAGATAAGCCTTCGGATTTTCCGGCTGTGTAAGGACAAGAAAGGGGAGGAGCACTGGATGAGCCAACAGACCCCTTGGATCCTACTCCCACAGGCGCAAGACCTGGAATTGATGAAACAGGGATCCTCTTTGAAAATAGGTTTGATACACCCGCTCAGACTGGGTTTTTCTAAGGTAGATCACGATCTGTCGCACTTGCTTGTGGGGATAGCGTCGATACAAGCGCAGACAGTAATCGGCCATACGAAAAGGAATTTCTGGATCCGGATCCGTTTGAAATTCTAAATGTAGAAGCAGCTCTCCTGCTTCCAGGAGAATCAAAGAATCAGCCCGCAAAGGTTGGCTAGAAAGCTCGGTCGGCTGCATCTGAGCTGCGACCACCGGATATCCCAACAGCCACTCCGCAAAGGCGTTGGGAAACATTTCCACCAAATACTTGCAAACATTATTGTAGGCCACTTTCTCTCCTCACTCCTCCCGAAAGAGCTGGTTGAGAGAAAGCCACCCCACTGCAGGTACTTCCTATCACAGATTACAGACCTTTCACGGGTTTCCTGTGACGATGCCTGTACTTGCGTCCCCTGCAAGGCCTCCGGCCCGCTGGCGCGATGAGCAACGGATGGGCAAGTCTATAGCCTTTCCCGACTTTACGAGGAGCCTTCGATAAAGCTACATCCTTGTCAGGCAAAGATTGATTTGGACTCGCTGCAGTCGATAACGCTGGAAAAGGCTGACTGGGCGACTAGAGAAAGGGCTGTAGCTGCTAACTCGTAGAGACAACTGCCGGACTCTCCAAACCTCACATATCGGCGCCGCGCAGGTAGAGCAAAAAGATCACTACCGGGCCAGCCAAGACGATCAAGGCCAACAGCGCCAACTGCACAAACACTTCGTATTGTCCGAACATAACCCCAAGTCCCATGGCTTACGTTTTGTATCCTAAGGGCAGCCCCCCACCTAGAATGAGAGAGCTGTTACAATTCTTTAAGTCTTGCGGGTACTTCCCCGTCAAGGGATCCCTAGCGTTCCTGCTGCGCCTGAAACAGCATCGGATCTAGGTTAAACAGCTCCTGAAGGGTGTGCATGGCGGCTCGCCGCGCCTCGATATCCCGCTTGGCCCGCAGTTGCACCATCGGGTCATGCAGGATTTTGTTGACGATGCCCCGTGTCAGGGCGTCAATGACTTCCAGATGCTTTTCGGCGAAGTCTTTGCCCAGGCGGGAGAGGGCTTTTTCCATCTCCTGCTCACGAATCGATTCCACCTTGTGGCGCAGGCTGGAGATGGTGGGTACGGTCTCCAGGGAGCGCCACCACTCCATGAACTGATCCACTTCTTCCTCCACTAAAGCTTCGGCGGCCAGGGCCAGCTTTTGCCGCTGGGCCCGGTTTTCCTCCACAATGCGGGAGAGGTGATCCACATTGAACACCTGTACCCCCTTCAGTTTCTCCACTTCTGGAGCAATGTTGCGGGGCACGGAAATATCCACCAACAGGATGGGCTGATCCGGCTGTAGCACTCCTTCCAGTTGCTGGTAAGTCAAGATGGGTTGGGTGGCCGCAGTGCTGGTGAAGACCAAGTTTGACTCCGCCACACTGCTCAATAGGGCATCCCAGGGCAGCACTTGGATCGGTTGCTCGAATTGCTTAACCAGTTCCTCAGCTCGCTCCAGGGAACGGTTCACCACCGTAATATCCACCGCACCTTTGGCCAACAGGTGCTGCACCAGCAGACGGGACATTTTCCCGGCCCCAACGACGGTGATCTTGCCTTGAGAGAGGGATCCCTGTTCTTGCAAAGCCAGCTCCACTGCAGCGGAGCTGATGGACATGGCCCCAGTGCCGATCTCCGTTTCGGTGCGGATGCGCTTACCGGCGGTGATGGCCGCCTTGAAGAGGCGATTGAGAATGCGATCCATGCCATTGCAGGCTTGACCCAGTTGCTGGGCTTTCTTCACCTGCGAGAGGATTTGCCCTTCCCCTAGCACCAAGCTATCCAGACCGGCGGCCACCCGGATCAGGTGCATAGCGGCGTCTTGGTAGATGAGGGTGAACAAATGGGGACGCAGTTGGGCCAACGGGATCCCTTTGGATTCGGCCAAAAACTGCATCGTCTGCCGTACGCCACTCTCCATTTCTGGGGTGACGATATAGACTTCTAGCCGATTACAGGTGCTGAGGATCGCAGCTTCCTCGATGTGAGGGTAGGCGCAAAGCTGCTGGATCGTATCCCCCACCTCCATCTCAGGAATGCTGAGTTGCTCCCGAATTTCCACAGGAGCCGTGCGATGGCTAAGACCGACAACCGCGATAAACATGCCTCTCCGTCGTCTCTACACAGAAAGTTATTAAAAACAGCAACCCTGAACAAAAGCAAATTTTGTTTCAGAGAGAACCGGAAAGCCGTGACCGATGCGGAGGAACTCCCTTCGCCTGAGTCCAGCAAGGTTAGGCAACTTTTCTCAGCCTACCTAAACCCTAGAACCAGTATCGAGCGGGTTTTGCAGGATTTTGCTGAAGAGTTATTACGTTTTTTGCGGGCCAAATTCGATAGATTTCGTAATCTTCCCAATGAGATACAGAAAACAGAGGCGACCTTCGCCATCGGAAAGCCGCCCATGCAGTCCGTCTGTGCAACGGGATCCCTCAGCGCAGTTGTAAGCCGCGTGGCTGGCCATCTTTCATGTGGATGGTATCCACGAAGCGGACGGTGCGGGATTGGCTGGAGATGATCAAAGACTCAGTACGGGCCCCACCGCCGAAGAAACGTACCCCCTTCATTAGGTCGCCATCGGTGATTCCTGTGGCTGCAAAGAGGACTTCCTGACCGCTAGCTAGCTCTTCACATTCCCAAACCTTGTCTGGATCCTCAATGCCCTTCTCTTTGAGTTCCCGCCGGGTTTCTTCGATCGGGGGCAAATAGGTACCCGCCTGCACCACTTCAGGGTCGTAGATCAGCCGCCCTTGGAAATGGGCTCCTAAGCAGCGCAAGGCTGCCGCGGAAATGACCCCCTCTGGAGCAGCCCCGATCCCCATCAGGGCATGGATACCGGAGCCGTTAAAGCCCGCCGAGAGGGCTGCCGAGATATCCCCATCGGTGATCAGCTTCACCCGTGCCCCAGTGTTGCGGATTTGTTGGATGAGTTGAGCGTGGCGCTTGCGATCCATAACGATCACCGTCAGGTCGGAGATCTCCCGATCCAAGCTTTCGGCGATGATTTGTAGGTTCTTTTCGGGGGGATAGTCGATGTGGACTTTGCCCTTGGCTTGGGGGGGAGCCGCCAGCTTTTGCATGTAGATGTCCGGGGCATTGAGGAGGCCGCCTTTTTCGGAAATGGCCAGCACCGCCATAGAGCCGTTCTGCCCCTTGGCCACCAAGTTGGTCCCCTCGCAGGGATCCACCGCAATATCAATTTCCACCAACTCCTCGAGGCGGCAGAATTGATCCGCATCTGGGCGGGTGCAAATGCCCACCTCTTCGCCGATATAGAGCATGGGGGCTTCGTCACGGGTGCCTTCACCAATCACGATCCGTCCGCGCATCAGGATCTGGTTCATCTTTTCCCGCATCGCTTCCACGGCTACCTGGTCGGCAGTCTTGTTGTCCCCTTTTCCCATCCAACGGGCGGAGGCAATAGCGGCCTGTTCCACAACTTCGATAATTTCCAGTCCCAACTTATTGTCCACGGCGTGCTCCCTTGGTGATGTCGGAATGATTAAGACCAACTTAAGGATGTCTTCAGATTGTTCTTCTTAGTTTACCAGGGCAGGCTTCTTCTCGGGATCCGATTTTCTTGTCTGGAATAATCTGAAAGAACAAATCGCCCAAAGTCAAGCAGCAAGAGCGATCCCCGTCTTGGCAGCTTGCTATTGTCGCTCGGGGATAGGGGGTGATACCCTGGCTTAAAGGCAATAAGTTTTTCTTAACCCCATTAAAAAAAGCGCAATGAAAAGATACGCCTTCATCAATGGTTCCGGTCAGGTTCAGGTGATCCGAACGATCCCCGGTCATTGGGAGCGCACCCTCTTCCCTGGCCAGCATGCCATTTTTGAGGCGGATCCCGACGACTATCTGGAGATCTACAGCTGCTCATGTTCCACCACCATGTTGGAGGAACGGCGGCCTTGCCGCTGCTTGTTGGATTCGGCAATGCCTGAGGTTGAACCCACTCGCTACCAATGGTTACCCCCTGAGCTAGGGATCCTGGCGGACGCGGTGAATGGGTGAAGGGTTGGGTTGAGAACCTGGATCTAAATCCTGATAAACCTGGGGATCGCTTGTCCTGAGCTTGATCCCCGTCCTCTAGGGGCTGTTCACCGATATCTAGGTGCTTTGCTTACCAGATTCTACCGAGACTCCATCAGGGGGACGGATCAGGCAGCTTCCCCGCAGGGCATTGCGGAAGGTGTCGATGCGTTCGATGCGGTTTTGAAAGCCACAGTGGGGGCAATACAGTTGATCCCCTGGCTGCGGCTCCACATCCGCCTGGCTCCACCAACGCTGACAGTGATCGCAACAGAAGTGATAGAGGAACTCTAGAGCCACCCTCATGACGACGGGATCCCTGGGCTACAAACGGGAAAAGATGAACCTGTCGGGCTGCTGTATCAATAGAGGATCATTGACATCCCCTGGGGCTTATCCCCCCAGGGATCCTCCCTCATCCTCAGTAAGACAAACTCGTTATGAGTATGGTATATTAAGTTTGGTTTACACTCCCACGTCACTCTACTATAAGGAGCCTTGACTTATGTCTCAGGAAGGATGTCTGCGCGTCGGCCAGTCCGCCCCAGATTTTTCTGCCACTGCCGTCTACGACATGGAATTCAAGACGGTCAAGCTCTCGGACTACAAGGGCAAAAAGTATGTGGTGCTGTTCTTCTATCCTTTGGACTTCACCTTTGTCTGCCCCACTGAGATCACGGCCTTTAGCGATCGCTACGCCGACTTTGCCAACCTGGATACCGAAATCCTGGGTGTTTCTGTGGATAGCGAATACTCTCACTTGGCTTGGACTCAAACCGACCGCAAAGCCGGGGGTGTGGGTGAGCTGAAATATCCTTTAGTGTCTGACCTGAAAAAAGAGATCAGCGCTGCGTACAATGTCTTAGATCCGGAGGCGGGCGTCGCCCTGCGTGGCCTGTTCATCATTGATAAAGAAGGCATTATCCAGTACTCCACCATCAACAACCTCGCCTTTGGTCGGAGCGTAGATGAAACCTTGCGCATCCTGCAAGCCATCCAGTATGTGCAAACCCATCCGGATGAAGTCTGCCCGGCCAACTGGCAGCCCGGCCAAAAAACCATGAATCCCGACCCGGTGAAATCTAAGGAGTTCTTCGCTGCCGTTTGAGTCTGATTTTTGCCTGATTTTGGATTGAGGGATCCCTGCACACCCAGCCGGATCCCCACCGCTTTTGGGTTCAGCTCCAGCTCTGTTTGGGTTGGAGCTTTTTGTTTGTTTGTACCTCCTGCTGCCACGAAAAATCCCCTGGCTGAGCCAGGGGATCTACAGCAAACGTAGTAACCAAAGCCTAATCCAGCTAGGGTGGAGACTAGTCCCAGGGTTTCTGAGGGGTGAATTTGTAGCTGATTGGCTCTTTGTTTTTGCCGATGTTGTGATCGACTTTGCCAACAGTGTCTCGGCCTTCGTTGGCCTTCTCAGGGAAAACGCCATCCTTGGGATGCACCAGCACCGGATCCCCACCTGCGGGAATGCGGAAGATTTGGTGGTCCTTGATCTTGTAGTCAGAGATCAACTGAGCCCCTAGAGCCAGGCATTGTTCTTTGCGAGCCAAGGTGAGGAAATTTTTGCCCTCCACCATTTCGGCAGCGCCGCCTGTGGGCATTTCAAACACTTGCCCTGGCTTGCCTGTCCAAGTGATCACGTATTTTTCTTCGGTTTCGGCTGCGCTCAACAGCCCTCCGGTGGATCCCCCAAATAGGGGCAACGTAGCCCCCTGACGGGGATCGCCTTCCATCACAGCCATAGCCTACCTTCTCGTTGTTGTTTGCGTTGTCCAGGCCGCGTTTGTGGTTGCGGCGCGGAGCACTTTGAATCTACCACCGACCCGATTTTTGACCCCAGACCCACTTGGGAACTGTAATCTTTCGTAGCAGATCCATCCTGCTTCGAGAGGGCTCCCGGCCCGCCCAGTGAGTCACTATAGAAATAGAAACAGGTGACAGAAACAAGTGATGTTCTGGTAAAGGATCAACGCCTATGGCCCGGTGGTCACTCCATCCCAGCTCCCAATCCAATGCCAGAATCGTTCTGATTCCGACTGCTTTCGGCAATGATACTCAGGCACCGATGGCGATTCTCAATGCCGGTTCAGACCTGTGTGCCTTTGAGCCCAGACTGGGGATCGATGTGGATAGCTTGGCGGTGGCGCAATTGTCGGGGCTGGTGGATGAACCTCCCTACAGCATGTGTGAGGCAGCGGTCACTCAGGCTTGGCGACGACAACAATGGCCGGTGCTTTTGCCTTCGGTACTCTCCGCCAGTTGGGGAGCGATTCGGGCTCTCTGGAAGCATCACCCCAACTTGAGTGTGGTGCATTGCAGTGCCCATGCCAACCTGATGCCCTCTCCGGAAATGACCCAGCCGGATCAAGATATGGGCTATGGCAGTGCGGCCTGGGTGGAGTTGCTCTACCAGCACAAAATGCCGGTGGTGCATGTGGGGCTACGCAGTGGCAGTGCCCGCGCCTATGAATGGCTGAAAAACCATCACAGCCCGATATTCTGGGCACAAGATAGCTGGGAGCCGCAACAGGTGGTGGAGGCACTGCCGGATCAGCCGGTTTTTTGGGTGCTGGACTGCAATGTGTTGGATCCTTCCTTGGTGGAGGCGGTGCATCACCCGGAGCCAGGAGGCTTGAGTTGGTTCCAACTGTTGCAAACTTGTGAGGCTGTCTTTGCCGCCCGCAATGTGGTCGGCCTTTCGCTGGGAGGGGTGGCGGTGGGATCCTCAACACGACAAACCGCTCGTGCTGTGGCCCGCCTGCTCAATTGGTTGCTGGCCTGCCACGGCTGCCATTCCCTTGGGGCAACAACTCAACCTCAAACCGCTTCGGCATGAATATCTACCGTCGGGTGATCTTTCCGCGTCTATTGGATCTATCCCTCTCTGGAGAGCTGGTAGGGCGCTATCGGCGGGAGCTTCTGGCTAATGTGCGGGGGATCGTTCTAGAGATTGGGTTTGGCACCGGTCTCAACCTCTCCCATTACCCAGAGCACATCCAGACCATCACGGTGGTGGATCCCAACCCCGGCATGGGATCCCTGGCTCGCCGACGTATGGCTTGTTCCTCCATTGCAGTCGATTGGCAAGTGGTGGATGCACAACAACTACCTTTTCCGAATCAAAGCTTTGACAGTGTGGTCAGTACCTGGACGCTGTGTAGCATTCCCGATTTGGCCAGGGCTTTGCAGGAAATTCAGCGGGTGCTGCGGGTGGGGGGCAAGTTGTTTTTTCTCGAACACGGCCTCAGCAGGGATCCCCAGATTCAAAGATGGCAACATCGCCTTAACCCCATTCAGAAGGTGATCGCAGATGGCTGCAACCTGAATCGGGATATGGCCCAGTTGATTCGAGGGGCAGGGTTCCAGTTTGAGGAGCTAGAGCAGTTTTACATGCCCAATCAGCCGAAGTTTATCGGCTACCTCTATCGAGGCATTGCGATCCCTGATCTAGAAAGGAAACCAGAATTGACAGCCTTTTCCAGCGTTATCTAATACAGCAAATTCAGGTCAATCCCTTGCCCCATAAGATTTTTTGCCTAGCTCAAGGGCCTGTGTAAAATCGGACAAGGCCGTGAAGAAGAAGCTGACAACCAGAGGTAGGAGTTCATCCTTCGTCCTCCTCGTCGGTGGTGAACCCTGGTCGGTATAGATAAGAAGGGCGATTGGTTTTCTTGATTTGGTCTTTGAGCGATTCTAGATCGATGTAGCGATCCGCCAGGTTGATCAGTTGATCGCTGGTCATAGAGCGTAAGCTAACCACTTCCACCCGTACCCCCTGGTAGCTGACGGCGTTGACCGCATAGGCCAAATCCCCATCGCCGCTCACCAGCACGGCGGTCTCATACCAACGCACCAAAGACAGCATATCCACGGCAATTTCTACATCCAGATTGGCCTTTTTGGAGCCATCGGGCAGTTGAGTCAGGTCTTTGGTGACCACGCGATAGCCATTGCGGCGCATCCAGAGCAAAAAGCCCTGCTGCTTTTCATTGTTGCGGTCTACGCCTGTGTAAAAAAATGAACGTAAGAGGGGAGAACGGCCACTCAAAGTCTTGAGTAGGCGGGTGTAGTCGATCTCAATGCCAAGTTGCAGGGCCGCATAGAAAAGGTTGGATCCATCGATGAATATGGCTACACGTCCACGGTTGTCCTGCAAGGGATCCGCAGACTGAAAGCCGGGATCAGGCTCAAGACGCAGCATTCGGGGTTTCTTCTCCAGGTTTTAACAAAGGGGCAGAAAAAAAAGGGTTATTAAGGGTTATTAAATGAGGATAGAGGGCAAATACAGCGGGCCTCAGACCCTGAGACACGTCCTTCACCCTAGCGCAGGAAGAGGGATCCGAGAGAAGATTTCCAAAATCCTATAGAAAAAATACCTATTGGATAACCTATTTTATGAGGATGACCTTTACCGATGCAGTCCAGGAATCCACAAGCCCCCTACCGCTTCCCGACCCCGTTGCATCCAGGGGTGTTGCTAAGCCGCTACAAACGATTTTTTGCTGATGTGGAGCTGGCGAACGGTGAACGGGTCACAGCCCATTGTCCGAACACGGGGCCGATGAGTGGGGTGTGTCAGGTGGGTGCACCGGTGTACCTTTCCCACCACAGCGATCCGAAGCGGAAGCTGGCCTACACCTGGGAAATGATCCACGTCGATGGGGTATGGGTCGGGATCAATACGAGTTTACCTAACCGGCTGGTGGCGTGGGGATTGGAACAGGGGTGGTTCCCGCAATTAACTGGCTTTTCTCGCTGGCAACGGGAGGTGGCCTATGGCAAGAGCAAAATTGACTTTCTGCTGGCCGGAGAATCTGGCTCAGCCTATCTGGAGATTAAAAATACCACCTGGGCTAGGGGATCCCAGGCTCTATTCCCGGATACGGTGACCACCCGCGGCCAAAAACACCTGGAGGAGTTAATGCAGGTGCGCCAACAGGGGCACCGGGCCCTGTTGCTCTACTTGATCAACCGCGGTGACTGCACAGAATTTTCCCCTGGCGAAGACCGGGATCCCCGCTACGCTCAGTTGTTTCGGCAGGCAGTACAGGCGGGGGTGGAAATGTTGCCTTACCGCTTCGAGATTTCACCGGAAGGGATCCGCCCCCTGGGGTTGGCCAAAATGGTGGATTAGGCTGCCGAAACGGCGACTGGTGCTGTCTCGAAACGGCTGGGGATCGCCTAAAATGCTGTTTTCCCCAACATTTGGGCTATGGTCGAACCTTCCTCCCGTCCCCGTCACATCGTCCTCACCTCCCATCCCTCCCCCTATGGGGCGCAAACCCAGCCGATCCGCTGGGGATCCCTTGATCCGCTACAGCGTGGCCCAGTGGTGGGTAGCCTGACTAACCCTGCCCATCGCAATGTGATTGGAACCCATTCGGGGGCCTATGCGCTTTATCGGGCCTTGGCAGTGGCCAGTGGAGCCTTACAGGCGGATCACCGCGCCGATTTGACCAATACCGCCCCGGTGGTATCCATTGGCCCCTATGCCAGCTGGGGGGATCCGGATCGGATCGTGTCTTTGGATCCCTGGGGAGCGACTGTGGGAGAAGCCTTTGCCCCCTTTTATGCCCAGGGCTACGATATTCGCCCCACCATTGCCATCACCCAGGCCCACATCAACATGCCGGAGCTGCAGGAGGCGGTGGTCAAGGGGCGGTTACAGGTGGATGGCCAGATCTTGAAAGAAAATGGCGACCTAGTGGTGACCAAAGCGGCGATTGAACCGGTCTGGTATTTGCCAGGCATGGCCAAACGGCTTCAGGTGAGCGAAAGCCTGCTGCGACGTACTCTCTTCGAACAAACCGGGGGGATGTTCCCAGAATTGGTGACCCGCTCGGATCTGTCGGTCTTTTTGCCCCCCATCGGAGGTCAGACGGTGTACATCGTTGGGCAAGTGGCCGCTATCACTGATTCGGCTCTACCCCTCACCGTGCGGGTTCACGATGAATGCAATGGATCGGATGTGTTTGGTTCGGATATTTGTACCTGCCGTCCCTATCTAGTGCATGGCATCGAGGAATGCATTAAAACGGCACAAGCAGGTGGAGCTGGGGTAATTGTGTACCTGCGCAAAGAGGGCCGTGCTCTAGGAGAAGTGACTAAGTTTCTGGTCTACAACGCTCGCAAACGTCAGGAGGGAGGGGATCGGGCCGATGCCTACTTCACCCGTACCGAATGTGTGGCAGGGGTGCAGGATATGCGCTTTCAGGAGTTGATGCCGGATGTGCTCCATTGGCTGGGCATCACCCGCATCGACCGCCTGATTTCCATGAGCGACCTGAAGTATCGGGCTATCACTAGCTCCGGCATTGAGGTGGTAAAGCGGGTGCCCATCCCAGAAGAATTGATCCCGGCGGATGCTCGCGTGGAGATCGAGGCCAAAAAAGCTGCTGGTTACTATACCGAAGGCGAGGTGCCGGATGCAGAGCGACTGGCCCAAACCAAAGGACGAGCCTTGGTGGAGTGAGCAGGATCCATGCAAATTGCCACCTGGAACGTGAACTCCATTCGCACTCGGCTAGAACAAGTCTTGGCTTGGTTGGACCGTCAGGGATCCCTGGATGTGCTCTGCTTGCAGGAAACCAAGGTGGTGGATGAAGACTTTCCCCGAGCAGCCTTTGAGGAGCGGGGCTTTCATGTGGAGGTGTATGGGCAAAAATCCTACAACGGCGTGGCTTTGATCAGCCGGGATCCCTTGGAAAAGGTGGAGCGGGGGTTTGTCTCGCTGCTCCCTTCTGTTGACCATTTAGACGAGCAAAAGCGGGTGATCGGCGCTATCCATCACGGGATCCGCATTCTTAACTTGTATGTGCCCAATGGTTCCGAGGTGGGATCCGATAAGTATACCTACAAATTACGGTGGCTAGCACGGCTCAAGAATTACCTCACCGTTGCCCTTAACCGAGGGGAGCCGATGCTGATCTGCGGAGATTTCAACATTGCCCTCGAAGATCGAGATATCTATGATCCCAAGAAAGCCGGAGAAATCATGGCTTCAGAGCCAGAGCGACAAGCCCTACGAGAGATCCTGGCTTTGGGGTTTCAAGATGCGTTCCGTAAGTTTACGGGGGATTCCGGTTACTTTAGCTGGTGGGACTATCGTTCCGGCGGGTTTCAGCGCAATCGAGGTTGGCGAATTGATCATCATTATCTCACTGCGGACTTGTACGAGAAAGCCAACGCCTGTTGGATAGATGTTGAGCCACGACGGGCGGAAAAACCCAGCGATCATACGCCGGTTATTGTTGCTCTTCAGGCTTGAATGGTTTGCCAAGGATCCCTCAAAAGCCAGCACTGACGCCATTTAATCGGGCTCCTCTGGCAATCCGAGCTTGGCGGTCAGGAAGCGGTTGGCCACGGTTTCCGGTTGGATCGCAGACAGGATGATGTGCCCGGAATCAGTGATGATCACAGCACGGGTACGGCGACCATAGGTGGCATCCACCAACTGACCTCGCTCGCGGGCATCGCTGATGATGCGTTTGATGGGAGCAGACTCGGGGCTGACAATGGCAATCACACGTCCGGCAGCAACAATGTTGCCAAAGCCAATGTTAATCAGGCGGGTATCCATAGGCTAGTGGGTAGGCAGGAACTGGGATCCAGGCTCTCCATAAAAGTAGCAAATAAAACTACTAATCAGCATCTTTACGGACGAAGGAGAATCATTGGTAACTTGTGGGGATCCTGTGGGACGATGCTGGCAGGGATCCCTCCATGCACAAAAACGTAGGAAATACAAAGTTTTGAAATGCGACCTTGATCACTGTTCCAGTTAATAAGACAGCATTATGCTTGCGGGTAAGTGAAAACAAGATCTCGCCATCCCCTCTTGAAAGCGAGCCTGCGAGAAACTGCTCACAAGGCAACCCGCCCTCATCGGATCCAATCAGGTCAAGACCATGCAACTGAATCTGGAGAACCACATCCTCAATCAGCGTTACCGCCTGCAGCATTTAATCAGCGAAGGGGGGATGGGAGCGGTCTACCAGGCGGTGGACACCCAACGTTTTGATGCAACCGTGGCGGTGAAATTGCTGCACCAAAGGCTGCTGGTTAAATCTCATCTTCACGATCAATTGCTGCAACGATTTGCCACTGAAGCCAAGGTCAGTATTCTCTTGGGCAATCATCCCAACATCATCAAGGTCATGGACTACGGACTAGAAGGGGATCAACCCTTTTTGGTGATGGAATTTTTAGGGGAAGCACCCCTAGTCGGACAGAGCCTGAGCCAAATGTTGAAGCAAGAGGGGCCGATGGCTCCCGAGCGGGTGGTGCGCTTGGCCCGTCAGATTTGTGCGGGATTACACCATGCCCACTGTTTTGAGCGGGAGCTGGATGGCATTGCCATCAAAGGGGTGATCCACCGCGACATCAAACCCAGCAATATTTACATTGTCCGGGATCCCACCTCCGGCCAGGGGGGAGAAACCGTTAAACTGCTGGATTTTGGTATTGCCAAAGTCTTAAGCGACATGACCCTGAGCTTGGGTACGGAGGCTTTGGGATTTTTGGGCACGGCCCAGTACGCTTCCCCCGAACAACTGCGCGGCAAGGTATTGGATGCCCGTTCCGATATTTACTCGCTGGGGTTAGTGCTTTACGAGATGTTGGCGGGGCAATCTCCGCTTGAGCCAGAAACCGACTCTTTTTGGGCCTGGATCGATGCCCACAACCATCAGCCCCCTAAGCCCCTTCCCCTAGAGCGATTGCCTCATTCCATTCCATCGACCTTGCAACAGATCGTCTTTGCCTGTCTGGAAAAGGATCGGGAGGAACGTCCCGTTAGTATGCAAGCCCTAAGCAATGCCCTAGAGGCTGTACTGCAACCTCCGCCAGAAGGGGCAACTGCTGCGGATATCACCACCTGGATCACGCGCATTTTGAAACACACAGCACCACCTTCTGTGCCAGCCACCCGCTCTGACCCCACGGTTGAACTTCCCCCAAAAGGAGTGCCTGGCTCTGCCCCCAGTGGCAAGGTGAGTACACCCAATCAACCCCTCCGTTCTCAGGCTGCGTCTGGGGGATCCCGTTCCGATGGTTCTGGTGGGCCTATTTCCGGATCCCTGGCTTCTAACCCTGCACGGCCTGTTACCCCTGGTACTCCCTTGTTTGCTGCTCGAGAAGAGAGTCCTTCGCTGCTAGAAGATGCCTTGCAGCAGCCATCTGAGATCCTCTCCTCTGAACCTTCCGAGCCAGCTCCGGTTCAAGGGGGCAGCGATGTTGACCCAGGTGTTGACCCAAAAGACAGCCCTACGCCCTCAGAAGGGATCCCTGCTACCATTCAATATTCTTCTATATCGGTCATTCCTCCAACACCGGTAGCTAAGCCAAACCAACCCACTCAACAGCAGAAGACCGGAATCCCCACTACACAGGCAAAACGTACATCCCCCACAGGATCCCCAGCAAGCTCTGCTCAGAAGGCGCCCTCTTCTCCCACTCCTGCCGTAACCAAACCAGCCACCGGAAAAGGAGCTTGGTTGTTTGGCCTGCTCTTGGTGCTCTTGGGGTCTGCTGGAGCAGGACTGTGGTATTTCTCCATGCAGACAGTTTTTGGGCCTGAAACCCCAGAACCGGATCCCTCCCCCACTCCGCTTGTGGTAGCCGCAACTCCTGAACCAGAACCGGATCCCTCGCCAGAAGCTACCCCCGAGCCGACTCCGACCTTGGAACCGATAGCAGCAGCACCCTCACCTACACCAGAAGTGACCCCAACGGTAGAAGCTACCCCCACCCCAACACCCACTCCTGAACCGACCCCAACAGCAACACCAACGCCCACACCGACCCCTGAACCCACTCTAACTCCGATTCCGGTTCCTACCCCAACGCCGACTCTAACCCCAGCTCTTACTCCAACGCCCACTCCTGTTCCCACACCAACACTTACCCCCGCTCCAACGCCCACATCTGCAACACCCTCGCCGACACCTGTGCCACAATTTACCCCCCTGCTGCAAGGGGTTCGGCCTCTAGTGACTCCGCCTTCAGTTTCTGAGCTTCAAGTTCCCAGCACTCCACAAGGTGTGGATGTGGTTGCCCTTTTGGATCAGGGTCGCAGCTTAATTGGCACAGGACGTGGGTTGGATGCGTTGGTCACCTTTGAGCGGGCCACTGAAGCCAATCCAAATTCTGCCGCCGCTTGGAGTGGTAAATGTATGGCAGCCGTGTTGTTAGGACAATTCCCAGAGGCACTTTCTGCCTGTGAGCGTTCCCAGCAAATTGCCGCCGATCACCCCGAGGCTTCTACCGGACGGTGTGCCGCTTTGGTAGGATTGGGGCGTCAATCGGAAGCAGGACCTGTGTGTAACCGAGCCGTGCAATTGGATGCCGACAATGCCTACTCGTGGTTGAATCAGGGGGCTTACTTGATCTGGGCTCAAGACTTCGCCAAGGCAGCCGAGGCCAGCCAGAGAGCCACTCAACTCAACAGCAACCTCTATCAGGCCTGGTTCAATCAAGCCCTATCTTTGTCTGCTTTGCGGCGCTTCGATGAGGCCCTCCGTGCTGCTGACAAAGCAGTAGAATTGCGCCCGAGTTTGGCGGATGCTTGGTATGGCCGGGGCTTAATCCTCGAGCAACTGGGCCGCAAAGAGGAGGCCGTGAACTCCTACAAACGGGCTGTTGAGCTGCGTCCTGGCTATCCTGAGGCGCTGGCCGGGGTGGGTAGACTCACCAATGGATACTGATAATGGATCCTGATTAGGAGATTACCTGAGGGATCCCCTAGTTCGCATCCCGGATGGTGAGAATAGCCGTTGTACAGCAGGGAGCACCCGCATAGGGATCCCCTCCCGGAGGCTCAAGCAAGTTCAAAATCAGCGTCCGATCCCCCACCGGGTTCAGGTTGTTGATCAGCTCAATGACCAAAGTGGCCCGACTCTGTCCTGCAGGAACCGTGAGTTCCGTATTAAAGGGGACGTAATCTCTACCGGGGACTGCGGTGGAAGCAGGATCCACTTGAAAGGTGATGGGAACACTCCGTTCTGCCGTTTGTTCCGTAATGCGCCCTTGGTTGAGCAGTTCATCTTCATTAAGGAGAGTAAACACCACCCGCTGGGAAGGCCGGGTTTCCGGCACCGTCAACCGCACGGGATCCCCGATGTTGGAAAACCCAAGGGATCCTGGTGCTTCTGGCTGAATAATAGGCTGATTCGCATCATCGAAAAACCGCAAGCCCACCAGTGGAGCCGGGAAAAGAATCGGAGCCAAGCCGACAGCCGCACCACACCCGGTTAGGGTGACTAGTGCCGCAACCTTACATACCGTAGAGCCGGGGCGACTCCAGCCAGGTCTAACGGGACTGGGCAAATGAACCTTGGCAACCGAAGATCTCATATTGTCACACCAAGCAGCTTATCATTAGGCATAGCCTACAATACTTTTGGAACATTTAACTGAGCGAATAACAGATCTCAACGTTCAGATTGAGTTATCAGATTGGTTTATGTAGTCTTCCTCAAATTCAACTGCAAGGTACTGAAGAAGTTCCGGTGTTAACGCTTCTGCAACAGTAATTCCTGCGGGGCTAGCCACTGCTGACAAAGACAGGCCAAAGGGCAGCGAGCACCCAGATATCAGATAGGCTTCTGTTGTGAAAATATGCGTTAACAATTCATCCGAGAGTTAGAAACCATAGTCAAAGCAGCGGAGCCAGTAGATTTAGAGAATACGGTTCTTTTCTTGCCTTTATGGTGAAGTAGCAAACACATGGCACCCGACGGATCCGTATCTCGTAAGGGTCGTTATGTCCACTCGTGTAGGTGAGCTGGATGATAACCTAAGGGGATGGGAGGGTAAGGCTATGCTCAAAAACATCCGCCTGGCACTACTGGGCCTATGGGCGCTGATTTTACTGATTCTGCTCATCCAAAACTGGGGATCCCCGGTGACGGTGGTGCTGGCTGGGCAATCGGGATCCCCGCTCCCTTTGTCTTGGGTCTTGCTGGTTTCCTACGGGGTGGGGATTGGGTTGGGATTTTTGTACGTGGGTTCCTGGCGGTTTCACGATCGGGCCTTGCAACGGCAGGCGATCCGCAAGTTAAATCAGTTGATAGATCGCATCAGCTTTCTGGAATCGCAAACGGCTCCCCCTAGCTACTATTTACCCCAGGATTTGCCTGAACCGGAGTACACCTCGGATCCCTACGCAGGTCGATATTCCTATGCCAATCGTCCTCCAGAGCGGATTCGGCCCGAACCTGCCGAGGATGAAACTCGCTATGAGCAAGAGGAAAACGGGCCTTCTGTTCCTGACTGGCGGGTGGCCAATCGTCCCTATCCTGAGGAGGAGGAAGAATGGGACTCTTGAACTGGCTGAAAGCTCCTCCAGAAGTAGCTACCGAACCTACTGAGCTTCCTAAGCCTCTTCCTGAACCGACACCTTTGCCCAAACCCCAAGGCCAGAATAACTATCTTTTGATCATTCTGGACAGTTGCCGCTTTGATAGCCTGCTGGCAGCCCATCCCAAGCACCTGCTCAAATTGGGATCCCTAGAAAGGCGCTGGAGCTATGCCTCGTGGACGGCTCCCTCCCATTACAACTTGCTCATGGGTTTGCTGCCCCATACCAGCCCTACCCAGGTTTTTGCTTCCGAGCACTATAAACAGGATTATTTACGTTACAACGAACGCCTCGGTACCCAGCAGCCCATCGAGTTCAGGCATTTGTTGCCCCACCTCTATCTCCCGACCCTGCTCAAACACCAACTGGGCTACAACACCCACGCCATGGTGTCTTTGCCCGTCCTGAACCCTAACACCTTGCTCAATCGAGACTTTGATTCTTACCGCCTCATGCCTCAGCACAACGATATGGCGGCCATGGTGGAGCAGTTGCACTTTGATCCAGAGCGGCCCAGTTTTTACTTGCTGAATGTGGGGGAAACCCACTATCCCTACGCCCTGCCGGATCAGGATCCCAGCCTTTGGCCACGCATTTCTGGGGTGAATGGGGTGTTGAAGCGTTTGGATGAATCTGGAGACGAAGGGATCCCCTTTTTTGATCCGGCCCAATTGGAAGCGCTACGACAACAACAAATCGAGGCGGTGCGCTATCTGGATGGGATCTTCGAGCAACTGTTTGATTTGGTTCCCGAAAACACCTACATCACGGTTACGGCAGATCACGGCGAACTCTTTGGCGAAGGGGGCTACTTTGGTCATGGTCCCATCCATCATGAAAAAGTCTTGGAAGTACCGTTCATCGAGGGCAAAATTCGCTGAGATCATGAGATCAATCAGATCAATCGATGCAACTCAGGGATCCCAGCTAAAACCCATCACAAATCACAGCACCGTATCGGGATCAACTCCCTGTCGACGCAGATACTCAGCCAATCGTTCTGCCCGTTGACGCTCTTGCTCCACTTTTTGGCGTTCTTGTTCCAACCTTTCTGCACCCCACAACAGCAGTTCACCTTCAGGGCTCCATCACCGCAGCCAATAGTCGTCCCGGCCTTCTTTGCTACCTTGCCAAACCCCCAATTCCAGTTACAGAGGTGGGATGGGATAACGCCCGTTAGCTTGGGGAGACAAGAGTAGCTTTTCCCAGGTAATGCTGAGAGGCTGGGCAGCAACAACTATAGTGCTTAGCACTCCTGACCAAGGGGCTTAGCTCTAGTTGGAGCACTGGGACGAATCTCGGTAGGGAGTCATTTCTTGTCAGTTTGCTGGTAAGTTTGCTGGAGCGCCTGCTTCAAATCGGCCATCAGATCCTGCGGGTGTTCTAAGCCCACCGAAACCCGCAGTAAATTCTCTGGCGTGGTAGAGTTAGGGCCTTCGATGGAGGCACGGTGCTCGATTAAGCTTTCTGGCCCTCCCAAGCTGGTGGCATGGGTAAAGAGCTGCAACTGAGCCGCCACCTGCAGAGCTTCCTGTCGCCCGCCGCGCACCTGAAAGGACAACATGCCGCCAAATTCTGGCATCTGCTGTTGGGCCAAGGCATGGGCAGGATGGCTGAGTAAGCCCGGATAGTGAACCCTTTCCACCGCGGGGTGAGAGTGCAAAAAGTGGGCCAATGTCTGAGCGTTTTGACAATGGCCGCGCATTCGATAGGGCAGGGTTTGCAGGCCGCGCAAGGTTAACCAGCACTCAAAAGGGGAGGGCACGCCTCCGCCATTCGCTTGAATGTGCCGCAGAGTTTGCCAGTCGGGATCCGATTCTGGATCGGGGGCAGCGGTGATTACCGCCCCACCCAGAACATCGCTGTGGCCATTCAGATACTTGGTTGTGGAGTGAACCACCCAATCAGCCCCCAGCTCGAGTGGGCGCTGCAACAAAGGGGTGGCCCAGGTGTTGTCGCACACACAGCGGGCTGCGTGACGATGAGCCAGTTCAGCGATGGCGGCGATATCGGTGAGGGTCAGCATCGGGTTGGAGGGGGTTTCGATCCACACCAGGCGCGTCTGGGGGCGTAGGGCGGCGGCCACCTGTTCTAGATCGGTCATATCCACCTGCTCCACCTGTAATCCCCAACGGGCCAGGATCCCCTGGGCAATCTTGAAGGTGCCGTAGTAGACATCCTGTGGCAGCAACAGGTGATCGCCAGTAGACAAGGTTTGCAGGATGGCCAATGTGGCTGCCGAGCCGGAGGCAAATAAAGCCGCTGCGGATCCCCCTTCCAACTGAGCCAGGGCCTGTTCGAGAGCGCCGCGGGTGGGGTTGCCTTCTCGGGTGTAGGTGTAGTCGGGCAAGGGTGCGCCTGCCAGGGTTTGCAAGGGATCCCGCCAGAAGGTGGTAGAGAGGTGAATCGGCGGAATCACCGCGCCGGTGCCGAGGTCAAGGTGCCGTCCGGCGTGGATGGCCAGGGTTTCAAAGTGCATGGGAAAGTCTTCATCCGGTTTGGGGTAAGTGGGTACGCTTTTGGGGATCCCCTTTGGGAATGGCGGCAATGAGGCGGCGAGTATAGTCTTGCTGTGGATGCAGGTAGATCTGGCTGGCTGGGCCAATTTCTTCGATCCGGCCCCGGTTCATGACCATGATGCGGTCGCTCATGAACTTGACCACGCTCAGATCGTGAGAAATGAACAGGTAGGTGAGCCCCAGTTCCTCCTGTAGATCTTTGAGCAAATTCAATACCTGCGCCTGCACCGAAACATCCAAAGAGGAAACAGCTTCATCACAGACGATCAAGCGCGGCTCGGAAGCTAAGGCCCGCGCAATACAGATGCGCTGCCGTTGCCCACCGGAGAACTGATGGGGCATGCGATCCAGCGACTCGGGATCCAACCCGACCCGTTGGAACAACTGTTTGGCCCGTTCCCGCCGAGCTGAGGAGTTCTCCCCAATTCGGTGTAGCCACATCGGCTCCATGACGCTTTCTCCCACCGTCATGCGCGGATCCAGGGAGGCCACCGGGTCTTGAAAAATCAGTTGAATCTCCCGGCGTAACCGGCGTAAGTGTTGGGGCGGCAAGCGGAGCAACTCATCCCCGTCGTAGAGCACCTGGCCAGAGCTGGCGCGGATCAAGCGCAAAAGGGTACGCCCAAGGGTGGTTTTGCCACAGCCGGATTCCCCCACCAGCCCCAGGGTTTCGCCAGGATAGAGCTCAAAGCTGATCCCATCCACCGCCCGCAGTTCCCCCACTTGGCGACGCAACAGCCCTTGACGCACAGCGTAGTGGGTGCGCAGCTCGCGTACCTGCAGGAGGGGAGGTTGACGTTGTAATCTCTGCAGTCGCTCTTCCTCTTCTGCCGCTGTAATTTCCACCTGCCGCCACCGTTGCTCAATGGACAGGGATCCCTGCTGGCTCTCTTCCTGAAAATCCTGCAAAGTCGGCAGCCGCCGCAACCGCCGCTCCAACACCGGGCGACAAGCCAACAAACCACGGGTATAGGGATGCTGGGGATCCCGAAACACCTGCTCTACGCTTGCCTGTTCCACCGCTTTGCCCCGGTGCATCACCACCACCTGATCCGCCAGTTCCGCCACCAAGCTGAGGTCATGGGTAATGAACAGGATCGCCATTTGTCGCTGCTGTTGCAGCTTCCCGATCAGGCGCAAAATTTCCGCTTGCACCGTTACATCCAGGGCAGTGGTCGGCTCGTCCGCGATCAGCAATTTGGGGTTAGAGGCGATAGCGCAGGCGATGGCCACCCGCTGAATTTGGCCGCCCGAGAGTTGATGGGGGTAGCGCTCCAGCAGTTGGGGGGAGAGTTGAACTTCCTCAAAAAGGCGAACAGCTTGAGCACAAATTGCCTCCAGGGTCAGGGGTGTATTGGCCTGCAGGGTTTCCCGCAATTGTTGGCCACAGGTATAGAGGGGATTAAGGGCGGTGCTCGGCTCCTGGAAGATCATGGCGATCTGGGATCCGCGATAGCGACGCCGTTGGCGGGGATCCAAGGCCAGCCAATCCACCATTCCCTGCTGGCCTTGGAAGCGGATTTGGCCGGTAACCTCCGCCTGGCTGGGCAAAAGGCCGATCAGAGCTAGGGCGGTCATGGTTTTGCCGGAGCCCGATTCCCCGACAATGCCCAAGGTTTGGCCAGCCTGCAGCCGAAAGGACAGCCCATCCACCACCGCCTGCCGGGATCCGAAGAACTCCGTGCCGCTGGCAACCCCAACAGTGCGGCTGGGCAAAAGAACCCGCAACTCCTCCACACTGAGCAGATCAGAATGGGCAGAACCAGAGGCTGAATCAGTCATGGTAACCAGAGCAACAGGAGGAGGATTGGCAGGATTATAGACCACGACCCCCAGTGTCTTCAGTCCCGGAGTCTACCCCCTAGGGATCCCGTTCAACTAGGGCAACAGCAGTTCCGTTCGTACCGTTCCGGCTCGTTCTGCCCTGGCTACGATCTCTAGGCGGGTTCCCGCCGGAGCCCGGATCACCCATTCCAGCTTGCGCCGAAAATCCACCTCTCCCGCATCGGTAAAGGCTTTGACATAGGCTTTGTTGGAACGTCCCTCCAGATGGCCCAGCATTTGCTTGGCTTGGCCCATGACCAACGAAGCGGTTGCGGGCAATTCCACAGACATCTGAATTGGCCGCACGATCTGCCGTTCCAGAGCCTTTTGGCTGGTGTAGGTGGGCAAGAACCCTTGGTTCTCCAGTTGCAGGATGACTTTGTAAAGGCTGGATCCCTGCGGGTGAACCTCTGCTTTGGCAATGGCCAGCTTGGGGCTCATCAGGGCATGGGCCAGGGTGAACTGACAGTGGCGATGGCATAGCTCGGGCAGCAGCAGCGGCGGTGCATTCTCCCAAGTCACTTTTTCTTTCCAGCCGCCGATTTCCACCGGCCCCAGTTGCGGATGCTCAAAGAGGTGCCACTCCACAAATCCTTCACCCCCGAGGTGTTCGTCGTTCCATCGCAAAATTTTCAGATCATCGTCTTCCGGATGGCGACGGAACCATTGGATGTAGTCTCCCTTCTGCACCCCAGCAGCCGTGGGCAGATCCCAAAGCTCAGTGGTAAAACCAAACCAGCCCCAATGGTCGTAGCCATAGTCATCCATACCGC
Source organism: Synechococcus sp. Nb3U1 (assembly GCF_021533835.1). Taxonomy (NCBI): domain Bacteria; kingdom Bacillati; phylum Cyanobacteriota; class Cyanophyceae; order Synechococcales; family Synechococcaceae; genus Synechococcus; species Synechococcus sp. Nb3U1. The sequence goes on along the minus strand of NZ_JAKFYQ010000002.1, from coordinate 540,255 downwards.
CGTGCAGAATTTGTTTGGGGTGGTAGCGAAACTTGTGATAGACCGAGACACACTCGTAGCCAGTCAGTTGGGTGCCCTTCTCCCCGATCAGTTGAAAAGTTTCCAGATCCTCTACCGGGAAATGCTCATCGGGATGGGTGGAATAGGGTCGCAGGATTACCGCCGAGAAGGTGTGGTAAGTAACAAAACCATTGATGTTGCGATGGGTACGCCAAAATTCCGCTTCGGCACGGGTTTCTGGCTCGCTAAAGGGATAGGCTCCTGCCCCTTTCTGTTCGGATTCCGGCGCCCACTCGAAGGGATAGTTGCGGTTGAAGTCCATACCCGCCAAAGGAGGAGCCACCCGCACGTCGTAGCCATCGAAGTTGTGGATCAACCCCTCCGGCAACAGAGTGTAGTAGCTGCCGCCGAACTCATCGGGATCCCGGCGCACCATTAAGCGGGGATCCTTCTCTGAAATTTTCCAGGCCCCGCAGTCATCCTTGAGGCGCATCTGCAAAATTAGCCCATCGCCATTGATATCTTGCCGGTGTAGCCCATCTCGCTTGTCGGGATCCGGGTAGGCATGGGGGCTAGAGCGCAGATCGTCGGGGGTGGTGAGGTACTGTTCCGCCCCATCCACAGCGATGCGAGGCAACACGTAGAGGGTATAGCCATCCAGCAGTCGGGTTGCCTGCGGATCCGCACCATACTGGCTGAGCAAGTGGTAAATGGTGTAGAGCGCTACCGCCGAGCCGGTCACTTCCCCCGCGTGGGTGTTGGCATCGATCCAGTAGGCGGGCTTGTCCAGGGCAGGGCCGCTGGCTTGATGGGTGAGGGTGGCCAGCCAGATCTGGCGACCTTGGCGGCTGGTGCCGAGAGTTTCTAGGGTGATCAGGTGGGGATAAGCGGCCACTGCCGCCTGCAAAAAATCGACGATTTCGGCGTAGGTGAAGTAGTGACTAAAGTCGAACTCCAGTAGCATACCCATGGACAAACGGATCCTTTCTGCTGGGGCATCCGCATATCTTAATCTTTCATTCGGAAGCAGGAGATCTTCATCACTGTAGGGAACTGGATCGATCCCATCCGAGGACGATCCCTATCTGGGTAAGGCTCCCTGCTAGGATATGCCCACAACTTCTGACTGGGATCTTGATCATGAGTTTGCCCCGTGTGCCCCGCTCCCGCCCTCGCCCGAAGCTACGCTCGATCCCCCGCCGCAAAACCGAATCCGCCCTCTACGCCGAGATGCAACAGTTGACGGTGGAAAAGCAACGGCTCAACCAAGAATTGGAATCAATTCAGGAACGACAAGGGCAAATTCACACCCGGCTCCAGGAAATCGACCAAGCCATGCAGAAACTGAAGCAAGACGCAGAAACCTTCGCAGATCCCGAAGCGGAGCCTACCTCTGGGCCGGGCAAACCCCAATCCTCCCGCTTTTCCCCCATGACTTTTGACTACTAATCGAGCGTTAGCAGAGAGAAAATCCGTAGCCAATTCAACAATCTGATGATCTTCTTCAGCAGACTCTGGAATCAACCCCTGTGAACGGTTTATTCTCAGGCTGGTTACATTGCTGTTTACCCTCTAGGGCTTATGACTTCTTCGCCACGGATCCCGCGTCGCCGTCAGTTCCTATCTTGGATGCTGGGACTGCTGCCAACCCTCTTGTTCGGGGGGGCAATCCCAGCTTTTGCACAAACCCCGATTCAAATGGGCTATAGCAACTGGGCCGGATGGTGGCCGTGGGCGATTGGCGAGGAAGAGGGTATCTTCGAAAAAAACGGGGCCAATGTGCAGTTGCGCTGGTTTGATGGCTATATAGAGTCGATGGAAGCCTTCGCCGCCGGGCAATTGGATGCCAACACTCAGACCCTGAACGACACCATCTCCTTTGCGCCGGAATCTGTGAATGGCCAGGTGGTGGTGCTGGTGAACGACAACTCGGCAGGCAACGACAAGATCATCGTCAGTGAAGAGATCAACACCATTGCCGATCTCGTCGGGAAGCGGGTGGCCGTAGAAGAGGGGGTAGTGGATGACTTTCTCCTGACGCTCGGCCTAGAACGGGAGGGGTTTTCTCGGGATGACGTGACGATTGTGCCGCTAGAAACCGGGGCTGCTGCCGCCGCTTTTGCCGCTGGACAAGTGGATGCCGTCGGCGCTTTCCCACCTTTCTGGTTGACGGCCCTAGAGCGCCCCGGCAGCAAAGAGCTGTTTTCTTCGGCGGAGTTTCCTGGGGCGATTCCGGATTTGCTGGTGGTAAGCCAAAAGCTGATCGACGAGCAGCCAGATCAGGTGCAAGCTTTGGTGAACAGTTGGTTCGATATCTTGAAATTTATGGAGGAAAACCCGGAACGCGCGGACGAAATTATGGCCAGGCGGGCCGGGGTCACCCCCGAACAACTGCAACTGTTCAAGGATGGTACCCGTTTCTTCACGATTGAAGACAATCTAGAAGCCTTTAGCCCTGGCGAGGGAATGCAACATATGCGCTACGCAGCGGTGCAGATGACGGAGTTCATGGTAGGGGTAGGCTTTATTCCGGCAGGGCCTGAAGATCTGGATGCGTTGTTCGATGACCGCTTCATCCGCACCTATGCCGAGTCGGTTGGAGTTGGACAGTGATTCCGGTCAGTGTTGAGACTGCAGGGATCCCTTCAGGAGGTGAGAAGGTAGGATGCTAACGGCCCCGGTTGAATCTCCCCCCGTCCGCCCTAGTCTGCCCCCGACGGTGTTTTGGCGCATCGCGGAAGGGATCCCACGCCCACTGGCTCTGGTGTTGTCGGTGTTGTCGGTGTTGGTACCCTTTGCTTTGTGGTGGGGTCTATCGGTGTCAGGGTGGGTGCCACCGCGTTTTTTGCCTTCGCCGCCGTTGGTGTGGGCAGCCCTAATGCGCCTGTGGCGAGATGGATTGCTGTGGACTGACATCCTGGCCAGCTTTGGGAGGGTCAGCAGTGGTTTTCTGCTGGCAGCAGTGGTGGCGACCCCGCTTGGGATTGCCATGGGCACTTTTGCCAGCATCCGCGCCCTGATTGAGCCGATTAGCGGCATTTTTCGCTATATGCCGGCCCCGGCTTTTATCCCGCTGTTGATCATCTACCTGGGGTTGGATGAAGCCCCCAAAATTGGCTTGATTTTCATCGGCACCGTTTTTTTTAACATGCTGATGATCATGGATGCCGTGAAGTTCATCCCCAAAGAGCTGATCGAGGCCACCTACACCTTGGGGGGACGGCGTTGGCAGATGTTGTTGCAGGTGATCACGCCCTATATCACCCCCAACATCCTGGATGCCTTTCGCATCAATATGGCCGCCTCCTGGAACTTGGTAGTTGTGGCGGAATTGGTGGCAGCCAACGAGGGGCTAGGCAAGCGGATCCAGTTGGCCCAACGCTTTTTTAGAACCGACGAGATTTTTGCCTGCTTAATCGTCTTGGGTCTGATCGGTTTTCTGCTGGATTTGCTGTTGCGGCGTTTGGTGCGTTTGACCTGCCGTTGGGCCTTCTTGTGAGGAGGTGGTGCTGTGCATCTGGAAGTGGTCGGCCTGAGTAAATCCTTTCCTACCCGACAAGGCTCCATCTTGGCTTTGGATGGGGTGAATTTGCATGTGGAGTCGGGGGAGTTTGTCTGTGTGGTGGGGGCTTCTGGCTCTGGTAAGACTACCCTGCTGCGCCTGATCGCTGGGTTGGATCAGCCCAGCCAGGGCTCCATTAGCGTTGATGGCGAGCCGGTAATCGGGCCGGGGGCAGATCGGGGGGTGGTGTTCCAGTCCTATACCCTCTACCCATGGATGAACGTGGCGGAAAATGTCGGTTTTGGCCTGAAGCTTCAGGGGGTGAAGCGGCAGGAACGAGTGGCACAGGTGGACTATTTCCTCGAGATCGTCGGCCTAGAGCGCTTTGCCAAAGCCCTGCCCAAGCAACTCTCTGGTGGCATGAAACAGCGGGTGGCGATTGCCCGTGCGCTGGCGGCCCAACCGAAGATTTTGCTTCTGGATGAGCCTTTTGGCGCTTTGGATGTGCAAACCAAAGAGACGATGCAGGAGTTTTTGCTGGATCTCTGGCAACGAACCCGCACTTCAATTTTGATGATCACCCACGATGTGGAAGAGGCGGTGTTTCTGTCGCAGCGCATTTACGTGCTTACCTCCCATCCCGGTCGGGTGAAGCGGGAGATGTTGGTGAACTTGCCCAGCCAACGGAACTACGGCCTCAAGCGCACCCCAGCTTTCCAAGACGTGAAAGATGAGATCATGACCCTCTTGAGAGAACGGCAAGGGATCCCTTTGAGCAGCGCTACGTCCTGAAGAAGTCTGGTCTGTTTCTCAAGCAAAGACCACCGTTTTATTCTGGTAGACCAGCACCCGATTTTCCAGGTGATAGCGCACGGCCCGTGCCAGTACCACCCGCTCCATATCTCGACCCTTGCGGATGAGATCGGCCACAGTGTCGCGGTGGCTCACCCGTACCACATCCTGCTCGATGATCGGCCCTTCATCCAGATCTTCCGTGGCGTAGTGGGCCGTCGCACCGATGATTTTCACCCCCCGTTGATGGGCGCGGTGGTAAGGGTTGGCCCCGGCAAAGGCGGGTAGCGTCGAGTGGTGAATGTTGATCACTGGCGGGGAGTGGCGGAGCAGGGATCCGCTCAAAACCTGCATGTATTTGGCCAGCACCACCAAGTCAATGTGATACTCCTTTAAGAGGGCCAGTTGTCGTGCCTCGGCTTCTGCTTTCTGGGGAGCCGAGACGGGGATGTAGTGGTAGTCGATGCCAAAGGAACGGGCCACCGACTCCAAATCCGGGTGATTGCTGATGATCAGGGGGATCTCGGCGGGTAACTCCCCGGCCCGTTGCCGCCAGATCAGATCCAGCAGGCAGTGGGTTTGTTTGCTAGCCCAGAGGGCAATGCGGGGGCAGGCATCGGAAAAGTGCAGTTCCCAGTTGGCCTGGATGCCACGGGCAATGCCCGAAAAAGCCGGAATCATTTCCGCCCGTTCCAGTTGGAAGCCCTGTAGATCCCACTCGATGCGGCTCAAGAACAACCCCGCTTCAGGATCCGTATGGTGATCGGCGTGGATGATGTTGCCGTCGTAGCTGTGGATGAAAGCGGAGAGCTTGGCTACCAACCCTTTTTGATCGGGGCAAGACACCAACAGGGTGGCACTGGGCATAGGCAGGGGCAAAAACGCTCAACCTTTTCACCCTACGGCCTGGATTTGGTCTGGAGCAAGCATTCCTAGGATATAATCTGGCGAATCGGGATCCCGCATGCGGGTCTTTGTGGGTTAGGCTCTAGGCCCACTTACCCCTACCCATCCGAGGGATCCACCCGGCAAAGGGCACAGGAATAGTACTCTGACTGCAAGTGCACTGCAACACACTGAGCTAATCTGCCAATCTTTAGATTTGTCTCTGCCAACCTGCGGTATCGAGGCCTGTTTTGAAGAACAACCGTCTAAGCGGTCAATCTGCACCAGTCTGGAGCCGCTCTAACGTAAAAACAGCACACTATCTGCAGCACTTCACAGCGATATTGCCGGCGTAGGCGCACAAAGTAGTCCAACATCCGCAAGGGCATCTCAGGGTCGGGATCCGTCTGAAATTCCAAATGCAGAACTTGTGTTCCAACTTGTAAGAAACTGACCAAATCGGCCCGACGGACAATTCGGTTTTGAGAATCTGAATGAGTACGGGGGTCTTGCCCAATCAACCAATGGACAAAGGGCAAAGGGTTCAACTCCACTAGGGCTTTGCAGAGGTTGTCATAGGGCATGGAGTGGGGCTTGCTAGGTTAATGGGCTGTGGATAGGGCTGTAGATAGCAGGAAAAAACTAGAGGAACTCTATCCACTGGCGCTCAGTCGACGCGGTTGATCTCCTCCAACAACCAGGGATCCACTGGCTGTCCATCCAGGCGCTTCAGGTCAATACGAATCCACATCACTGCCGAGGAGCCGACCGGGGGCAACTCCTGATGAAAGGAGATCTCGTAGTCGGAGGGGTTTTGATTGTGCTGCCGCAGCCAAGTTTCCACCTTCGCAGGAGCAAAGTAGGACTGCCCCTGCTCGAACATGCGCGTAATTTCCATGCCAAAGCAAAGCGGGTTGAAGCGATCCATGGGAGAAAATTAGGCAGCGTCTGCTGTTTGAGGGTGGTCGGCTTCAGGGGTGGCGGCGGCCACCGGTTCGGGTTCGGGGGTGGGTTCCATCTCGGCCAGAGGCCCTGCAGGCGTATCTGCTGTAGCTACCGATTCGGTTTTGGGCTGAGCCTTAGCTGCCGTTGTGGCAACCTTAGGGGGAGCAGCAGCGGTTGTTGCAGTGCGGGTGGCTTTTTCCAGCTCCCGAGCCTCTTTGTTCAGTTGGGTCTCAAACTCCTTGGAGGCATCCTGCAAGCTGCGCAGGGTTTTGGCCAAGGTACGACCGATCTCGGGCAGTTTTCGTGGCCCAAAGACCAGCAGAGCCACCGTAAAGATGACCAACATTTCCGGCAGTCCAACACCAAAAAAATTCATGAGCCCTGGCAGAGTACGGTTATAAGGGATCCCTTCGATTCCCTAGACTGACATCTTCTTGATGCCAACCGCAAGCACACTTTCCTATTCTGATGGCTTTACAGTTCTACAGAGGGTTGGGGCTTCGGCAGAAAATGTTATATCAGACATGGGGCTGAGTAACCCAAATCAGCGGCCTGCGGACTTGCGCACCGCGATCAAACTGCTGGTGGTGCCCAGAAAAACCCCCATTCCCAAAAGCATCAGGGGCAAAAACCAAAACTCCAACCGATTCGCATCCGCCTGCACCACTTTCAAGAATGGGAAGGCGATCAACTTCTCCAACAGCTCCTGCAGCAATTGCTGGGATCCCAACACCAATCCCCAGGCCCCCACCGCACTGACCACCCCAAACAGGCAGCCCTGTAAAATAAAGGGCAGATAAATCCACGCCGCCGTCGCCCCCACCAGTTGCATCACCTCGATCTCGCGCCGACGGGCCATGACGATCAGGCGAATCGTCGTGGTGATCACCGCCACCGCCGTCAGGGCCAACACCCCGGTTATCCCCAGGGATCCCAGGCGCAGCATTTCCTGGATCTGTCCCAGTTGCTCCACCACCCGGTCGCCGTAATAGACTTCATCCACCCCCTCCAGTTGGCGAATCTGAGCGGCCACCTCCCCAAGGGCCTCGGCAGAATCCGCCTTCACCCGCATCGCATCCACGAGGGGGTTATCCCCCAATTGCGTCTCGATAGCCGCCTCATCCTGAATGCCCATCTCCAGCAGCAGGGTACGCCATGCTTGATCTTTGGTGATCACGTTCACTTCCGCCACATGAGGCAATTGGGTGACTTGGGGCTGCAAATCCACCGCTCGCCGTTCCGGCTCCAGATAGGCGGAGATCTCCAACTGTCCTCCCAGGGACTGCACCGTCGCATCGACCCCCCACGACAGCTCGACGCTAATCCCCACCAGGAACAGCAGCACCAACAGGGTACTCACAGCAGCCCAGTTTAGCCAGCCACCCCGCCGTAACCCCAAAAAGGTCTCCTGCAGCAGATATCGGGTCTTATTCAGAAATCGGGAGAGAGATTGCATCATCATTCACCGCCCCACTATGCGCCCAACACTCATCCAACCCCAGGGATCCCGTAGAGCAAAATGGCGATTCCGACTGCCGGATCCCAGCGGCCCTTCAGCGCATATCATACAGACGTCCTCCCTCCACTCGCACCACCCGATGCCCAGCCCGCTCCACCAAATAAGGGTCATGGCTGGTCATCATGATCGTCACCCCAAAGGAATTGAGCCGTTCCAAAATCTGTAAAACCAGCAGGGAGTTTTCCGGATCCAGGTTTCCCGTCGGCTCATCCGCTAGCAACAATACAGGCATATTGACAATAGCGCGGGCCAAGCTGAGGCGCTGTTGCTCACCCCCGGAAAGCTCGTGGGGAAAGCGATCTCGTTTTTCCGTCAGTCCCACCATCTTCAGGGTCGGCCCGATGCGGCGGCGAATTTCGGCAGGAGACAGCCCCTGCGCTCGCAGCACAAAAGCAACATTTTCTCCCAACGTGCGGTTGGCCAGGAGGCGATAGTCTTGAAACACTACCCCCAGCCGCCGCCGCAACATTGCCAGAGGACGGGTGGGGATCCGATAGGGGCGATGGCCCTCGGAAGAAAACAGACATACTTGATCCACCATGACCGTACCTTGAGTGGCTTGGTCGGCGCCGTAGAGCAGCCGTAACAGAGTAGACTTGCCTGCACCCGATACCCCTGTCACAAACACAAACTCGCCGGGGCGCACTTCCAAATCCACATCCCGCAACACCAGATTGCCGTTGGGAAATACTTTACTCACCCCCCGCAACGACACCATGCTATTCATGGCTCGCAGGGCTGAGGGCTGAGGGCTGCCGTAAAACCCCAAGGTGGCCTCTGGGTCGGCTTGGGTGGGACAGGTGGGTGTGGGGGCGGTGCTGGCCCAGGAACTGCGGGAACGAGGGTTATAGCCGACGTGTTGACCGATCATGGTGAAAAGAGCCTAGAGAAGGAGAAGACTCGGTGCCGAGACTAAGAACCCAAACCCTTCCGGGAAGAGGGATCCCGCAGCACCCGCCAGACAAACCTGGGCAAAGCTAACATCCGTCGCCAGCGCCAGGGTTCCTGATAGAGACGATACAACCATTCCAAGTGATGGTCACGCCACCAGCGGGGGGCACGCTCTTTTTTGCCCGCCCAAATATCGAAGCTGCCCCCTACGCCAATCCAGATCGCCCCAGGCGAAAGGCCCCGCCGAGCCTGAATCCAAAGCTCCTGACGCGGGGATCCCAAACCCACCAACACCACCTGCGGCTGAAATTCCTGCAGGGCTTGTAAAAGCTCTACCTCTTGTTGTGGCGAGAAGTAGCCGTGGTAACCCCAGAGGGATAACTGCGGGCACTGCGCCTGCCAGCGTTGAAGTGCTGCTTGATTGACATCAGGCTTTCCCCCCACCAAGGCCAAGCGCCACCCCCGCTGTGCCGAGGTTTGAATCAAGGATTCCGCCAACTCAATGCCAGGCACCCGTCGCACCGGGATCCGTTGCCGCCGCAAAGCCCACACCACCCCGGTTCCATCTGGGATCACCAATTCCGCCATTTGTAGCACTTGGGCAAAGGTTGGATTCTGATGAGCCAGCATGATCATTTCCGGATTGCAGGTCACCACCTGCGCCCCCTGCCCCGCTGCCAGCCGCGCCTCAATCCAGGTTCTGTATCCCTCTAGGTTGGCCTCTGGCAGGACAAGGTGTAGGTTCACCCCCAAAATCTCATAGGTTGCTAACGGCACCACCCCTCACCCCTTACCGAGCATAGATCTCAAACCAGCATCGCTCTCAAAATAGCGCAGCAAGCGTGGCAAGTTGAGATTCAAAGGGATCCCTAGGCATCCGAAGTAGCAAGAACGGCGTATTCTCATCAGACCGGGCTCAGAGGGGGGATTGCACAGGCCCCCACGGTTGTTCCAATGCCATTCTTCAAGACAGGAGACTTTCGATGATGAAGCCTTCAAAACCCTCATTGGCCTTGCCCCGCCTTGTTGCCGATCGCGTCAGCGGGATGGGATCCTTTTGGGATCATCCCAGCACCTCCCGCCGCAACCTCTTGCTAACCGGATTGCTTGCAGGCGTGGGGGGAGCAATTGGGTTGCGTAGCCTGCCCAGCGCTGCCCAATCCAATGCCGATATTGCTATTCTCAACGCTGCCATTGACCTGGAACAACAGGCCATCTGGGCCTACAAAACTGCCGCCGGCAAGTTGAGCAGCACCGATGTCGGTAAGGTGGTGTTGGATGTGGCCACCAAGAGCCTCAAAGATCACGAGCAACACCGCGATCTCCTAGTGGGCGCTGTTCGGCAGTTGGGCGGAACCCCGGCCCCAGCCCGCGATAGCTACGACCTCTCCACCTATATTGATGACCAAGAAGGCAATCTCGATTCCGATGCCAATATCGCCAAGCTGGCCCTAGCTCTAGAATTTGATGCGGCTCTGGCCTACAACGATGCCTTCAGCCAACTGTCCAACAAAGACTTGGTGGCTGCCGCCAGCACCATTGGCCCCAATGAAGTTGCCCATGCTACAGCAATCCGGGCCGTCTTTAACAGCCTCGACTCCAGCATTTTGGTGGTGCCCTCTCCCTTCGTCAGTGCCGACACCCGGGAACGCTGGATTTTGAAGGTTTAAGGTTGGTATCGGCGAGGATCCCCAAGTCTTCCGTTGAGCTTTGGATCTTGGGGATTGTCCTATGGTCACCCTGCGAGAACCGGACAACCCGGAGGGTCACCGTCGTTGTTGACTTGGGCCATTGACCCAATTGTTCTCTTCTTTACTTGTGCGGAGAAGACACTATGCCCATGACGCGGCGTTTGCTGCTGCTGACCGGAGTGGGATCCCTGCTCAATGTGGGGGCAATCTTGGCAGTGGATCGCTGGCGACAGATAAGTTCGCTGGCAGGGGGGGATCCTGTTGAAGCAACAGCGGCAGTCTCGGAGGCAGAGGTGATCATTCGCGGGTTTCAATACCTGCCCCCGGAGGTCACCCTGAAGCGAGGCGGCACCGTCACCTTTACCAATGAGGACTCTACCCCCCATACCGCCACCCCCTTAGAAGGGGCGCAATTTCAGGGGACAGGGCGGTTGCGGCGGAACGAGAGTAAAGAGGTGATGTTCGAGGTGGCTGGGATCCAGGAGTACTTCTGCGATATCCACCCCAGCATGGTGGGTCGTATTGTCGTTGTGGAATGAGGTATTAGCCATGCAAACGGAAACACTGGCATCCCCTGCCCCCTTTTGGAACATCTGTCGGCGGGTGTACCTGGTTTGGGCAGTTTTGTTGTTGATTGGGTTCGCGGCCACCCAGTTTCACCAGGAGGCCAGCATCAACTGGCTGTGGTTGGTCATTTCCTTGCTGGGGTTGGGCTACATGGTGCGGCAGACGAGTTTGCCGGAGTTTCGGGCCGCCGGATTGGCCCATCTTTATTTTGTCGGCTTGGTCTGGACGCTGGTGATCGCCCTGGGCATGGTTTTCTCGGTGTTGCCGTTTGTTGGTCGTACTGCTCTGGTGTCCCTCGGCCAGTATTTGGGGGTGTTTTGGCTGTTTCAAATGGGCCTGGGCCATTGGCTCAATGGCACAGTGGATCCGCCCCGCCGCCCCTATTGGATCACCGCTGGGATCCAGATTTTGGCCGGTATCGTTTGCCTGGTGTGGGGGTTGGAGTGGCAATTTTTGGCCGCGGGAGGAGTCGGGGCCTTGGCCATGCTGTTGTTGATCCCGTTCCATTGAGATTGCATTGAGTGAGATTGCATTGAGATTGAGTGGGTTGCCTTCTTGATGCCTCTAGTTCACCGGATCCCCCTCCTGATCCCGGCGCACCTGCCAAAGTTGCCCCAGCACTACCACTTCGTCCCCAAAGCGCAACTTGCGCCCTCTTCGGGTTTCCACTTGGCCGTTCACCCGTACCTGCCCCGCCAGGATCAACTGTTTCGCCTGCCCGCCTGTGGAGACGACTCCCGCTAGCTTCAGGAACTGATCCAGCTTGATAAAGGGTGCACCAGAGGGACCCGCCGGGGTGGAGTCCGCAGGTTCCGTCCGCTCTGCCATTACTGCATCCAAAAAGTTTTGATATTAACAAATTCCAGGATCCCTTCTCGGCTGAGTTCCCGTCCATAGCCGGAGCGTTTGATGCCCCCAAAGGGCAAGCGCGGGTCGGACTTGACCAGGCCGTTAATAAAGACGGATCCCGCCTCGATCTCCGCCAGCAAGCGCTCCTGCTCGGCTGGGTCGGTGGTCCAAGCGCTAGCTCCCAGCCCAAACGGGGTGCTATTGGCTAAGCGTATCGCCGCCTCCACATCCGGCACTTCAAACAGCAGCGCCACCGGGCCAAACACCTCCTGCTGGGCCACCGGATGCTCTACAGGGATCTCGCTCAAGACGGTCGGTGGATAGAAATTGCCCCCCAGCGGGGATCCGCCAACCCGTACTTGAGCCCCCGCCTGCACCAAAGCCTGCACCTGCTCCTCCACTTCCTGCACAATGCTCGGGGTGGCCAAAGGCCCTACTTCGGTTGCAGGATCGAGGGGATCCCCCACCTTAAGCTGGCGAAATCGCTCGGTCATGGCGGAGGCAAAGGATTCCGCGATGGCGCTGTGCAAAATAAATCGTTTGGCGGCGATGCAGGATTGGCCATTGCTAATCAAACGAGCGGCCACGGCTGTGGAGACTGCCGCTTGTAGATCGGCACTGGGCAAAACAATGAAGGGATCGCTCCCCCCCAATTCCAGCACAGTCTTTTTCAAGTGTTGACCAGCCAAACGGGCCAAACTGGATCCGGCGGCTTCGCTACCCGTGAGGGCGGCCCCCCGCACCCGTTCATCCGCCACCACTTCCGCCACCTGGGCCGCCCCAATCAACAGAGTTTGGAAGGCCCCTTGCGGAAATCCTGCTTCCTGGAAGATCGCCTCCAGGCTCAAAGCCGATTGGGGCACATTGGAAGCATGTTTGAGCAAGAGCGTATTACCCGCCATCAGTGCTGGAGCCGCACAGCGAAACACCTGCCAAAAGGGGAAGTTCCAGGGCATCACCGCCAAGATCACCCCCAAGGGTTGGTAGCGGATCCCGCTGCGGCTGGCATCACTGGGGATCGGTTGCTCCGCCAGAAATCCTTCTGCTGTTTCGGCATAGTACCGGCAAACCCAGGCAGACTTCTCCACTTCAGCGATGGCCGAGGCTAGGGTTTTGCCCATTTCTAGGGTGATCAGGCGGCCAAACTCGGCTTTGCGCTCCAGCAAGATCTCCGCCACTCGCCCCATCCAGGCAGCCCGCTGGGCAAACGGGATCCGGCGATAACTCTGAAACTGCTCATGAGCTTTCGCGATGCAGGTTTGAATCTGCTGGGAGTTCAAAACTGGGTAACGGCCCAAGACCTCCCCTGTCGCGGGGTTAAGGCTGACCAGTTGTCCCGACTGACTACCTTGCCCCATCATCCCTCTCCCTAACCGCCTCTTTCTCCACTCTGGCACTTCACCCCAATTTGGAATGGAAAGATTTGTGGATTTGAGCCCAAGGGATCCCTATTGCTAGGCACCTCTGGGGTAGCCCCGCCAAACCCTCTATCAGAAGTTGTGTGGGAAAAGGGCTACAGCCACAACGGGATTCACAAACTCAGGGATCGCTCTCGAATGGCTTGCAGGTTAACGGCCAAATCTTGACGGATACGCCGTTCCACCATGCCAATGGGCATCCTACGTGGAGGTTTGACCTGCAAGTGATAGGTAAGCAACGTTTGTTGGGTCATCAAATCGGCGAGATCCCAGAATCCCTCGAAAATGAGAAAGTCTCCCTGTGTTTTTTGAAAGCGTACCTGGTGGGGAAAAACCTCCTCAATGGCCAGTACCACTGTGGCGGAAAACTGCGCAAATAAGACCTTTTGGGATCCCACTTGGCGTACCAACTTGCGGCCATTGTCATTGCCAATGACCCGACTTTCCACCAAATTGGGAATAAATTCTGCCAGACGGTTGTAATCGGTCAGAACCTGCCAAATGCGTTCTCGCTCGACAGGAATGTGGACGCTGCCCTGAAGCTGGCGGCGACGCTCCCCCAAATCCACCACCTGAATCTGAATATCTTCAGGAATCGGGATCCCCTCTTCCGGCCCAGGGTCTTCTCCTTCGGGATCCATTGGCGGACTAGGGGCGAGCCATTCGGGGTCAGAGGGCATGGGCAAGGTCGTGAAAGCTGGCCTTATGATACCGTCCGGAAGAGGGCTTTAAACCAGCCGATGATCACATCCCACACCCGTTCTAGAAAAGCAAAGGGATCCCGTAACTCCTGGAGCACCTGCCGTGGGCCGATATTGAAGACCACAAACAGCACCGCCAGGATGATCACGATCCCTACCGTCGTCCAGATGGCATCTCGAATCACCCGGACCCAAAAAAACAGCAGAAAGGCAGCAATAATGACAGCGGCGATCAGCGGCAACATTTCCAGTACCATCGGGAGCCCACCTCGTTCAGCTCTGGAGTTTTTGGCCTACCCCCACTTTAGCCAGCCGGAGCCGCTGAAAGGTGCTCGTCGATGCACAAAGGACTCCATCCCTCTGACGTGATCGGCAAGGGATCCCATCCCGTACAATGAGATCACCTTAAGACCACTTTGTACTTGTGCTCAGCTAACCCATGGACATCATCACCCTCGGCTGGATTGCGATTCCCTCCTTCTTCGTTCTCTCGATTGCCCTCGTAGTCTGGGGCCGCAACGGCATGTAATCGATCATGTAATCGATCTGGTAATCAGTAGGGATACCCCTTGAGAGTGACATGGAAACCGAGCTTCCCCTCGTCACCCAAATCGCCTACGGCAGCGTCTTTTTGCTGTTGGCCGCGGTGACCTTGGGTGTTGGCTATATCACTTTTATCGATTGGCGGGATCGGCGGCGGCGCAATGAGGTGGAGCGTAAAACCCGGCGTCCTAAGCGTTAAGGGTTCCCAGTCTTGTTTTCGAGTAAACCCAGAGTAGGGATAGCCAGACAAGGCAAGGGAGCCCCCTCAGGCAGTTGCGACAGGTGCCGTAGACTATTTTGGTTGGCTCGCCAGAGAGAGAGCACATCCCATCCGGCGTAGGTGGGCAAATAATCCGCCAGTTTGCCATTGGCTTCTCCCAGCAGGATCATGCAGCCGCGCCGGTTGCCCTTGTTGAAGTGATAGTAAGCCACAGCCGTCTGCAATAGCCCTTGATAAAAGCGCCGCTCCGGTTCAATAGCCTCCATCCACAGGGCTTCTAGGCTGTCGTGGCAGGCGTAAAATTCGCCCCGATTAAACTGCTCGGCAGCCAATCGCAACGCTACATCCTCTCGATCTTGTTGATCTGGGCTGGGCTCCATCATGGGCGGGCTCGCACAGGCAGGACATAACTGCGGGTCAGGGGTGGAAGTGGGGTCTGCCCAGGTAGGGATCCCTGGGGCAGCACCAACGTAAAGCAGGTTTTGCCACGACCACTTTCCACCGATACACTGCCCTTAAGTCGTTCCATCAACTGTTTCACCAAAGCTAGGCCCAGCCCGGTGCCCCCCCGTTTCCAGGGATCCCCATTCGGTACCCGGTAAAACTTATCGAAAATGTGCTCCTGTTCCTTGAGGGGAATCTCGATCCCCTCGTTGATCACCTGAATTTGCACTTGGTTGGAGGCAAGACGCTTCGCCTTCACCTGAATGCGATGTCCGGGAGGGGTATATTTGCAGGCATTGTTCACCAGCTCTTGCACCACCCGTGCCAGACTGGCCTGATCCGTGATCACCTTGCCCACCTCCGGATCGATTTGCCACTGTAGGTCTTGCTGATCCGCCTCTGCCCGCTCCAAAAAGGGATAGAGCAAAGAGGGTAACCACCCCGCCAAAGACAGCTCTTCCAAAGTTAAGGCCTTGGATCCTAGCTCCAGCCGCTGCAAATCTAACAAATCGTTCACCAGCGCGGCTTCCCGCTCACATTCGGTTTCCAAAACGATTAAATAATTGGAGCGCTTCTGAGGATTTTTGGTGTTTTTGAGCAGGTGAATGGCCATCTTCATGTTGGTGATCGGGGTGCGCAGCTCATGCGAGACGGTGCTCAAGAAATCATCCTTAAGCTGGTTAAGACGCTCCAGCTCCTCCACCTGTTCTAGAGAGGTTTGGTAGAGGCGGGCCTGACGAATGGCGATTGCGCAATGGTTGGCCACCTGCTGCACCAACTGCATTTCTAACTCATCGAAGCTGTGTTCGGATCCCTGCGCACCCTTCACCAACCACAGATCCCCCAACACCCCCTGATCATCCCGCAACGGACACAACAACAGCGCCAGCCCCTGCCGAGAAGGGATCAAGCCTTGTCCTGGCAGATCACAAAACTGGGTCATCTGTCCCGCTTGCAGTTGCTGGTAAAGGGCTGGATGCTCAGCCATTGAGATTGTCAGCCCCCCTGCGGCAGGCAACGAGGCGGTGTACTCGTAGCGAACTGTGGCTTCTCTTACAACTGGGTCATACAGGCAAAGATCACAACCCTCAATCGGCAATCCCAAGGCCAGTTCCCGAACCACTGCCCGCAAAATCTGTGCTTCATCCAAGCTATCCCGCACTTGGTCGGTCACCCGCTTAATGAGAGCTTCCATTTCCAAAGAGCGCTGTAGGGCTGCCGTCCGTTCTTGCACCTGTTGTTCGAGGTGAATGTTCAGGGTTTGAATCTGTTGATAGAGGTGGTTTTGGGCAATGGACATGGCCAAATGAACCCCAACCCGACTCAGCAATTCCACATCCGCTGGCGACCAAGAGAGAGACTCATTAATTTTCAACTCCCGCCAAGCCTCAAAAGAAATGCAGGGCAATCGTTGTCGGGGATCCCCTGACTGAAAGCTCTCCGAGCCCCGATACCCAGCCCACTGGGTTTCCACATACACGGCCCCACGAAATACGCTCAGACAACCCATCTGTCGGCCATTCCAACTGAGCTGCAGTACGATCAAGCCACGAATAGGTGTTTGATTGATTGACTCCAAAAAGTGGGGCCATGACTTCAGGTTCGACAAGGTCCAAACTTTGGCCAGTCCTGACTGATCCTGCTGTACAGGCAGAAAGCTCTGTTTCTGAAGCTGTTCTCGCAGCCAATCGTCATAGCCTGTTGGGGGCTGTAGGCCGTGACTATGGGTGGATCCCTCTGGGGTGAATAGGTGTAACCGAGCCCCAATCCCGTGTAACCCCGCGGTCAGCTGCTCTAGCACGGTCGTCAAGGTAGAACTGGGGTGAACCGGAGAATGCAAAAGAGCCGCGATCTGATTGATCAAACTCTCCTGTTGGGCCTTTTGTTGGGCTTGCTTCAGCAATTCTGCCTGAGCAATGGCAATGGAAACCTGATCCGCCACCAACTGCACAATCTGCAGTTCCTCATTCGAGTAAGCTCGCGGTTCGGCATGATGGGAGACCAATAACCCCCAGAGGTTCTGATGATGCATCAGGGGAATCGCCAAAGAGGAGGCTACCCCCATACATTTCAAGTAATGAACATGACAGGGATCCACAGGTCGCTGAGGTACCTCGTGATCCGGTAAGGGCTGAACCTTGGCGGATAAAGTCAAATATTCAGGCTGGCTGATGGAGCGACTCTGGGCCTCAACATCCACAATCACCTGCACCTGAGAGTGGCGAAACAGTTGGCGGGCCTCAGGGGGAATATCGCTGGCCGGAAACGTCAAGCCCAACAGCGAAGGGAGGCGGCCCTCGCGAATGGACTCTGCGATCACCTGGCCGTGGCCCTCGGGATCAAAGCGGTATAACTTGACCCGATCGGTGCCTAGAAAGGAACTTAATTCTGCCACCGTGGCGGTCAAAATTTGGCTGAGCTCTAGAGATTGCCGGATTTGATTGGTAATGCGATTGATCAGGGCATCTCGATTGGGCCGGACATCAGAAGCTAGGATTTCAACGCTCATAATCGCAAGCCTGTGTAAAGGGAGAAAGGCTGTCGAGAGGGATCCAAATTTTTTCCCTTTTTTCTAGCATAGAATGTCAACCCCTCCAGCGGGGTTAAAAATTATATCGAATGGAGAGATGCTTTACGTATGAATACGGATATTGATGGAAATTAACTAGGCCAATATGGGCAAGCGAAACAAGTGAGCGGCATTGTGGCTGGTCTGTTCCGCCAGTTTCTCGGAGGAAATATGTAACAAATCCGCTAAGGTATGGGCGACCTGCTCCACATAGGCAGGCTCGTTGCGTTTGCCGCGAAAAGGGGTAGGGGCCAGAAAGGGGCAGTCGGTTTCCACCAGCAGTTGGGTCAGGGGCACTTCCAAAGCAGAATCCCGCACCGCCTTTGCATTCTTAAAGGTGATAATGCCGCTAAAGCTGACAAAGCAGCCGAGGGCAACAAATTCGCGGGTTTCCGCTGGGGATCCACTCCAGCAATGCATCACTGTCCGCACCGGCCCCCCTTCGGCGATCGCCTGGGACAGAATCTGGTGGGTGGCCTCTGCGGCATCCCGGCAATGGATGATCAGGGCCAAATCTTGGCTTTGAGCAATGGCAATCTGGGCTTGAAAGGCTTGCTTTTGCAGCTCAATATCTGCCGGATCCGACTTGTAAAAGTCCAGCCCTGTCTCCCCGATCGCCACCACTCGTTCATCGCTAGCCGCCAACTGGGCAATCTGAGCCGCCATCTCCGGCTGCCACTGGCGTGCCTCTAGGGGGTGTAAACCCACCGATAAAGACACTTCCGGGTACTGGTCGGCGATTGCCTGTAACTGCGGAAATTCATCCGGCGTGACACAGGAGTGTACCAACTGCCGGATCCCGGCTTCTCGCCAGCGTTGGGCAACCTCGGGTAGATCCTCGGCAAAATTGGGGTAATTCAGGTGAACGTGGGTATCCACCAACCCAGCAGGCAGTCCGGCAGAGGGCGTATCGAACAGGATGGGGCTCAAAGCACAGCTCCGGGCAAAGGGCATGACAAGGCTGACAAAACAAAAAGGGGATTACGAATTGTGAATCCATCCCTACCTTAGCCAGCCAGCCTGGATCCCTTCAAGCTGGGGTAAGAGCAGCCACAGGGATCCGGTTTGCCAATTTTTGTCTTCATCTGGGAGCATGATGAAAAGAAATCTTACAGTTGGAGACCCCGTATGGCTCGCACTCCCTCTACCATGCTGGCCTTGCAGACCCAAGCTCCTGACTTCAGCCTGCCGGATGTCGTAACTGGTAAAACCATTTCTCTGGCTAGCTTTGACGATAAACCTGCTCTCTTGGTGATGTTCATCTGCGAGCATTGTCCTTATGTGAAGCATGTCCAGGAAGAATTGGCCCGTCTCGGCAAAGACTATGGAAATCGTGGCGTGGGTATTGTTGCCATCAGCGCCAATGACGCCGAGAAATACCCGGATGATCGCCCAGAAAACCTAAAGAAAATGGCTGAAACTTTGGGCTTTACCTTTCCGTTTTGCTACGACGAAACCCAAGAGGTGGCCAAAGCTTACACCGCTGCCTGTACCCCAGATTTCTTCCTGTTCAATTCCGATCGCAAGTTGGTGTACCGGGGCCAACTGGATGACAGCCGCCCTAGCCTGACGGATATTCCGGTGACTGGCAAAGACCTACGCGCCGCCTTAGATAATCTTTTGGCGGGCAAACCCATCGATCCCGAGCAAAAGCCCAGTCTGGGCTGCAACATCAAGTGGAAGCCTGGCAACGAACCCACCTATTTTGGTTAGCCTTGATGTTGAGATGTTGAACTATTGCTAAAGTCTCTTTCTGGGCGGATGGCTGGCTTGCAAAAGTTGCCACCCTAGCCTTAGGCTCGGCCCTAGCACCCGCCAACCCCGGAACTGTATCAACAGGGATCCCTGGCCCTGCCAACCCACCTGCGTAAAGGTGAGGCGAAGGTGCTGTGCCAACTGGGGAGGCAATGCTGCGATCAAGCCAATCCCTGGCCCGGTGAGAGCGGGATCCGCGAAGCCAATTTCTAGGCCCCCTTGCCAAGCTTGCAGGTGAAGCTGTCTACCGAGGCGGAGGAGCTCGGGGCCGAAACGGGGCAAGTCTGCCCAAGCGAGACTCCATTTCCTAGCTTTGGGCCAACCTCCGCGCCAACAAAGGGATCCCCAGCGCCATTGCCAGCCACGATGAGTGCCCTGCAAAACCAGCCCCCCCAGCAGATGCCACTGCCAGATCCAAGCTAGGTGGCCTTGCCAGGGCTTACGGTACCGCAGGATCACTCGTTGGGGCCAGAACAGGAACACCCCGACCATGCTCATTAGCAGCAATCCAATGAGGAGTTTGATCACCGATTGAGTTCCCTTTGACCCCCGTAGTAAGACGGCAACGCCCCTTGTGACAAGCTTTCCCCGATCCTAAGATGAACATTGTTTAGCTATTCGGATACTTAAGAATGAAACTTTCTATCGCTTCTTTGTTGTTGCTCGGTGTTGTAGGGGTCAGCGGCCCAATGCTGCTGGTGGGAGGTGCTCAAGAACCAGCCCTGGCCCAATCTTCAGCACCCACTATCCGCATCGAAGAAGCTGTTCAAATCGCCCGATCCGCTGTCCCCAACGCCGTGATCAAAGAAGTGGAGTTAGACCGCGAAGGGGGACGCTTGGTTTGGGAAGTGGAATTTACCAACGATATTGAGGTCAAAATTGATGCCACTACTGGCGAGATCCTCGATATTGATGACTAATGATGACTACTTGAGATGACCAATTGTTGAGATGACCAATTGAAACTCGGATGGGGCAGACGTTCCCGGCTGGAAGCAAGTAGCGCAGTCACCCTAAGCTAGAATGCTCTCTATCCGTCTCGCTGCCCCCCTGATGGACGACCCTCCTTTAGCCTTGGCGGCTGCGGCTGCCTTCCCCAACTCTGAACTTTCGTGGGGAGATGCGTCCCTTAGCCTCCTCTGGGTCATCGGTCTTTTAGCCATCAATGCCTTTTTTGTTGCGGTCGAGTTCTCACTGGTGTCGGCGCGGCGCTCGCGCATGGTGCAGTTGGCCAGTGAAGGGAACCGTCAGGCAGCTCTGGTACAAAAAGCGCAGGAGCAGCTGGAATATTCGCTCTCCACTACTCAGCTGGGCATTACCCTGGCCAGTGTGTTGCTGGGCTGGATTGGAGCCACCAAGGTTGCACCGACGCTGTTCCTGGCTTTGAGCCAATTGGCTTGGTTTCAGAGTGTGGATGCAGTCGTCATGCAGGGGCTGTCGGTGGTGGTGGTGTTTTCGCTGCTCACCTATTTTCAGATCGTGATGGGGGAGCTGATCCCCAAAACTCTGGCCATTCTCTATTCTGAGCCGATCGCCCTGCGCTTGGCCTGGCTGAATCGCTTGGTGAGTCGTCTGTTGCAACCCTTTGTGGAACTGCCACGGTTTTCCTCCCGTTGCGTGTTGCGATTCTTAGGGGCACGGATCCCAGAGGACAGCTCTTTCTACAGCACCATGACGGTGGAGGAGCTACAACTGTTGATCGCCTCGTCGGTGGAGTCGGGCAACATTGAAGCCGAAGAACGGGAACTCCTGAGCAACATCTTCGAGTTCGGCGAGACCGTTGCCAGTGAGGTGATGATCCCCCGTACCAGCATCGATGCTGTACCTGAAACCGCAACCGTTCAAGAGGTATTGGCGGAGGTGGCGGAATCAGGGCATTCCCGTTACCCTGTCTTTGGCGAATCCTTAGACGATATCCGGGGGTTGATCCACGTCAAAGAAGTGGTGAGCCACCTAGCCAAGGGATCCCTGGAACTACAAAGTCCGATCACCAGCTTCGTTCGCGAAGCCCACTTTGAGCCCGAGAACAAACTGATCGCGGAGTTGTTGCCCCAGATGAAGCAGCAGCACTGGGCGATGGTGGTGGTAGTGGACGAATTTGGCGGGACAGCTGGGCTGATCACGATCCAGGACTTGGTGGAAGAGATCGTCGGCAAACTCTCGGATGGCCCGGATCCAGACGAGAAAGAACCAGATATTCAAGACATTGACGAATTCACCCTTTTGATTCAAGCCCAGTTGGATGTAGAAGAAATCAACGAGCGCCGGGGTCTCAACCTGCCCCTCCACGAGGATTACCAGACCCTTGGGGGGTTTTTGATCTATCACCTGCAGAAGATCCCGCGTACCGGCGAAAAGTTCACCTACCAAGACCTGGAGTTTCAGGTGGTGCGTATGGAAGGACCACGGGTGGATCGGGTGAAGGTAGTCCGTCACCCTAGCCCCATGGAAGGCTCCTTGCCTGCCCTACCCCAACCGCAAACGGCGAGAGCCCGCTCATGACATGAAAAGTCAGTAGTTAGCTAGCCTTCACCACCTTCAGGGTTTGCAAGCGCACATCCTCCGGGCCATTGATAAAGCCACCCGCCTCGTGGACCAACAACAGATAGTCCACCGCCTCTTGGGTAACTTCCTCTCCTGGCACCAAAATCGGGATCCCAGGCGGATAGGGGGAAATGATCTCCGCACAAATGTGCCCAACCGCTTGTTGGAACGGAATGCGGTGAATCGGCGCAAAAAAGGCTTCGCGGGGGGAAAGTCGTCGGGGAGCAAGGGGGGGGCGCTGCAACAGAGCCAATCGCTGCATTTTGTCCGCCATCACTTGGGATTGAGGGGATCCCTGAGAATGCTCGGACAGAGCCGTGAAGCTCTCCACCAGACGGTCGATATCCCGTTGGGTATTGCCAATGCTGAAGATAAAGACAACATTGTGCAGAGTCGACATCTCCGGCTGCACATGGAAGTGGTCATTCACCCAGTCGTGGGCATCAAACCCAAACTGCCCCAGCTCCGACACAGTCACCGTGAGGCGGGTACGGTCAAACTCGCAGAACCCCGGCGTAGAGCCAATCCGTTCTGGGCCAAAACAGCGAATGCCGGGAATCTGATTCAGGCGAGTGCGGGCTTGATCCGCCAAAGCCAGGGTTTGGCTGAGCAGAGTTTCTCCCTCTAGAGCCATCTGCCGCCGTGCCACATCCAACGACATCATCAACACATAGTTGGGGCTTGTGGATTGCAACAGTTGCAGAATGTTGCGCACCCGGTTGGGGTCGATACGGGATCCCTTGAGGTGCAGCAGCGAGGCTTGGGTCATGCCAGAGATCACCTTGTGGGTAGACTGCACCACCAAATCTGCCCCCGCTTCTAAGGCCGAAAGGGGCAACTGCGGGTGAAAGGCAAAATGGGGGCCATGGGCCTCATCCACCAACAGGGGCAAGCCATGGGCATGAGCAATCGCAACCAAGGATTCTAGATCACAGCACACCCCGTAGTAGGTGGGGCTAACCACCAAAACCCCCTTAGCATCGGGGTGTTCCTGGAGTGCTTGTTCTAGCCCGATGGGGGTAATGCCGTGGGCAATGCCCAATTCTAGGTCGAAATCGGGCTCGATATAAGCAGGCACCGCGCCCGAAAGGATCACCCCCGCGATGGCAGATTTGTGGCAATTGCGCGGCAACAGGATTTTGTCCCCCGGATCGCACACCGACATCACCAGCGTTTCCACACCGCAGGTGGAGCCATTCACCAAAAACCAACTGCGGTCTGCCCCATAGGCTTCCGCGGCCAAGATTTGGGCTTCCAGGATCACCCCATCCGGGTCGTGCAGGTTGTCTACCTCCGGCAATTCGGTTAAATCGGCCCGGAAGACGTTTTCCCCTAGCAACGTCAGCAAATCCGACGGGATCCCGCGCCCCTGTTTATGACCAGGTGTGTGAAAAGGGGCTTTATCCAGGCTGCAATAGTGACGGATGGCCTCAAAGAGCGGCGCACGTTCTTGGGTCTTACGGTCGAGCGAGCGTAAGCGACGAAATGCTTTTGACAGAACCACAGGCCACCCCTACACACAAAAAGGCAATGTGAAGCCATTATCCATCCCAAGTGGGGTGAAGTCTACCGTTGGAGGCGCTGTCGCAGAAAGGAGCGTTTTTCCTGCTAGCCTGGGTTTTCAGGTTACCTTTCATCCCTTTCTACGGCCTTGCTTGTTATGTTTGAAAAATTGCCCCTACCGATCAGCACCCTCGTTTTGTTTGCCGGAGTCGCCACCACCGTTTGGGGCTTTATCTACTACAACGATCCCACCCTGAACTTGATCGGCATCTTCGCCGGGATCCCTTTGTTGCTAGGAGGGGTGACCATGAAGGTGGTGGAGCTCAAGCCGGTGCCAGCCCTAGCTGTTGCCTCTGCTGAGGTCATGCAAGCTCGCGCCCAACAAGCCACAGAGATTCAAAAGCAAGTCCGCGCCGACATTACCAAATACAGCTACGGAGCCAATGCGCACCTAGAAGATGCCCTGGAATTTCTCGGCCTGCGCGGCCCCCTGGAAGCAGATCTGCCCAAGGTGAAAGGCTACCAGGAAGAACTGCGGAATGGGCGTTATGCGCTCGTGCTTCTGTTCGACTCCCCTGCGGTTCCTTTTGAGCAATGGCAGGAAAGCCACCAGAAAAAAATGCAGGGTTTCTTTGGCCGGGATGTGGAGGTGCAATTGGCGCAACCCCAAGAGAACCAAGTGGAATTGGCGCTCATCGCTCAGCCGGCTTTCCCAACGACTTAAGAAAGGCTTACAGCCTTTTCCGACTTCACAGACGACACAAGGTCAAGAAGAAATTTTTGTCGGACAAAAGGTTGGCCTGCATCGGCTGTAGTATGTATCGCTGGAAAAGGCTGTAACCTGATATGCCCACCCTAACCCCCCGATTTCACGGCTTTTTCACAACTGGGCTTCTACAATCAGCTCAACTCACACAGGTGTGTTGAGGATCGAAACACTGGAGGAAGGATATTTGGGGATCCCACACTTGCGTAGGATCCCTTTTTTATTATTTTTTTATTGATTTTTTTATTGACCGAACCATTCCCTCTGTTGGTCAAGCGACATACTCCCGCCACTCATTGCTTGCATGGATCCCTGCCCTTGGCATGGTTATCTATCATCCCTGCCATCGACCCCAAAGAAACCTTGAACTCGTAGCGTCAGATGCACTTGTACGGCCACGGGCATGATTGAATAGGGCCACTTCAGACGGGAGGGTTTGGTCAGGGATCCTCGCCTCGTTCATACATTACAAATGGGAGCTTGTCTATGTTGCGCATGGGGCGGCAGTGGCCGCGTTGGTTGCAAGCATTGGGTATTACAATTGCCTTTGGCCTCAGCATTGTGGCGCTGACGATCACCAGTTCGCTGGGATCCCCTAAGGTATCTCACCCTCTGGATCCCCTCACAGCTGAGGAAATCGAAACCACCGCCAGTGTGATCCGCGCAGCCGAAAGTTTGGCGGAAGATGCCACCTTTGTGATCATCGACCTGCAGGAGCCGGACAAAGCCGAGGTGCTCAGCTTTCAGCCAGGGGATCCCTTCCGCCGCGAAGCCTTTACCATCGTCTACGAACCGAAGGCCAACCGCACCTACGAAGCGATTGTGGATTTGATGGAAAACAAGCTGATCGCTTGGACGGAAGTGCCCGATGTGCAGCCGGCGATGGTGGGCAGCGAATTTGGTCTGGCCGCCGAGGTAGTAAAGGCGGATCCCGGCTGGCAGGAGGCGATGCGCAAACGGGGGATCACCGATTTTGACCGCGTGGCCGTGGATTGCTGGGCACCGGGCAACCTAAGCCCAGAGGAGGAAGCCTCTGGAGATCGCTTCTGTCGCGGCATTTCCTACTACAAGGGCGACAACTGGAACTACTACAGCGCGCCTATTGAAGGGGTGCTGGCCACCGTCAACCTCAACACTGGCAAAGTCTCAAAACTCATTGATGACGACACCATCGTGGCCTTCTCCAAGGAGAGCTTTGATTATGACCTCGCCTCGCTGGGCACGGTTCGCCCCGCCCCCAAACCCCTGAGACTCACCCACCCTGACGGAGCCAGCTACGAGATCAACGGCAACGAGATTACCTGGCAGGGCTGGAAATTCCGCTACCTGATGCACCCGCGCGAGGGACTGGTGCTCTACACCATCCGCTACCAAGAGGGCGATGAAGAACGACCGGTGCTCTACCGGGTCAGCCTCTCGGAAATGGTGGTACCCTACGGGGATCCCGACGAAACCTGGTATTTCCGCAACGCCTTTGATGTTGGGGAATACAACTTTGGCCTGCTGGCCAACACCATGGAGCTGGGCAAGGAAGTGCCAGAAAATGGCCTGCTGTTAGATGCCGTTTTTGCTGATAACGATGGCGAGCCCTATGTGATGCCTGGGGTCATCGGCCTCTACGAGCGGGATAACGGCATGCTCTGGAAGCACTACGACTACAACACCGAACGCAACGATGTACGCCGCAGCCGCGAACTGGTCATGACCATGACCGCTGCCATCGGCAACTACGACTACGGCATTAGCTGGGTGTTTCACCAAGATGGCACCTTTGAAGTGCAGGCGGATTTGACCGGGATCGTCTTGGCCAAGGGAATCGATGCGGTTACTGCTGCCGAGGCGGATCCCTTCTCGCCCTTGATGGCTCCCCATGTGGGCGGTACCAATCACCAGCATTACTTCAGCTTCCGGCTGGATATGGATGTGGATGGCACCGACAATGGCGTGGTAGAGATGAACCTCAAGCCCCTGCCCCAAGGCCCCGATAACCCAGCGGGCAACGCCTTCATCATGGAAGATGTCCATTTGATGAGCGAAAAAGAGGCGATGCGGGATATGAACATGATGAGCAACCGCAAGTGGGCCATCGTCTCCACCAGCAAAACCAATGCCATCGGTGCCCATACGGGCTATGTCCTCATGCCCGGCCACAATGCTATGTTCTTGCCGGTAGAGGGATCCAACGTGCGGGATCGGGCTGGATTTGCCACCCACCACTTCTGGGCCACCCACTACCAACCCGGTGAACTGTATGCTGCCGGTCTTTACCCCAACCACAGCAAGCCGGGCGAAGGGTTACCCGAATGGGTGAGCAATGACCAACCTCTAGAAGGGGAAGATCTCGTAATCTGGTACTCCTTGGGGGTTTCCCATGTGCCGCGCCCAGAAGACTGGCCGGTGATGCCGGTGCATCGGACGGGCTTTAAGCTTATGCCCTGGGGCTTCTTCGACCGTAACCCGACCATTAACTTGGCAGAACCTGCCTGAAGTTGGAGAGCAAGAGCTTGAAATAAGGGGGCCTGGAGGTTTCCAGGCCCTTTTTTATTCTTTATAATTTGTTTAATTGTGTTTAATTGGGGATCCCGACTGGGGTTACCCGCGCTCTTGCATGGCCTGTGCCAACAGTTGAGCCACTTCTGGTCGAGAAAACTCCGGTGGAGGTACTTCGCCCCGCCGTAACATCTCCCGCACTTTGGTACCGGAAAGGTGAATGCGCTCATGGGGTTGGCTGGGGCTGCTCTTGGCCGTGGCCATTGTACCTGTGACGGTGCAGTAGAAAGCGTGTTCAAACTTCAGGGGGACAATACCCAGTTCCTGTGGCTGAAACTCATCAAAAATGTGCTGGGCATCGTAGGTACCGTAGTAATCCCCGACTCCTGCATGGTCACGCCCAACAATGAAGTGGGTGCAGCCGTAGTTCTTGCGGATCAGCGCATGGAAGATCGCCTCACGCGGGCCAGCGTAGCGCATAGCAGAAGGATTGATTGCTAGGATTACCCGATCTTGAGGATAGTATTTCTCGATCAATACCTCGTAGCAGCGCATCCGCACATCAGCAGGGATATCGTCACTTTTGGTTGCCCCCACCAAAGGATGCAAAAACAAGCCATCCACAATTTCCAAAGCACACTTTTGAATGTACTCATGGGCACGGTGGATTGGGTTGCGGGTTTGAAAGCCAACAATGGTTTTCCAGCCTTTTTCCCGGAAGAGCTGACGAGATTGGGCAGGATCAATTTGATAAGCCGGAAACAGGGGGTGGGGATCCCGCTGCAAGAGGGTGACCGGGCCAGCCAAGTAGACGGATCCCTGCTCGTAGAGCACCTTCACCCCCGGATGCTTGTCGTCAGTGGTGCGGTAAACTTGTTGGGCTTCGCGGGTTTTGTCGTAGGTGAATTTCTCCGCCAGTTCCATGAGGCCGATCACCCTTCCTGACCCAGAAGCCAAAGCGAGCAGTTGCCCCTCTTTCAGATCTGCCGCTACTGCGGGTGCAACCGGCAAAGTCACCGGCAAAGACCAAGCCAAGCCGTTGGCCAAGTGCATGGTTTCCACCACCGCTTGGTAATCTGCCCGACCCATGAACCCTATCAGCGGGCTGAAGCCCCCGATGGCAATCATCTCCAAATCCGATTGGGCCCGTTCGCTGAGGTCAATCGTAGGACAATGTTCGGCTTTCGAGCGCAGCTCCTCCACCTGCTCGGCGGGGGCAATGCGGTTGATCAGGGTGCCGCCGTGGGGAGGAATGGCATCACGAGGGGAGGGAGTGGGCTGAGATTGGCTCATGAGTAAGGATAGTGGGAATAACGACAAGGCTGATCAGCAGACAGGGATCCGACACAAAATAGGAACGGAACCCCAACGCACTGAGAATCCGTTCAATTCCGAACCCGATCCAGATTAACGCTCCCAGGGATCCCTGGTGTAGAGCAATCCCCTAGATCAGTGCAGAAAACCCGACCTGTCCTCAATCCAACAAATAAGGGGGCATCTTCTCGTCTGTAGCCGATACATTGTCGAAAATGGGCCGATTCATAATCTTCTTTTGCGTGTGCAGGGGAGGAAGTGGAGAAGCTTGGGGCTGAGATTTTGGCTGAACTGGGGTTTGTCCTTTGCGATTCTGCAACTCTTGGATGGTTTTGGCCCGCTCGTCCGCAACAATTTGCAACTGTGCCAGTGCCTTCTGCAGCTCATCCCGATGGGCACTCACCTGCTGCAACTGGGCTTGCAAACTGGAGACTTTGTTTTGGTAGTCCTGCAGGTGCTGCTGACTTTCCGCCAGTTGGCTTTTGAGGGCTTCCACTTCTGCTGAAGACATTGAGGGTTCCTCCTGAGAAGAGCTGGATTCAGAAGTGGGTTCTGACCCGAACTTAGCGCTTGCGCTCGCCTTGCGTCGAGCTCCGCTGGAGCGGTGGGAAGAGCCCCCCGAAGAAGAAAATAGGCTACGGTCAGATCCAGTCACAAGAGCACCTCATGCTCAACAAACTGCAGCAACCGCTGACACACCACTGCCCCAGGCCGATATTCCATCACCGTCAGGCCATAGTCGAAGGCTGTACGCAAATCACTGCTATCTGGAATAGTAACGGGTGAAAGCACATCCGCAAAAATCTGTTGCGCTTGCACATACAACTGGCCCGTATGGGATCCCGACCAAATGCCTCCTGGCAAATAGCGATCATCCAACATGGTTAACACAGTGCGGGCCTGGGTAAGCTCACCTTTGAGAGCGCCGATGTAGCGCAACGTCACCTCCGTACACGAAAAATCGGCTCGGTTGAGCCGCGTGGGAATCACCACCCGCTGAGCCACCCAAAGGGCATTGGCCGTGAGGGCATTCAGCTCCCCCGGCGTATCCAGAAAGATAAAGTCGTAGTCGCCTACGAGGGGGCCAAGCTGCTGCTGCAACAGATCCTGCCCCAAAGATCCAGCCGCCGCCAGTTGTGCGGCAACCTCCGCCATGGTGCTGTGGGAGGGCACCACATCCACCCCCTTGTCAGTGCTATACACAACCTCCTGCAAGGGGCGTTGTTGCTGCGGGTGTAGACTGGCCCAAACCGTTTCCGACTCCAGCAGGGATCCAGCCTCTTCTAGGTAAAGGCTGCTGGCGGTGGCTTGGGAAGTGAGATCGATGAGCAACACCCGTTCCCCTCGTTGCGCCATCAATTGTGCCGCATGTACGCAGAGGGTGGACTTGCCAGTGCCCCCTTTATTGTTGGTAAACGCCAAGATCCGTGCCATGAACTCTCCCTGTGCTGGCTGTGCCTCTTCAGGATCTTCCCCCATTCCCTCTTTTGGGATCCATCCAGGCAGGCGGTTCAGGTGGCCCCACGGCGGTCTATGCTAGTGGTTGTAGCCTGGCCGTAAGCTGGAGGAAAACCATGCGCGAGGTATTGGCGATCATCTTAGGAGGCGGGCGTGGCACCCGTCTTTACCCCCTCACCAAACGCCGTGCCAAACCCGCTGTACCCTTGGCAGGGAAATATCGCCTGATCGATATTCCGGTCAGCAACTGTATCAATTCTCACATTGAAAAGATCTACGTCCTGACGCAGTTCAACTCCGCCTCCTTGAACCGTCACATCGTCAATACCTACCGCTTTTCCCCCTTTAGCGGTGGCTTTGTGGATGTGTTGGCAGCCCAGCAAACCCCAGAGAACCCGGAGTGGTTCCAGGGCACAGCCGATGCGGTGCGGCAATATCTCTGGCTGATGGAGTCTTGGAAACCAAAGGAGTATCTGATCCTCTCCGGCGATCACCTCTACTGCATGGACTATCGCCCCTTCATCGAACATCACCGGCAGACGGGGGCAGATGTAACGTTGGCGGTGTTGCCCTGTGCAGAGAATGTCGCCTCTAGCTTCGGCCTACTTAAGATTGGCGAGAACGGGCGCATTATTGATTTCAAAGAAAAACCGAAAGGGGAGCTACTAAAAACCTGCCAAGTGGATACCCAAGCCCTCGGCCTCAGCCCCGAAGAAGCACAAGCCAAGCCCTACATCGCCTCCATGGGCATTTACGTGTTCAAGCGGGAAGCCCTGATCGAGATGCTGAAGGTGAAGGAACACACCGATTTCGGCAAAGAGGTGTTGCCTGCCGCTATCGGTAAGTACCATGTACAAGCCTATCTCTTCAACGGCTACTGGGAAGATATCGGTACCATCGAAGCGTTCTACCGAGCCAATCTCTCACTGGTAAAGCAGCCCAACCCTCCCTTCAGCTTCTTTAACAGCGAGATGCCCATCTACACCCGCCCGCGTTTCTTGCCCCCCAATAAGATCCTTGACGCCCACATTGCGGATTCCATTATTGCCGATGGTTGCATCATCAAAAACGCGCAAATTCGCAACTCGATCATCGGCATTCGCAGCCGCCTAGAGGCAAACACCATTGTGGAAAATACGCTGGTGATGGGGGCAGATTATTACGAGTCAGCGGAGGAGCGGCAGGCCAAGCTAAACGAAGGGATCCCACCGGTGGGCATTGGGGCCAACTCCCATGTCGTCAACGCGATTGTGGATAAAAACGCTCGTATCGGGCGTAACGTGCGCATTCTCAACAAAGATCACATCACGGAAGCCGAACGAGAAGACGAAGGGATCTGGATCAGCAATGGCATTGTCACGATCATCAAAGACTCGGTTATCCCCGACAATACGGTTATTTAGGTGATTTAACGGTATTGGGCGGATCCCATTGGTTTCGACTGGGATTACGATAGATAAAGTGACTTTTAGTGTTGTGAGCTGATCCAAGCGTGCCTGCCCAGCCCCAGTCCATCGCCTCGCTAGAAGCCTACGATCCTCAATACATCTCCCGTTATTACCGTTGGCGACTGCCTCAGGTGATCGGGCGTTCTCTAGCAATCCTCTGGCCCCTCTTTTGGTTTGTGCTTTGCTTGCGTTGGGATCAGCTCTGGGGCCATACGGATCGCAATGTCGGTCAGCGCTCAGTGCAGTTACGTAAGCTGCTCACCCATTTGGGGCCAACTTTTATCAAAGTGGGACAGGCCCTTTCCACCCGACCGGATCTGGTTCGCAAAGATTTTCTAGAAGAACTGACCCAATTGCAGGATCAGTTGCCCGGGTTCCCGTCCTTACAAGCTTACGCCCGGATTGAGTCGGAGTTGGGCCGTCCGATTGCCGAGATCTACGCTCAGATTTCTCCTGAGCCAGTGGCTGCTGCCAGTTTGGGCCAAGTGTACAAAGCCCAATTGCACAGTGGCGAGTGGGTGGCGGTGAAGGTGCAGCGGCCCCATTTGCGAGAACGGCTGAGTTTGGATCTGTACCTGATTCGCTGGGCTTCGACGTGGTTGGCCCCTTGGCTGCCCTTGAACCTGGGCAATACCCTGACGGCGGTGGTAGATGAGTTTGGCCGCAAGCTCTACGAAGAGATCGATTACCTGAACGAAGGGCGCAACTGCGAACGCTTTGCTGGCTACTTTCGCGGGGATCCGGACGTGTACGTGCCCCGCATCTTCTGGGCCTACAGCACCCGCCGGGTGCTGACGCTGGAGTGGATCGACGGCATCAAGCTAACGGATATCGAGCGCATTCAAGCGGCCAATCTGGAGGTGAAGCAACTGGTACGCATTGGCGTGGTCTCGGCCCTCAAGCAACTGCTGGAATACGGGTTTTTCCACGCGGATCCCCATCCTGGCAACCTGTTTGCCCTCGCCGATGGCCGCATGGCCTATATCGATTTCGGCATGATGGATCAGCTCACCCAGGAGATGAAGGAATACCTGGTGGATGCGCTGGTACATTTGGTGGATCGAGATTACAACACCCTCATCGATGATTTTATTCATCTTGGTTTTTTGCAGCCCAATGTCAACCGTCAAGAGCTGATCCCAGCCTTGGAAACGGTGTTGGCGGATGTACTGACTCAGGAGGTGGGTAATTTTAACTTCAAAACCGCCACCGATCAGTTTTCGGATTTGATGTATCGCTATCCCTTTCAGGTGCCGCCGCATTTTGCCTTGGTGATCCGCTCTTTGGTGACCCAAGAAGGGGTAGCTCTCAGCCTCTATCCGCAGTTTCGCATTGTCGGGGTGGCCTACCCTTATGTAGCCAAGCGCCTGTTGACGGATGAATCCCCGCGCATTCGGGAGCGCCTGCTGCAGGTGCTGATTAAGGAGGGCAAATTCCGCTGGAACCGTCTGGAGAACCTGATCCAAATTGCTCGTAGCGATGGGGGGCTGGATCTGGTGCCCACCGCCCGGATGGGCCTGCGCTACTTGATGTCGGAGGAGGCTCGTACCCTGCGCCGCCAGTTGGTGCTTTCCCTTACGGAAGATGACCGCATTCACTTTGAAGAGTTGCAGCGCCTGTGGCATTTGCTCAGCCCCGAAATTTCCCCAACCCACCTCTGGCAAGCCACAATGGGATCCCTGCCCAATCCCTTTGTTTTGCAAGACACCTTTGCCGAACTGGGGGAACAGGTGCAGGCTCATCTGAAACAGCTTAGCCGCTGGCGACTGCCGCAAGCTTGGCCGGACTTGCTGGCGGGAATGGGTCAGGAAAGGTAGAACGGAAGAAGATAAACTGAGTTCCTTACCTGGACGAAAACGTGGCAGATCAACAGGGTGATTTCATTGCGGGTGTGGTAACGGGAGCTGTGTTGGGAGGGATCCTGGGTGGGGTGATCGGGTTTGTGCTCGCCCCCAAGATCGCTAAGGGATCCCCTGAGGGCCAACGCCGGGATCCGGAGCGGCTGAATGGTACCCAATCTATGCCCATGACCACGGGACGGCCGCGCATCAGCGCTTCTTCAACCTCGGCTATTGTTAACCCCAACGACTGGAACGCCTGGGAGACCGAAGCAGAGCGCATTACCCAGGCCCGACGTACTCTAGAAGCCAAGATCGCGGAGTTAAATGAGGCTATTCAGGCCACCCGCGCCCAGTTAATCGTCAAGGATGTGGCCTCAGCTCCCCAGGAGAAGATGGGAGGATAAGCCAGAAGGAATCCCTGTATGGCCCAGT
The DNA here is from genome assembly GCF_021533835.1 of Synechococcus sp. Nb3U1. Lineage (NCBI taxonomy): Bacteria > Bacillati > Cyanobacteriota > Cyanophyceae > Synechococcales > Synechococcaceae > Synechococcus > Synechococcus sp. Nb3U1. The sequence continues at coordinate 507,168 of NZ_JAKFYQ010000002.1, read as the reverse complement.
TTTTTCTCCGTCCATGCCAAACTAGAAGCGGTGTCGGTCTGGTGCATCTGGTTCCAAGCCTGACCGGATGCTTGCTTTTATCAACCGATTGTATTTACTGTCCTCCCGCTTTTCCCAACCATGATGCTCAGCCACCTTTTGTCCCCTCTGATCTCGATGGATAGCCTCTCTTTTGGGTTGGTCTACACCACCGCCGGGTCGTTGCTGTTTCGCTCGATTTACCAGTTCATCGTCATTTACAACGTGCTGCTCATCGTGCGCATTTTGCTGAGCTGGTTCCCACAACTGAACTGGTCGAACCCGATTCTGTCGGTGCTCAGCCAACTGACGGATCCCTATCTGAACCTGTTTCGCGGCATTATCCCCCCGATTGGCGGCCTCGATTTCTCCCCGTGGTTGGCATTTATTTTGCTCAGTTTTGCCATGCAGGTGGTGGGCCAGTTTGCCTAGAACGAGTTAGTAGAGAGCTCCTTCTGGGTTGATCAGAGACAGGGATCCCTCTGAAGGGGGAGCCTTCGGAACTGTTTGTGCCGTAGCATTTGCTCCATCCTGACGGGCTGGGATCCCCTTAAAATTGGGAGTCACTTTTTTGATGCCCACCATGCAGATCCCCAGCGTTGACCACTACCGGTTGCTCAATGCCCAAGTGCCCCTCTCGGTTCTCAGAGATCTGGTACCTGGGGCCACCCTCAACCCAGACAATCTGGTCTTGCTGGATCTGGAGATTCAGGCGGGGGTGATCACTCAGATCCAACCGGCCAACAGCACTGCTCCAGAAGGGATCCTGAGCCTGGATCTCAAACGGGGACAGGTGTGGCCTTGCTTTTTGGATATTCACACCCATCTCGATAAAGGGCATGTGTGGACCCGCACCCGCAACCCCGATGGCACCTTTGCCAGTGCTGCCCAGGCCGCCCGTGACGATTGGGAAAAGATGGGACAGGTCTATGCCAGTGATCCGGAGCAATTCCGGGAGGATGTCTACTGCCGTTTCAATTTTGGCCTGCGCTGCAGCTATGCTCATGGATCCCAGGCGGTACGCACCCACATCTCCTGTACCAGTCCCCAAACCATTGCTAACCTGGATGTATTTGCTCAGTTACGTCAGGAATGGGCCGGCAAGCTAGAGCTCCAGGCAGTCACGATCTTGGCCCTGGAGTATTTCCTCACCCCAGAGGGGGAAAAGCTGGCGGACAAAGTGGCGGACGTAGGCGGGATCCTTGGTGGCGTCACAGCGATGGGTCCAGACTTGGATCGGCAGTTGGATCGGGTGTTTGCCTTGGCCAAGGAGCGAGGCTTGGATCTGGACTTTCACACTGACGAAACCCATGATCCGGAGGCGATCACCCTGCAACATGTGGCGGCAGCAGCCTTGCGCAGCAATTTTCCCAACTCAGTGGTCTGTGGCCATTGTTGTAGTTTGGCGGTGCAACCGCCGGAAGTGGCTCACAAAACCATGGATATGGTGCGAGAAGCTGGAATTGCCGTGGTCAGCTTGCCCATGTGCAACTTGTATTTGCAAGATCGCAACCCTGGTCATACCCCCTATTGGCGGGGGGTGACCCTGCTGCACGAACTCAAGGCCCTAGGGGTGCCGGTGATGGTGGCCAGTGACAACTGCCGGGATCCCTTTTATGGCTTCGGGGATCACGATGGCCTAGAGGTGTTCCGGGAGGCAACTCGCATTCTGCACCTGGATACTCCCTACGGAGACTGGCCCCAGGCGATTACCACAACCCCAGCCCGTGTCATGGGCCTGTCGGATCGGGGACAAATTGGGGTGGGTTTGATGGCCGATTTGGTGTTGTTCAAGGGGCGAGGCTTTGACGAGTTGCTCTCTCGCCCTCAGCATGACCGCGTGGTGCTGCGCCAGGGGAAGGCGATCGATACCACTTTGCCCGACTATAGCGAGCTGGATGACTTGATGGCCAAAGTGGGCGCGGTGTCGGTCTAGCAAGGGGGGGCAGGGCAGGGATCCCTGACCTAGGACCCTTCTCCTCCACTCAATTCAATCGTCCCCGTAGCCAGTCCTGAATATCCAAAAGGCTCTGGGGGGAAACCTCATGGCCCATGTCGTACTCTCGGTAGGTAAAGTCCAGAGGCAGTCGGGTAAAATAGTCGCGGATCTCGCGGCCAAAGGGTATGGGCAGAACGGCATCTTCAGTTCCATGCACCGCCAAGATGGCCAGGTTTTTCATCCGCTCAGGCTCCACCGCTTCGGCCACAACTTCTTCGGGCAAACGCCCACTCATGGCGACGATCCCAGCTAGTTTTTCTGGCTGGATAAGGGCTAAATAGAGGCTCATGATTGCCCCCTGGCTAAACCCCATCAAATATATTCGAGCGGAATCGAGAGCTGTATCCGGGATCCCTTCCTGCAGAACCTGATCTAGGAAGGAACTTAGCAGCCGCAGGCTGGTGCGAGCTTGAGGGATATTCCCCACCGGCCCCTCTTCTGTCCAGGTCATCTCAAACCAGGCAAATCCTCCCATACTGAGGGGAATCGGTGCCCTCAAACTGAGCACAGCAAAGCGCGGATCCAAGTAGGGAGCCAGTTGGATCAGATCCCCTTCGTGGCTACCGATCCCATGCAACATCAGCAGCAGCGGCGTGGATCCCAGGCTAGCTTGGCGGGGAGACTGAAAGCGATAAGTCAGCGGCAGAGCAGTCATCCCACTACCCTAGCAGCCCGTCCAGTACAGCGCCCAAGATAACCCTACCTCCCTTTTTGAAAGCCTGCATTGAAAATTGGCTCCGCACCTTCCGACAGCTTCCGGATATCAACGGAGGCTCTCAAAATTTAATGAAATATTTTGTCGACCTTAACCCAATCTTCATCCCGAGCTATTAAGCTCTCTTCCAACTTGATTTGAATTTCATATTGTCCAGATCCTATGAAGATGCCGACGTGAAAATCATCCCTGGCGGCAATGGAAGCTGTTTGTCCCCGCTTTGGGGGTTGTTTTGGCAAGCTGTGGCAGCGCTTCTGAGTCTTTGGCTCCCAGCTTGGTTCACCCCTCCCCCTTCTATTCCCGTTCCAGAACCCCCAGAGCCCAATTTGAATGAGATGGCTCCGCCTCCTATAGAGGTTCGAACTTCTGTGGTGGTGGTTGCAGGTGTTGACATTCCAGCTCTACCGGCAAGTGAAATTGACCTTTTGCTGGCTTCTGGAGCAGTTGTTGCTATTTCAGCTAAGTTTGTGCCGCTCTTGCTGTCCTTATTGCCAGGGGTAGGGGTGGTAGCGCTGGCGACAGCTGGGGTGACGGTGGTGTACATCTACACGGATTCGATTCGGGAATTGAATGTGCAGGCCGCTCGGCAGGGAGTGGAGTTGAATGTTGGGCTGGTCACCACCCGCTTGGCGGTTCCGCCGGATGAGCCGTTGTTTTTGCCCTTACCAGAATATGAACTCACCGATGCGTTCCAAAACAGGATCCCTGTGGCCCTCCCTCTACCTAGCTTCCCTCTGCCAGAAGCACCTCCCACCTTGCCGGAGACGACAATCCTTGATCCTGAGGAAGTAGGCATCTCAGAAACGGAATCCTTTCCAGCAGAGCCATCCCGGGTTGCCGAGATTTGGACAATCCGGCAGTCCGACCCTCATCTGAGTGTGACCATGGGATCCCCTTTCTACGAGGGGATTATTAGCCCCCAAAGAGAAAAACATATTCTCTACAGTGATGCTAGTGGTGGGAGACACCTATCTGGAGTTGGTAATCCTGGAAAGACGGAGTTTCCCCCCAGTTGGACACCTCAAAAGATCCCAGAAACAGCAGCAGACCTTGCTACAAGGTCAGGATTAGGCTGGTTACAACAGAATGAACCAGGACAAGGCACTATTCACACATCACCTTCCGGCCCAAGATTTACTAATGCAGAAGCTCCAGTAAGGTATCTTGTCATGAACTCAGACGGATCCCTACCTGTTGTTGATGGAGTGACAACTGGAGTAGTTATAGAGTCGGACGGTGAGGGAATTATTACTGCAGTTCCCATTAGCGGCTCTGGGGTGATCCGAAACCCATAGCTTATCTAAGTAGAGCCTTTTCTAACGTTATCTGATACAGTAGATTCAGGTTAATCTCTTACTTCATAAGGTTTTTTGCTTAACTCAAGGGCCTTCGCAAAGTCGGAAAAGAACGAAGCCTCACAGGGATCCTGATTGACTCGACTTTGCTAGAGCTTCCCAATTTCCAGGGATCCAGGCTGATCCCTGTAAGAAGCTGGATCCCAATGATTTGGGTTCTCCTGACGGGATCCCTGTAGAGGTGCGGATCCCGGAAAACTCCTGCCAGATAGTTTCAGATCAAGTGGGGTTATGAGGATAAAGTCCCTGCCTGGAATTTCTCAGGATTGATGAAGATTCAGAGCAATTGCTTTCAGTCGCTGCAAACGCAGTGCCGTGAGGATATCAGTGGGATCCAGCTTGAGGGTGTGTTCTAGACCATCCACTAGATGTTGAGCAGCCTCTTGGCGGGAGTATCCACGGTATTGGGCACGACGCAAAGCAAATTCATCCGCATCAAAATGAGCACTTTCGCGGTTCAGATTCTGCCAAATCTGGCGAGCGGAAAGCGCGGTAATCCCCCCTGCCAAAAGAGCAGAAAAGGGATGCTGCAACGAGAGTTCCGCCAAGGTGGTGATGCCGCCAATCAGAGCCAGAGATTGGTAAAACCCTGGCTGTAACCAGTTGCGATTGTCAAACCAGCCCACCTCCCGCAAAAACAGCAGATCTCGTTGTGGTTGAGGGATCCCTTGCCAGCGGCGAAAATCAATAGCAATCGTGCCCTGAGGCTGCCAAGGGGCTTTGCGGCGGGAGAGTAGCAATGCATCCCCAGCAAAGTTGGGAACAATGCTAATCAGCGGTCGGAGAGAAGCCGGCAGTAGATCCCGTAACCGTTCGGTTTCTGCTTGTTCAAAGGGCTTGAAGTCTGAGCGGCTGGTCATAGCCTCACCTGCTGGGGAGATTCAGAATAGAAGATTCAGAGGGGGATCTCAGAAAACAGGATTTCCAGCCTTTAGTTATTTTGGGGCCAAACCTGTGCGAAGTTAGTTTACCTTATCCCCAAGCTGCCTGTGGAACTCCTCGAAAGGGCCGAGCCAGGTTTCGTAGACTGAGGAGGGAGAGTATGCAACCCCTTGAATCTGCCGCAATGACAGTTCCCACTCAGCCGGATCGGATCCCTCAAAAGGAAGCTAGCCCCCTCTACACCTATGCTTTTCTGCCGCAGCCGGATCCCAAGCTATTGCAGTTCATTCAGCAAACAGAAGGAATCCAGCAGTCTATACAGGTGGTTTCTCCTGTGGGCAGTCGCATTGCCGCGGCTGTGGAGCCGATGCAGAATCCCGAGTCCCTGCAAGCCTCCGATGAAGTATTGGTGCGATCCGCCCTGCGCCATGATCAGGTGATCTGTCGGCTCTTTGCCCAGATCCCGGTGCTGCCGCTGCGTTTCGGCACCTGTTTCCTCTCGGCCGAAAAACTCGGATCCCATCTGTTGGCCCGGCAAGTGGAGTATGAACAAACCCTCACTGCCATTGGGGGACGCGCTGAGTATTGCCTCAAGGGCATGGTTCAACCTCAGCCGCAACCCGATCCACAGTCTTCCCTGAGCGGAACGGCCTATCTTTTGGCCCGCAAACAAGCCTACCTTCAGCAACAACAGGTACAAGTACGCCAAGAACAAGAGTTGGCAGAATTGCAACAGCTTTGGCCCCCCACTTGGCCGATCCAAGCGGTGGATCCCCAGTCTGAAGAAGCCCTACGGCTTTATTTTTTACTCACACCCGCCGAAAAGCAGCAGGCCGACTCCATTAGTCAAACTTGGCTAGCCCAGCACCCCAATTGGCAACTAGACTGGAGCACCCCTTTACCCCCCTATCACTTTGTGCGTACTCTCCGAGATCAAGATGAGCCTGGGGATCCCTTGCGGTGAATAACGCTCAACCCGCCTCTAATCGGCCATCGGGAGCGTATTTCAGGCTCTAGAGATAGCGAGTCATTTGCACCCGGAAGCGGCCCTTTTGAGTCTTGACAACCTCCTCAATGTGTAGGCGACCACGCCCGCGAATGGCAATTAGATCTTGAGGGCCAACAGTATAGCTAGCTTGGGTGATCGGCTTCCAATTCACACGCACTTCCCCCCGTTGAATTTCCTCTACCATCTTGCTGCGGGACATGCTAAATCCTGCTGATGCCACAGCATCCAACCGTAGGGAAGCTTCCACACTGGTGATGGATTTGGTGCGGGGAGGTTGAATTTTGAGCTGTTCAAAAGGGATTCCGCTCACCTTAACAGGCACTGTACGGACTTGAGTGAGGTTTGCCTTGAGGTACTCCTCCATTTCTGGCACAACGATCGCCTGAGCACCTGAGTCTTCCAACACAATGACATCGCCCACTTTATCGCGGGTAATGCCGGATCCCAATAGTGCCCCCAAAAAATCACGGTGGGTGGCTGGGTCGAACAGAAAGTTCCCTTGAATCTGAATGGCGGCCAGCGGGATCCCTGCTGGCTCAATACTGACTTCCGAGCGGGATAGGGCTAGGCGTTGCCGTTCTGCTTGTGGATAGCCTCCTGATGCTGCTATCTGTAGCTCGGTCAACTTTTGCAGGCGGGCCTGCACTTCAGCCATTTCCGGTGGGGAGAGAAAATCGCTACAGACCACTTGCCAGGTTTTGAGGGCTTGTTCTCCCAAATCCAAGATTCGCGCCAGGGTTTCTCGGTACTCTGCACCTTGCAATAAATCAGCTCTGGGTAGCATTTTGAGTCTGTACTGTTTATCCCATGCTAAGCTAGATAACCGAAATAATGGCGGGCGTAGCCAAGCGGTTAAGGCAGAGGATTGTGGTTCCTCCATTCGTGGGTTCGATTCCCATCGTCCGCCCTTAGGGAAACTATAAAATGAGGGAAACCCGGTCAGGGCAAGGGCTCTAGATCCTCTCTAGATCCTTTATCCTCTCCAGTCCATATGGGCTAGTTCCTTATCTAGGCAAGATTCCAGGCTGCCTCAGATCCTCTATTTCCTAAATTCGGGAAAAACTGTACCTCCTGAGCTCTTGGATTTAGGGATCCCCAGTTTGTCTCTGACTTAGGATGGGGTGGGATCTGCTGGGTAACAAGTTGTATGTGGATCCCGGATGAAATCGCAGGCGAGGTTGCAAGGCTATGTCACCCACTTGGCAAACCGACGGACAAACCTGGTTTCTCCTGCCTTCTCAACCTCGTGCTGTCGTTCATTTTTTAGGTGGAGCCTTTGTGGGGGTGGCACCACAGCTGTTTTACAACCGCCTTTTGGAGGAACTGGCCCGCATGGGTATGGCGATCATTGCCACTCCCTACAGTACGGATATTGACCATGCCCAACTGGCCCTCACGGCTGTTCAATCGTTGCGAAGCAGCCTCCACCGTAAGGCACTCGAGCATCTGCCCGTGTTTGGCCTGAGCCATAGCCTAGGATGTAAGTTGCAAATTCTTTCTTGCTTGACGGATCCCTCTGTGGGAGCACAGCGGCAGGGCAATATCCTTCTGGCCTACAGCAATGCCGGACTCGATCAAGCCCTACCCTTACTGCGGCTACTGTTTCAAACCTGGCCCCAACAACAGATGACGGACTTGTGGCGGATGTGGATGGGATCCTCCTCGCCGCCGATGAATTTGTGGGTGGAGTTTGAGCCTTCCCCGACGGAAACCAACCGTCTGATTGAGGAGCAGTATCCTGTCAGAAACAACCTGCTGCTGGAGTTCCGGCAGGATGATATTGACGATATTCCGCTGCTCTATCAACAGTTATGCCGCAGGTTTCCTGGTCATACGGAATGGCAACATCTAGAGGGGGATCATCTCACCCCACTGGGCTTCAGCTATCCCTTCCGACCCGGAGCTGAGTTTAGCCCTATCGATGCTTTGGGACAGTTAGTTTATCAAACCCTACTGACACCTAACCAGAGGATGATCCGCCATATTCAGGCTTGGCTTATGGCAGAGCTAGCCAAGCTCAAAAAGCCCAGCCTAATCGATCCAACTGAGGTCAGAAATTAAATCCCGAACATGGTACGCATCGGGAGGAGGTGCCTGGGCTTGCAGATGAAACAACATCTGTAGGGTGTCGCTCATGAGAAAGTAGCAGGTTAAAACGCCACCCGCAGCCACGGCCACCAGCGTTCCCGCCAACATGCGCGAGAACTCCTGACTCTGGAAAGCCTGCTCCATCAGACGCAGAGCCCAGAAACCCAGTAGAATGACAATGGTAAGGATAAATAACATGTCATCAACATATCTTAAATTATTGTAACAAGCCTATTGTCCAACTGCCACGGCCAGAGGCGGATCTGAATCTAAAGAATCATCAGGATCATCTATCCAAAGAATTACCGGAATCTTCTTGTTGCTTACGCTTAATGGCTTATGCTCAACGACTCGGTGTATCGACGGGCGCGGCGCGCTTGGGCTTGCAGTCCTTTTCGGCTGCCTCTGTTACGGGCGATGAGCGCACAAGGGATCCCTCTGGGAAAAATCTCGGGGCTGTCGGGTGTGCAGGTGGGGTATACGCAGCGTCCTCTGCCGGAGATGCGGGCGGATCAAGAGCTGATGTGGTTGATTCAGGTGGGGCTGTTGCGCCGAGAAGTAGATGGGCAGGGTATTACCGATAGCTATCGTCTGGCACCCCTGGGTCGGCAATTGTTGCAAGATTTAGAAAAGGGGGAAACGCATGGCGGGATCCCGGCAAGCTGGGCAGATCACTTGCAAAACCTTTTGACCCGTTGGCAGTTGTTTCTCTAAAGATCCCCTAGAGTAGATCCAATAATTTCTAATAATTTTCGATATTACTCTAGAGGTGTAGTATGCCACAGCCAAAACCTGTTCATATGCTGGGATCCCTGGCACCCCAACGCGCACTCCAAACCTCGTTGCAGCAGCGCAGCCAAGCGATTAACCGACGCAGCAAGCCTATCCACCACAAAACTCACTTGCTCTACCGGCGCAATTTGCCCCTTTACCTGCGCAATCTGCTTTCGCAATACCGCACCAGCTTTATTTACAACCTCAAGGCCAAACCTGTGAGCAGACTTCGTTAGCTCCTAGAGCGGAGGTCGTTCTTCGTCCGGGCATATCACTCGTGGATACGAATCACCTGTTGGGTTTGGGCAGACCGCTCAGCGGCCTCGGCAACCGCCAGAGCGTGCAGCATCTTCTCAGTATTCACATAGAGGGGGCTACCGTAGCGCAGATGTTCGAGCACCATATGGGTATCCTGCTCAAACAGCCCATGCCGGGATCCCGTCTCTAGCGGATGGGCACTGCCGGGGCGTAACAACATCGCCTCTTCCCCATTGATCAGTAAGCCCCCTCGTTGGCCGTGCAGTTCCAGCAGCCGCTGCGAACACCACAGAGAGTCCCCTTTGCCATAGGCCAGCACCGCCACCAAGCCATCGGCAAAACTGAGTTGAGCGGTGCAGTAGCAACTGTTGTAGCGGTGGGGCAAATCCGGGCCATCGTAGCGCAATTGACAGCTCACCTGTTCTACATTGCCCAGCAAATCCACCAGGCGGTGAATGCGGGAAACAGCCCCCATGAGGGGAAAGCCAAACAACTCGGGCCGGTAGGTCCAGCGATCGGGGGCGGGGTGGGTGGCGGTGAGGGTAATGTAGCGGACAGCAAATAGCTTGCCCAATCCTTCCAGTTCCCGTTTCAGCAACAGGTGCACGCCGCTGATCAGCTCGATATGCTCGACGTGCAACAGTAACTTTCGCTCCGCTGCCAATTTCACCAGGGAACGGGCTTCGGCAACATTAAGAGCAAGGGGATACTCCACAACGGTGTGGATCCCTAACCCCAGGGCAGCGCGGGCAATGGCAGCATGATCCCGGTTGACAGTGCTGACAAACACCAAGTCTGGCTGATGATCGTGCAGCAGGGTTGACCAATCTGGACAGGCAGTTGCCCCAAATTCTGTGGCAAAGGGGCTTGTTCGATCGGGATTGCGACCGACGATGGCCACAATTTGCGCTTGCCCATCTTTTCGCACCGCTTCAGCTCGTGAGCGAGCCGCGTAGCCCGTGCCTATGATCCCCACCCGCAATGTCTGTTTCCTCCCATGAGTGGCTAGAACGAGTCAGTCTGTGGAGCTCTGTCTGTAGCATCACACAGGAGGGATCCCCTGTACCAGCCCATCGTCAGCTCATCATTTCAGGATCACCGTGTCTGCTTTGCGGTATAGCTCAATTTTCGCAGTCAAGCTGATGAGTAGTGTTATCGCTCACCCGCAAAAGGTGAAGCTCAAACACCACTCGATCTACTTCCCACACCTGCTAGAGGTGGTGGACTGACGCGGTAGTGTTCAAATCAAATCTTCAGCCAGCGGGGTTTCCAACAGATCTTCCATGCTCAGTTGCACATCCCGTTGCAAAGACTGAATCGCCTGGTATTCCTGCTGAATGCTAGCTTGATACTGGGCGGCTAGAGCCGTGTTGCCTTCGGAAAAGGCCTGATCCCACAGTTGTGTCCAGTAGCGGTAGCGTTTCTGGCGAATTTCCAGCTCCATATTGGCGATGGCCGCCCGCACCACGATCCGGGGACGCATCAGAGCCACGCGGGTATTCTCATCCAACCAGAGCAGGTGGCTGAGGCGCTCGTTGAGCTGTTCATCATGGGCACAGATGGTGCGCAGGGCCGTGAGCAAAGGTTCTTCCTGGGTTTCTAGCTGCGGCTGACCATACACCAGCTCCAAAATCCGCTGCCACAGATCCCGATGGGGACGAAAGCTAAACTGCAATTCCCGCTCCAACAAAGCCTCACGAATTTCGCAGCGGTACTCGCAAAAATGGAGAAAAATTTGGAGTAAGTGGGATTCCGATTGCAATAACTTGGATCCTTTAGCCGGAGAAAGTTGCTCCGGTTTGGCCCAACGATATTGCCGTACCCCCCGGCGCAGTTCTTCTTCCAAATCTCGACTGAGGCGACCATTGCCCCGGCTGAGCAATTCCGCCACTTTATGCAAATACAAGGAGCGCCACTGCCCCCCCAACCCAGCGAGCAATTGGACAAAGGCTTGATGGGCCTGCTGAAAGTCGCTGGCTCGGCTCAGATCTCGACCCGATAGCACCTGTTCAATTTGCCAATCCAGCCAAAGGGGAGCTTGATTTAGCAGAGCTTGAAACTCACCAACCGGATGATCCCGCAGAAATTCGTCGGCATCTTTGCCCTCGGGAATGGTGAGAATCCGCAGTTCCACTTCGCCGCGCCGCGCCTGGTCTTCAATCGACTCGATTGCCCGAGTTGCTGCGTTCAATCCCGCTCGATCCGCATCAAAATTAAAAATGAGTCGCTTCGACTCGGTATAGCGCAGGAGGGTTTTCACCTGTTGTGGCGTCAGGGCCGTACCCATAGCCGCCACCGCCTGTGGGATCCCGGCCTGATGCAGGGCCATCACATCAAAATAGCCCTCGACAATCAATACTTGGTCTGCCTTGATAATGGCATCACGAGCGAAATTAAGGCCATACACCACCTGGCTTTTGCTAAACAGCTCCGTCTCGGGGGAGTTGAGATACTTGGGTTGCTCATCGCCAAGGGCACGGCCAGCAAAGCCGATGACCCGCCCCTGCACATCAAAAATGGGCAGCATGATCCGGTGCCGAAAGCGGTCGTAATAACCGGATCCCTGTTGACGGGCTACCAACAAGCCGGCTTCTTCGAGCAACTTGACGGGTTGGCGCTTTTGGTTAGCTAAGTATTCATGCAGAGATTGCCAGCCGGGCGGAGCAAAGCCAAGCTGAAATTTCTGCAGGGTTTCTTCGCTCAAGTGGCGACTATACAGGTATTGGCGGGCAGCAGAGCCAACATGAGATCTGAGGGCGTGCTGATAAAAGTCGGCGGCTAAGGCCAGGATCTCCAGCAGCTTTTCTTGGTGAGAGAGCTTGCGTTCATAGGCTTGCCGCTCCTGCAGGGATCCTTCAGGAAGGGGCACATGATAACGCTGAGCTAGCTTACGCACCGACTCAGCAAAGGAGAGATGCTCCATCTGGCTGACAAAGCGCAGCACATCCCCCCCGGCACCGCAGGAGAAACACTTATAGATCTGTTTGCTGGGGCTAACCTGAAAACTGGGCTTACGGTCGTTGTGGAAGGGACAAAGCCCGACGAAATTCTTGCCCTGCTTGCGCAGCACCACCTTCTCGGCCACCACCTCGACGAGATCGGCCTTTTGACGCACCAGATGGATCGTGTCGGGGGGCAGACCGCTCATGGACTCGATCGAGATCCTGCCCCCATGGTATCCGGGGTGGAGTTGACAGGCTGTCTTTTGACGGGGAAAGCAAGGGCTGAAAAGATGTCAGGGTCGAAGCTTCACGTGAGTGCTGGCAGTATGTTCAACGAATGGATTTTCAAAGCCTTGGGAATGGCCCTCCTGGTCGGCCTACTTGGATTGGGGATTGCCCATCCAGCCACAGCCGAGCCTGATTTGAGTCTGGGGGCAAAAGTTTTCCAGGGTAAATGCATCGGTTGCCATCTGGGGGGACGAAACTCGTTGGTGGCGGCAAAAACCCTAACCTTGGCCGCCTTACAGGAATACCACGTGGATACCCCGGAGTTGATTCAAAACCAGGTGGCTCAGGGGAAAGGAGCCATGCCCGCCTTTGGCAAGCAACTGAAACCAGAAGAGATCGAGTCGGTGGCGGCCTATGTGTTGCAACAAGCTGAGCGCAACTGGGGTAAAGCCTGATGTTGACGGATGCGCAGCCGGGAACTTCCTCTCCAAAACCATCTGAGGCCCCAGATTGCGGTCATTCCAGAAAAATTTTATCGGTCGGCGTGGGAGCCCATGGTTTGGTGGCAGTTGGCATTTCCGCCCATGGAGTGGTGGCCATTGGAGTAGTCACCCACGGCATTGTCTCAATTGGCTTAGTAGCTATGGGGGCCTTGTCCTTTGGGTTGGTGTCCATGGGTTTGGTGAGCGCGGGCTTGGTGTCTATGGGCCTGTCCAGTTGGGGTCAGCACAGTATGAGCGTGATCGAGTCAGAGGGATCCGGTCATCACCATCACCCCGAGCTCCCGAACAGCCCGAATAGCCCGAATAGATAGATCCGGCAAATCAAGATTTGAACCAAATACAGCCCTTGAGAGGTATTGATATGTTGAAGTTGCACAACAGTTTGCCTTTTGGTGCTTGGGGGGCGAAGGTCACCTTAACGTTGGGTTCGGCTCTGCTGGCCCTTTCGCCTGCTTCTGCCCACGTCACGGTCAACCCCAAGGAAGCGCCCGCAGGCAGCTATGCCAAATTAACCTTGCGCGTTCCGCATGGTTGTGAGGGATCCCCAACCATCCGCCTGCGGGTGCAGATCCCGGAGGGCGCAACTTCTGTGAAGCCGATGGTGCATCCTCTCTGGGAAATTGAGACGGTGAAAAAACCCCTCGCAACCCCCTATGAGTCTCATGGGCGGATGATTACCGAAACCGTCGCCGAAGTGATTTGGTCAGGGGGAGTACTGCCAGACGAGTTTATGGACGAGTTCAGCATTAGCCTGAAATTGCCGGATCGACCCGGTGAGACGATCCCAATCCCAGTGGTGCAAGAGTGTGAAAAGGGTATCTCTCGCTGGATCCAGGTGGCTCAACCCGGTGAGGATCCCCATGATTTGCCCGAGCCCGCTCCTTTGCTGAAGTTAACAAGCGGATCCGAGTCCCATGGGCACAGTCATGGCCACGGCCACCCCACTCCCTAAAAGACTTCTCTCTTCTTTCTATCTAAGTCAGCTAGCAAACTAAGTCAGATAGCAAAAGGACTCCCATCCCAGCAGGAGTTTTGTCCTCTGCTTGAGTTGGCAGTGATTCCTGAAGGGCAGGAGCGTAGAGTGGATCAGTGTGCCAGTCCTTTTGTTTTGGATGTGCCCTGTGACTGCTGCGACTCCTCCAGATGCTGCCTTGGGTTCAGCTCCCCAACCCCAACAGGAGAGTGATTGGCGACTGCTACGGATTCTCTGGCCCTATGCCCGGCGGCACCTGAAGCTGTTGCTGACCGCTTTGGCCTTTCTACCTCCTCTGGCTTTGGCGGATGCGGTGCAGCCCTTGATCTTGCAGCGTGCCTTGGATGGCCCGATTGCCCAAGCAGTGGAACGAGGGGACGGGATCCTCTCCGGCCTTTGGCCTTATGTGGCATTGTTGATTCTGACAGTATTGGTGCGCTGGGGGTTTCAATCTTTGGAGGGCTATAGCAGCCAGAAGTTGGGCCAGTTGATGACACGGGATATTCGCAATGATCTGTTCGCCCATATCCTCGCTTTGCCGGCCCAGTTTTTTGATCGCACCCCAGTGGGCAAGTTGATCACCCGCATCACCAGCGATGTGGAGGCCTTGGGAGATGTCTTTTCCACCGGGGCGGTGGGGATTGTCAGCGACCTTTTTACCCTAGGGGTGATCGCGGTGGTGATGCTCAGTCAGCGTTGGGATTTGGGCCTGCTGCTGATTCTGATCGTCATTCCTGTCGGTGCCGTTGTGGTTTGGCTGCAGCGCCGCTTCCGAGATGCCAACTTTCGGGTACGGGAGGAACTCTCCAAGCTCAACTCCTGGATTCAGGAGAATATTCTGGGCATCACAGTTGTGCAACTGTTTCGGCGCGAACGGCTGAACGGTCAAATTTTTCAGACCATCAACCAGCGCTACATTCACGAAGTCAATCAAACTATTCTGTACGATTCCGCCCTGTCCGCCATTTTGGAGTGGGTATCCTGGCTGGCGGTGGCAGCCCTGCTCTGGGTGGGGGGACAGCAGGTGATCTCTGCCGGTACAGGGGCAGTCCGAGAAGGATTAGGGGGATTTCTGCCGGTACCGAGTGAACCGCTGACCTTTGGCAGTTTGTATGCCTTTATTCTCTTTTCTCAGCGGTTTTTCAACCCTCTGCGTCAGTTGTCGGAAAAATTCACTGCCCTACAGTCGGGGTTTACCGCCGTCGAACGGATCGATAACATTCTCAGCCTGCCAATTGCCATTCGGGATCCCGCTCAGCCCCGCCATCTGCCCACTTCTGCAGGGGGGGAGGTGCGATTCGAGAATGTATCTTTTGGATACACCGCCGATGAGTGGGTGCTCAAAAACCTCAACTTTACGATTCGCCCTGGGGAAAAAGTAGCCCTGGTGGGGCCGACCGGAGCCGGGAAAAGCTCAATTATCCGCCTGCTGTGTCGTCTTTACGATGTTAGTCAGGGATCCATTCGCATCGACGGTGTCGATATCCGGGAGATTACCCAGGCAGAACTGCACCGACGGCTTGGGGTGATCCTGCAGGATGGGTTTCTTTTCTCCGGGGATATCCAACAAAACATCACCCTCGGGGAAGGGGGAGAGCTGGCCGACATAGAACGGGCAGCCCGCCAGCTCAACCTGCACGAGTTCATCCGCGATTTACCGCAGGGCTATGCCACCCCAGTGCGCGAGCGGGGCAGTAACTTGTCTAGCGGCCAAAAACAGTTGATCAGCTTTGTGCGGGCTATGTGGCGGGATCCCAAAATTTTGGTCTTGGATGAAGCCACCGCCAGTTTGGACGTGGGCACAGAAGCCCTGATCCAGTCGGCTCTAGAAACCCTGCTCCAGGATCGCACTGCCATCATTATCGCCCACCGCCTCTCCACCATCCGCGATGTGGATCGGATTTTGGTTCTGCAACGAGGGGAACTCAAAGAACAGGGATCCCACGCTGAGCTAATGGCCCTCAACGGCATCTATGCCAACCTCTATCGCCTGCAAGACCTAGGCGGGTAGTTTTTGGAGTGGTGGGAAGGGATCCCTACCCTTAGTCTGAACTCTGGCGTTATCGACGAGAGCCAAAGCGAGACTGAATCGCCCGCAGGGTTGTAGAGCTGGCATCCGAAAAGGCAATCCGAGCCCTACTGAGCAACACATTGCCATTGTCCAGCACCACATCTTTCAAGCTGGCCAAGCCATCCGATGTTTGTACAAGGGCACGACGGCCCCAGACGGAGAGATTTTTGCTGAGGGTGTTGATTACACGTTCCATAGGATTGCACACTCATCAAGGGTAAGCACAGAGCCATTGGCGGCCAACCGATCCAACCGGATCCCATGAGAAGAGGTGGCACCGCTCACAACAAATCAGCCACCCCCTATCCTCTATCAGCCTACCCTGCCGCTGCTGTCGTCAAGAGGGGCAAGCAAGCAATCGTCAATTATTAACGATTGTTACAAGCTTGCCGTCAAGCTGGCAGGCTGGCTATGATGGGGCGCAAGTCCGGCACATGACAAGAAAAAGCGGTTAGCCATGAATCATCGGCCAGAGGTTGTGGAAAGCGTAGATGCCAAGCAGAAGGTGACTTTGTATCTTTCACCGGATCTGCATCGGGATCTGAAGATTCGAGCAGCCGTTGAGCGGGAACCGATGTCAGCAGTGGCGGAGAAAGCCCTCAGCTTTTATTTGCTTTACCCTGAGGTCATCGAGGGGGTTCAGGGCAGTGCTTACCGCGTTCATCAGTGCCCGGAGTGTAGCCACCCTTTTGTTATCCGCGATGGAGAAGTGACTTCCCTCCACAAGCCATCTGCTGCTGAAGCCATCCTTGAGGAGGTGGAGCCGGAATACTGGGGAGCTGCTTCAAGCTCGGAAGAGCAGCGTCAGGATGCTCTGGTGCCCTGTTAAGGCTCTTCTCGAATACCTCAAGTCCCTCAAGGAATAACCTTTTTGCAAACTTTAGGTGAACAAGAGCAGTCCAGGACACAGAAGCGATCTCAGGAGTCAGCCAAACTAAAACCCACTCTCATCGCCTCCCTCTACCCGGTTTAAGTCCAGATTCTCTCCCTGTGCAGTTGGTGCCTCCCATGCAAGAGCTAGACATCCTTATTCAAGCTCAATACCCACTGCTTTACCTGCTCACCCCCGAGGAGGAACGGGCGGAAGCGGCTCTGGCGGCGATTGCTCGCACCCTCAAACCTCAGCGGCGCTTGTTCATCTGGACGGTCACCCACGGCATTGTCGAATACGGTAACCCCCGCAGCCTCACCCAGCACAATACCCAGTCCCCCCAGCCTGCCATTCAGTGGGTGATGGAGCAAAAGGATCCCGCCATCTGTGTCTTTAAGGATCTGCACGACTTCCTGGATAACACCGAGGTGAAGCGCTGGATCCGAGATGCCATTTCTAGCCTTAAGGGATCCCACAAAACCATTCTTCTCATGTCGCCGGTGCAAGTGGTGCCGGTGGAGCTGGAGAAAGATATCTCTGTGGTGGACTTCCCTCTGCCGGATATGCCCGCCCTAGAGCGCACCCTGAATCGGCAGCTGGAACAAACACCTCGCTCGGGATCCCTGACCCCTGACACCCGCGAAAAGCTGGTCAAAGCCGCCCTCGGCCTCACCCAAGACGAAGCCGAAAAAGTGTATCGCAAGGCCGTAGTAATGCACGGTCGCCTCAGCGAAGCAGAAGTCGAGATCGTCCTCTCCGAGAAAAAACAGCTGATCCGGCGCAATGGTATTCTCGAATTTATCGAAGAGGACGAAACCATTGATGCTGTCGGCGGCCTAGAAGAGCTGAAGCGCTGGCTCTCCCAACGGTCTGGAGCCTTTACCGAGCGGGCTCGGGCCTACGGACTGCCCCAGCCGAAAGGGATGTTGATTTTGGGCGTACCCGGCTGTGGTAAGTCCCTGATTGCCAAGACCACCTCCCGCCTTTGGGGCTTGCCTCTACTGCGGTTGGATATGGGCCGTGTCTACGATGGCTCCACGGTGGGCAAATCGGAAGCCAACCTGCGCAGCGCCCTGCGAACTGCTGAATCGTTAGCCCCAGCTATTCTATTCATCGATGAACTGGACAAAGCCTTTGCCGGATCCGCAGGCTCGAGCGATTCCGATGGGGGCACCTCCAGCCGCATTTTCGGCTCTTTCTTGACCTGGATGCAGGAAAAACGCTCCCCGGTGTTTGTGATGGCCACCGCCAACCGTGTGGATCGTCTGCCGGGCGAATTCCTGCGTAAGGGCCGCTTTGATGAAATCTTCTTCGTGGATCTACCCAACACCACTGAGCGGATGGAGATCCTAGAGATTCATCTGAAGAAGCGGCGACGCGACATTAGCCGCTTTGATCTGCGCCAACTGGCAATGGCCTGTGAGGGCTTCTCTGGCGCCGAGATCGAACAAGTTTTGATTGCTGCCATGTACGAATCATTTGCCCAGAACCGCGAGTTTACGCAGCTGGACATTTTGGCAGCAACGAAAGCAACTCAGCCGCTATCCCGCACCATGATGGAGCAGGTGGTAGCGTTGAGGGAATGGGCCCAGCAGCGGGCTCGGCCAGCAGCAGCCTCTGTGGCCGAGTACCAGCGACTGGAGTTCTAGCAGGGAGGTGAATACGGCCAAAATTGCCTAGCCACAGGCAAAAAGGCACAGGTTACCTTATCCCTGCCAGAGCGTTGCTCGTTGTTGTATGTCGATGTTCCAAACCCTAAACACAGGAGAGAAACACCATGTCTCATTTTAGCACCTTGCGCACCAAGATCACGGATGCCCAAATCCTGCAAAGCTCCCTGCGCGATCTCGGCTACAGCGTCAAGCTCGGCGCCGATGTGCGTGGCTACAACGGCCAGCGCGTTCGTGCCGACATCGTGGCTCAATTGGAAGGCGACTACGATCTGGGCTGGTCCAAGAACCCCGACGGTTCCTTTGACCTGATCGCCGATCTCTGGGGTGTGGCCAAGAAGCACAACCAAACCGAGTTAATCAACTCCATCAACCAGAAGTACGCCGTCAACAAAACCTTGGCGGAAGTGAAGCGTCCTGGTCTGAACAATGCCAACGTCAAAGTGGTGATGCACTAAGCCGGATCCCGTCTTAGTGTCGCTACGGCGAGGGTTTCCAAAAGGGGCTGAATCAGCCCCTATTTTTTTAGGATTCCGTTAGGGCAGCAATCCCGGGTAGTACCTTGCCCTCTAGCAGTTCCAGGCTGGCCCCACCGCCAGTCGAGATGTGGGTCATTTTTTCTGCAAGGCCAACTTTCTCGACAGCAGCTACAGAATCCCCGCCGCCGATAATGGTGATCGCCCCGGTTTGGGTGAGGGTAGCCAAGCTGCGGGCAATCGCTTCTGTACCCACGGCAAAGCGGTCAAATTCAAACACACCCATTGGCCCGTTCCAGATCACAGTTTTGCATCCCTGCAGGGCAGATTGAAAGGCACTCACCGATTCTGGGCCAATGTCCAACCCCATCCACTCATCGGGGATGCCATCAATGGCAACGGTTTGGGCCTCAGCATCTTTGTCGAACTTGTCGGCCACCACCACGTCCACCGGCAGCAACAGCTCTACGCCGTGCTCTTTGGCTTTCTGCATCAGGGCTTTGGCCAAATCCAACTTGTCGGTTTCTACCAAAGATTTCCCGGTTTTGAGCCCTTGGGCTTGGTAAAAGGTGAAGATCATGCCACCGCCGAGGAGGAGTTTATCCACCTTTTCCAATAGGGCTTCGATGACGCCAATTTTGCTCGAGACTTTGGAGCCGCCGATGATCGCCGCCAGGGGCCGCTGGGGGTTGTCGATGGCCCCCGAGAGAAATTGCAATTCTTTTTCCACCAAATAGCCCGCTACAGAAGGTTGCAGATGGGCGGTTACCCCTGCGGTGGAGGCGTGGGCACGGTGGGCTGTACCGAAGGCATCGTTGACGAACAAGTCTGCCAGAGAGGCCAATTTCTTGGCAAATTCGGGGTTGTTTTCTTCTTCTTCGGGATAAAACCGGACGTTTTCTAGCAAGGCCACTTGCCCGTTTTCCAGGCCCTTCACCACCGCTTCGGCATCGGGGCCAACGCAATCGGGGGCAAACGCCACAGGTTGGCCCAGCAGTTCGGAGAGGCGACCGGCCACGGGGGTGAGGCTATTGCCCTCACGGGTAATTTTGATGGCTCCTGTCTCTTTGTCTTTCTTGATGGGGCGGCCCAAATGGCTGGTGAGGATCACTCTCGCTCCGGCTCCGGTCAGGGCTTGGATGGTGGGTAGGGCAGCGCGAATGCGGGTGTCATCGGTGATGTTGCGTTCGGGATCCAAAGGGACATTAAAATCGGCCCGCACTAGCACTCGTTTGCCTGTCAAATCGAAGCCGGATGACAGCAGGGATCCCAGTGTTTGTTTGGCCATAATTGTCCCGTCCTTGAACTGAGGAGAGTCTTCACTTTTTCTTCCGTATCCTACCAGGGATCCGATCCCCAGAAAGCGGAGGTTCCCTTAGTGGTACTGGACCGGGCGTTGCCAATGTTCCCACCAAGCCAAATGGGATCCCGACTTACCGTTGCTGAGGTTGCCCGTGCCGTTATGGGTAGGATCCAGGGCTGTCGAGAGGGCGGTTTGCTCTGTCAACCAACTGAGGGGGGTGGGGATCAAACAACTGGGATGCAAAGGACGAAGATCGCGGTAATGGCTGTTGCGAATCGTCAGGATCTCCTGCTGAATGATGGCTAGAGGTTCTCCCAACTCCAGCAGCACATGGCTGCACAGCCCCAGGCTGGCCTCGAACTCGGGGTGTACAACCTCGCGGGCTCCCAACTGATAGAGTTGCTCGATGTCTTCTTTGTGAGTGGCTCGCACCACCACATCCAACTGAGGAGCCAATTCCAGGGCTCGTTTCAAGCAAAGGCGTATGCTCATACGATCCGGCAGGGCGATCACCAGGGTACGCGCTTGGGGGAGGTTGGCTTTTTCCAGCACCAGCGCACTGGCGGCATTGCCATACACGTAAGGGATCCCCCGGGAGCGCAATTGCTGAATAACCCGCTCCGATTGGTCGATCACCAACAGCTCATGGTGACGGGCCTCCAATAGCCGCACAATATCTTGCCCCACCTGTCCATACCCACATACCACCACATGCCCACGTGCGGGGGTGTCGGGGGCAACAGCTCGGGGCCGCTCGCCCGATTCCAGCCAACGGGCAAAAGCAGGGATCCCCTCCAGCCAGGCAAAAAGGCGGGGCGCCAACTTCAACAGAAAAGGGGTGATGAGCAGGGTAACCGCCGTGGTGCTGACGATGAGCAAATAGGTTTGCCGCGACACCAACCCCAAAGATTGCCCCTCACTAGCCAGCACAAACGAGAACTCACCAATTTGGGACAGGCCCAACCCCACCAACACCGCCGCCGACAGAGAGTAACGAAACAGCCGCACCAAGGGGGCAATGATCAAAAGCTTGCCCACCATCACCAACCCCACCAGCGTCAGGATCAGCAACAGGTGACTGGCAATAAAGCTGGGGTCAATTAACATGCCGATGGCGGCAAAAAACAGGGCGGCGAAAACATCCCGCAACGGCTCTACATAGTCCAGGGTTTGATCGGCGTATTCCACCTCCGAGATCATCAGCCCAGCGATGAAAGCCCCAATCTCGCTGGAAATGCCAATCCGATCCGTCAGCAGGGCAATGCCTACACAGAGGCTGATTACCCCCAGCAAGAACACCTCTTTGTTTTCCCGTTGGGCCAGGAGGCGCAAAAAACCGGGCACCAACCAAATGCCGGCCACCACTGCCCCCAGCCCCACCAACCCAATTTCCAGCAAGGCTTTGCCCACGGATCCCGCCAGTTCCGGCAAGGGATAATCCAGCGCGGGCAAGACCGCCAGCATCAACCCCACCGCCAAATCCTGCACGATCAGGATCCCCAACATGGCCTGTGCCTGGGGAGTGCCCATCTGGTTGGTCTCGGTCAGACTTTTCAGCACCACTGCAGTGGAGGATAAGGAGAGCACCGCTCCCAGGAAAATCCCCTGCACTGGCGTTAACCAGCCGCTGGCGACCGCCAGAACCGCCGTGATCAAAATCGTTAGGCTAATTTGTAAGATGCCGCCGCCAATAGCGATCCCCCGCACCTTGCGCAGTTCTTTGAGAGAAAACTCCACCCCTAGGGTAAACAGCAAGAAGGTCACCCCAAATTGGGCCAGGGTTTCCACCTGCACAATTTCTTTAATCCAGCCCAACCCCGCCGGTCCCACCAGGATCCCGGCCAGCAAATAGCCCAGCAGCACCGGCTGCCGTAACACCGAGGCCAAAAACCCCCCAGCCGAAGCTGCCGCCAGTACCGTCACGATGTCTAAAATCAGGCGAAAGTCTTCCTGCACCGAGGCCACCCACACGGGAATGTGAACTTTTGTAGTCAATCCTGAGGATTCCTTCCACCATAATCTCTTCCTTGACATCCCGGACAGAGTTCACGACGGGGCCTGGCGCGGCAAGAGGATGCAGCGTTCAGGGATCCCAGCTCACTCAGCACAAGCCCCAAAAGGATCCAACTGGAAATTTTTGTTAAAGGTTGCTGACAATACCACAAAATCGTAGCTTATAATACAGAATGTAGATAGAAATCGTTCATCCTCTCTGGTTTTGGGCGGCTGATTGAGAAGCGACATCACCGGCGGAGGACGGAAGTAGGGAGCTATCCCGAAGGAACGCGCCTCAACCCTTGTGACCGTTCACAGGATGTTTACCAGTCACAATTCAACATTTGGAGGCGAGAATCATGGAACTCTCTTACCGTGGCGTTGACTACAATTACACTCCCGCTACAGTGGAGGTCTCTCCGGGCAAAGTGGGGGGCCGCTATCGGGGTTTAGACTGGCGGTTCCGTCATCTGACCAAGCCGGTGGTGTTGCCCACCAATTTGGATATGCTCTATCGGGGTGTGGCCTATCACACAGAAGCTCCTGAAGGGGCGGCTCAACCCGCTCAACCGGTGGCAGAACCCGCTTCAGTGGCGGTTCCCAGCCATACCCATGCGTTGGATGAACTGTCCCGCAGCTTGATGATGAGCCATCAACGGGCGATTCGGATCCGTCAGCAAGCCATGCTGGTTCGCGGTGTGGAACATATTGGCCTTCACGCAAATGTGCGGGGATTTTGGAATCGCATTCAGGGCAAGGTTCACCCCACGTTTCGGCTCAACTACGACCGTAGCCATGTCAGCATGAGCTGATGGCGTGAGAAACAGGCACGGGTGCTGACGAGGTCAACCCGTTCAGTCAACCGTTTAAGTCAATTGCCAAGGGATCCGCAGCTGTGGATCCCTTTTTTTGGCTTGGGCCGGAGCAGTTGAGAAATGGCAACGACGAACCAAAAAATGGCTTCAAGATGGAGTGAGCGGATAATGGCAAGCTACGGCATGATTACGGCATGATCAGGACGGGTCACCTGTAATGGGGGCATTTCTTAGCTGCACCACTCTGTAGAGTATTCACAGCGTCCGTATATCCGTATAATCGGCAAATTTTAGGGTTCGGATTGATGGGGCTACAGGGTTCTCCAGCAAGAGGGATTACTTTTGGTTTGCTTTCAAAGCTAGGAATAGCGGTGATCAAAGCTTGAGTATAGGGGTGTTGTGGGCGGTTAAAGATCTCCTCAGCAGGGCCAGTCTCGACAATTTTGCCCAAGTACATGACCATAATCCGGTCGCACAACAGGTGCACCACATTCAGATCATGGGAAACGAACAGATAGCTCATGCCCAAACGATTTTTCAGATCTGCCAACAAATGCAAAATAATCGCCTGAACCGAGACATCCAGCGCCGAGGTCGGCTCATCCAAAATCAATAACTTAGGATCCAAGGCAATCACCCGCGCAATACCTACCCGTGCCTTTTGTCCACCCGACAGTTGGTGAGGATAGCGCCTCAACAAAGCCGTTGGCAAGCCTACCCAATCCACTAGTTCTTCCGCCCGCCGTTGCAATTGTTGGGGATCCCTGTAGAAGCTTCCCGGTAGCATTCGCCCCAGGCGTTCAATGAGATCGGTAATCGTATCAAAGGCAGAAAAGCGAGGATTCAAGCTATCGGTGGGATCCTGAAACACCATTTGCAGTTGTGCCCGCGCTGGATGCTGAACGAAATGTTGTAAGGGGATATCACTAATCCGCTGGCCATTGAACCAAATGTCTCCCTCACTCGGATCCAGGAGACGGCTGATCAGCCGGATCAATGTGGATTTGCCGCCCTACCAATCCCACACTTTCCCCGGCATCCATCGCAAAATTGAGGTGATCCACCGCATAAAGGTGGTTGCCACCACCGACCGGAAGCTGTTTGCGTAATCCCGATACACTTAGCAATCCCGCCGGAGCAGAACCCGACCAACTTAGAGCGACAACAGGGGATCCAATCAAAGCATTCATAGTATCCTCTAGTATTCTCATGGGCAAAAACAAAACAGTTAACCAGGGATCCTGACTGCTGAAGTGGGAGGTTCGGAATGGGCTGAATTAAGGGGGTGCCAGCAGGCCACCCTATGCTCCGGCTCAATTTGGGTGCGCGGTAACGGGGTCTGATTGCAAGCGGAGCTAAAGAATTCACAGCGTTGGCTAAATCGACAGGGAGGCAGCAGGGCCGAACACAAATCCGGTAGGCTGCCCAAAATCGGCTTCAAGGCATCAAAACCTTTGTGGGGCCTTGGAATGGGCCCCCTTTGTCCTGCACACAGAACGGGAAGCCTTTGAGCTGAGGATGAAGGCTCTCGGGATCCCTGAGTTCCGCATTACCGATCACACCGAACAGGGGAAATTGGTTCCAGCCGCCTCGAGAGCCTATTATGTACCTGTTACTTATGTACAGCCGTTGGTCAGCAATGAAGTGGCTGTTGGATTTGATTTGGCTTCTGATCAGACGCGCAAACTGGTGATTGAAACTGCTCGAAAAGCCCAGTCTTTGGTTGCCACTGCGCGAATACGACTGGTGCAAGAACCGGAAGGGAAGAGCAATTTGGTTTTTTGGTATTTTTACCTTTAATACAACGAGATAAAGCACCGGATTATTTATTGGGGATATTTCGGATTTCTGATGTGGTAGAGGAGGCCTTTAACGATCTCAACTCAGACATTGATTTTGATCTTTACGATCACACAGTGCCGGCATCGGAGCATTTTTTGGGCTTCTACGACTCCAGCACCCAAACCGTGTGTGTCAATCCAGATCAATCGACCTCTTCTTTCTGGAACCTGGATTACCTTTGCCCACAACGCCCTCAAATACTCCCCCCATCATCAGCTGGTTCGCATCCGCGTCTGCTGTGGCTCTGTCTTTCAGATCGAAGTTCGGGATTGGGGCATCGGGATCCCTATCCCAGCTCAAGCCCATCTGTTCGATACGTTTTATCGAGGTAGCAATGTCGGGGAGAGGGTGGGTACAGGATTGGGGCTGACGGTGGCACAAACCTGTGCACGCCTGCACGGGGGGCAGATTACTTTTGTGTCGGAGGTCGGCTTGGGCTCGACGTTCACACTGCTGCTGCCGCGGGTGGAATGAACCGATACATGGTTTTGACAAGAGTGGGATCCCTGGCTAGCTTGGCAATGGCTTGACAGAGGCAAGTATGGCTGAAGAGAATGCTGAGGGCAGGCCCCTAGGGGTACTGTCTATCCATTGCGCCTTTCAAGGTAACTTCCTCTATGGCTCTCACCGTTGGCACTGCTGCACCTGGGTTCAACACCACCGATACCCAAGGCAATCAGGTTTCTCTGGCCAGTTTGGCGGGTAAAACCGTCATCCTTTATTTCTACCCCAAAGACGATACCCCCGGTTGTACCAAAGAAGCCTGTGGATTCCGCGATGCCTATGCCGATTATCAGGGCAAAGATGTAGTGGTTTTGGGAGTGAGCATGGATGATCAAGCCTCGCACCAAAAGTTCACCGAGAAGTACAACCTGCCTTTTCCGCTATTGGTGGATAGCAGTGGGGTAATCACCCGTGCCTACGATGTGGATGGGGGCGGCTATTCCAAGCGGGTTACCTATGTGATCGATGGCGAAGGCAAAATTGCTAAGGTTTACCAAAACATCAATACCGAAACCCATGCCCGCGATATTTTGGCGGATTTGGGATTGTAAATAGGGCTGCATCCCTTGAGTTCTCCTAGCTGGATTCTCTGCCTTTGCACATGAACGACGACATTCCGGTCGCGCGTCGCCAACCCACTCGGGTGGGGAGAAAACAAGGTCTGGTGATTTCATCGCGGTTATGGCTGAGCCTAGGACTAGGTTTAATCTTGCTTGGGCTCCTGTTCTGGGTCGATTGGGGGCTGTTGGGTTTATCAGATTCCCCCGAGGTAGCAGCTCCTGTAGCGGTGGAAGAATCCAGCCAGTCGTCTTTTTCTTTGCCACCGCCAACCCTTCAGGATGGTCGAGTGTCTGTATTGGGGCATTTTGCCTTTTCGGAAGCCCCACTGGACAGTCTGCAGGCGGTGGGGAGTTACCATGGCCGCGAGATCCGCTTGCGCCAGGCGGCGGCTGAAAGTTATCGGCGTATGAATGAAGCCGCTCAAGCCGCCGGGATCCGTCTTGTCCCGATTTCGGGGTTTCGCTCGATTGCGGATCAAGAATTCTTGTTTTTTCAACTGGCCCAGTCCCGCGCCTTGCGACCGGAAGAACGGGCTGCTGTCAGCGCTCCCCCCGGCTACAGTGAGCACCACACTGGCTATGCCATCGATATTGGTGATGCAGGGTTTCCACAATTCGATACGGAAGAAGGATTTGAAACCACTCCCGCCTTCCGATGGTTAGAGAGCAATGCTGCCCGTTTTGGCTTTGAGCTGTCTTTCCCGCGTGGAAACCCGCAGGGGGTGAGCTACGAGCCTTGGCACTGGCGTTTTGTGGGGGATCGTAACAGTCTTGAAACCTTCTACACTCGATGATCCGGCCCATCTGCAGCTCAACAGGTCGATTAACTGGAAGGTTGCGGATGTTGCTGGGCTTTGTTGCGTTTGTTCAGATGATGGGCAATGGGAATTGTGGCTAACAGGCTGATTGGGCCCATCACTAGCAGTCCACCCACAATCACGGCGGGAGGAGCAGCTTTGCGCCAGAAGGGATCCCCCACAGGCTTGGCTTTGTCGGAGGATTCTGTTTTTCCAGGAGCTGAAGAGGTGTTAGCCGGGCGGTCTTTTTCCCAATCTTGCATGGCGGCTTCCAGATCTGCCGCAGGGATCCCCAATTCTGTTGCCATTTCCAAGATTTGCTGGTGGGAAAAGGTTTCTGAGCGTTGAGCATGCAGAGCCATCGCCCGGGTCAAAATCTCTTCCACTTCCGATTGTTGGTAGGAACGACCCATAGCCCTAGCCCCCGATATCGCCTGTAGGGAAAATTATCCCCCTCCTTCTCCATCATCGCCCAACATTGGGGTCGGATCCCAGGCGGATCTCCACACTGACCCATAGGATCCCTGCTAAGCGCCATTAGAGCCAAACCAACCCGAGACTGTGAGCAGTTTGGTTCCCTTACAGGCTAGGTTGCAACATCACAAAAAGAAAGTCTTCCAAAGCCGTCAGGTAGGCCAGCACCTGATCGGTTGCTTTTTCCTCATCCAGGGATCCCAACCCAATGCCCCCTTGAATCAATTCCCGAACTGGGGTTAGCCCTTGCAGCAATGGAGCTAGCCACTTCAGTTTGTCAGGCGGAATGCTCAACTTGCCGTGGGTAGCACCTGTCCATTGCATTTCATAGGGCTGGTTGTCTTTCAAGGCTTTGTTGTATTCCTGATGAAAGCGAGAGCTGTCTAGCAAAATGGGGTTGAATTGTACGGATCCCTCCAACCAATCGGCCTCGCTCCAGGGAAACACCAAAGAGGATCCGGCGTGATCCACCCAAAAGTCGATGAGGCGATGGGCAGGGCAGATCAGCTCGTACAGGTGTAGGCGCTCCATGGGGCTTAGGTCTTCCAGTTTGCGCCGCACAAACTCCGGCACTTCTTTAAACAAAGACTCCACCGACCAATCGGGCATATCCACTAAGCCCAAAAAGCCTAGCTCGGCCTGCCGCAACATGTGAAACAAGTCAGGGATCGTAAAGCCTTTGTCGTTGGATAGCAGGTAGTTGTTCATTATGGCGGGATCCTCGGTGTAGTTGGCGGGATTCCAGAGCACTCCTTTGGCAATCTCCTCGTGCAGGGATCCCATGAACTCCCGTACATGTTTCGCCCCTGTGGCTGGAGCAACATCAAATTGTCCTACCATTTGAAAGGCTTCTTGCATGCGGAAGTACACCTGCCGTTGGTAGCGATGGTGGAGATTGGCGCGGATGATGCCCTCCGGCTTTAAGACACTTTTCATCGCCCGCAGACCATCGGTGGGATCCTCGAGCAAATACAACACATCATTCAAACTAATGAAATCGAACTGGATCCCGAGGCGATCCAGTTCCAGCAGATTGAGCACATAAAACTCGATATCTGTGAAGCCGTGATAGCGCAGCCGTTCTTCGGTGAGCTTGACGGAGGCTGGTGACAGATCAAAAGCAACAATTTTGGCCCCAGGATTGGCCTCCGCCATCATCAAAGTCTCCCAACCGGAGCCACAGCCCGCATTCAACAAAACCTTGCCTTCTGGCTCGATCACTGCATGGGTACGCACGTACTGAGCCGTGGTGTAGCTCATTTTGAACATCTCTGGCAGGGCATTGCGGGCCGTTTGCGAGAGGGGAACATTGGGGTAGGGCAGTGCTTCGTAAAGGGTGAGAGCCCGTTCCGAGGCAGAAAGGGTGCTACTGGCCATGAAGGGGGGGTAGAGCAGAATTTAAGATGAGTGTAGCCGCCGCGGTCTTATTCAGGATCCCTGATTGTCCTACAGGGTGAAACTGCCTCAAGAAATTGTTCGGATCCCCTGATAGCCACCTATGACCACCGCTTCACTGTCCCGTCGCCACCTCCGCTTCTCCCTGAAGAGCACCTTGCCCGCCGTTTTGGGGCTGCTGATCTGTGGTGGCATCCTGGTACAGATGCAGTTGCCCATGTTGGAGCGGATCAACCTGGGGGAATTGGAAAATGCCGAAGCCCGCAAAGATCGCAACATCGCCCTGGCCAATGCTTTGGGATGGCTGGGCTACCGCAACTTGGGAGCCTCTTGGCTATGGCTGGAGCTGATCCAGTACTACGGGGATGGCCCCGGGCGCACCCTGACCGGCTATGGCTTGGCCTACGACTACTTCGACCATATGACCCGGCTGGATCCCAATTTTTTCTTGGGCTATCGGCTGTCCAGCCTGGTCTTGGCCTACCGGGCCGGACAACCGCAGCAAGCGATTGAAATTCTAGATCGCGGCATTCAGCAATTTACGCCCGAGACCAACCCTGACGCATGGCGACTTTACGTGGATCGAGCCTTGCTGAACTTTCTCTTCTTGGGCGATGCGGAAGCAGGCCGAGACGACTACTACCAAGCTGCCGCTTGGCGGGAACAGGTGGGCTTGCCAGGGGATGATTTTCGCCAATTGGGGGACAACATCGCCCGTAGCCCCCTCAGTCGTCGAGCCCGGTTTGATGCTTGGATGAGCGTGTTCAACTCCACCACCGACCGGGATACTCGCATTTTTGTCCTAGAACAACTGGCCCAGTTGGGTACCGTCCTGCAGATCTTGCCTACTGGCGAGATTGAGATCTTGGCCCCACCCCTGCCAGAGTTCCCGGACGAGGAGCCTTACCTTTTGCGCCTATAAGTTTGTGCTTAATAAATGCATCTACAGTGCATTGGTGAAAATTGCGCCTTAGGGTTGTGACGTTGGCAAACGATGTGAGCTAAGCTCTAACCCAAATCATGCTAAGCCCATGAGCCGACTCGTTAAGAGCCGTACCCTTTTTGTCAAGAAAGTTTACTTTTTTGACACAGAAAAATGTTAGTCCCAATACCTTTGTGAGAGGGGCTTGTGGTTAGGCTCTACTGCAAGCTTCTGTGACGCTCTGGGTTTGCCTTGGGTTCCCGAAGTTCCCGGACTTTTTATTTCTTAATTTTTGTTCTTGATCTGCACGATAGGAGTGACCCCCATGACCTCAAGAACTTCTTCCCTGGTGACTGTGGCTGCCCTTGCAGGCGCTGGGTTTGCCCTTCCGGTGGCGGCACAGGCGCAATCTTCGGGTACAGCGCGAGTACGCTCAGTGGTGGATGGAGATACCTTTTGGGCGGATCTGAACGGCAGGCCTACCCGGTTTCGACTCTCCTACGTGGATGCGCCGGAGCTGACCCAGGGGCGGTGGGGGCGGCTGTCTCAGGAGGCTTTACAAAACATTATCCCGACGGGATCCCTGGTGCAGGTGGATACCCTCTATGTCACCCCCGAGGGACTGCACATCGCCCAGGTCTACAACTCCGACGGCCTGGTGAATTTGGAGATGTTGCGCCAGGGACATGCGGTGGTTTATGAGCGCTTTTTGCACGGGGCCAATCGTCAGCGCTATTTGGAAGCCCAAGAGGGGGCACAGACAGCTCGGCTGGGATTTTGGCAGCAACGCAACCCGGTAATGCCCTGGGAGTTTCGGGAGGCGGGGATGCAAACCTCTGCCTTTGCCGGGGCGAATGTTTTGAATGGCTCCTTCATCCGCGAAAACCCGACGGCGGCTGCGGGTGTGGGCATCGCCACAGTGGTGGTGATGGTGGGTCTGAGCAAGTTGCTCTGGAAAAAGCCCAGCCAGAAGAAAGTGAGCATCCGGCAAATGGAGCGGGATCTCAAACAGTTACAGCGCAGCTTGACCACGACCCTGGCCAGCCGCAAACAACTGGAACGGCAGTACGACGAGATTTTGCAAAAGGCAGAGGATTGGTATGTCCGGGCGGAGCAGGCCACCCAACACCACAACGACAGCCTGGCCCGAGATGCTTTGGTACAGCGGAATCAACACATGAGTGCGGCTGAAGCGGTACGCAAATCTCTGGATGAAGTGGAAGCGCAAGTGGTAACCCTTCGGGAGGGCATTTCCCGCGTTGAAAGCCAAATCTCGATGGCCAAGTTGGAACGGGAGATGAACAATTGAATTGAATCCGTTGAATCCGCTAGGAACTGGCAGGTTGAGGCGGTAAGCCACCTGGACGGAGTTTGCCTATGGAGTGGTTGCAAGGGCTGGAGATGAGCCGAGGGTGGGCCCAGGTGGGGGTGATCACCCTGGTGGGGATGCTGGCCTTCGGATTGGGCCGTTGGATCCCGAAATGGCTGAAGCCGACGGTGAAGCGATGGGCCAGCCCGGATGTGGCGGAAGTGTACGAGCGCACGGTGGATCCCTACGCGGGATTGATCGGGTTGGTGGTGACGCTGCTGCTGGCAGAAGTGGCCTTGCTGGTGTTGCCGCGGGGCTTGTGGTTGCACCTGACGGAGCTGGGGGTGAGCCTGGCCCTGACAATAGCTCTGGCTTGGCTGTTGACCCGGTTGGTGAAAGGCTTTGCCGATGTTTATCTGCGGGATACGGCCCTCAAGGGGGGGCGCAAGGTCAATAGTGAATTGCTGATCGTCGGGCGGATCAGTGCCAATCTGGCGATCGGCTTTTTGGCGCTATTGCTCTTTGCCCAAAGCCATCAGATCAATGTGGTAGGCCTGTTTGCCAGCTTGGGCATTGGGGGGTTGGCGGTGGCTTTTGCGGCCCAAAAAACCCTGGAGCAACTGCTGGGGGGCATTGTTATCTATGTGGATCGGCCTTTTGTGGTGGATGACTACATTGGTCTGCCGGATGGCACCTTTGGTCGTGTGGAGTCGATTGGCTTGCGCTCGACCCGCATTCGCACCTCGGGAAAAGGCACATTGGTGATTGTGCCCAATAGCGCCCTCACACAGGTGAGTATCGAGAACTTCACCGGGGCAAAGAAGGTGATGTCGCTGATTTATCTGACCTTTCAGCGCCTCTTGCCCGAGGAAGAAAAAGCCCTGATTCGGCAGGTGATTTTAGAAAGCACCCGCGATATTTTTGGCATTGATTCTCGCAATACCGACCTTACCTTCCGGGAGCTGGCAGCCCAGGGATCCCAGCCCGCTCGTAGTCAGGCTCAACTGACCTTTTTCATTCTGGGATCCGGAGAAGTTTCGATGGATTTACGCCGACAACTGCTGGATTTAGCCAACGAAACCATCACCCAAAAGCTGAAGGAATACGGGATTGTCTTTGAAATTCAGGATCCCACCATTTATGTGGATGCCCCGATTACGATCTAATCTTCTGATCCAACTAATCTTTAGATATAAGCCGGTTGCAATACTTGGCGGCAATTGACCAAAGGTATCACCCGTTCCCCAAACCGCTGCACATCGGCGATGAAATCCGGGAAGGTGAAGAGGATCCCGTCGATGCTGGTTTGGCTGGCAATGCGATCCAGCTCTTGGGCCACGGTTTCATAGGAGCCAATGATAGTAGGGATCCCCATAAACGCTTCCGCCTGATAGCGTTTCACATTCACCCCCACCGGATCGGTATTGGCCGCCCCTTTCCAACCCAGCAAGGCTTCGATGTCTCCCCCTTCCATGTAGTGCTCGGCAGTGGCTTGGGCTTCTGCATCGGTTTCTCCCATCACCACCGTAAACAAAGCATAGGTACCCACCTGGCGCCCCACCTGTTGGCCAAACTCCTTCAACCGATCACTGATGCGAGCTGCTTCTTCAAAGGGAGCCAAGATGAAATTGTGGTTACCCATTTCCGCCGTAAAGCGCATGCCCCGCTCTGAGTGTCCCGCACAAACAATCGGAATCTCTCGGGAGGGCCGAGGCTGACAAAGGCAATCTTCCAACTGAAAATACTTACCCTGATAGGTGACGCGCCCCTGCTCCCAGAGCAGCTTCATCACCCGCACATACTCGGTGGCGTAGTCGTAGCGATAGCTGTAGTATTCATCCCCTGGCCACAGGCCCATTTGCGCATATTCCAACTTGTTCCAGCCAGTCACGATATTCAGGCCAAACCGCCCATGACTGATATCGTCCAAGGTTACGCACATGCGAGCGGCCACGGCAGGGTGAAGAGTGGGCAGGGCCACCGACGCGTAGAGATGGATCTTTTCTGTCACCGCCGCCAAGCCCGCCATCAAGGTAAAAGACTCCAGGGCATGATCCCAAAACTGGGTTTCCCCCTTAAAGCCCCGCCACTTGATCATGGAGAGGACAAACTCGAAACCGTACTGCTCCGCCAGCAGGGTGATCTGCTTGTTTAGCTCAAAGGTGGGCATATACTGGGGTGAATTGACAGAGATGATCCAGCCGTTGTTGGCGATGGGAATAAAGACCCCAAACTGCAGATAACCCATAAGCAAGACCTCTCTGGCAAAAAATTTGCAAGCCTCCGTGGAGGACGAGCCTAAGCCCGCAGCCTTATCTAAGCCGGTTAAACCCCAGAAAATTGTGTGCAACACTACGGAGAATGGATAGCTGGGATCCCGACCGTGAAAGTCTCAACTTCGGAGCAAACCGCTGCTAGACTGTAGAATCAAATACAAAGTTGGCCCATTTTCGGCCAGTACCTTGTCCGTGCTGGCTCCCCTGGGGGAGCGTTTTTGGCATTCGGTCATCTCAGCGGGGAGAAGACATCGTGGCGACTGGTGGATATGCGTTGGTGGATAGCCTGCATCGGCATGGGGTGCAGCACATTTTTGGCTATCCCGGTGGGGCGATCCTGCCCATCTACGACGAGCTGTACAAAGCTGAGTCGCAAGGGCTCCTCAAGCACTATCTAGTACGCCACGAACAAGGGGCTGTCCACGCTGCCGATGGGTATGCCCGTGCCACCGGCAAAGTTGGGGTGTGTTTTGCAACCTCTGGGCCGGGGGCTACCAACCTGGTCACGGGTATTGCCAACGCCATGATGGATTCGGTGGGCATGGTGGTGATCACGGGTCAGGTGCCCCGCCATTTAATCGGCACTGATGGCTTTCAAGAGACCGATATTTTTGGCATTACCCTGCCCATTGTCAAGCACTCCTACGTGGTACGGGATCCGCGCGAGATGTCCCGGGTTGTGGCGGAAGCCTTTCACATCGCCGGTACGGGGCGACCGGGGCCAGTGTTGGTGGATATTCCCAAGGATGTGGGCCTTGAAGAGTTTGACTATCAACCCGTCAGCGAGATCAATATCCCCGGCTACAAGCCCACCGTGCGGGGCAACCCCCGGCAAATTCATGCTGCCGCCAAGCTGATTCTGCAGGCTAAACAGCCCCTGCTCTACGTGGGGGGCGGGGCGATCATCTCCGGTGCTCACGCGGAAATTGCCGAGTTGGCCCAGACCTATCGGATCCCGGTCACCACCACCCTGATGGGCAAAGGGGCCTTTGACGAGAACGATCCTCTGTCGGTGGGGATGTTGGGCATGCACGGCACCGCCTATGCCAACTTTGCCGTGACCGAGTGTGACCTGCTGATTGCCGTGGGGGCCCGTTTCGATGACCGGGTGACGGGTAAGCTAGACGAGTTTGCCAAGCACGCCAAGGTGATCCACATCGATATTGACCCAGCCGAGGTGGGCAAAAATCGTGGACCAGATGTGCCGATTGTGGGGGATGTACGCACCGTTTTGGTGGAGATGCTGGCCCAACTGAGCAAAATGCCCTCTACCCCTGGCCTTACCCAAGCTTGGTTGGATCGGGTGGAGCGATGGAAACGGGATTACCCCCTGCAAGTGCCCAGTTACGAAGGGGTGATTGCCCCCCAACAGGTGATCGATGCCTTCCGTCGTCATGCACCTCACGCCTACTACACCACCGATGTCGGTCAGCACCAAATGTGGGCGGCCCAGTTCCTGCGCAACGGGCCGCGCCAGTGGATTTCCAGTTCCGGGCTAGGCACCATGGGCTATGGGTTCCCGGCAGCGATGGGGGCCAAAGTGGCGCTGCCGGAGCATGAGGTGATCTGCATTAGCGGCGATGCCAGCTTCCAGATGAATCTGCAGGAGCTAGGCACGGTTGCCCAGTATGGGATTGCCACCAAAGTTGCCATCATCAACAACGGCTGGCAGGGGATGGTGCGCCAGTGGCAGCAAGCCTTTCATGGGGAGCGCTATTCCCACTCCGATATGGCCCCCGGTATGCCGGATTTTGTCAAGTTGGCGGAGGCTTTTGGGGTAAAAGGGATCCGCGTCGATCACCCCGATCAACTGGAGGATGCCGTTCAGGAGATCCTCAAGCATGAGGGGCCGGTGCTGGCGGATTTTGTTGTCAAGCGGGATGAAAACTGCTATCCAATGGTGCCCTCCGGCAAAGCCAACCATCAGATGATTGGGATCCCGGATAAACGGCAATTGGAGCAGGCGGCGGAGTTGATCTACTGCCCCAACTGTGGCACCAAAAATCCTACCCTGCACAAGTTCTGCACCGAATGTGGCACAAAACTGTAGAGTCTATGGGCCGGGATCCATCAACCCAGCTAACTTTTAAGGGGTTCGGGGAGCTATCAGTCCCGCGCTGTCCAACTCGCCACCAACGGATATTGGGATCCCTAGTTTCCGCCTGATAGGGATCCCGCTTCTACTC
This sequence comes from Synechococcus sp. Nb3U1, assembly GCF_021533835.1. Classification (NCBI taxonomy): domain Bacteria; kingdom Bacillati; phylum Cyanobacteriota; class Cyanophyceae; order Synechococcales; family Synechococcaceae; genus Synechococcus; species Synechococcus sp. Nb3U1. The sequence continues at coordinate 471,958 of NZ_JAKFYQ010000002.1, read as the reverse complement.
CTACAACGGTCGGTAGGTGCGGTAGTTAATATTCGGGAAAATATTGTCCATGTACTCCACCTTAGAAAGCCATTCTTCCTCTTCTGGCCTGGCCTTCTCCCGCCGAAACTGGCCTTCTTTAATTTTTTCGTAGAGGTGGTTAAAGCGCAGCAGATGAGATTTGGTACGGCGTACCGCGTAAGGCACCATCGTACCCGTGCGCATAATGAAAGCCCAATCGGAAGACTGTGCCAAAAGCAGTTCTCGGGCTGCCTGATTCAACGCCCGCCACTCCAGATCATCAGCAGGTTCGCGGTAGCTTAACTCGATCATCCGCTCCGTTGCCTTATGCAAATGGGGGTAGATCCAGGCATTGGTTGGGTTGAGCCAATACTCGTGAAACCCGCGCGCCCCCCAACTGGATTGAGCCGGTTTACACACCTGTTGGGTTGGGTTTTCCCGCAGATATTCCGCCAGATGGGTCATGCGGTAGGTGGATTGGTCGAAATAGCTCTTGCGAATCAGGTAGTCGATGAACCAAGGCCCTTCGTACCACCAATGGCCGAACAGTTCGGCATCGTAGGGGGCAACCACCAGCGGCGGACGGCCCATCACCCCGTAGAGGTGCTCAATCTGTCGTTGGCGATTGAACATGAAGTTGCCTGCATGCTCTGCCGCTTTTTCCCGCGCCCAGTAGGGGTCGTACAGTTGCTTTTGGCCTAAATCGAGGTTGCGTCCGGTGATGCGGTGGTACTTGATGCCCGTATTTTTCCGTTGGCCATTGGGCATGATGTAGGGCTTGATGTACTCATAGTCGGCCTCATAGCCCAGATCTTTGTAAAACTCGCGGTAGACGGGATCCCCGGGGTAGCCCACTTCCGCCGACCATACCTGCTGAGAGGATTCGTGATCGCGCCCGAAAACCGCAACTCCTGTCTCGGTAAAAATGGGGGCGTAAATGCCATGACGGGGCCGGGGTTTGGCATAGAGAATGCCGTGGCCATCGGTGATCATGTAGCGCAGGCCCACATCAGCGATCATCCGCTCTAGGCCCTGGTAGTAGGCACATTCCGGCAGCCAAATGCCTCGCGGCCACTGACCAAAATGTTCGTTGTAGTGTTCACAAGCGGTGAGCAACTGCGACCATACCGCCTGGGGATACATTTGCATCAAAGGCAGGTAGCCGTGGGTAGCCCCACAGGTGATGATCTCCAGGTTGCCGCTGTCTTGAAAGCCCTTAAACGCCTTGACCAAGTCCCGATCGTAGCGTTCCCACAAATCCCGGACTCTAGAAAACTCCTTGACGTAGTTCTCCGCCAGATAGCGAATGTGACCATTGGTAACGTTTTTGTCGTATTCCAGTTGGGCCAATTCTTCCAGCTTGGTCAAGTATTCGTCGTAGCGCTCCTGCAGCAAGGGATCCCGCAGCATCGACACCAAAGGCGGCGTCAAGGACATGGTGAAGCGAAAATCGATCCCATCTCGCTGTAGCCCCTCAAACATATGCAGCAGGGGGACGTAGGTCTCCGTGATGGCTTCGTAGAGCCACTCCTCTTCCAGCACAAAATCTTGCTCGGGGTGGCGCACAAACGGCAGGTGAGCATGGAGTACCAACGCGAGATAACCCATATCAGCCAGGGATCCTCAGACGAACGGATAAACCTCAACCTCCCCATCCAGTCACTCTCAGTAAATCTGTAGAGAAGGTTAAGACTGTGATTGCTACCTATCGTCCAGCATTTCAACCCCTGGGTCAAGGGCTGGGATCGCTGGGGATCGCTAACGAGAAGGGGGAATAGGGATCCCTGTGGGGCTTAGCTAATGGGGGGTTGAGGGAGCTATAAGCCCCGCACTGTACCTGTAGCTTGCTTCCCAAAGGGTAGAGTCAGCGTCGGGATACATGGACTCCCCAAGAGTGTCGATGGGATTCCATCAAAGCTAACGATTGACCGCGACCCTAATGCAGCAATTAATATCGAGTATCTGGCGGTAGGGCATTCCGTCAGTCAAGCTCAGGTAACGTTCGTTCACAAAGCGTCTCTAAAGGAGAATGTGATAGCAGGAGTCACTGAGAAGCCCGTACTCTATGCGTCAGCAATGTTGGCGTAGCCTGCCGTAGGCATAGCGCGGGAGTCTGTCACCAAGCATCAGAAAACCGCCCCGTGGCTTGAGGTCATGTATCACCCCACCAGTCGCGTCTTAACCCTATTGGAACTGCTGCAATCGCAAGCCCAGATCGGCGGGCCGGAATTGGCAGAACGCCTAGAAGTGGATCGACGCACCATCCGCCGCTACATCGAGCAACTCCAGGAGCTCGGGATCCCGGTGGAAGGGGAAAGAGGCCGTTATGGGGCCTACCGCCTGCGCCCAGGGTATAAACTGCCACCGCTAATGTTTTCCAACGATGAGGCGATCGTGCTGATGTTGGGCCTGCTCCTGGCCAAGCAGGCGGGGGTGGATAGCGCGGAACGAATGGTCGAGGGATCCCTGGCCAAGCTGCTGCGGGTCATGCCTCCCGATCTACGGGAACGAGCGGAAGCCCTGCAGATGGCCCTGATGATCTCCGGCTCAACCCCGCAAGTGGGGGCGGTGGATCAAAGGGTGATCGCTCAGCTTAGTCTTGCCATTCACCGCGGACAGCAGGTGCAGCTCAGGTACAAAACCCCCGCTCGGGATCCCATCGCTAGCCCTAGGCTGACGGAGCGGGTATTGGATCCCTATGGGTTGGTGCTGCACAGTCGCCGTTGGTATGCGGTGGGCTATTGTCATCTGCGGCAGGATTTACGCAGTTTTCGTTTGGATCGGGTGCAGTCTTGTCAACTTCTGAGTAGTACCTTTACCCAACCCCAAAACTTCAATGCACTGCGGTTTTTAGAACAGAGCTTGGCCCAGGTGACGGGCCAGTACGAGGTGGAAGTGCTCATTCAGGGATCCCTGGAAGAGATCAGGCAGCGCTTGCCCTACACCTTGGGAGATTTGCAAGAAACAGAAGAGGCCGGGATCCGTCTGCGAGGTTCGGTACACTGCCTGCGTTGGTTTACCTGTGTGATGTTGGAGATGGGTTTTCCCTGGCAGGTTGTGCATCCCCAAGAACTGTGGCGGGAGGTGGAACAGTTGCACCATCGCCTTGGGCAGATGTTGGCCTGTTCAAGAGTATCTTCAGTGGAGGGCTACTGAAAAGCCCGATCTGTACCCGCTAGGGTCAGCGTCGGGTAGTTTACAGAATCTCAGCAGCGAGAAACAGGCGTTGGTGCTCAGCAGGGATCCGTTCTCGTTCGGCAGTGGGGATCACGAGAGGAGATTGTTGGTTGTAATTGACGGGATCCCGAAACCAAGCGCGGCTGTAGGTGTTATAGAGCAGAGGGCGTGGGGCGGCAGAACGATTGGCTCGACCCAGGTGAATGAGGCGGTAATCGAAAATGAGACAGGATCCCTTGGCTATCGGCGGATCCACATAGAGCATCTGCTTGGCCAGTTCTGTGTAATGAGCATCATAGACCGCATGGCTACCTGGCCAAAGGCGGGTCATGCCATTTTCTTCGTTCACATCCACCAAAGGAATGAGTAAATTGAGGGCATAGCAGGGGATAAGCGCATCCAACATCTCATCCCCAAACAGATGAGACAAATCCCGGTGCACCTGTTGATCGGCGGATCCCGGCAAAGAAACCACTGCCCCGAACCCACTTAAGAGCAGCTCCGGCCCCAAAATTCGCTTCAGGATGGGCAAGAGCAAGGGGTGGGCGTAAAAGAGGGGATCGTTAAAAGGTGGCTCTAAGCGGACGGTCACCATCACCCGTCTATTACCTACCAACAAAGCATCGGCGTGGGTGGCACTGGCGCAGTACTGGCTGTAGGTTTCCAGAAACGCCCCGTGCAGGATATCAATAGCTTCCGGCTCAAATACCTCTTGCAACAGAAGATATCCCTCAGAGGCAAACAATTGAAAAGCCTGCTCCACAGTTGTCGGTTGTGGAGTCTGGGCCGCTTTTTCCTCAGGGCTGAACTGCAACTGGGCTAGCATTTCCCTCGTCACTCCTGTAGGCTGGCCAACGCCATTAACATGCCCCGGGCTTTGTTTAAGCATTCCTGATATTCTTGCTCGGGATCCGAATCAGCGACAATGCCTGCCCCAACTTGGAGTGTTACCTGGCCGTTTTGCATCATTAGGGTACGGATCGTAATCGCCGTGTTCAGTTGGCCAGAAAAATCATAGTACCCATAGGCACCAGAATAGGGCCCCCGTCGGGATCCCTCCAGCTCATGGATAATCTGCATGGCGCGGATTTTCGGAGCACCCGTAACCGTTCCGGCAGGAAACGTGGCTCGCAAGAGATCCCAGGCACTGTGTTTGGGATCCAGTTGCCCGACGACGTTGCTAACGATGTGCATGACATGGCTGTAGCGTTCGATCTGCATCAGGTCATCCACCTGTACGGATCCCAGCTTGCACACGCGTCCCAGATCATTACGGCCCAGATCCACCAGCATCACATGTTCGGCCCGTTCTTTGGGATCCGCCAGCAGATCTTGCTCCAGCTCCCGATCCTCCGCTGGCGTGCCCCCCCGTGGGCGGGTGCCGGCAATCGGTCGCACGGTGGCTATGGGTTCCCCGCCAACCTGACTCAGCTTCACCATCACCTCCGGGCTAGAGCCGATCAGGTACAGATCCCCGAACTGCATAAAGGCCATGTAGGGGGAAGGGTTGATCAGGCGCAGAGAGCGATAGAGATGAAAGGGATCCCCGTAGAAAGAAGTGGTAAACCGCTGCGAGAGCACCACCTGAAAAATATCCCCAGCCCGGATATGGTCTTTCGCTTGTTGGACGGCCTGTTGATAGGCCTGCGAGCTCATGTTACTGGGGGGGATACCAGTGGGAAGTTGCGGTTTCCAATTGAGGCTGAGGTTGGCGGTGGAAACCGGGGCGCTTAATTGTTGTACCAGCCGTTCCACCCGTTGGCAGGCTTGTTCGTAGGCTTGCTCGGCAGAGTGTTGGCGGGTATCGGCAAAGGCCACCACCCAAATTTTGCGCTTCACCTGGTCAAACAGGAGAATGCTATCCACCTGCATGAAAATGGCATCCGGCGGATCCCCTGTTTGGGCCGGGTAGATCGGCACTTTTGGCTCGATCCAATGGATCAGTTCATAGCCCCAGTAGCCGAACAAACCCCCAATGCTACTGGGCAACTCGGGCAAATGCACCGGCTGATAGGGCTGCAAGCACTGGGCCAAAATATCGAAGGGATCCCCTTGGTGCTGTTCTTGCTGGCCATTCCGATGAACTTGTAGCGCTTGATCCCCACGCACTTCTAGGGTCCAGAGGGGGTCACACCCCAAAAAGCTGTAGCGGGCAATTTGATCCCCTCCCTCCACCGATTCCAGCAAAAAATTGTAGGGCTGACCAGCACAGACCCGATACCAGGCGGAAACAGGGGTTTCCAGATCCGCCACCCATTCCTGGTATACCGGGATGAAATTGCCTTGTTCTGTCAGGGCCAGAAAGTCCTTCAGGGGCGGATGAATCATAACCCTCAGCATCTTGTGCAACACCGTCTCCTGACTCTATCCCAATCCAGGGATCCCACAACAACAGAGCTAGCGGCTGCGGTCGGAGCTCTCCCCCACACCAGAAGCGATTAAGCTGGGTGCGGCCCCACTCTCCTGGACTCTTGCCATGTCAAATCCCTCGCAGGTTATTCGTGAGCGTCTGCGCTTCCAAGGCTACAAATACACCTTTGTCAGCCAGAGGATGCGCTTTCCCAATGGCAAAGAGGGGGAGCGAGAATACCTCATCCATCCCGGTGGGGCAGTGGTGGTACCGATGACGGCGGCGGGGAAATTTGTCTGTATCCGTCAATATCGCTTTGCGGTTGCCTCCTACATTTATGAGTTTCCGGCAGGCACCCTCGAACCGGGCGAACATCCCGATGCAACGATTCGGCGGGAGCTCGAAGAAGAAACAGGGTTGCGTGCCCATCGCTGGGATTCTTTGGGGCAGTTTTATCTGTGTCCTGGCTACTCCGATGAGATCATGTACGCCTATTTGGCGCGAGACCTGGAAGTGCTGGACTCCCCCCCCGACAAAGATGAGGATGAAGATATTACAGTAGTAGAATTTTCCCCTGCCGAGCTAACAGAGATCGCCCGTTTTGGCATAGATCTGGATAGTAAATCCATTACCTGTTTTTGGCGAGCCCAGATGTTTTTGGCCGCAGAGAATGGCTAGGGAGTTCTTTGAACTTAAATCTTGCCCAGCTTCAGGATCGGCTATTTCTCCCCAGCATGGCCTTCATTTTCACACTGTGGCTAGTCCTGCCAACCGGATCAGGAAAGGTAGAGAATCGCCACATCTCACCCACAGGCAGTCTCTAGACTGTACAGAGCAGTGTTCCTGTTCAGCAAGGTGTCATGAAAGAGATCTCCACCAGCATTGACATCAATGCCTCTGTGCAAAAGGTGTGGCAGATTTTGATGGACTTTTCTGCCTACGAGCAGTGGAACCCGTTTATTCGCTCGATTGAGGGCCAGGCAAGGGAGGGATCCCAGTTGCAAGTGCAAATTCAACCACCAGGGGGGCAGAGGATGGCATTCAAACCCACAGTTGTGGCAGTTCTACCTGAACGTGAGTTTGGCTGGCTGGGCCATTTCATTCTGCCGGGATTATTTGATGGAGAACATCGCTTCCAATTGGAAACCCTAGGAGAGCACCGGGTGCGGCTAACCCACAGTGAGCGCTTCTCGGGGTTGCTCTTACCGCTACTGTCTAAGAGTTTGGATACAACGGTTCGCCAAGGGTTTGAAGCGATGAACCAAGCCCTCAAGTCTCGGGCAGAAACAGGATGATCTCGATGAGAGCAAAGCAAAGCTAATTGGCTTTCTAATTAGAATTCTAATTAGGGCTGATTATGCCCTATTCAGACCTTAAGCTGGGATCATGATTTGGAGGGATCCCGATGTCGAAACAGACCACGAGCCCCTACAGCTTGCACTGGATCTTGGCCCGCCAGGTATTGAACCCTAGCCCCAGTCCTTCCCTCACAAGCCGTCCCGGATCTGGTTCTGACCGGAGTGGAGTTATGGCCCAAAAGCCTCCCTCCGGCCTCAAGCCACTCCTCAAACAGGCACAATACTTTCTCCAGCAGCAGATCAGGAATCATCCGGTGTATGTTCGCCACCCAGACACCCAAGAGTGGATACAAGTTGCTCCGGGGGAGTTGCCGCCACAGCTGACCCGTTGAAGGCTCCTATTCATCCAACTGCCAGGGATCCTGAGCCACGACTTCATCCAAAATTCGGGGAGGTCGCACCGCCATCAGCACCCGACCGAAGAGGGAAACTGACCCTGAGTCTTCCCGCCACTCCACCTCCAGAGATCCTGCTCGATCAATCAAGAAAAAGCCTTCTGACTGCCACTGACGCACCGCCCGATCAACCACCAACAGCACCGGATCCTGTGCTTCTTCTGGGGGTATCTGCTGATTGAGAAGTGTGCCCAGGAGCCGATTCTCAATGGGAATAGCCACCGGATCCCTGGCCGATTGGATCACCGACCACGCTGGCAATGCCACCCAAGTCTGCTGGCCCTGACTGTGGATCAAGTGATAAGGCCCCTCGGGTTCAGGGGTGATCTGTTGTTCCCATGCCGCAGTGGACAGGGGGAGGGATCCCACCACCGGCAGCAGGCGGGGCAGATCTTCTTCCAGCCGAAACACAGATAGCTTGGGCAAGATCTTTCGTTGGGAGCCACCGGAGGAACTGGCGGCAACCGTGGACAAGAGCCGCTCAATCTGTTGCCGGGCTCCGTCGCTATGCACGTACTGAAAGGCTCGACCAATGGCGCGGGTACGCTCTTGCAGGTCGCTGGTTTGTTGGGCGGTTTTCCAAGCTTGATAGGCCACCGCATCGCCGGGGTGATCCCCAAACCCTTCCGGTCGCTCCCGCAGTTGGGCATAATTTTTCACGGCGCGGGCGATCTCGTGAGCATCGTCGGCATTTAAGTTGCGATTGAGGATTAGTTCCGCCACTTGTACCCGGTCTTTGGGGGAAAGAATGCGCAGTTCGTAGAGAATATCGCTGCCTTTGCGGCCAAAGTACTCCAAGACTGCGGGGCTGGCTCCGGCTTTAGCCATCCCCTCATAAACCTGGGATCCGACGACGATTTGGTTTTGGTGAATGGGCTCAAACCCCGTTGCTTCAAAGATCACCTGTGGGGTCATTTTCTGTCGTTGCAACAAGGTTTGGCAGGCTTGTGCCCAATCCAGCCAACTGCCCTCTTTGCGGCGCAGCTGCATTAACAATGTGTCGGGCTCCTCTTCTTCTGTAGCAGGGTTTTCCGGCTTGTACTGACTCATCCAGGTTTTCCTTACTGCACAACGCTAAGCCCCCGTTTCTTGAGACGATGGGCGGCGGGGCTAGGAACGATCTTAAAGCGGTTTCGGAAAGCCGGAGTCGGGATCCGGTTCACCCGTGGTTTCAGATGCCCTAAAGTAAGAAATAGTCATCAGAGTCGAGCTTGTATTCCTCCCACCGCTCCTCTACGGGAGAGCAGGAGGCTTCTGCTGCTCTAGCTGAGAGTTGAGACATTGAGGAGATAGGTAACACAATGCGATCAACTGTCTCGGCCTGCTGGCGAGCTGTCTCGGCCTGCTGGCGAGCTGTCTCGGCCTGCTGGCGAGCTGTCTCGGCCTGCTGGCGAGCTGTCTCGGCCTGCTGATAACAAACTTGTTTCAACTCGCTCAACCAATTGCTGTGCTCTTGGGCAACCATCAGCTGTTGTTGAACAGTTTCTTTCAGGTTGGTCAGATCATCTTTGACCAAGCTGATGGTCTCCGTTAAGGTCAGCACGGCACCCACTAGGCGATCCAGTCGGAAGTCAATCTGATCGAAGCGATCGTTGCTTTGTATCTTCATACGTCTTATGTCTTCAGTTCATGTCTGCAGTGAGCAGTCAATGAGATTGAACCTGGCGAAGGGAAGTGCTTTGAATCCGAGAAAAGTCTCAGCTCTCAGAGCCCCAAAGCCGCTCTAGCCAACGCAACAACCTCAGTTAGTCTATCAAGAAGACTGAAATTCAGCACCTAACTAGACTTATGTATCTAACTTATTATCTATTTATGTATCTATATCTATTCTTACCTGATACTTACGGCTATCCCATTCGTCAATTATCGTAACTCGCTCGTTAAAAGTGCTGATTCCGGGATAAACCGATGTGCTGACCCTCAGCTGCCGTTACTTCTAAAGCCAATAAGAGCCACTGTTTCAGTTTCAGAATTAAGACACAGTATTTTTAGATACCCTAGTCTGTCCATTAGGCTATCCTAAAGATGCTCTTGTCAGTTCATCTGCTCCGGCCTGTTCACACATTTTGAAGCTTCCTGAATTTACGAAGCTGCCACGAGCACATCATCGGGATCCGAGTATTGAATGCCCTCAGGGATCCCTGCTGCATCGGGAGACCACATCCACAAGCGGTGCAAGATCCGCTCCCCAATCGACTTGGCCAAGTAGGGATCCCGTCCGTGCAAAACGCGGTAGTTATCCACAAACAACGCATCGCCAGGATAGAGTTTGAATCGTTGGACTGAAGCAGCTTCCGCCCGTAGAGTGCGCATCCAATAGTCGATAAGGGCCTGTTGTCCAGCGGGATCCGGCGACTGGGGGTGAGGCCGATGGTAGGGGTGATTGCGGATCCAGCGACGGCCATTCGGGCAAGTTTGCACGATCGAGGCAAAGTAGCGCTCCTCCATGGCAAAGCCTTTTTCTGAGATCTCCGTTTGTTCTATCACTTCTGTGTGTAACCAATGGACGGCGTTGGCCCGCTGACCGGCAATGGTGAACTCGTTGTGGGGATCGGCTGCCATTCGCTGCAACAACCCATAGCCATCGATCAAGAACGACTCTCCCCCCTCTTGGGCTTGCACAACGCAATGCAACGTCAGGTAGTCGGGGTTGCGGGGGCCGTAGGCAAAGCCATCGGTGTGAGCGAGTAGGGTTTCGGTGGGAGGAACGGCTTTAATTTTTTTGGGAGGCTCGCTGGTAACCCGGTGTACTTGCCCGATGCCGCGTAGGTGCTCTCCCATAAAGGCATAGCCAGCCGCTGTGGTACCCGCTTCGGTCAGGTCTTCCCAACGGAGAATCGCTGCTCCATCTTGCTGCACCAGATCCCAAGCCTCACGGGGATCCGCAGTCCGTTCGGGGATGATGCTGGTCATGACAGAGGTTCCAAACTGAGGGACAAGTAACGCCTAGCAGGTAACATTTAGGCGGCAAAAAATCCATGGCTCTGCTATTTAAGCAAACCAACGCCTCCTGGATTGTTATTCAGTACACCATTCACGGAATACCTTCACGGGATCCCTGCTCCTATTTGTGGAGTTCTATGCTCAGATCTACAACCCATCTACAACCCAAAGAAATCGGGGCCGGATCCCTCATAGCTGGGGTTGACCCGCAAATTGAGTTGGGGACAGATGATCTCGCAGGTGCGGCACTGAATGCAATTTTCTAAGGACATGGCGTGGGAACGGAGCCCCTGATGCTCTTGGGTGTGGTGAACTTCTGCGGTGCAGTCGGAAATGCAGGGGGTAGGGCGATTCAGTTTGTCGTAGGTCGCGATGCACTGGCGACAGGTTTCGGCGCTGAACTCGAGAATATGATGGTTGCCTTCGTGGTAACGGGGTTCGGCAAAAAAGACCGCATCGGGTCGAGAGAAATAGCCCCGCAAAGACTCTGGTTGAGGTACAGAAACGGGTGTGGGGGAGACAAAATCCGCTTGAATGGCTGCATGGGGCGCAACATATCCCTGAGGCGCAGGGGCGCTAGTGCTAACACGTCCGGTGAGGAGGGTGTAGGCGCGTAGGGTTTCTCGCCCCCGGCGAACCGGGTCTTGCAGGCCCAATTGCAGGGATCCCAACCAGGGATGACCAGCATCCACACTGCTGCACACTTTGGGCAAATACTCTTCCAATAGGCGGGAGTTTTCTAGGAAGGCCTCGCGGAAGTAGCGGCTGCGGTATAGATCTTGCCCGACTGAGCTTTGCATCACTTCTTTTTGGTAGTCCGCTTGAATGTGCAGATTCCCTTTCAAAAAGCCATCGTGAACTAAGCCCGCCGCCACGTAGCCGGTTTCCATGGCTTTATCCACACCGGCCAAGCTGCCCACATCCAGTACCCCGAGCGCATCCCCCAACAGCAGGGATCCCTCCACACCAAACCGGGTGGGCAAGCTGTAGTAGCCTCCCTCAGGAATCACAGCAGCCCCGTACTTGAGCAACTTGCCCCCTTCCAGTAGAGATTGAATCCAAGGATGGCCTTTGAACTCCTGCAGACGCTGTTGTGGGTTGAGATTGGGGTTTTTGCTATCCAGGCCAATGATCAAGCCCAGAGCCAGGCGATTTTCTTTGAGGCCATAGACGAAGCCACCACTGAAGCTGCCGTCCAAAATTGGGTAGCCCAGGGTGTGCCACACTTGCCCTTGCAGGGATCCGGGAATTTGCCAGATTTCTTTTACCCCGACAGACCACAGTTGCGGATTGGGCCGCAACTGGAACTTCTCGATCAGATCTTTGGAGATAAAACCTTTATCACCAAAGCAGGTGAGATCAGCGAAGATACAGTCTTCATAAATTTGGCCGGAATCGCTGGCCCGCACCCCTATCACCCGTTCCCCGTCGTAGAGAATTTCATGGGCGGCAAAACCCGGGAATAGATCGAGGGTGACATTGGGGATCCCTTTGGCTTTCTCCTGCAGCTGTTCTGCCAACCAACGAATGACGTGGCTCAAGGTGAGGATAACTTGCCCCTGTTTGCGAAACCCCTGTGGAATAACTGCTTCAGGCAAATCCCAGCGCTGTTCGGATCCCAGCACACTCAGATGATTGACTTCCACCCGCCCCTCGGTTGGGAACCCTTGGCTCTCGAAGTCGGGAAAGAGTTTGCAGATGACCTGTGGATTGCAGATGGCGCCGCTGACGATATGCCCACCGAATTGCCGTGCTTTTTCCAGAATGGCGATGGAGATCTCCAGGCCGGATAGTTTGGCCAGATCCAAAAGGCGATGGGCCAGGATCAGGTTGGAGGAACTCCCTCCCACCAGCAAAAGGTTGTAGCAGATGGCTTCACTCATCAGACAAAATTCCCACTCGAAAGCTTTGGGTGCGATGCTTGTATGCTAATGAGGGCTGTTGCAGAAAGGGCAGAACCTTCATACCTTCTAAAGCCTCTTGGGAGCCTCTCTGGCCAGTGATGTTGGGATTGAGAAACGTTTGGGTTGGGATCAGGTGTAAAGTCGATGGCACAAGAGATGGGGGTGGAACAAGATCATCGTCGCTATGCTCCAGCAACGCTGCGCAACCGGGATCCGATTCTGAGGGTGCTTGAGCAGGTTCTACCCAGCAGCGGCAGGGTATTGGAGATTGGCAGTGGTACGGGAGAACACGCCATTTACTTTGCCCCGCGTCTGCCCAATTGGATTTGGCAACCCAGTGAGCCGGATCCAGAGCTGCGTCGTAGCATCCAAGCCTGGCAAAAGGAATTTCCGGCAGCAAACCTACGCCCCCCTATCGCACTCGATGTTCGGGATCCAATCTGGCCTGTCGAGACGCCAAGCCTGGATCCGCCCATTACGGCTATTGTCAGCATCAATATGATTCACATCAGCCCTTGGGCCAGTTGTTTGGGGTTGATGGCCGGAGCCGGTCGAATTTTGCCACCCGATGGGATCCTCTATTTGTATGGCCCTTTCCGTCGCCAAGGAGAACACACGGCCCCCAGTAATGCTCAGTTTGATGCCAGCCTAAGAGCGGAGAACCCGGAATGGGGAGTCAGGGATTTAGAAAAAGTTGCTGAGGTGGCTGATCCAAGGGGGCTCATTCTTCAAGAGGTCATCCCTATGCCAGCCAATAATCTGTCTGGGGTCTTTCGGCGAAAGTAGTTCACTATCTTCAACAAGATGATTGTCATTGGCTTAATGTCAGGGACTTCTGTGGATGGGATCGATGTGGCGATTGTGCAAATTGAGGGCAGGGATCCCTTGACCTGGGATCTTCTCCATCATGAAATAATCCCCTATGCCCATCAGCTCAGAGAAGAGATCCTGCGGGCTTCGGATCCTCAAACCAGCGGGGTTGATCAGATCTGTGCGTTGAATTTTCGGTTGGGCAAGGCTTTTGCCGAGGCAGCTCTACAAGGGATCCAATCTGCCAACCTAACCCCGGAACAGATTGACTTGATCGGGAGCCATGGTCAAACCCTCTGGCATACCCCCACCGGCCCCAAGGCCTCTACCTTGCAAATCGGTGAAGCGGCTGTAATCGCAGAATTAACCGGGATCCCGGTCATCAACCATTTTCGGGCCCGAGATATAGCGGCTGGTGGTCAGGGGGCACCTTTGGTAGCCTTTGTAGATAGGCTGTTGTTCAGCGACTCTCACCTGAATCGGGTGGCCCAAAACATCGGCGGCATTGCCAATCTGACCTATTTGCCCAACACCTCCAGCCAGCGATCCCCTTTGGCTTTCGATACTGGCCCTGGCAACATTTTGATTGATTTGGCAGTGATGCGAGCCACTCAAGGACAACACACTTTTGATCGAGATGGAGAATGGGCAGCTCGAGGCCAGATCCACTGGGAAAAGGTCACAGAATGGATGCGGGATCCCTATTTCCATGCGCCCCCACCCAAAACCACTGGAAGAGACTATTTTGGAGCGCCCTACTTACAACAGATTTGGCCACACTTTACTTCAGCCGCAGATTGCATCGCCACCCTAACCGCATTGACGGCTTGTTCCATCGCCCATGCCTACAGAACCTTTTTGCCCCATCTGCCTGATCAAGTCATTATCAGTGGTGGTGGCACTCAAAACCCGACTTTGATGAAGATGTTGCAGATCCAGCTACCAGAAGTAACCCTACTCACCAGCGCACAAATGGGGATCCCGGCGGCAGCCAAAGAAGCCCTAGCCTTTGCTATCTTGGCCTATCAGACTTGGCAGGGCCAGGTGAACAATTTGCCAGAGGCAACCGGAGCCTGTCGGGCTGTTGTTTTGGGTCAAATCACCCCGGGCAAGCGATCTCTTTCGATGCCCCTTTCAATTCAGTAAAGATTCAAAAGATTCAGTAAGTTTGCGGTCACAACACACTAGATCTCTTCATCTTCAGGGGTTTCTAAGTTGGGATCCCGCTGGCGAATGGACTTGGCTTTATGCTGTAGATTCTTAAAGAAATCACTTTCTACGATTTCCGATACTTCTTTGGCCTTGCGGCTTTGGTCAATCTCAATCGTGAGTTGACGGATTTGTTGACGTAGTTTTTGCTCACGCTCAACGATTTTATTGATCATGGTTTGAAAGATACGGCTAAGCTGCCCTATCTCATCTTCTTGCTTCATCACGTTGGACAGTCTGCGGAACTCCATGTTCTCAACATCTTCTTCAGACTTGATTTTCCCAGCACCCATCAGTTGTGAGGCTTGAGCGAGGATCTGAACTGGTCTCAGCACAGTAGAGTTCAAGACACGGTTAAGCACCAACATTGCCGCCGCAAACACAAGCAAGAAAATGCTCATGATCACCAAGAAGGATTGCCGTGCTTGCGAGAAAATTTGCTGAGCTGGTACATAAACCATCTGAGCGCCAATAGTGGATCCCAGTTCCCAATTAAACCCGTTGTTGGGCCCGTAAACCTCCACCATCCCTCGGGGTGCAACATCGGGGGTGCTGTGACAAGCCAGGCAGCTTTCTCTGCGGATGCGAATGGGATGGGCGATATAAAAAATAGGGCCAACATTGCGCACTTGACGAAACCCCGAGATTTCCTCTAAGGATTCATCGGCGGCAAATCGAGCGGTCAGCTCTGTTTCAAATTCATCAGCTCTGTCGTCCGGATTAGTGGGATCCAGAACGGCTTCTTTATAAATTTTCTGCTTAAACTCAAACCCTAATCGCTGCAAGTTCTCAAAAACCCGACGTGCCCCATAGGAGGGAACAGTTTCTGCGATAAATTGCTCGGTTCCAAAAGCATTTTCCAAAAGGGGACGAACCTGTTGATCCGTATAAATTCTTTGGGCATTGATCGTGTTGAGCATGACCAAAGCCTCAGAGACCACCTTGGCTTCAGATTTTTCTTGAAGAACCTTGGAGAGGGCGAAACCACCGGCAATGCTACCTAGTAGAAACACAGCCACAAGGAGCAGGTTAAACTTTGCACCTATTCTGAGCTGATTCAGCATGGGATTCCTCTTCAATAGGGGTTGAGGCAGTAGGGAAAATGGCTTTGATTCTAAACTGATCCTGTCGCTCCCCAGCAGATATACGGAAGAGTCTTAACAATCGGATGGGTTCCGGTACCCTCTAACCTTGAGGTTACTCACAGCCTTTTCCGACTTTACGCAGGCCCTTGAGCTAGGCAAAAAACCTTATGGAGCAAGGAATTGACCTAAATCTGCTGTATCAGGTAACGCTGGAAAAGGCTGTATCCTAACTGAGAAGCCTCTTAAGAAAAGCTTGTCTCGAATTAAAGTTGCCAGAGATAGATCGTGTAGGTGTTGATCACATCCGATACAGTGGTGGTGGTGGTCGGGATCCAATCCCCCATGTCAAACGAATGGGTAATCAGACGCGCACCGGCCTGTACTTCTGAGCGCAGCTTGTCTCGAATCAATAGGTGGGAGCGGGGCAACAGATAACAACTCACCACCGTCGCGGGGGACAGGTCTACCGTAAGCAGATCCTGTTCAAGAAACTGCACGCGATCTTGAACTTGGGCTTCTTGAGCCCGTTGCTGGGCCTCGAGAATCCGCTCAGGGTCGATATCCACTCCCACCCCCCGCGTACCGAACCGCTGGGCCGCCCGGATCAGAACCCGGCCATCCCCACAGCCCAGATCGTAGAGGGTGTCTTCAGCGCCCACCCGAGCCAGATCCAACATGGCATCGATCACCAAAGGCAGGGTTCGCACATAGGGGGCCAAGCTGATGGCCTCCAATTTTGGGCGCTCCGCTCCTCCACTACAGGAGGGATCCCTAGGTTTGAAACCGCGTGGTGCCATGCCTATGACAAGAAAGCGTTTCCATTCTAAGCAGGTTTTGGGCGCTGCCCAGTTCAACTGCAAACGCTACACTGGGGCTATCTTGCCCTTGTTGGGTCGATACAGCTTTTTCCGACTTCATGTACGACACAAGGTAAAGAAGAAATTCTCGTCGGACAAAGGGTTGGCCTGCATCGGCTGTAGTATGTATCGCTGGAAAAGGCTGTAACGCTCAATGACCATCCTGACCCGTTCCCTAAGCTATGCGCAAAACAACAGCGATATGCTGTTTCAAGCTCTCCTTCAACACCTACAACTGGTGACTGTACCTTTGGGAATTGGCCTGATTTTTGGGTTGCCTTTGGGCTTTTTGAGTTCTCGGTCACAGGCATTTTCGCTAGTGGTTATCAATGGCTTTAATGGCCTTAGAGTGATCCCTAGCTTGGCGATTTTATTTTTAGCGATCCCCTATTTCGGCCTCAGTTTTCGTTCCGCTGTGATCGCCCTAACTGCTTTGGTCATGCCTCCCATTTTGATCAGCACCGATGTCGCGTTTCGGAGTATTGAGCCAGCCATTCGAGAAGCTGCTTTTGGCATGGGAATGACATCCAGTCAAGTCTTGCGGCAAATCGAAATTCCCCTTGCATTGCCCGTGGTCTTGGCTGGCATTAAAACCGCCACCATTGAGGTCATCGCCAGTGCTACGTTAGCGGCTTTTATTGGGGCCGGAGGGTTAGGAACTTTTATCACACTAGGGTTTGCCCTCTACGACAACGCTATCTTACTGGTGGGGGCAATTCCGGTAGCCCTGTTGGCAATTTTGGCAGAGGTTAGCCTTAGCTCTTTGCAACGCGCTTTACAGCCCCCACAAGCCTAGTTTTTCTGCACCTGCTGACGATGTGACGATGAAGTCCTCACCCCAGTCCTCTGCTTCCTCATCTAGACGCATTCCCTTGCAAATTGCTCTGCTCCTGCTGATGCTGCTGGCGGTGGGGGTGGGTGTAGGCAGTGTAGGATATCTCCTCCAGCAGTCTGGACGAGAAACAGCGCTACGGTTAGCCCAAAAGATCAACCGCAAGGTCAATGACCATATTGAAGACACCCTGAAAAGCTATCTGCAGGTACCTATTCAAATCAACGATGTCAATCAAGATGCGGTGGATTGGGGATTTTTACCCGATCTCGTAACCCTGAAGCCCACTGATCTGGTCTTTTTGGAAGGCTATTTTGCCCGACAATTGCAGCGCTTCCCTGAAGCTGATTATATCGGTTTTGTTTCGGCTGACGGTGGCTTTGTCATGGCGCAGCGCATGGAGGGGTCGATATGGGTTTACAACACCGGTGGCCCTTTGCCTGGAGAGGTGCGCGGACGGGAATTGGATCCCAAAACCGGGGATCCCACGGGTGAAACTCGCCAGTTGGGTTTTATGGATGTAAGAGAGCAGCCTTGGTTTGCAGAGACTGTCCAGACAGAGGGGATCAGTCGCAGCCAGACCATCAGTAGTATTTTTTCTGAGCCACAGCTTTTGGTTCTAACGGGGTTACCCTTAACCAGCAAAAACGGAACCTCATACGGGAGCTTGGCGGCCGCCATTTCCATTCACAATGTGCAAGCTCTTCTGGATACTCTGGATCAAACCAATCCCGGCATAAGTTTTCTGCTGGACTCCCAAGGGCAGGTGGTGGCGGGCTATGGAGCCCGCTTGATTTCTGAACATGAGGATCCAGAAAGCAGCCACCCGATTCTACGGGCGGTTGTTCCAGCCCTTGCGGAGCAATTTGGGTCGTTGTCGGCAGTGACTTCCGAGGTTTTCTTCCGCTTACCCGTCGGGGGAGAGCCGCATCTAATTGAGATAGATTCTATTCAAGATGAGTGGGGGCTGGATTTTTACCTTGTGCGCGGGATCCCGGAATCAGAGATTTTGGGAGCAGTCAACCGCTCTGCCCAACAGGCTGGGCTGCTTGGGGGTGGGATCTTATTGGGTTTGTTGGGGATAGGAATGGGTCTAACCGAATGTTTCGCCCGCCCGATTCGCCGTCTCACGCAAACTGTCAAGGGGTTTATCCCCGATGGATCCCATCCCTGGCCCAAGTTGGATCCCGGCCCAATTCAGGAAGTGCAAACGCTGAATTCTGCCTGGGAACGGATGGTGGCAGCCCAACAGGCAATGCTGAACCAGTTGCGGCAACAGGAGCAAGACTACCGAGAAGTGGTGGAGCAACAATCGGAGCTGATCTGTCGCTATAGCCTCGATACTCGCTTGAGACTTGTGAATGAAGCCTATCTGCGTTTTTTTGGGCAAACCCGAGAAGAGTGTTTGGGTACCCGCTGGAGCGACACCATACCGGAAACCGAACGGGATCCCCTCCTGGCAGAATTGATTGCCCTTAACCCCACCCAGCCCACCCGCACCAGCGAACGCATCTACTCCGACCCAGAAGGGAAGACACGATATGTGCATTGGGTGGATCAAGGCCTTTTCGACGACCAGGGCCAGTTGGTAGAAATTCTCTCGGTTGGGCGGGAGATCACCCAGCAAAAATTGATGGAACGGGCCTTAGAAGAAAGCGAAGAGCGCTTCCGCACCCTAGTTGAAGACCTCAATGTCGGGGTTCTCCTGCAGGGCAGACAGGCGGAAATGTTGTTGTGTAACCCCAAAGCCCTGGAATTGTTGGACTTAACGGAAGATCAATTGTTGGGACGAACTTCTTTTGATCCGGCCTGGAATGTCATTCATGAGGATGGATCCAGTTTTCCAGGGACAGAGCATCCTGTGCCCAAAGCCATTGTGACGGGTCAGCCTGTACGAAATGTGGTGATGGGGGTGTATCGACCCCGTTTGCAGGATCGGGTTTGGTTGCTGGTGAATGCGAAGCCAAGGCTAGATGAACAGGGGCAAGTCTATCAGGTTATTTGTACCTTTACCGATATCACTCTGCGCATACAAGCAGAAGAAGCTCTAAAACAAACCCAACAGACCCTACATCTTCAGGCAGAGCGAGAACGGTTGTTGGGGCGGATCACCGAGCGTATTCGCCGCTCTCTAGATTTGATGGAGATTCTGCAAATCGCAGCTACAGAAGTCCGGCAACTGCTACAAACCGATCGCGTGGTGATCTACCTCCTACAGCCCGATGGGAGCAGCTCTATTCAGGCAGAGTCTGTCAGTCAGGCAGAGTTTTCTATAGTGAATCAAACCATTTTGGATTCCTATTTTTTCAGTTTGAGAAAAGACTATTTTCCCTGTAACCAAGTGCACTCCATCTCAGATATTGAAGATGCCCCTATTCAACCTTATCATGTTGACCTCCTAAGAAGCTTACAAGTGCATGCCAGCTTAGTAGTGGCGATTTGTGGAGATAATCACCCACAATTGGAATCTCCTTCTAAAAGCGATATACAGGGAATTTTAATTGCTCATCAATGCCGGGGAGTGTATCAGTGGCAAGATTGGGAAAAATCTATTCTAGTGCAGTTATCAGAACAACTGTCTGTTGCTCTACAACAAGCCGAGCTGTACCAGCAGGTGCAAAACCTGAACAATCATTTGGAAGCACTCGCAGAGTTGCGCACAGCTAGGCTACAGCAGGCATTGGATTTTGAGGCGGTATTGCACTCCATTAGCAGCAAAGTTGTGGCCAGCTTAGATGAGGCAGAGATTCTGAATACTGTTGTGCAAGAGCTGGTAAAAATTCTGGGCTTGTTAGACTGTAGTTTTGGTTTCTTCTCAAAAGACTGTTCTACCCTTAAACTGTACTATGCTTACTCCCCAAATCTGGTTGGTCAGAGCTATGATCTTCAAGAAATAGTTGATGCTTCTTTTTTGAGCTCTTTACAACAGGGAAAAGTAATCCATCACTGTTTTTATAACCCCACAAATAGACTTTGGGCGACCCTTCTCAACTGTCCCATTTTGGATGAAGATCAGCGGTTAATGGGTTTATTAAATTTGGAGCGCCTGCCAGAACAATTCTTTGTAGAACCAGAGATTCAGATGGTGCAACAGGTGGCTAATTTGTGTGCTTTGGCCATTCGTCAGGCTCGCTTGTACGAAGCCGCACAGGCTCAAGTCACTGAATTGGAACAGCTCAATTTGCTGAAAGATGACTTTGTTAGCACCGTTTCGCACGAGCTACGGACTCCGATGACCAATGTGCGCATGGCTCTACGCATGATGCAGATTACCACTGACCCACAAAAACGACAGAACTATTTTATGACTGCCCTTCAAGAGTGTGAGCGGCAGATTGCCCTAATCAATGATTTGCTGGATATACAGCGGCTAGAAGCGGAAGGGTATTCACTCAAGGCAGAAGAGATCAATTTGGTTTACTACCTGCAAGAACTTCTCAGTGGGCTCCAACCGCTCGCCCAATCTAAACAACAGTTGTTACAACTGCATCTCAGCCAAGGGATCCCAATCCTAGAGACAGACTCGGCTTGTCTCAGCCGCGTTTTGCGTGAATTGGTTCACAATGCCATCAAATATACTGCTCCGGAAGGAGCCATTCACATCCGGCTTACTTCGGATCAAGATGGGTTTCTTTTCATGATTAGCAACAGTGCAGAGATTTCACAATCAGAGTTGGCACGGATTTTTGACAAGTTTTACCGCATCCCACAGTCGGATCGCTGGAAACATGGGGGAACAGGTTTAGGCTTAGCTTTGGTGAAGCAATTGGTGATGCGAATGGGGGGTGATATCTCCGTCAAAAGTTCAGAAGGATGGACCCATTTTCAAGTTTGGCTGCCCCAAAATTTAGCCGCAGCTACAGCCCATCCTGCATCTTGAGCCCAACTTTCAACCTCAGCCTGGTAACACCTGTCGCTGCCAAAGCTCTTCCAGTTGCACAGTATATTCCGCATTCACAATCGGCACCGCTCCTGCAATTGCCTCTTGAATTGGGATCCCGGAGGCAACTTCCAACTGAGTAAAGTTGGCCTGGAACTCGGCAGACAAACGGCTAACATCGATCAGGGGCAAATCTCCCCAGACATCTGGCTTAAACTTTTCCAGTTGACCTTCAGGGCTAGCCAACACTTCTGCCAAAATCATCGCTCCAAAGGGATTCGCTGCATTTACAGGAATAGCAGTAAAGGAGGGATCAATCAAACTGGTACCCGGGATCCCGTAGGGAGTGGTACTGTCCGGAAATTGTCCATTGCTTTTGCGCAGAATCACCTGATCGATGAAAGTGGGCATGAGCCAAATTTCACCATTGGCAAATAGCTCTGCCAAGCGGGCAAAGGTGGGAGGATAGGTTTGCCCTTGCCGCCACAAAAAGGGATCCAATTTTTTCAGGTAGTCCACCACCGCAGGCGATTGCTTGGCCCACAGATCCGCATTAAACTCAGGCCCACTGTACTGGGCATAGCCGCCGGTCACCCCATACAGTGTTCCTAACAAGAAGCGGCTGCCATGAAAATCCGGTGGGGCCACGTAGGTAAAACGGCCTGGATTGGCTTCTGCCCAGCTCAACAATTCGGCATAGCTACGCGGCGGATTGGGGACGCGCTCAGCATGATAGGCTATCAGGAAATAGTTGCCCGTATAGGGTGCAGAGTAGCCTTCGATGGGTAGACCAAAATCCGTTTCAATATCGGCAGGATTGTAAAATTGAAGGCTAGGTAATTTTTGGGTAAAGGGGCCATAGAGCAAATTTCCCTGCTTGAGGGTGCGGAAGTTGTTGCCGTTGATCCAAATTAAATCGATGCTGCCGCCACTGCGCAATCCGGCCTGTACTTCCCCAATGATTTTGTTGACGGCCTCTACAGTGTCGGTCAGTGGGATCCGATTCAGACGAATGCCGTAGCGCTCTTGCAGCTGCGTTTTTACCCAGCCATCTACAAAGCCGTTGATCGCTTCGCTACCGCTCCACATCGCCCAATTCACCTGGGTACCCCGTGCTTGCTCCAGAATGTCAGCCCAAGTCAGGGATCCCAAGTCGGCAGGGCTTTGTGCAAAAAGAGAGCTTTGCCCCAAGAGCCAAGTCCCCACCGAGCCAAGCCCCAGGGAGGCCAGCACCTGTCGCCGTTTCCAAAAGTGACCCAGGATCCGGGTCACAAAGAAGTTGTTTTGCCACATGAAGGGATCTCCAAAAACTCCAAATTAAAACGTTATTTTCAAACCAGTAAGGGGAGTGCAGCCACAGAAGGGGATCCCTCCACACACCACAAAGCCTCCGGAGGCAGGTAAACCCACACTGCTTGTCCTACCCTGAACCTCTGATGGGGAGCTACCCAAGCCTGCAGCAATCCCAAGACCGTTTGCACCTTCAGTCGCCGCTGGGTACCCGTAAAGCGTTCTGAGATCACTTCCGCCCTCCAGACATTGTGGAGACTCGTAGGAGGGTGAGCAAATACCTGGATCTGTTCCGGTCGTATCATCAGCCGCACCTTTCCCTGCTGGGGCACAGCACCGTAAAGATGGATCCCTTCCCCCACCCATAGCTGATGCTGATCTGCTTGGGCATCCCAAAAATTTACCCCGCCAAAAAAGCGGGCAATCCGTTCGGATTGGGGTTGCTGGTAAAATTCCGCTGGGGATCCCAACTGGTGCAGTTGCCCCTCAAACATCAACCCAATGCGCTGGGCCACGGTGGTGGCTTCGGCTTGGTCGTGGGTCACCCACACCGTCGTCACACCCGATTCGGCCTGCAAACTTAAAATAAGCTCTTGCATCTCCTGGCGCAGGTTGGCATCCAAAGCCGACAACGGCTCATCCAAAAGCAACAGCTTGGGCTGAATCACCAAGGCTCGTGCCAGAGCCACCCGCTGGGCTTGTCCTCCAGAAAGTTGGGCCGGACGACGGTGGGCCAATCCGGCCAGTTGCACCCGCTCCAACATGCGTAATGCCTGGGCTTCTCGTTCTGCTCTGGGGATGCGGCGCATCTTTAGGCCAAAGGCAACATTCTCCCCTACACTCAAATGCGGAAACAGCCGGCTGTGCTGGGAAAGCAATGTCACACCGCGCCGTTCCGGGGGTAAGGGATTGAGCCGGATCCCTTCTAGCCAAATTTCCCCAGGATAAGGAACCGGATCCGGTTGCAGCAGCCCGGCGATTAAGTTGAGCGTCGTAGACTTGCCACAGCCCGACGGCCCCAGCAATGCAAAGATCTCCCCTGCCGCCACCGTTAGCGACAAATCCTTGAGGGCAGAGAGCCTCTGGTTGCCGAAACGTTTGCTGAGATGACGAAGAACCAGATGGCTCATAACCAAAACAGATGACAGGGAGCGCTGTGTATTCAGGCTATCAAGGGCAACGGGATCCCTGCCTGAAGAGCGGATGAGAATTCTCTGAGAAGGAGAGAAAAATTACACTGCAGCCACCGTTTCTTTTTTCGCCTGAGCCTCCAGGTGGGCCTGCCGCAAGCGCTCCACCAACTCCGAGCGTCGGTCGTACAAGCGCTTCAAAGGGCGGGGATCCCGTTTGGAGAGGGCATAAGCCGTCAGCAGCGGCATCGCAATGGTGGAATCGCTGTAGATCACAATTGTGCCGGGTAATTTATCCGGATCGACTTTGCCCCAAGACACTGCCTCAGAAGGAGTAGCCCCCGACAATCCGCCGGTATCCGGTCGTGCATCGGTCACCTGTAAGAAAAAGTCATGTCCCTTTTCTTCAATGCCCAGTACCTCTTGAATTTGTGGTTCCGTTTGCAACATGAAGTTCTTCGGGGATCCCCCCCCCAAGATCCACACGGCACTGGCCCCGCCGCTGCGCTTTGCCTCCAATACAATCGCCGCTGTCTCGTTCACATCCAGCGAGACATCGATCACCGGCCCCCTTCCCTGCAACGCCAGAGCCGCCACATTCATGCCAATGGAGCTATCCCCCGGACTGGAGGTATAGACAGGTACCCCATAGCGGTAGGCGGCAGCCAAGAGAGATCGTTCTTGGTTCGCAGCACCATCCTTCAATCCCAGGGCCTCTTCCCGGGCGGCGATGTACTTGCCACAAAGATAATGAAATTCGGCGGATCCCATACGTCTGTCAAACTCTGGTGCCTGCATTATCTGGCGAAAGAAGGCATCGGTGGAAAGGAGCACATCATAGTCAAAGAAAATATCGTAAATACGCACCACCCCCTCTTCCCGCAGCACCACATCGCCAATATCGGGGCGGCCCCGGTGCAAATCCAGGCCCAGGCCAAAGTGGGTATCGTGGTAGAGATTTGCCCCTGTCGAGACAATCCAATCGACAAAGCCTGCCTGCATCAAGGGGATCACGGCTGCAATGCCTAACCCTGCCGGAGTGAGTGCCCCCGTCAAGCTCAGCCCCACCGTTACCCCCGGCTGCAACATCCGCTCCACCAAGAGTTGACAGGCTTCTCGCAGGCGCCCAGAGTTGTAGGAGAGAAAGGTTTGGTCGATCAGGTCGGTGAGAGGGATCCCAGCTTGAATCGGCTGAGGGTCGATCTTGCGCCCGCCCAGAAACCGTTTTGAGGAACCCTCATCCTTGGCAGACATCTTGGATTTCTCCTTCAGTAGATTGGGATAGAATAATCGGCACCCCTGAGTTGGGGCAGCCTTTCTATATTGCCATTGTCGGGGTTGACCCCAGAGCAGAAGGCCCCAACAAGGTTACCAATCTCTCCAGGTTCAGCTCGGCTGCCTCATCAACCTCCAACTGGGTGAACCTTATCCGTGATTACAGCCTTTTCTGACTTTACGCAGGCCCTTGAACTAGGCAAAAACCCTTATTGGACAGGGAAGTGACCTGAATCTGCTGTATCAGATAACGCTGGAAAAGGCTGTAAGTTTGCTTCTGGGCTTGTAGACAGCCGCCGGGAAGGGTCTGGCCTGTTACCCTATAGGGTGATTCTGCACGCTTTACAACCCTTTACCTCCTCTGCTCATGACCGCCGCGATCCCCCAGGCCACTCACCTGCCCAGCCAATACAACCCCTTTGAAACCGAGCCGAAGTGGCAGACCTTTTGGGAGGAGCAGGGCTTCTATGTGGCGGATCCAAAGGCACCAGGGGATCCCTTTAGCATGGTGCTGCCACCCCCCAATGTGACGGGCAATTTGCACATGGGGCATGCCTTCGCCTTTACGCTGCCGGATGTGGTGACCCGCTACAAGCGGATGCGGGGCTACAACGTCCTCTGGGTGCCGGGTACGGATCATGCCAGCATCGCGGTGCACACCATCCTGGAAAATCAACTGCGCCAGGAGGGTAAGAGCCGCTTTGATCTGGGCCGAGATGCCTTTTTAGAACGGGCCTGGGCCTGGAAGGAGCAGTCTCAGGGCACCATCAAGGGTCAACTGCGGCGGTTGGGCCTCTCCCTGGACTGGAGCCGGGATCGCTTCACCATGGATGAGGGCCTGAACCGGGCGGTGATCGAGGCATTTGTGCGGCTACATGAGGCAGGGCTGATCTACCGGGGGGAATACCTGGTCAACTGGTGCCCGGCCACCCAGTCAGCGGTGTCGGATATCGAACTGGATGACAAAGAAGTGAAGGGGCACCTGTGGCATTTTCGCTACCCCTTGGCGGCAGATCCAGAACGCTATTTGGTGGTGGCCACCACCCGACCCGAGACCATGCTGGGGGATACCGCCGTGGCGGTGAACCCGACCGACGAGCGCTACAAGCACCTGATCGGCCAGCAGATCAAACTGCCCATTAAAAATCGCCTCATCCCAATCATCGGCGACGAGTATGTGGACGCCAGCTTTGGCTCCGGCTCCGTCAAGATCACCCCGGCTCACGACCCCAACGATTTTGAGATCGGCCAGCGTCACCACCTGCCTTTCATCAACATTCTCAACAAAGACGGTACCCTCAACGAGAACGGGGATCCCTTTACCGGCTTAGATCGCTTCGTGGCCCGCCAGAAAGTGGTGCAGTGGTTTGAGGAGCACGGCCTGCTAGACAAAGTGGAGGACTATACTCACACGGTGCCCCACAGCGACCGGGGGGGCGTGCCGATTGAGCCGTTGCTGTCGATTCAGTGGTTTTGTGATGTATCGGAGATGGCGGCCCGTTGTCTGGAGGAAGCTCACCTCAACACCAGCCCCCACTTTGTGCCGGAGCGCTGGACAAAAGTTTATACCGGCTGGTTGGAAAAGCTGCGCCCCTGGTGCATCTCGCGGCAACTGTGGTGGGGCCATCAGATCCCGGCTTGGTATCCGGTGATCGAAGGCCAGATTCCCGAAGATCCGCAGGCATTTGTGGTGGCCCGTAACCCTGAGGAGGCCCTGGCCAAGGCCCGGGAGCGGTTCGGATCCCAGGTGGAGGCGGTGCAGCAGGATCCGGATGTGTTGGATACTTGGTTTAGCTCCGGGTTGTGGCCTTTCTCCACCCTAGGCTGGCCGGATGAAACCGAGGATCTGAAGCGCTATTACCCCAACTCGTTGATGTCTACCGGCTTCGACATCATCTTTTTCTGGGTGGCCCGCATGACCATGATGGGATCCCAATTTACGGGCCAGATCCCCTTCAAGGACGTGTATATCAACGGCCTAGTGCGGGATGAGCATGGGGCAAAAATGTCCAAATCCAAGGGGAACGGTATCGACCCGCTGGAGCTGCTGGATAAATATGGCACCGATGCCCTGCGCTATGCCCTGGTCAAAGAAGTGGTAGGGGCAGGGCAGGATGTGCGCCTGGCCTACGACCGCAAAACCAGAGAAAGTGCCAGCGTCGAAGCAGCCCGCAATTTTGCCAACAAGATCTGGAATGCCTCGCGCTTTGTGTTGATGAACTTGGACGGGCAACCCCCTGCCCAACTGGGAACCTCATCCCCAGAGCACCTGGAATTGGCGGATCGCTGGATCCTCTCCCGACTGCATTCCACCACCGCCCAAGTGATCCAGGAGCTGGAAACCTATGGCCTCGGGGAAGGAGCACGTCTGCTCTACTCGTTGATTTGGGATGACTTTTGCGATTGGTATATCGAGCTGGTCAAGCCTCGTCTGCGGGGAGAGGATGTCACTTCCAAACGGACAGCCCAGCAGGTGCTGGCCACGGTGCTAGAAAGCATCCTCAAGTTGCTCCACCCCTGGATGCCTCACATCACCGAAGAGATCTGGCAGATCTTGACCCAGACAGAGCAGACTACCTCTATTGCGGTGCAGCCCTATCCCGAGTCGGATCCCACCTGGGTGGATCCCGGTCTGGAGCAGGACTTTACCCTGGTGATTCAGGTCATCAGCAGCCTGCGCAACCTGCGAGCAGAAGCTGGTCTCAAGCCCAACCAGAGCATCGCGGCCCTTTTGCTGACCACGGATCCCACAGAGCAGAGGATTCTCGCCGAGGCACGACCCTATATCCAGGAGCTGACCAAGGCCGAGTCGCTGGAGATCACGGGATCCCTAGCTTGCGAACCCAAACAAGTAGCGGCTGGGGTGGTGGGTACTATTCAGGTCTTGATGCCACTGGCGGGTCTGGTGGATGTGGAGGCACTGCGAGCCAAGCTGCAAAAAGACATCGCCAAACTTGAAAAAGAAGCTCAAGGGATCCGCTCCCGCCTCGAGAACCCCAATTTCCTCAGTCGGGCTAACCCAGAGGTGGTACAAACCCATCGGGATCAGTTGGCGGAGCTGGAGGCACAGATCACCTTGCTGGAGTCTCGGTTGCAAAAGTTGGGCTGATTTGCTGTGGGATGGGTCAACTCCCGCACAGCCCTCTTAACCAGCTAGGCTCGCATCTGCTAATTGTTCAGGTAATTGTTCAGGAGACTTGTTCAAATGCCCCCAATCGCTTAGCCACCAACAAATAGACAATCATGATCCCCATCGGCACCACCGTGAAGGCCGCCGCCAAGGGAATATTGCCAGAGGTGCCTTGAAAGGCCAAAACCGCTTGTCCAATAAAGTAGCTGGAATTACCAAGGGAATAGGGCACCACAAAATCCCCTAGAGTTAGAGAAAAAGTAAAGACAGATCCTGCTAGAATACCCGGCAAGATGAGGGGAAAAATCACATGACGAAAGGTTTGCCATCCCCTAGCCCCCAAATCTCCAGAAGCCTCAATCAAGCTATCGGGCACCCGCTCCAGAGCCGCCTGAATCGGAAGGATCATATAGGGCAACCAAACGTAGAGAAACACCAAAAAAATGCCCAAATTGGATACTGCCAGCGATGGCCCACCAATCCCAGGCAGATGTAAAATCTTCTCCACCCAACCTTGTAGCCCTAAATGAGTAAACAGATAGGTGAGGATCCCTTCTTTGGCCAGGATCAACTTCCAGGCGTAGACCCGAATCAAATAGCTAGACCAGAGAGGCAACAGCACCAATAGGTACAAAAAACCTTTCCAACGGGGAGAAGCTAGCCGTACCATCGTATAGGCCAGAGGCAAAGCCAGCACAATCGCCGCCACAGTAACCCCCAAAGCCATGACAAAACTGCGGGCAAAAATATCCAGATTGGCAGGCGTGAGTAAGTCTTGATAGGTGGCAAAGGTTAGTTGACGCAGCACCAGGCCCGTAAAGGGATCCAAGTGATAAAAACTCTGTAGCAGCAGGGTGAACAGCGGCCCTAAATACAGGACTAACAGCCAAATTAAAGGTGGCCCTAACAGGATGATGAGGGTGAGAATAGTGCGGCGATAAAGAAGACCAAATACATCAATTTTATGGGTCATTTTTGACATCTTTGGATCCTTTTACAGATAAATTATGTAGCCAATTTCGGTAGCATCGATTGAGGTTTTGAGCCGCTGGATAAATAGAATTAGGGCTGAGAAAGTGAGAATATTCGAAGGTGATCAACTTGTCTACACCGGCTGCTTGAGCGGCTTCCAGCTTAAACCGCAACTTCGGCCAAGCAATCGGTGGAAACTTGATGTGCACATCCCGATCAAAACTCTCGATATTTGACCAGCAGGTGATGCCATATCGTCTGGCCAGAGCAGCATTAACTGCCAAGTAATCCGGCAACTCTGCAAAATTCACCTGCCCATCTTGAAAGGCGACATAATCCACTTTGCCTTGTAAGCGGGCAAAGACTTGATCCCATTCTCGTTCATGTTCTTCTAAGGAAATAGCCTGTGCAAATTGTTTGCAGCCCCGAATATAGGGAGAGATTAAAATCGGCAATGGCTTGAGGTGGCGAAGATGTTGAGAAAGCTGCTCATACACTTGCATCATGCCTGGATTGAAGGTGTTGATTTCATGGCTGATGTACCAACCCCCAAAAGCCGGGCTAGAACCATAACGCCCCCAAACTTCATCGGCAAACGCCAGATTCAGGTCGATCTCCGCTTGATAGTTTCCCTGTAACCAATAATCACCGGAATCATAAGTGCCCAGGAAAAAGGTCATGCCCTCCTGTTCCGCCAAGTTCAAAAAGAGCGCCACCAAATCCTCATCCACGATTAAATTTGGGTGGAGTTTGGCCAGCACCTTTGAAGAGAAGGTGGCCCGATCCCGGTAGCCAGCCCGAATCAAGATCACCGTATCGATGCCGTCTTGGCGCATGGCGGCGAAGTCCTTGGCCCAATCTGTCGCTCCCCAGTTGGCAGAAGGAATATCATGGCTGATTTCATCCAGGAAAGTGCCTGTGATCGCAAGCGGGGATCCGGTTAAACCTTTTGGGGCCATGAACAGTCAGATTAAGCGAGTTAGGCAGGGTCGAGAGGGAGCAAAGCTGTGCAGACAGCAAAGGATACATCCAATGCAGATGATGCAGAGCTGATCCAACGTTGCCTGAGCGGGGATAGCCAAAGCTTTCGCCAACTTTACCGCAAATACCAGCAGTCGGTGCGCAACATTCTCTATCCCTTGTGTGGGGCGGATTCTTTAGACGATCTGGTGCAGGAGGTGTTTCTGCGGGCTTGGAAGGGATTACCCCGCTTCCGGGGGTCAGCCCAATTTTCCACCTGGCTCTATCGCATCTGCTGGAATGTGGCCTTGGATCAACGGCGGCGCTATGCCCGTCAGCGATCCGAAACCCAAGAGCTGGTGTTGTCTGGAGAGGCGGCCCATTCTGGCCCAGATGTGATGCAGTTGCACCATCAGCAGGCTCTACAACGGGGCATGGCCCAGCTGAATCCCGAGCAGCGCCTGGTGTTGGTCTTGCATGACCTAGAGGATCTGCCCCAGAAAGAAATTGCCCACATTCTGGGGATCCC
Source organism: Synechococcus sp. Nb3U1 (assembly GCF_021533835.1). Lineage (NCBI taxonomy): Bacteria > Bacillati > Cyanobacteriota > Cyanophyceae > Synechococcales > Synechococcaceae > Synechococcus > Synechococcus sp. Nb3U1. The sequence goes on along the minus strand of NZ_JAKFYQ010000002.1, from coordinate 441,872 downwards.
GGTGGGAACCGTGAAATCCCGACTGTTTCATGCCCGCGCCACCATCCGCAAATATCTACTTCAGGAGGGAATTACCCCGTGAACCAAAACCCCTTTGAAGAGGAGCAGCTACGGCAGTTTTTACGCCAATTCCGCACTCCTCCCCCTTCCTCTGATTTGGAAGATCGGATCTTGCGTAGTGTCACTGCCCATCCACTGCGACAGCGTTCACGGCTGGGTTGGGGCTGGGTTGGGATCCCGATTTTGGTGGGGACATTGCTGGGTTGGGCCGGGTATCAACGTTGGCAGGCCCAGGTGGTGGTGCAGGAAACCGAAGCCCTAGAAAGCTTCTTGATCAACACCTGGGGAGGATTGCTTGGCCAAGACGGGGTAGAGGCCGAAACCTGGTGGATAGAACTAGGCCTCGAGGGATCCTAATCGACCGGGTTGTGGCCCGACAGATGCTACTTATACTTGCACCCTTAACCCATCAGACTGTTGAGACCCTGCCAGGAGAACGATGAAAAGAACTTTGTTGTGGATCCCCATTCTGGGCTTAAGCCTGCTCTGCCTAGGATCTGTGAGTGAACCCACAGTAGCCCAGCCTGGGCGCCCGCGGGCCACAGAACTGCGCCGGGGTCGCAACCTGCGGGATCTGAATCTCTCTGCCGAGCAATTGCGCCAACTGCAACAAATTCGCCACCGCAAACAGGAGGAGCTCCTGAATCGCACCCTGGAGTTAAGAGCCGCCCGTCGTCAACTGCGGGAGCTATTGGTCAGCGATGCCCCCGACTCGGAAGTGGCAGCCCAATTTCAGCGGGTACAACGGCTAGCTCAAGAGGTGAATGCCAGCCGCTTCGAGGCCATTTTGGAAATGCGCCAAGTCCTAAGCCCAGAACAACGACAACAACTGCTACAGACCATTGAAGATCATTGAAGATCTCTTTCCGCTCTGATTGTCAGCCGGGATCCCTTTCCCCGAGGGTAGAAACTTTGCGGCAGCAGATGCTAGAACAAGACACTTGGCGACACAAAACCCTCTCATCGGCCACTCAAACCCTAGAGAGCACTACCGAGTAGTCCTGAATGACTCTCCTAGGGCACCTCGATTTCCATTTTTGGCTCTCACCCAAAACTAGACGCTGGGATCCCTCTGGCCTGCCCCAAAAGCCTCGATCTCAGCTCGATAAGCTAGGCTGGGCTGGGCTCCCGCCCGAGTGACCGCGAGTGCTGCCGCCGCATTGGCAAACCGCAAGGCTTCCTTCAGAGATCCCCCGGCGGCCAAGCAAGCAGCCAAAGCCCCACAAAACCCATCTCCAGCGGCAGTGGTATCCACCACTTTCACCGAATGAGCCGGCAGGTAGCCCCTTTCTTCTCCATCCACCCAGACCAAACCCGCCCCTCCCAACGTGAGGATCACCGTCGGGATCCCTTGCTTTTGTAGCCGTTGAGCCACCGTTTGGGCCTGCTCAGGGGTTTCAATAGGGGATTGGGTAAGGCTGGTGGCTTCGGTTTCGTTGAGCACCAGGTAGCGAATTTGCGGCAACAAAGATCCAGGCAAAGGTTGAATCGGGGCGGGATTGAGCAAAATCGGGATCCCTTGGGCAAAGGCTTGCTCAGCCACCGCCAATACCGTCGGCATCGGAATTTCCAGTTGCAGCAGGAGTAAGGCAGCAGGGGTGAAGAGGGGCAAGCCCTCTGGCGTATAGCGTCCATTGGCTCCTGGGCTGACCACGATCCGGTTCTGTCCGCTGGGATCCACCGTGATCAGGGCGATACCACTTGGGCCTGGCAGTTCTGTCAGTTGGCGGGTATCAATTCCGTTTTGCTCGAGGTTTTCTTTGAGAATAGCTCCGAAGGCATCGGATCCCACCGCTCCCCACATCTGCACCTCCGCGCCCGCCCGGGCCGCCGCCACCGCTTGATTGGCTCCTTTGCCGCCGGGGTAGGTGGCGTAGTCGGATCCCAGCACTGTTTCGCCAGAGATGGGCTGATGGGGCACCTGCACCACCAAATCCATATTCAAGCTACCTACCACGCGGATTGGCTTCGGCATCAGGATCCTTGACAAGATTCAATGGGAGGAGAAATTGTCCTCAGCAGGATGAAGTTTCATCATGCCACGGCAAGAGCACTGAAGCTGATACTCTGTGGAGACAAGGATCTCTCAACCCGATCCCAAAGAGGTGAGTGAAGGTGCCTGTGAACTTGCAATTGTTGATCACCGATTTGGATTACACCTTGGTGGGGGATCCCTCAGCGTTGCAGGATTTGAATCCCAGACTGGAACAGTTACGTGCCCAAACAGGCCTAAAGCTCGTCTATGCCACCGGTCGATCCTGGTATCTGTACCAAGAACTGCTCCGGGAATACCCGCTCTTGCCCCCTGATGCTTTGATCCTCTCGGTGGGCACTGCTGTCCATCATCAAGGACTCCCTGAGCCGGATCCGGGTTGGACAAGTCATCTTGCCCAGGGATGGAATCGGGAGGCAGTTGCCGAGGTGGCGGCTCAATTTCCCGAACTGCGCCCCCAACCTGTCTCTGAACAGGGAGCCTTCAAGCTCAGCTATTGGCTGGATGCCGGACGAGCTGAATGGGTGAGCGCACAACTGAGCCGGGAATTGGCGCAACGGGGACTGGCGGTGAACCTGGTGTATAGCAGCGGTCGAGATCTGGACTTGCTCCCTCTAGCGGGAAATAAGGGATCCGCGCTGCGCTACTTACAACAAGAATGGGGGATCCCTGGGGAACAGATCCTGGCTTGTGGAGATTCTGGCAACGATCAACTGCTGCTCCAGGCGGCGATCGAGTCAGGGGGCTACGGCATTGTGGTGGGCAATGCCCAACCAGAATTGCTGGATTGGTACCGCAAGAACCCTACTCCCCACTGTATTTTGGCTTCCGCCGCCTGTGCAGGCGGGATCCTAGAGGGGTTGCAACACTTTGGGTGTCTATAGAGGTTGTCTATAGAGCATCTCAGCTAGCCTGGAGGGGTGCCAACCCAGAGGTTGAAGAATGTTGCTGTCTACCACAGATGTGTTGCAGGGTGTAGAAATTGAAAGCTATCTGGGCATTGTCACTGCCGAGGTGGTTTATGGGAGCAACGCCTTACGGGACTTTTTTGCAGGGATCCGCGATATTATCGGCGGGCGCACAGGAGCTTACGAGCGGGTTTTTGAACAGGGTCAGAAAGAAGCAGTTGCCGAGTTAGAACGGCGGGCCAAACGTCTAGGAGCGGATGGGGTGATCGGCATCAACCTCAACACCAGCACCATAAACGTTGACCAAACCGGCGTGCTCCTTTTGATCACTGCCACCGGAACTGCTGTCCAGATCCGCTGAAGGGGCTGTCTCCAATGGCAAGGGAATTTCTGCATTCAACATGAAGAAATAGATTCCTAGACTGAAGGCGGAGCATGAATGGTTGAAAGAGTGCTATTCGCAATGCTTACAGCAATCGGTGTTGAATCTGTCTCAAGCGTTCCAGAACTTCTTTGAGGGCAGGGCAAAGTATCCCAGGTTCAAGTCGAAGCATCATCGTCAGTCCGTCCAGTTTCCCCAAAACGTCAAAGTGATTTCTGAATCTGCAATTAAGTTTCCTGGTTTGTTGGGAACGGTTGCAGCCAAAATTCACAGACCAATTGAGGGACAACTGAAGACGGTCACTGTGTCCAAGATGCCAGATGGAAAGTACTTTACATCGTTGCTGGTAGAGGACGGTATGGAGAAACCTGAATCTTCTCTTTCCGTCTTCTCACCTTTGTTCCAACACCTTTCTCCCGCTAGAGAAGATGGATCTCTCGGTTCGCTCGTTTGTAAGTCCTCACTGCCAGAAACGCCACGACCCAGACATCAACGCAGCGATTAATATCAGAAATGAAGGCTTGCGGATTTTGGCCTCAGGAAGTGGGGCTGCTGCTCTAGGACGCGATGTAAGACCCAAGGCGTAAGTCTACCCTCTCCGAGGCTGTCGCGGTTGATTAGAGAAGCCCATCCTGTATGCAGAGCAACCCTGCGGGAAGCAAGCTACAGCGTCGGGTACTTCACAGATCCGTTAATCGCTGCAAAGTGGGAATGAAATCTGGGTAAGAAATGCGGGCACAATCTGCTCCGACCAAAGTTGTGGATCCCTGGGCGCCCAAAGCTGCCACCATCAGGCTCATGGCAATGCGGTGATCTTCATGGCTGTCTACCTCCGTCCCCTGAAGCGGGATCCCTCCTTGGATCTCCAAGCCATCTGGATGTTCACACACCTGAGCCCCCATACGGCCCAGCTCCTGTGCCATGGCGGCCAACCGATCACTTTCTTTCACCCGCAGTTCTGCCGCATCTCGAATCACCGTTACCCCATCTGCAAAAGCCGCCGCTACCGCCAACACCGGGATCTCATCGATCAAGGTCGGGATCCGGTCTCCAGCGATGGTGCAGCCCCGCAACGGAGCAGAACGCACCCGCAAATCTCCTAGGGGCTCGCCCGCAATCTCCCGCGGATTCTCGATTTGAATATCTGCTCCCATTTCCCTTAGCACCTCCAATACCCCGGTGCGGGTGGGGTTCAAGCCGACGTTTTCCAGGAGCAATTCGCTCTCGAGCACAATTGAGCCTGCCACCAACCAAAAGGCTGCCGAACTGATATCCCCCGGAACAGTCACCGCCTGTCCCCGCAACCGGGATCCCCCCACAACTGCCACCGTTTTCTCCTCCGGATCCGCGTTGATCTCGGCCCCAAAGGCCCGCAACATCCGCTCGGAATGATCCCGCGAAAGAGCCGGTTCCGTCACCTGCGTGGTGCCTTCCGCCAACAGACCCGCCAGCAAAAGGCAAGATTTCACTTGGGCTGAGGCGACCGGAGAGTGATAGTGAATGCCTTTTAGGGATCCCCCTTGTATAGCCAAAGGGGCAAGATTGCCCCCGGCCCGACCCCAAATTTGTGCCCCCATCTGTCGCAAGGGATCCACCACTCGTCGCATCGGTCGGGAACGCAGGGATCCATCCCCCGTCACGGCAAAAAAGCGCCCAGCATGGCTGGCCAGGATCCCCAACATCAGCCGCATTGTCGTCCCAGAATTGCCCGCATCCAATACATCCGCCGGTTCTTGCAACTGGCCCAAGCCGATTCCCTTGATGCGCACCCATGTGGTATTCAGCTCAGAGATCTCCGCTCCCATCGCCCGAAAGCATGCAGCTGTACTGCGGGGATCTTCCCCTAGCAGTAGCCCCTGAATCGTGGTTTCTCCCTCCGCCAGGGATCCCAGCATCAAAGCCCGATGGGAAATGGACTTATCGCCGGGAATGCTCACTTGGCCACGTAGACCCGTGACAGGAGACAGGGTCAGGACATTAGCAGAAGAAGGGGTGGTCAGCACAGCAGACGTTACAGGAGTTGAGGCAGTCTCATCATACTCATGCATGTACCTGATTCCCTCCAGATCCCTGTGGCCAGAACCCTAACCAGCACGACAGGCTGTCTTTTGACGGGATCCGTCGCTGTTGTGGAGGATAAACAGTAACAACATGGATTCCTAGGTCGGGGCTGGCCTCGACCTTTTATTTTGTTGACTTATTTTGTTTATTTTGTTGACTTTGTGGGCCAAGCGGGGGGAAGAAAAGGCCTGGCTAGAATCAAACAAATGCCTAGGATAAAGCTGTGCCCCTTCCGAGCAACTCTGTAGAATCTGTTCCGGCCTCACCAAATTGGCCCCTGAGTCGGATCCCAGGGATGAGCGCTGCCGATCGATCTGCCCTGAAGAAGTTGGGCATTGAATCGACCCAACACTTGCTGGATTATTGTTCCACTGCGGCGCAGCAGCAGGCCCTTTCCACCCAACTGAAAATCCCTTTGCGCTTTATCCACAAATGGGTGGCACTCGTGGCCTTGGCCCAGATACCCGCAGTGGGGCCAGAAGGGTGTGGGCTGTTGTTACATGCAGGCATTTTGTCGGTAGAGCAGTTGGCAAAGGGATCCCCGCAAGTGCTGCATCGCAACCTTTGCCGTCTCCAAGTGAGATCCCTAGGATAACGGGGGCATCAACTGAGTTTTGCCCAAGTTGTGGAGTGGATTTGCCAGGCGCAACAGAGGATATAGGAAGATCTCTAGTGGATCCTCAGCAGTGAATCTAGTGAATCTTGAAGAGTAAAGCATCAAGAATCAAGCATCGTGGTTGCTTCTCCTCAAATTCTGCCCCCATTCCTTTACTCCCCTCTGCACTGGGGGTTGAAAACCCTTTTCCCAGACTGTTTGTGGGAATTACAGGCCAACCCGAACACTCAACCCATTGCCCTCACCTTCGACGATGGCCCGCATCCGGATCACACCCCGGCTCTACTGGAGGTTTTGGCCCACTTTCAGGTGCCGGGCAACTTTTTTGTCCTCGGCGAACGGGTGCAGCGCTGGCCTCAGCTGGCCCAAGAGATCGTCCGGCAAGGTCATCACATCGGCCTCCACGGTTGGCAACATCGCTCGTTCACCCAACTGACGCGAGAGGAAATACACCACAGCCTAAGCCGCAACCAAGCCGCTTTGGCCGAGGCCTGTGGTGGGATCCCTCGTGATTATCGGGATGTGCGCCCACCCAATGGTCTATTTTGGCCGCACACCCTTGCGGATCTACGCGATTGGGGACTGCGAGTGGTCATGTGGAGCGTGGTTCCAGAAGACTGGCTCACCCCGCCTGTCTCGGTGGTGCTGGAGCGCATCCTCACCCAAGCGCGGTCTGGATCTCTGATCGTGCTTCATGATGGAGTCCATGGGGGATCCCAGGTTGCAACCATCACGCAGCAGTTGATCCCAAGGTTGCGGGAACGGGGCTTTCAATTTGTTCGCCTCTCGGATCCCTGAGAACTATTCCGGTTGCGCGAGAAATTGAATACAGTAAAGTCAGGCACAGGCATGGGAGCAAGGCCATGGGCGCACGCAAAGTCATCTACGGCATTTTTGGGCAACGGGCGGGCAGCGTTATCGTCGGCACCTGGAACTGGTTGTGGGGGATCCCTGTGGATAAGGGCGGCACCGGGGCGGTGATGGTGGCGGAAGAATCCCTACGCACCATGCAAGAATCTGTCCAGCGCCTCACCGAAGCTGTGGCCACCCAGGTGGCCTCCTACCAGCGGGCCGAGCAGAAATACATGCAAAAGGTGCGCGAATACCAGTCTCTCGAGAACAAAGCCCGCCTAGCCGCTCAACGGGGAGATCAAGAGGCCGCCCGCATGGCTATGGCACAAGCCCTTCAAATTGAGGCGATCCTCGGCCCCCTCAAAGAAAACGTCGAAACTGCCGATCGCTACGTTACCGCCGCCAAGCAAAAACTGGCCCGCGAAAAAGAAAGGCTCACCACCTACAAAAATGAACTGAGCAACATGAAGGACATCAACGAGGTGAACCAAGCCCTCGAGCAGATGACCCGAGTGAACAATGCCTACAGTATCGACTCCGCCAAGTCCCAATTCGAAGCGGCCAAAAACGCAGTCCAGGCCCGCCAGTTCAAAACTCGTGCCATGAGCGAACTCTCGGAGGATCGCAGCGAACAGATCGCCGCTCAACTAGACAACATGGCAATGGATGATGAAGTATCGCGCCGTTTGGCCATGCTGACGGGGCAGAGCAACCCCCAGGCAAATCTGCCAATGCCGGATCTAGACTTTGAGGTGAAATCCCCCTAACAGCGGCAGTAGCCCCCTCAATAGGTACAAGTAGATAGGTACAAGCAAGTAAGTAGCCTATTTAGCCTATTCTTCGCGACTACACGCCCCAATTGCGGGGATGGCGCAGCACATCGTAGAGCTTTGCTTCCCAAGTTTCGGGTTCCGGTTCATAGCCGTATTCCCAGCGCACCAAGGGGGGCAAGGACATCAAAATCGATTCCGTCCGCCCCTGGGTTTGCAAGCCAAAGATCGTCCCCCGGTCGTACACCAAGTTGAATTCCACATAGCGCCCGCGACGATACAGCTGAAACTGCCGCTCTCGCTCCCCCCAGTCCATCTCCTGCCGCCGCTCCACAATCGGCACATAGGCGGGTAAAAAGGACTTCCCACAAGCCTGAACCAACTGAAAAAGATGCTCCCAACTGCGGGATCCCACCCGGACTTGTAAAGATTGGGGTTGGGGAGCCCCGTCCACCTGACCATCAGGTCGGTACAACAAACCGGGACGTTCGTCCTGATAATCGAAGAAAATACCCCCAATGCCACGGGCCTCACCCCGATGGGGCAAGAAAAAGTACTGATCACACCATGTTTTGAAAACAGGATAGTAGACGGGATCCAACGCATCACAGGCAGCCTGAATCGTCCGGTGAAAGTGAACGGCATCCTCCTCGAACAGGTAGTAGGGAGTGAGATCCATACCTCCGCCAAACCACCACACTGGCCCCGCTTCAAAATAGCGATAGTTCAGGTGCACCGTCGGCACATAAGGGTTGCGTGGATGCAACACCATCGAGGTACCCGTGGCATAGAAGGAATGCCCTTCTGCTTCCGGGCGTTGTTTCAAGATCGAGGGCGGCAAATGGGATCCAAACACCTCGGAAAAGTTAACGCCTCCCTGTTCAAACACCCGCCCCTGCTGAATCACCCGTGAGCGCCCGCCCCCGCCCCCCGGACGTTCCCAACTATCCTCGCGGAACTGGGCTTCACCATCCACAGCTTCCAAACGGGCACAGATGTCATCCTGGAGCTGCCGCATCCATTGACCCACCTGTTGGCGGGCATCCACCGGCAGACCTACGGGGCTTGAGGTCAGCATTGTCATTACAGAATTACAGATCGGTGATGGGAAAGTTGATTGGAAAAAGGACTCCGTCACCCGCTTCCATCGGCAAGGTGCCTCGACAGAGTATTGCGGTAACCAGAGCCATTCTAGGTGGGAACCGCCTCATAAGGACGCAGCCGTGCCCATTTGTTACGTTCTTCCCAAAAGCTTTGGCAGCCCACCACATCCCATTCCATCTCCGTGCCGCCGTTGCGAATATTCACATTGATCTGCGGCCCTTGAGGCTCAAAATCGGGGGCTAAGGTTAGGTGAGCCTGTTGGTGCTGAGCTTCAACCGCGTGATAAGTGGTGCAACGATCCACGTAGTGGCAGTGAATACAAATACACATGGCTGCCGTCTTCATGATACAGTGCAAGACTTTGACGATAACATTTCTGGGAGGTTGGGGATCCCTAACTCTGTAAACCTTGTAAACCTTACTTGAGACATTTCTTTGCAAAGATGGGCATCCCGTTGGGACTTGTCTAAAATCTCGACATACTTCTTCTACTGGCAGCTTGATCTCGACTAGGATCAGGCTAACCTTTTTTAGTGAGCTGGGGACGGGGATCCCACGGTTGAGTGGCTTCTGGGACTACTGCTTGTCTTTCAGCACATCTGCAAAACCCTAACAAAACCCTAAAGAAAGCACGTTTTGTCAATCTCATTTTGTTGATTTTAGTGAATTTCAGAAGAAAACCACATTCAGGAGGAACCCTATGAACACCCACGACCGTTATCGCTTCACCTGCACGCTCTCCTTTGGGGATATCTATGGGCAGATCATCATTTGGTTGATCGTGATCTTTGCTAGTTTGGCGGCGGCCCTTTCCCTGATGAATAGCCCCCTCTACGCTTTCCTCACCATTGGGCTGATTTTGGTGGTTTCTTTGCCTTTTCTGCTTTTTGCGTTTGTCACCACCTTGCTCAACCACATCGAGTTTGCGGTAGTTCCCCCTGAGGAAGAGAAAAATTCAGTATCCTCCACTGCTGCGCCGCAAGTGGCTGTCAGCTAGGCGGAAATGGACGCGGTTTCAATGTTTGGGTTACAGTCTGTCAGCTAAACTACTTTGGAACTCACCTGAGAAACTTTATCAGTAGAGCCCAGCATAGGTTCTGGAGCAGCGGGATCTCACCGTTGCTAGCTTACTGCGTCGATATGCCTGAGGAGAAGGAGACTTTCCCGATGCCGTGCTGGTCGGGGAGGCTCTGAGCCATCAAGAGCTGAAGATCTGGAGGGCATTTGCCTGGCTCAGGCTTTTCTCAGCTATGCCAACTTGGTGGGAGCCAGCTTGAGTGGGGCTTCTTGAGTGCAATAGTGCAACCGATTCGCCTGTTTGGGAGTACTGCTTTCGAGGAATGCTGCGATACCGGGTCAAGCTGTGGGCAGAGGGATCCGATGGGTACAGTCTTCTGTCCCTATGGCGGACAGGTTCCCAGGCGGAGAAAGGCTTTCCGTTTACTTAATATTTGTTTATAATCTCAATAGAGACGGTTAGGGTACTTCCGACCCATGGAAAATTCTTTGGTGCGGTTGGATTATCGAGTCTATCGGCTGGCGCGGCTGCTGAGTGAGCATCTGGAGCTGAGTGGGCTGGTGTCTGTTTCCGCGGGATCCCTCAACGAAACCGAGGCAACAGAGGCTGCTGCCCCAACCGAACCCGCCTTGATCTGGAGCATTTCGGCTTAATCTGCCGAATCCGCTGAATCTTAGTGGGTTTCCGAGAACTTTCCCGAGCGCAAGCGACAGGGATCCCCTAGGCTAAGTAGGCTATCCCCCTGGCACAGACTATGGGCATTCCTTCCTGGTGGCCGAAGTTGAGCTTGCAGGTTTGGCTGATCTTTATCGGTCGGCTGCTGTCCCAAACCGGGACAGGCTTTACACTCTTTTACGCCACCATTTTTTTCGTCAATCAAGTGGGGTTGACGGCAACCCAGGTGGGGTTGGGTCTGGGCATCATGGCCTTTGCCGGGGTGTTTGGCCGCATTTTCGGCGGCTCGATGGCGGATGGGGCTTGGGGGCGCAAAGCCACCTTGATTTTGTCTTTGGTTATTTCCACCCTTGGCTCCTTTGGGTTGGCCCTCTCCTACAACTTTTGGGCTTTTGCCTTGGCCAATGTGGCGGCGGGTTTAGGCCAAGGGTTGTACTGGCCACCCGCCGAAGCGATTGTGGCCGATCTCACCACCCGCGAACAGCGCAACGAAGCCTATGCCCTGAACCGCCTTGGGGATAATTTGGGCCACAGCATTGGGGTAGCGATGGCCAGCACGTTGGTGGCGCTGACTGGGGCCTATCGGCTCTTGTTTGTGATCGATGGCCTCACCTTTTTGATCTTTTTGGCAGTGCTCTGGTTCTTCATTCGGGAAGCCCGTGAATCCAATTTGGCAGCAGGGCCGATGCTGGCAGGTTGGAAAACAGCCCTGACGGATCACTCGTTGTTGGTGTTTGGATTATCCAACATCCTCTTCACCACTTATGTGGCTCAGTTGAGCAGCAGCATGCCCCTTTACTTCCGCAATTTTGTCGGGATCCCTGAGGTGCAAATTGGCGCTTTGTTTGCTCTACATGGAGCCTTCATTGGCCTGCTACAGATGCCGGTAGCCCGTTGGCTGAATCGCTTTACCCGCATTCAAGGGCTACAGGGATCCGCCTTGATTTGGGGAATTGGCTTTGCCCTCGTGTTGCTGACCGGTCTTTCAGCGGAGTTGGGGGCTGTACCAGCTTTGGCTTTGGCTACGGTGGCCCTAATGGTGTTGTCTCTGGCCTTGGTGAGCTACAACCCTTCTGCATCTGCTTTAGTGGCGGATTTGGCCCCGGAGCATCTGCGGGGGGTGTATCTGTCCATCAATTCCCTCTGTTGGGCGGTGGGGTTCGCCGCTGGCCCGATGATTGGCGGGGTGGCCTTGGATCTGCCGCAACCTTGGGTCGGAGGCCTGTGGGTTTTGTGGGTAGCCACGGTGGCCGTGGTGTGGGGGATTTTGAGCTGGCTAAACCAAATTTTGCCTGGCAAAGTGAATGCGGCTACCTCTCCACGCCAGTCTCTACACCAGAAAGAACCAGTTTCCCTAGGCAGTGCCGAGCACAAGTGAGCACGTAACCCATGCACTCAACCCACGGGCTCCCGTTTCCGCGCCCACCGTTTGTTACCGTTTGTTAGGGTAGGAGCACTCTCAACCATTTGAGCATGAGCCGCATTTGCATTCTTGGGGGTGGGTTTGGCGGGCTGTACACCGCCCTCGAACTCAGCCGACAACCCTGGCCAGAACCGCCGCAGATTACTCTGGTCGATCGGCAGGAACGATTTGTCTTCGCCCCGCTTCTTTACGAACTGCTAACGGGGGAAATGGAGGATTGGGAAGTGGCCCCCCGCTTTCAGAATTTGTTGTCACCTGAGTCGGTACAGTTTGTGCAGGGATCCGTCACAGCCATCGATCCAAAGGCACGCCGAGTCACATTGGGAGAGGGACAGAGCCTAGACTACGACGGCCTGGTGCTGGCTTTGGGTGGAGAAACCCCCTTGGACCGGGTGCCGGGAGCAGCGGAGTATGCTTTTCCCTTTCGCACTTTGGCAGATGCCCAACGGCTGCGCACTCACTTGAAGCACCTAGAGGCTCGAGAGCCGGCCCAACCCATTCGGCTGGCCATCGCCGGGGCCGGAGCCAGTGGTGTGGAGTTGGCCTGCAAATTGGCGGATCGGCTGGGATCCCGTGGCCAGATCCGGCTGATCGAGTTGGGATCCCATATTTTGTCTGGCTTTGCCGAGTCCAGCCGAGGAGCCGCCCAACAGGCTCTGCAGGAGCGCGGGATCCAGGTGGAGCTGCGTACCCAAGTGTTGCGGATAGAGGCCGTTGACGAGAAGAGGAAGAATGACCTAGCCCTGCACGTGCGGCGAATCGATAGCGAAGCAATGGCTTCGGATCCCGTCGATGCAGTGCTGTGGACAGTGGGCACGCAAATGTCCGGGGTGATCCGTGCCCTAGACTTACCCAAAACGGAGCAGGGACGACTGCAGGTGTTTCCCACTCTCCAGATTCCCTCGTTCCCGACGGTGTTTGCCCTGGGGGATGTGGCCGCGGTGGTGGATGCCGACGGGCAAAGTGTGCCAGCCACAGCTCAAGCGGCTTTTCAACAGGCCAGCTACTGCGCCTGGAACCTCTGGGCTGCGCTCACCCAGGAGCGGCCTCTTTTGCCCTTTCGCTACTGGTCGCTGGGGGAGATGCTCAGTTTGGGGGTGGATACGGCGGTGCTGTCTGCATTGGGGGGCTTTACCTTGACGGGCCCGCTCGGCTACCTGGCCCGGCGAGCCGCTTATCTGGTGCGTATGCCTACCCTGGAGCATCAACTCAAGGTGGGATGGAACTGGATCAGCCGCCCCCTGTGGGAAGGGCTGTTGCCCCGTTAGGATCCCCGCAACTGGCAGGAGCGCTCATAGGCAGCCTGAACCGCTTGCATCAACGCCCCACGCACACCCGCCTGTTCAAGGGCATCGATCCCGGCAATGGTGGTGCCACCCGGGCTGGTGACGCGATCTTTCAAAAGGGCGGGGTGGAGTTGTTCCTGCTGCAATAGAGCCGCCGTACCGGACAACGTCTGCAGAGCCAGTTGGGTGGCAATCGGGCGGGGCAAGCCGACGCGTACTCCGCCGTCGATCAAGGCTTCCAAGATCACCGCCACATACCCTGGCCCGGAACCGGAAAGGGCAGTCACCGCATCCATGTGGTTCTCAGAAACCGTAACCACCTCTCCCACAGCCCGAAACAGCTTCTCCACCTGCTCCACTTGGGTAGGCGTAATGCCCGTTCCATAGCTGATCGCCGTCATGCCAGCCCCCACCAAAGCGGGAGTGTTGGGCATCGTGCGCACCACCATCTGCTTGGGGAAAGCCTGCTGCAACTGCTCCAAAGGGATCCCGGCCATGATCGAGATCACCAGCTCCGGGGTGGTCAGTTGGCCCATCTCCGCCACAACCGTGGCAAAAACCTGCGGTTTAACCGCCAAAAATAAAATCTTGGCCTCCCCCGCTTGGGCAAGATCCGAGAGAAGACGGATGCCCAATTCCTTTTGCAACGCGGAGGCCCGCACCGAATCCGGCTCTCGCAAGCCAATCTGGTCTGGAGGGCAAACGCCTGAACCCACCCAGCGGCGCAACAGAGCAGATCCCATGGCACCACCGCCGATGACACTAAGGAAAGGTTGCTCCATGCCTGAACCGGAGTAGAAAGGGGACTATATAAACTTCACCGATCCGGTTCTCAACCCGACTTAGTGTTGGCCGACCGCCTGCAAATTGTCATAGCTGCTGGACCAGAGGGGAGCGGGGCTTTGCAGGGGCCGCTGTAGGGGTTGTCCCATCTGGCTACCGGGGGTCGAAACCGTCACGGTGCTAGGGGTGAACAAAAAAATGTTTTCGCCAATACGCTCCTGATGGCCATCGATAGCATAAGTGCCACCGGCTACAAAATCCACAGAACGCTGAGCATCGGCGGGATCCATCAGGGTCAGATTCATGATCACCGTCTTGCGATCCCGCAGGTGTTGCACCACCTGGGCCATTTCGTCAAAGCTGCGCGGCTCGATCACCACCACCTCACTGGTGGGTTGGCTTACACTCGGCAATCCGATCACATTGCTGCCCATACTGCCCCCTAATCCCCGCTCCCGATGTTGACTGCGCCGATGCCCACGAGACTCTTCCCGACTGAGAGAACTGTCTGACGTTTCTACTGCCCGTTGCCGCCGTCCGCGGGGGAAAGAATCTGCTTCCTCTTCTTCGACTGGAGTAACTGGCGCGGAATGATGCCCCTCATAGAGCTGCCGGAAATCATCCCGACCTTCCATATCAGAGTACTCTTCCAAGCCATCCACGGGATCCGTCAGACCCACAAAATCTCTTACCCTGCTCCAGATTCCATTCACAGTCATCACACACATCCTCACTACAGGTTATGGTTCACGCCAGGCACATGGTTCAAGCTCTTGAGCAACAGATCTCTTGGCCCGCAGGCAGATCCTAAATAAAGTATTTCAAGAGTTTGAGACAGGGTTTGTTTAAAAAATCGCCGCAGCTGGGGGCTAACGTCTGTTAACGGCATCCCATTGGCTTTAACGAATAGAGTGTACCCAGGAGAAACGAAAATGTCATCCTATCGGCCAACAAGGTGCTCTTAAGAAGCAGTCTCCTAACTTTACCCAGGTTGAACACATATTAACGGAAGTGCCGCAAATGATTGCAAATTCCCCTGAAATTCTCCCAAGAGATCGAAATTCAGGCGGGATCCCCCCATTTTTGCTAGCCTTGGGCCGGGTCAAGCCCCAGGCTAGCCCTGAAAATACCCCGAAAAGGCCGTTCCAGGGTGACGAAGCTTAACATAAATTTAACAGCAGTTTAACGTCTTTATGGAAGCTTGTCTATTTTAGGTCAGCATCTGCAAACAAAGAGCGCCCTAGCCGAATCAAGTTAGATCCTGCCTCCACCGCCAGAGGGTAATCATCCGACATGCCCATGGAGAGGGTTTGCAGGTTAAGGTGCTCGTAGCCACTACGCTGAATGTGATCCGCCAGCTCCACTAGTTTGCGAAACAGCTCTAGGGCGGCTTCTGAGTCGAGCCCTAGGGGCAGAATGGTCATTAGGCCGGATATTTGCACCTGCAGCAGCTGATCCAGTTGGGGCAGGCTTTGCAGCAGCTCCGCAATCGACCAGCCGGATTTGTTAGGATCGGGGGCCAGCTTCACCTGTAGGCACAGCTTGGGGGAGAGCTGCAGTTCCCAGGCTTTTTGGTTGAGCAACTTGGCTAGGCGCAGGCTATCGACGCTGTCAATCCAGGCAAATTGTTTGAGAGCGGGTTTGACCTTGTTGGTTTGCAAATGCCCGATCAAGTGCCAGATGATATCCGACAGGTCTTGGAGTTCCGCTTGTTTTTGCCTGGCCTCCTGGACACGGCTTTCCCCAAAGTGTCGGATCCCGGCTTGATAGGCAGCGCGAATGTGGTCGGCACTGTAGCCTTTGCTCACCGCCATGATCTCCACATGAGCAGGGATCCGCTCCCGTACCGTCTGGATGCGGCTGTGAATCAGGGGCTCATTGACCGAGGAGGTGGGCAGTGGCATCGAAACCATAGGGATTCCCGCCAAAAAGGGGGAGAGAAAAACTGGGGTTACCGCTTCAACGGATCCGTGAGCACTTCCGGCCGGGAAATGATGGCGCGGGTACCAGGAGCCAATTTGCGCACGTAGTCCAATTGCACCACCTCTGGGTTTTGCTTCAGGGCTTCCCCTTGCAATTGAATGGACTGGGCTTCTCCTTCCGCGAGCACCACTACCCGTTGCTTTTCTAGCTCAGCTTTTTCCACCAAGAAGCGTTCCCGCTCTTTTTCTTGCTCAGCGATTTGCTTTTGTTCAATGGCGGTTTGGAACTGGTCAGAAAAACGGACATTGCGCAGGAGCACGTTTTGTAGGATCAGGTCGTTCTCGGCAAAGATGCTGGAGAGTTGCTGCTCGACATTCTCTTGGATCTCTTCTCGCTCTTCTGAAAAGACGGCGATGGCTCGGTGCAGGGCCAGTTCGTTGCGCATCACGGTACGCACCTCCGGACGGATCACTTTGTCCACATAGGAGGGGCCGATGGTTTGGTGCAGGTGGGAAACCTTGGCCGGATCCAGCCGGAAGCGCACCGACACATCGAGAGTAATCTGCTGGCCGTCGGCACTCAGCACCTTCAGGGCATCATCTCCCAAAGATTGGCTCTCAGAGCGTTGAGAGGCCATGGTGTAGGTTTGGGTACGCACATCGTAAAGGATCGGCGTTTCTATCACCGGCAGCAACAGGTGCAGCCCTTCCCCCAAAGGTTGTAGTTTGAGGCCCGTCAGCGAGTTGAACACCACAGCCCGCGCACCAGCAGGTACCACCAGCAGGCACTGCAGCACAGTAGCCAAAAGGATTAACACCAGTGCCCCGCCCACCAACGGGATCCAGGACAGGGTGGAAGGATCAAAATTGGGACGACGGGGATGAGCCGATTTCACAGGAGTGCCACCAAGACAACACACGGAACAGAAGGGTCAGGAATTGGGATCCAAGGTTGGATCCCTCGCCGAAACCTTTTTGAGCTTAACCCAGGCAGAGGGTTCATCCCAGCGCTGCTGCCAGGATCTGATAGGTGAGCTTGGCTACGGTGAAGGCACTGCGCCGATCGGTTTCTTGCTCCCCGGTTACCGATAGCTCCACCACATCCGCCCCGACAATCTGCCGTTGTTGACCCAAAGCGCGGATCAGCTCTAGGGTTTCCCACCAACCCAAGCCACCGGGTTCCGGCGTACCGGTAGCTGGAACCACCGCGGGATCCAACCCATCCACATCCACCGTCAGGTACACCTGCGGGCCGAGGGTAGCGATTACCTCCTGAATCCATTGGTGCGGGGGCTTGCTCTGCAAACTGTGGGCAAAAAAGGTGTGGAGACGGCGCTCGCGTATCGCTTGGCGATCTTCGGCACAAATGGAGCGGATCCCCACCTGGGTAAGGCGGTTATCCACCTGCTCCACCACACGGGCCATGGCGGAAGCATGGGAATAGCGGGATCCCTCATAGCTGTTTCTCAGGTCGCAGTGGGCATCGATTTGCAACACGTGCAGCTCCGGGTAATGGGGCACATGCGCAGCAATCAGGGGGCCGGTGATAGAGTGTTCCCCCCCTATAGACAGCAAGAATTGACCCGGCTTGACCCACTCAGCTGCCCGCCGCTGAATTTCCGCCATTGCCGGTTCATGGGGATCCGTAAACTCTACAGCAGGGGCAGTCCAGTAGCGGGAGATCTCCGTCGGCGAGTCAGGATGCAGAGCCGGCTCTCGATCCCGCACCTCGTCGTAGATTTCCACATAAGCAGAAGCCTCCAAGAGCGCTTGTGGGCCTTTGGCCGTACCCTTGCCATAGGAGGTGGTGGCCTCGTAGGGGACAGGCAGCAGAATCGCTTGGGCAGCCTCAGGATCCAGTTCAGGCAAGCCCAGAAACGGGACGGGGGAACGATACATGGTGGCATTCCAGATGGGATCCCTATTTTAATAAGGATCCCTTGTGGGATTCTGGCAAAACTTTTAGACTGAGCAGAGTGCTGTGTGCCCCTAGGCAATACCTACAAAGAATACTCATAAAGAGCTGACGACCCATGACCACCGCCCCAAACTCTGCCCTCTTCGATGCCCTGGCCCAACGACGGGCACTCAAGGTGATCAGTGGCCTGCAAAATTTTCACCTGCCTTCAGTCTTGAAAATTACTCGTGCTGCCCAAGAGGGAAGGGCCACTTGGGTGGATATTGCCGCCAGTCCTGAATTGGTTCAGCAGGTACGAGCTCAGGTTGAGCTACCCATTTGTGTTTCAGCAGTGGATCCGCAACAGTTGGCCGCAGCCGTTCACGCCGGAGCGACAGCGGCAGAGATCGGCAACTACGACAGTTTTTATGACTCCGGACGCGTCTTCTCCCCTGAAGAGGTGCTGGAGTTGACCCGACAAACCCGTGCTCTCCTGCCTCGTACCCTCCTGTCAGTCACGGTTCCCCATACGCTGCCCCTCGATCAGCAGGCAGAGTTGGCCGAGAAATTGGAAGACCTAGGGGCAGACCTGATCCAAACCGAGGGGGGAACCAGTGCTGAACCACTGCACGGTGGCTCCCTGGGCTTGATCGAAAAAGCTGCCCCCACTCTGGCTGCCGCCTACGAAATTAGCCGTGTGGTTTCCATCCCTGTGATTTGTGCTTCCGGCCTCTCGACGGTAACTGTGCCGATGGCGATTGGGGCAGGTGCCTCTGGTGTGGGTGTGGGTAAGGCGATCAACCAACTTCAGGACGAAGTGGCCATGGTGGCTCAGGTGCGGGCCCTGATGGAAGCTCTGGCCGGCATAAGGATCCCTATGTTCGTCTAGTAGTTGCTTAGCTGATGGTTTAGCTAATGTTTTGCAATTGCAACGGCTGAGCTTGGGAACGGCTACGTAGGGCTGCTTCGATCAAGCCCAGAAACAGGGGATGAGGCCGGTTCGGACGAGAGCGAAACTCGGGGTGAAACTGGGTGGCGATGAAAAAAGGATGGCTGGGCAGCTCAATGATTTCCACCAAGCGGTTATCCGGCGAAACACCACTGACCACGTAGCCCGAATCCAGTAACAGATTGCGGTAGGCATTGTTAAACTCATACCGATGGCGATGGCGCTCATAAATGATCGGGTCGCCGTAGAGTTTGGCTGCTAAGGTATCGGGCACAATGCGACAGGGGTAAAGACCCAACCGCAGAGTTCCCCCCAAATCTTCCACATCTTTTTGTTCCGGCAAGAGGCTGATCACCGGATTGGGCGTATCCGGCTCAAACTCGGAACTATTGGCCCGCTCCAAATGGGCAATATGGGATCCCCAGTCGATCACCGCACACTGCATGCCCAAGCACAACCCCAAGAAAGGGATGCGCCGTTCCCGCACATATTGAACGGTGTTAATCTTGCCTTCAATACCGCGGTTGCCGAACCCCCCCGGCACCACCACCCCATCCACTCGGCAGAGCAGCGCCTCCGGCCCTCGTTCCTCGATCTCTTCCGAAGAAATCCAGTGCAGGCTCACCCCCGCATTCAAGGCCAATCCGGCATGGCGCAGGGCTTCTGCCACCGAAAGATAGGCATCCGTCAGGCGCACATACTTGCCGACAATGGCAATTTCCACCCGCTCTTGGGGATGATGCAGTCGCTCCACCAGCACCTCCCACCCCCGCAGATCTGGCCGTCGCGGATCCAAGTTCAAAATTTCCAGCACCTGTTGGGCCAAGCCCTCCTGTTCCAGAACTAGGGGCACATCGTAAATGCTGGGAGCATCCTGCGCCTGAATGACACACTCCACAGGCACATCACAAAACTCGGAAATTTTTTCCTTGAGGCCGCGGGGCAAAGCCTGCTCACAGCGACACACCAATACATCCGGCTGGATCCCGATCGAGCGCAGTTCCTTGACCGAATGTTGGGTAGGCTTAGTCTTCATTTCCCCTGCCGCCTTGATCAGGGGTACCAAGGTGACGTGAATGTAAACAGCATTGCCACGACCGACATCTTTACGAAATTGGCGGATCGCCTCCAGAAAAGGGAGAGACTCGATATCCCCCACCGTACCGCCCACTTCCACCAGCACCACATCGGGGTTGGTCTCGCGGGCCACTCGCCGGATCCGCTCCTTAATCTCCTGCGTCACATGCGGGATCACCTGCACCGTACCCCCCTGGTAATCACCGCGGCGTTCTTTGTGAATGACTGCCTGATAGATGGAGCCGGTGGTGACGTTGTTCAGCTTCGACATGTTGGTGTCGGTGAAGCGCTCGTAGTGGCCCAAGTCCAGATCCGTCTCGGCGCCATCGTCGGTAACAAACACTTCTCCATGTTGGTAGGGGCTCATGGTGCCGGGATCCACGTTGATATAAGGATCCAGCTTCAAAATCGACACCGTGTAATCCCGGGATTTGAGCAAGCGGCCCAAACTGGCGGCCACAATGCCTTTGCCAATGCTGGACACCACTCCACCCGTGACGAAGACAAACTTGGTCATAGCCTGGATCCCCTCCCTCTCGCCCCCTCGATTATGACAGGGATCCCCACCACGAAGGGCCTAGCGCAAAGGGCCGTTGTAGAGCAGGGTGGTTTGGAAGCTACCTCTCTCTACCCGCACCTGACTTTCAATGCTGGGCTGCACAAAGCCGGGTTCCCCACCTCGAAAGGTGAAGATCCAATAGTCCTCAAACTCTTCAAAAGGGGAATCTATGGCTGCCCCGTGCATCGAGGCTTCGGCACGATAATTTTGCAAGCCCCCATTAGCGATCTCGGCAGTCTGGCGAGCCAGGTTTTTGGCCCGGTTCAGATCCCGAAAGTATCGGCTGATCTCTTCAAAGCTACCTCTAGGTAAAGGACGGGTGCTGCCCGGCGTGACGGGCAAGGGTTGAGCATCCGGCACAATTGGCAAAGTGGGAATATCCTGGCTGGGGAGCAAGGGTTCAGCAGGTATAGGTGCTGGTGAAGTTTCAGGGAAAATAGGGGTGATCACCTGCGCCTGAGCAACAGATCCCGTGAGCAACAGCACACCCACGCAACCGAAAAGAACACAGATAGAAGAGGACTTCATCGGGCAATTCCTTGAAGTGGTCAGTTATACATCTTGAATCTGATCCTATCGACCCAGTTCCCCTCAGAAGCAGAGTAAAAAGCCTGTCATCTCCTTCCAGCCAAGGCCAACTGTCTGGAGTATTTGCGCAACCCTCTTTGCCGTAACCAAGAAAAAGTAGCATATGCTACAATTTTTCCAGGGGATCCCCTGCCACAGTAAGGGGCAAATAATTGCAAGCTTTTCGTGTCCTAACGCTGGGAGAGTCTCGGGAGGTAGGTTCGATCAGGTATTTGGAGAGGTGCAGGGATGGAGTTTGTGACGCTTGCGGATACGGGGCTCCGGTTGAGCCGCGTCGGGTTGGGTACTTGGGCGATTGGCGGCGGTTGGTGGGGGCCTTCCGACCGACAGGATTCTTACACCACGGTTCGCAAAGCGATTGACCTGGACATTACCACCCTTGACACTGCCCCTATTTACGGACTTGGCCTTTCGGAAGAAGTGGTTGGGCAAGCGATCAAAGACTCCGGTCGCCGCGATCAGGTGATCATCGCCACCAAAGCTGGGTTGGATTGGTTCAATAACAAAGTGGTGCGCAACTCCAGCCTGCCTCGCCTTGCCCAGGAGCTGGAAGACTCTCTACGTCGCTTGCAAACCGATGTCATCGATCTCTACCAAATTCACTGGCCGGATCCGGTGGAGCCGATTGAGGAAACCGCCGCTTTTCTGGAGCAGTTGCTCAAGCAGGGGAAAATCCGCGCTATTGGGGTGAGCAATTTTTCGCCTGCACAAATGGCTCGCTTCCGTCAGGTGGCCCCCCTGCACACCGCTCAACCGCCCTACAACCTGTTTGAACGGGATATCGAGGCGGATGTCTTGCCCTACTGTCAGCAAAATGGCATTCACACGCTGATGTATAGCTCCCTGTGTCGGGGTCTGCTGAGTGGGCGGATGAGTAAAGAGACCACCTTTGCTGCGGAGGATATGCGCTCCGGGATCGATCCAAAATTCACTGAACCCCGTTATTCTCAGTACCTGAAGGCAGCAGCAGAGCTAACTCAGTTTGCTCAGAACCACTACGGCAAGACCCTACCTCAGCTGGCGGTGCGCTGGATGTTGGATCGTCCAGGGGTGAGTGTGGCCTTGTGGGGGGCGCGCAAACCCTATCATCTGGATGCGGTGTCCGGGCTGTGGGGCTGGTCGTTGGATGCCGCGGCGATGGCAACCATCGACAGGATTCTGCAAACCTGCATTCCCGAGTCGATCCCCCCCAGTTTCATGGCCCCACCTATACGCGCCGCCTAACCTCTTGCCCCTCAAGCCCCTGCTGATACCGCTAGGATCTGTTTTGATGGTGCTACGCACCTCGCTTAGCGAGACTGAGGGAGCGCTGGCAATCGGGGAGGCATTGGAGTAGTCGTCGCCAATATGGCACTGCAAGGGGTGATACTGAGCTGGAGTGGGGTTGTGGCCGACGATGAGGGGCTACACCTAGAGGCGATCAACCGATTGTTGGTGGAAGAGAACCTGCGCCCCTGGGATCTGAATCAGAAAGAGCTCTACCGGCTGCAATATCTGGGTCAACCGGATCGAGAACGCCTGCGCAGCCTTTGGGGTGATCAAGGACGGGTGCTCAACCCCAAGCAACTGAAAGATCTGGTGGAGCGCAAGGTCCTTTACTATCAGCAGGCCTTGGAGACGCAAACGCAATTGCCCCTGATCCCACGGTTGGTGGAGACCCTGGAGAAACTGGGACGGCTGCAGTTGCCTGTTGGGTTGATATGTGGGCAATCTGCGGCAGAGGTCAACTATGTGCTGGGACGCTGCCCCTTAGAGCACTATTTCTCCTCTGTGGTCACAGGGGATGAAGGGGATCCGCTGGAGTCTCCTGGGTATTTACATCGGCTGCTTTTGGAGCGAATGGGGTTGCAGGCTGGTGAGTGCTTGAGCATTGAAGCCACCTATCCTGGCATCCGAGCGGCCCGTTCGGCAGGGATCCCGACGCTGGCCGTGGCCACCCTCCTTCCTTTGCATATGTTGCAGCGGCGGGCCAACTGGGTGGTGGATGGCTATAACCAGATCGAATGGGATAGGTTACAGAACTGGTTTGCGACCGGACAGGATCGTCCTCCAGTGTTGGCTGAGCGGGAAGGGAGTTTGCCGTCGTAGGGCTGGTTGATGGATTTTATAGGGGATCCCTGTCGGAATCGGTTGCCTGTACATCCAGTCTGGTGATGAGCACAATCTCATGACTTCCCAGAACCAGCCGCCCGCAAGAGTCACCAAAACAGCCAAACCCAAACCTGTTAATTCCGAGAGCTCTGTTGCACTCAGTTAGGGGCACAAGCGCTGTTGTAGCAAACTCGCAAAAGAGCTGTAGGTTACACTGCGGTGTGCGTGGGCTATTTCCCAGTGCTCATATCACAAGTTGGTTGCACTCAGTTTAGTAACATGGGGATCAAACTTCTTCTGGGATCCGACTACCACGGCAGCCCCAAGCTGATCCAGCAGGCACTGGCTCATTTGCCCCAGGTAGATGCTTACATTAATTGTGGCGATTTTTGTTCGAAGGCTGGAAAACCCTCTCGCAAAGCAACTCAGGGGTTTCATCCAGCAGCCGGAGCGGAAGTTGAGCATCTGCAATCCTTTCTAAAGACTGTGGATCGATTTAAGAAGCCCTGGCTTTTTCTGCCGGGCAACCATGATCCGACAGCTCCCGTTCTGGCGCCTCTGGCTGGAATTTGTGGGCGGGCCATCACGGAGTCCTGCTGTTTTGAATGGATGGGGTTACGGGTTCTGGCTGTACCCTGGACCCCTCCCTGCGGTTGGGGCTGGCAACTCACCTCCAGCCATTTACAAGAACTGCTGACCCTTTTTGAACAACCTCCCCACCCGATTGACCTGCTGATTACCCATGCTCCACCACGGGGTCTTTTGGATGAAGCAGGTAAGTGGTATCACCGCCGTATGCCAACTCTGCGCCCACTCTTGGATCAGCTCCAACCTCGTTATTATCTGTGCGGACACATGCATTGGGATGGCGGTAAAGTTGAGCGTTGTGGCTCTACCCTTGTGGTCAATGCCGCCTTGCACAATATGGTGCTCGAGATCCATTGACAAACTTCGCTAAGATACCCCAGGTGCAGCTCTTGGTTTGGATCCTAACCCCATGCCTCGTCCTCTGATTCTGGCCAGCAGCAGCCCCGGGAAATTGCGGGAGTTCGAGTCCTTTTTTCGGGATCATATCCCTGGCTGGAGGCTGCGTTTAAAGCCTGCAGAGTTGGAGGTGGAAGAGACTGGGGCCACCTTTGCAGAAAATGCCCTGCTGAAAGCGACAACAGTGGCGAAAGCCTTGGGAGAGTGGACACTTGCTGATGACTCAGGGTTATCGGTACGGGCTCTTAACGGTGCCCCCGGGATCCATTCGGCTCGTTATGCCCCTACCGATGCTGCCCGGATCGAGCGATTGCTCAGGGAAATGGACGGGATCCCTAATCTTGCTACGCGAGGTGCGGAGCACCCTCGAGAGGCCACCTTCCACTGTGCACTGGCGCTAGTGGATCCGCAGGGGCAGGTGCGGGCTTTGGCGGAGGGAGTGTGCCAGGGACAGATCTTGACCCAGCCGCAGGGCCGGGGGGGGTTTGGCTACGACCCACTGTTTTGGGTGCCTGAGTTGGGGTTGACCTTCGCGGAAATGAGCCCGGCCCAAAAAGAGGAGCTTGGCCACCGCGGACAAGCCTTACGGGCTTTGAAGGAGCAGTTGCTTATTTTAGGCACCAGTCTGGGCTAGGTTGTAGGCAGGGTTTGTATAGATGCCAGTTTTGCGTTGGGAGCTTAGAGGATGACCTTTGCTGGGGATCAAGATTCCACTCGGGATCCGAACATGCCGCCAGGCAATCGTGAAGAGGGACAAAATTCCGATTCCACACGAGAGGGAGCGATGCGTCCCCCTTCCTATCCCAGTGCTGGTGGCTTGACTCCCGGAGAGGGCCGTCGCACCCCGCCCCCTTTACCGGATCAAGATCCACTCTCTGAAGGTCGCCGGACTGGATCCGCCAGCAATCGTTCTGACGATTGGCTTGATTCTGGTCGCGTCAGCGGGACGGAGTCCTTTCCCCCCCGCTCTGCCCGCCCTAGCCGCGAGCCCCGAGAAGCTGCAATGGGATCCGGATCCCCTCGATCCACCGAACGCTCTAGCCCCAGGCGTTCCGGGCAAGCCCTGGTACCTCGCCGCCCTGCTCCTAGCAGCCGTGGCTATGAGGGATCCGGATCCGATCGTTCGGCCTACACCAGCCCCTACCGCAGCGACTACAACCGTTCTGCCGCTTCGGGATATACCTCCAGCTATGTCGGCGGGGGCGGAGCTGGCATAGGGGCAGGCACTGGTGGCTCCCGGGGAGGGCTCTCTCCCTCCAGCCTGACGGTGGTCGCCTTGGTGGCGCTGCTGGCCTTTTTTGGCGGCTTTGTGATTCGCAACATCTTTTCCGAGAGTGGGGGCTTTGACGATGAACGCCCGATCCGGGCCGCCAATGTGCCGGAAGCATTTCGAGAGTTTTGTTTTGCCTACAACGGCACAGCTTCTTTTACCGTGGTGGAGCTGACCAGTGTTTCGGCCCTAACCATGGCTTCGGTGCCGATCTATAAAATGGACACCTGTACGATTCCTGTCAGCCAAACCGCTAATGCGCTGCAAGCCCTCGGCATTCAGGGACGAGCAAGTACCCTTGGCCCCCAATTGGGCGGTTCGAACCTGACTTTGATTCAGATCCCGCTGGCCAGCAGTTTGGCACGAGCCGTCTACAACCAGTTCCCTGGCTTAGCCAACCAAGGAAACGAAGCGCAGGTGTTGTCGCAACTGGAAACGACGATCAACAACGCTCTCCGCTCCAATGTGGAAGGGTTGGCTCTGCAAAGCCTGGAGGTCACCAACATCCCGGATGTGTACGTCATGGTGCCGGGACACTCTTTTAACTTGCAGCCTCAGCTCAACCTGCGTTGAACCACCTTGATGCACAGATGCGGTCTGGTGTGTTCATCACCCTAGAGGGGGGAGAAGGAGCAGGCAAAACCACGCAACAAGCTCTCTTGGCAGAGCGGCTGCAGCAGGAGGGATATGCCTGTTTGTGTACCCGTGAGCCGGGAGGTACTGCTCTAGGTCAAGAACTGCGGGCTCTACTGCTGCATGGGGATCCGATCTCACCGTTGGCGGAGTTGCTCCTGTATGCGGCAGATCGAGCGGAGCATGTGCAAACCCGTATTCGTCCGGCTTTGGCGGCAGGGCAGGTGGTGATTTGTGACCGCTTCACCGACTCGACACTGGCCTATCAGGGCTATGGGCGCGGCCTCGATTTGGATCTGATTCGGCAGTTGAACCAACTGGCTACCGGCAACTTGCAGCCTCACCTCACTCTCTGGCTGGATTTACCCCTGCAGGTGGGTTTAGAGCGGGCCCGTTCCCGACAGACCGCTCATCTCAGCGGGGCGAAGAAGTTCAGCCCTGTTGACCGCATGGAGCAAGCCCAATGGCCTTTCCACCAACGGCTGTACCAGGGTTTTCAAGAGCTAGCAGCCACAGAACCGCAGCGGATAGTACGCATTGATGCCCAGGGATCCCCTGAAGAGGTGGCCCGGCGCATTTGGGCGGTGGTCAAAAGCCGCTTGGGTTGAGCATCGGACTCCGGGATCGGACTGCCCCTCCCGTTACACATCCCATCCGGTCGAATCCAACCCGAGATCCCCTTCAAGAGCTGGACAAGTTCTGTGGCGCGAGGTAACAAGCCTGCGCGCTAACGTGCCTTTGGCGTAAAGGGCTGTACCCTAGAAGGTGTTCTTGAGTGAGTTAGTGCAAGCGATGGCTCAGCCTGCCCTGCGTGTTGTGCTCGTGCGTCATGGTGAGAGCACTTTCAACTTGGAAAGTCGCATTCAAGGCCGCTCGGATCTATCTCGTCTTACCCCAACAGGAGAATCACAGGCGCAGTGTGTGGCCAAGTCTCTAGCCGGGATCCCCTTTAACCAAGCCTTTTGCAGCCCCCTGACCCGTGCTTACGATACGGCCCGCATCATTCTCAAAGATCGGGAAGGGATCCCTCTAACGGTGACGGAGCAACTGCGGGAAATCGACCTCACTGCTTGGGAAGGGCTGACCTTTGCGGAGGTGAAAGAGAAATACCCCGATGACCATCACCTCTGGCGGCACCACCCCGAGAATCTGGAACTGGAGGGGTGCTTTCCGGTGCGGGATCTTTGGCAGCAGGCGCAAGACTTTTGGCAAACCTTAGCGCAAGGGATCCCTGACCCAGAAGAACTGATCAATATCCTTTTGGTGGGGCACAGCGGCATCAATCGCGCCCTGATTAGCACCGCCATTGGTCTAGAACCTCACTACTACCATCGCCTCGGGCAAGACAACTGCGCCATCAGCGTTCTCAATTTTCCCCAGGGGATCCCCTTTTCGCCGCAACTAGAATCCCTTAACATCACTGCCCACCTCGGCCAAGCAATGCCGAAACGCAAGCAGGGGATGCGTATTTTGCTGGTGCGACACGGTGAAACCCAGTGGAATCGGGAACAACGCTTTCAGGGGCAGCGGGATATTCCCCTCAATGCCACGGGAGAAGAACAAGCCACCAAGGTCGCAGATTTTTTGGCAACTCAACCTCTGCAACTGGCCTTCTCTAGCCCTCTCAAACGCCCTTGGGCCACTGCCGATGCCATTTGTAATAACCATAGCAACCTGATTTTGCGCCCCATTCCCGCCCTCCAGGAGATCAGCCACGGAGATTGGGAGGGCAAACTGCAAAGTGAAATCGAAGCGGAATATCCGGGGGAACTGGAACAATGGCAACGGGATCCCGCCAGTGTGCAAATGCCGAATGGGGAAAACCTAAACCAAGTATGGGAACGGACTCGGATGGCTTGGCAAGATATTCTGGCCACCACTGAAGCTCAGTTTCCGCAGGGGACGGCGGTTGTTGTCGCTCACGATGCCATTAATAAAGCAGCCATCTGTCAGTTGTTCGATCTGTCGCCCCAGGCTTTTTGGACGTTCAAGCAGGGGAATGGCGCGGTTACGGTGATCGA
This sequence comes from Synechococcus sp. Nb3U1, assembly GCF_021533835.1. Taxonomy (NCBI): domain Bacteria; kingdom Bacillati; phylum Cyanobacteriota; class Cyanophyceae; order Synechococcales; family Synechococcaceae; genus Synechococcus; species Synechococcus sp. Nb3U1. Next base: position 413,950 of record NZ_JAKFYQ010000002.1, on the reverse strand, counting down.
TTACCCAGAAGGCAAGGATGGAGCTCCAGTCTTGAAGGTGTTGAACCTCACCACCCACCTATCCGGCCAAATTTTGGACTGTACAGCGGCAGGGGCACTATAAAACAGATGACGCTGTCATTCCCCTCGCGGGTGCGATTGCAAGGGGTGCGCCTACTGGATCCGCTGCACAACCGGGATCAGGTGACCGACGTGTGGCTACAGGAGGGCTGCATCCGTGCTGTTGGCCCAGGGATCCCTGAGGATGTACCGGTATGGGATGGCTCAGGTTGGGTTCTGGGGCCGGGGCTGGTGGATCTGTATGCCTACAGTGGCGAGCCCGGGCATGAAAGCCGTGAAACCCTAGCCTCTTTGGCTGCAGCAGCCTTAGCCGGGGGCTTTACTCAAGTGGGGATTCTGCCCACCACCACTCCGGTTTTGGACAGTGCCGAGCAACTAGGGCGCTACACCCGCCAAGCTGGGGATCCCCATTGGTTACCTTGGGCAGCCCTCACGATAGGGGCAAAAGGAGAACAACCCAGTGAATGGGCAGAACTGCTCCAGACTGGGGCAATCGGTTTGACGGAAGATCAGCCGTTGCGTTCTTTGGTACTGCTGCGGCGGGCTTTCGAGTATTTGCGGATGTGGAATAAGCCCCTGATGCTTTGGCCTTGGGATCCCAATTTGGCCGGGTCGGGCAGCTTGTATGAAGGGGTTTGGGCCTTGAGACTGGGGTTAAAAGGGATCCCTCCCAGTGCCGAAACCTCTGCTTTGGCCCGGATTTTGGAGGTGATCAGGAGTGAACCCACTACAACCCCGGTTCATTTCATGCGCATTAGCCAGACCCGCAGCCTCAGGTTGATCCAGCAAGCTCAACAGCAAGGATTGCCGGTCACCGCCAGTACCACCTGGATGCACCTGCTCCTAGACGAACAAGCGGTACTGGAGCAGGATTACAACCCCAACCTGCACCTGCTGCCCCCTTTACCTACGGCGTCTGATCGCCAAGCCTTGATCGACGGGATCCGCTCTGGCAGCCTCGTCATTGCAACTGACCACCGCCCCTACACCTACGAAGAAAAAACCGTACCTTTTGCCGATGCTCCTGTTGGTGCGATTGGCCTGGAACTGGCCCTGCCCCTGCTCTGGCACAATCTGGTAGACAGCGGATCCCTGACTGCCTTGCAACTGTGGTCAGCCCTCAGCCTGGATCCAGCCCGTTGTTTAGATCGGGAGCTCCTTCCTCTCGAACCAGGCTCCGCAGCCGACTGGGTGCTTTTTGATCCCAACCCCACCTGGATCGTCTCCGCTTCCACCTTGAAGTCAGGATCCCTGGCCACCCCCTGGCTGGGGAAACCGATTCAGGGCAGGGTTCTCCACACGCAAGTGGGCAAGGCCGAACCTACTCGTTAGCTATCCCAGCCGTTCAGGATCTCCTGTGCCATCGCTTCAGCACGTCGCACACAATCTCCTAGGGCCACCCCATCCAAATAATTAGCACAGACCGATAGTCCTGGGGTTTGGTTGGCGAGACTCTCCTGTAGCTGGGCAATCCGCTGCCGGTGACCGAGGGTATACTGTGGGATCGCTTGTGGCCACAGTCGTTCTCCCAATCGGATGGGTTCTACGGGGCGGGTCAGAAGGATTTGGCTCAGCTCTTCGTGCACAACTTGGGCGCGTTCTTCGGGAGAGAGGGCCGAAATTGGCGGGATCCCTTTCTGGCGGGCATAGGCAACATCGGTAGCCCCCCCCACGAAGTTGAGGAAGCAGTGGTAGCCTTGCGGGGCTCGCTCCGGGAACAGGCAGGAAGCCCAGATGGTGCCGAGCGTGCGGAAGCCCTGTGAGCGTGGGATCAAATGACCAAAACCCCTTAGCGGTTGTGGCAAGGCCTCTTCTGGGTAAGCCAAAGTGACCACGGCCACTGGCGGGTAGAGAATGCCCGAGAGCAACTGGCTGGCCTGGGGGTTGAGCTCTCGCAGGAGGGCAGCAGCTGCATAAGCGGGCAGAGTGAGCACCACGCGCTGAGCGACAACCCAACGGGATCCCTCTGGAGTCTTAAACCCCACCCAATAACCGGCTTCATTCTGCTTGAGATGCGTAGCCTGCCAGCCCAGGTGCAGGGTATCTCCCAGTTTTTCGGCGATGGCTTCCGGGAGTTGTTTGAGCCCTTGCCGCAGGTTGCCCAACTGACCCCGCTTGGGCACCGGTTGAATTTGGGGCGAGAGAGGGTCGGGTTGGCTACGGGGAGCACGAAGAAAAGCACCGGCAAAAAGGCTACCATAGCGTTCCTCTAAGCTGGCAACCCGATAAAAGGCGGCTAGGGCACTCAGCTGATCCGCATCCCCAGCAAAAACTCCAGAGGTGAAAGGTACAACCAGCCGCTCCACCACCTCCGAGCCCAGTTGTCGCTGGAAAAACTGCCGTACCGTTTCCTCTCGACCCGGGGGCGGGGCGACAAACCCCAACAACCCTCCCAGAGCCCGCAGTTTACCACCAACGCTCAACAACCGCGATCCGATCGCCGCAGCAGGACTCATGGGCACCGGCAGCAGTTCTTTCTCCCAGTAGACATAGCGAGGCAGTTTGCCATCCGCCAGCAGCAGTTGATCTGTCAACCCCACCTCTGCAATCAGGTTCAGCAAAGCCGGAACGGGGGTAAAGCTGTTGGGGCCTTCCTCCCAGCGATAACCATCTTTGCTTTGGCTGGAAATACACCCGCCCACCCGGTCGCTGGACTCGGCCAAAAGCACCGGCTGGGATCCTTGGCCAGCAGAGCTTTGTAACCCCTGCTGCAGTCGCAGCGCCAGGGTCAGGCCCGTAATACCCGCCCCGATCACCACCACCTTTTTGGGGATGAGGGTGAGATCCCCTTCATACCCTTGTTCAGGCGCAGAAACACTCATTCTTAACTTCCTCTCTACTCAGCGCAGAACCCGGAACAGACCAGGGATCCCGGCCACCTGGGGCAGTTGACGGATCTCAGCAATCGCCTGTTGGCAGTCGGCCTCGCGGACGGTATGGGTGAGAATGACGATCTCCGCTTGCTCCCGATGGCATTCTTTTTGGGTGATGCTCTCCAGACTGACCCGGTGGTTACCAAAGCAGGTGCCAATCGCCCCGATCACCCCTGGCTGATCCTGAGCCAATACCCGCACGTAAAACTCTGCCTCCAATTCTGCCAACGGGATCCCGGCTTTCAGCCCCGGTTGCTCCGCATCGCCTACGGGAAAGGTCAGCAAGGGGGAGAACCCCAGCAAAGGATTGGGAGCCTGGGCACCGGTTTGCAGATGGGCGATTAGGGTGAGCAGATCCCCAACCACCGCACTGGCCGTTGGCCCCCGCCCTGCCCCTGGCCCCGACAACACCACCTGCCCGAGGGGATCCCCTTGCACCAAGACAGCATTCTCCACACCGTTGATACTGGCCAAAGGATGGGTCAAGGGCAAAAGGGTGGGGTGAACCCGAATATCCAACTGGGAGGGGCTGGCAGAACTTGCCGCGAGCGGCGAGCGTTGGGCAATGGCCAGGAGTTTAAAGGTAAAGCCCCACTCCCGCGCGTAGCGAATATCGGTGGCACTAATGTCGCGGATCCCTTCGCAGGGGATGGCTTCCCGCTGTACCGGCACCCCAAAAGCGAGGCTAGCCAAAATGGCGATCTTATCGGCGGCATCCCAACCTTCCACATCCGCACTGGGATCCGCTTCTGCGTAGCCGCGGGCTTGGGCAACCGCTAGGGCTTCCTCAAACGAGCTGTCCTCCTGGGTCATCTGGCTGAGGATGAAATTGGTGGTGCCATTGATGATGCCCCAAACTGCCCGGATTTGGTTGGCCCGCAAAGATTGTTGTAAGGGTTGTAGAATCGGGATCCCACCCGCGACGGCAGCTTCTAGGAGCACAGAGACTTTGGCTTGGGCGGCTGCCTGAAAGATCTCTGCCCCATGACGAGCGATCACAGCCTTGTTGGCAGTAATCACCTGTTTGCCATGGTCGATGGCCTTCAGGATGAGGCTGCGAGCCGGTTCAAGGCCCCCCATCAGCTCGATCACCACATCGATCTCCGGATCGGACACGATGCGCTCCAGATCGGTGGTCAAGCGCTCAGGGGGGATTTGCACTTCCCGAGGTTTATTCAGCGAGCGCACCCCCACCGCGCCGATATCCACTGCCTGCAAGAGAAAATGGCCTGGACGCTGCAAAATTTGCACCACGCCCGTGCCCACGGTGCCTAGCCCCAGTAGCCCAACCCGATAGACCACAATCGCTCCTCTCGCCTGCTGACAGCTCAACCTTGGAAAGATCCCTCTACCACGATAAACGGTGGTGTCGATTCTTTGGGTTGTCCTCACGGCAGACAACAGCACAACAGGGTTATGTATGCAGCCATCAATGTCAGAATCAACGTCAGAGATAAAGACTTGCGGATATTGGTGAGCTAGGGTCTGGCTCACTTGGACTGAGAAAGTGGGTCTACCGCTCCTGGAGAGAACCTTAAGACCAAAGGGAGGAAGACGAAACCTTAACATGACATCCCTTAATCGCACTGGTTTGTCCCTCTCCCAATGGCCTTGGCTGATTCTGTCAGTGGCAGTGTTGCTCTTTCTCCATCTACCCCTGCTGGTGATCGTTCTTTATGCGTTTACCCCTGATGAGGCCACCTTGCGCTTTCCGTTGCCGGGGCTGACGTGGCATTGGTTTGCGGTGGCGTGGGGGCGGGCGGATATTTGGCGGGCTCTATTTTTATCTTTGCGGGTGGCGCTAGTGGCTACAGGGGTAGCAGTGGTGCTGGGATCCCTGGCGGCAGCGGCAGTCTATCGCAGCCGATTTTTTGGCCGTGAGACCATTTCTTTTTTGGTGCTGCTGCCAATTGCTTTGCCGGGCATTGTCTCTGGAATTGCTCTGCGCTCAGCAATCAATTTACTGCACATTCCCTTTAGCTTTTGGACGATTGTCATCGGTCATGCCACCTTTTGTTTGGTGGTGGTGTACAACAACGTGCTGGCCCGGTTTCGCCGCATGGGGCGCTCGCAACTGGAAGCCTCTGCCGATCTAGGGGCCAATCCTCTGCAAACCTTTCGACATATCCTTTTACCTGAACTGGCCACGGCACTACTGGCGGGATCCTTGCTGGCCTTCGCCCTATCTTTTGATGAGATCATCGTCACCACCTTCACCGCCGGACAGCAACAAACCTTGCCGATCTGGGTGTTGAGTCAACTGACCAAGCCCCGACAGCGCCCGGTGATCAATGTGGTGGCTTTGGGGGTCATCAGCTTGACCGTGCTGCCCATCTGGCTAACCCATCGCTTCGCCCAAGAGAAGACCACAACTCGCTAACCCCACCTCGAAGCCGCTTCACAAGATGCAGCATTGGGCCTGGTTGATCCCGGATCCCTTGTGGGAAGATATGAACAAGCATTTCATTTCTGAGAATTGGGGTATTTATGGCAATCACTCGTGGCGGACGGGGCTCCTCAATGCGGGCCAGCAGTGAGGGAAATCCTGCTAAGTTCATGGAAATGGCCAGTTCCCTGTTGAATATCCGCACTCGTCAAGGCAGCGGCAAGAAGGTGCAAGACCGCGCTTCCTATGGCACTGCGGGCAATCCTCGAGAGTTCATGGAAATGGCCAGTGAACTGCGCCAAGCTACTGAGCAGCAGGGGAAATAGCGGATTCCATTGACTGTGAATGTGATTTTGAATGGCAACAGCAATTGAAAGACGGGATCCCCAGCGCTATCCTTCTACAGGGGATCCCTATCTCTACGGGTGGTAGGTCGGCTGTTATTTAATCATTCAGATCAAGGATCCTGCGTCTGATCTCTAATTTTTGGATGGGATCCCTTTTGACAGGGATCCCTAAGTTTCAATTATTTACTTATTCAGTAAATAATTGGAGGTTGTCAAATTTATTTTAGGGGATGGGGTAAAAAAAATGAAAATAGAGAAAATTATCCTTGGTTTATGCCAAGGGTGTATAAAAGTTGCAGAGGAGATATTATCGATTCTGAATCTTTTGAAAGAGAATGGTTCTCCTGAGGACAGTTTCAAGTGACTCTTTTTAAGAGATGCCATTGGATTAGATTTGATGATAATTTTACCGTCAGAGCCAGAGCGGATAGAGAAACTATGGCAAAAGGTTTTGGCAAGAAGGGATAGGTTCCATGCTGAAGGGTTGCTTAAAGCAATGATTTGCCGCGAGTCAACCGATGAGCAAGAACTAAGAATATTGCAAAAATTTAAGGAACAGATGACTCAAATATTTGGGGAGGAATAACCATGAATTTACCAGTTGATTTATCAACGGTTGATTTGTCAGTTCTAATTAAAGAACTGACAAATAGATTTAGGAAAATTTCTGTAACAGAAACTAGGAAGCACTTAGGTGTCTAGATAGGCTCCATCGCCCGAAATCCTTTCAAAATCAGATGATCCAAAATGCCAGTATTCTCCTCGCCCCGATAATTAAAGGTCGAGCGTACCAGCCATAAACCGTGACGATTCCGACAGCAGAGATTGAGTAGGGTACGGGCTAGAATCTGCTGCCGAGCTTGTAGATCTTGCACCGGATCAAAAACCGCCCCGTCCCAATCTGGGGTGAGTACCCGGTCATTGTAGAGGGTGTGCCAGAGGGAGCGAGACCAGCTGGGATTAGTGATATCAAACCAAAACTGGTAATCCGCCTCCAAGCCCCGATTGATATAGGCCACAGGGGTAGCTACAACCAAATGCTGGGCATAGTGAGGCTCATAGCGACTGCTGCTGGGGGTCTGTCCCGAGCGAATCATGGCCACAAAAGAGGGATCCGTCTCTGTGGGAAATGCTTGCCGAAATCGCTGGGCTGCCTCGATCAACAATCGCAGCAATTCCTGCTCCTGCGCAGAAGTCACTCCATTAACCAAATGATCAGCAAAAAACTGTTGGAAGAAGTGGGCCAGCGGGGAGCCGGAGCGATACCCTTGCAACCAGGTCAACAGCTTTTGGTAGCGCTCTAGGTTGGAAAACCCGACCCGTTCCGGTTGCCGTACCGCCGTTTGTGGACGCCAAGAACGTCCCACCGGATCCAACGTATCTTCTGCTAGCAAAGCCGCCCGGATCGGATCCAGCCCCAGCACCAAACCGAGCATCAGCCGCCACTCCGACAAAGTGGGAAAAGCACCCCACTCTGGATGGGCTAATTCCGCCACCGTCAACACCGCCCGCACCAGAGGATAGCGAATCAAGGCCGGAAACGGAGCAATCGGCCATACCTCAGGCAACTGTTCCTGTAGGCTGAGGCTGACACCCGCATCCATACGGGGCAACAGAATGGCGATGCGAGAGGCCTGAATGCCAGCCGCCAGCAGGCGTTTGATCTGGGCCACCATCACTTCCACCGCCGCAAACTGGGTTTCTCCTTCCAAAACCTGTATAGAAGGCAAATCTTTAGCGTCCGGTGCAGACAGAGGATGAGAAAACCGTGGATCCAGCACCTGCGCAATTTGTAGCCCCAGCCGAATCATTCCGGTCGAGGCTCGATGGCTATCCTCAAGAAACTGGAATTGGGTCTGTTCCATCAAAAAACGGGCCACCCCTTCTGGGACTCCCGTGAACGAGGCTCCACCGCCAATTGTGTAGCTAAACCATTGGCTTTGCAGATGAGATTGTCCCTGTCGATAAAACTCCAGTGCCACCCCACAACTGTCCTCCGCCTGATCCACAATCAGGTGATCCCACTCCGCCCAAAAGTCCGCCAAAGGTAAGACGTGTTCCCGAAATAGACGAATTTGCAGACCAAAGTCCAGGGATCCCAACTCCAGTGCCGCCTCCCACAGCCGACCCACACAACAGCCCATAGCCCGTAAAGCCTCTGCCCGAGCGGGATCGTTATCTTCCGGCCAGGCCTGTGCCAAACGGGATCCCACCGCTTCGGCAAGCAACCCCGAGGCCCCGGCAATATAGGCAGCACTACTGATTTGATCCCAAACCTGAAAGTCCTTCAGGCCGATATTGGCAAAGGCTTCTCCATGGCGAGGGCAGAGGGCACAAACCCGTGCACAGAGAAATTGGGTCAAATCTTTGGCCAAAGGTACCGGCTCAAACTGGGCGGGCAACTGCGGGATCCCGGCTCGCACCTGCGGCCAATGGTCTGCCAAGGATCGCCCGACCCGTTGTAAAAAGGTCTCCACCCGCCACGGCCCCACCAAACCCGAATTGTCCTGTTGTAGGCGTTCCAGAATCTCACGGGCTTGTCGTTGGCTACGCACCAAAAACAAAATCCGCCCCGGATCGGATCCTGTTTTCAGTAAATGCCGATAGCGCTCAATGCACGCCTGAGTCAAGCCACTGCCTGCCCATCCGATCACACTCTGAAACCGAGAGGATTTCCCCTCAGGGTGTTGCTCTCCCTGGGCTGGAGCTATCATCACCGTTACTGGCCTCCCAACACGAGCAGATTTTTCCCCTCAAGATCTGGACAAAGAGGTCTTCGCTTCACTATGATGTACTACTGTTGCCAATTGAATCCGCCCCCTTTCGGCGAAGAGTCTATGGCGACCTGTGGAATACTGCTATCCCGGATACTGCCTCCTTGAGCAGGCAAGTCCGAGCAGTCTGAGAGAGCAGTTTAGCGTGTGATTCAGGGGTAGGTGAAGCAAAAAGCTCAGCGGCGGTTGTGCTTGTTTGTCTTCTCTCAATAAGCATCCAGTGTGATTTGCTTACCTTGAAGCTTTCGAGCAGCGTTGGGTTTGACCTGATGGTGCTGCTGTGACTATCTCTACACAACTCCGGCTCGTTGAGCCAATTGCAAATTGATCAAGGCGAGTCCTGTGGCTCGATGGGAGGCTCTCGTGGTGCTTGGCATCCTTGGAAGAAAAGTCGGCATGACCCAGATCTTCTCTCCGGAAGGTTTGGCCATTCCTGTCACGGTGGTGCAGGCGGGGCCTTGTACCGTCACGCAGATCAAAACCCAAGCCACAGATGGCTACAACGCTCTGCAGGTGGGCTACCTGCCTACCACCGAAAAGCACCTCACCCAACCCCAGCGGGGTCACCTTAGCAAGGCGGGTGTGTCGCAGCCGTTGCGTCATTTGCGCGAGTTTCGCATCGAGCAACCGGAAAGCTACCAGCTAGGTCAGTCCCTGACGGTAGAGATGTTTACCCCTGGCCAGTTGCTGGATGTGGCGGGCACCTCTATTGGGCGAGGATTTGCCGGCAACCAAAAGCGTCACCACTTCGGTCGTGGCCCCATGTCTCATGGTTCCAAAAACCACCGCGAACCAGGTTCTATCGGTGCCGGTACGACCCCTGGTCGCGTCTTTCCGGGGTTACGGATGGCAGGGCGACTGGGAGCCACCCGGGTTACCACCCGCAAGTTGCAGTTGGTGCAGGTGGATGTGGAGCGGGATCTGCTGTTGATCAAAGGCTGCGTGCCCGGTGTTGAGGGTGGATTGTTAGAAATCACTCCCGCCAAGCAAGTAGGTAACAAGCGCTAGGTAGAAGGGATCCCGATCCCTGTAGAGACTGAAGCCGCTAAGCATCCGCAAAGACGAGGGAACAATGGCAAGTTGTGTGGTTAAAGATTGGCAAGGGGGAACAGTGGGCAATGCGGAGCTGAGCCTGAAAGTGGCTCGCCCCGAAACAGCTGCCCACATCCTCCACCTCGCCGTACGTCGGCAGATGACCAACGCCCGCCAAGGCAACGCCCACACCAAAACCCGTTCTGAGGTGCGCGGTGGCGGTCGCAAACCCTGGAAGCAGAAAGGGACGGGACGGGCGCGTGCTGGTTCGATTCGTTCTCCTCTGTGGCGGAAGGGGGGGGTCATTTTCGGCCCCCGCAAGCGGGAGTACAACCTGGCTATGAATCGCAAGGAACGGCAACTAGCCCTGCGTACTGCTTTGCAAAGCCGGGTAGAAGATCTAATCGTGGTGCAAGATTTCCTAGCGCAGCTGGATCCGCCCAAAACCCGCGAGGTGGCTCAAGCTCTGCTGCGGTGGGGGGTCATGGAAGATCAGTCGGCTTTATTGATCGTGGCGGAGCGGACAGAAACCTTAGAACGAGTCGTCCGCAACATTGCTCGAGTCAAATTGGTGGGTCTAGATCAGATCAATGTGTTTGATCTGCTCAACGTGGATTGGGTGCTGATCACCACCTCTGCCTTGGAACAATTCAAGGCCCGTTGGGGAGCCGAATCTAGCGCAGCCGGAGTTGTGGATTCCCTTTCTACTCCCGTAGCAGCCAAATTAGACCCACCACCTGCAGAAGCGGTGGAAATGGCAGCAGCAGAAGCGGAAGCAGAGGAGCAAAGCGATGACTGAGAGCAAGCGGATTCTGGCGGATGTATTGTTACGCCCGATCATCACGGAAAAAGCAACGGTACTGATGGAGCAGAGGAAATACACCTTTGAGGTCATGCCCACCGCCACCAAGCCCTTAATCCGGGCTGCCGTCGAAGAAATGTTCGGGGTGCGGGTCACTGCTGTGAACACCCTGCAACCTGCACGCAAGCAGCGGCGAGTCGGTCGTTTCGTCGGCTATCGCACCCGTCCTAAGCGGGCCGTGGTGACCTTGGCCGAAGGAGATTCCATTACCCTCTTCCCAGATACCTAAAAAATCCTTGCAAGAATCCTTCCCCTCCTTGAGCTAACTGCACTCAGTCCTCCACCCCCGCTGCAACCATGGGCATTCGTACCTTCCGACCTTACACCCCCAGTACCCGTCAAATGACGGTTTCCAGTTTTGAGGAGCTGTCTCGGGACGAGAACGGTAAGCGCCACAGACCGGAAAAATCGCTGTTGCAATTTATCCATCGCAAGAAGGGACGCAATAACCGCGGTATCATCACCAGTCGGCGGCGGGGCGGCGGCCACAAGCAACTGTATCGACTGATTGATTTTCGCCGCGATAAGCGAGGGATCCCCGCCCTCGTCAAAACCGTCGAATACGATCCCAACCGCAACGCTCGCATTTCTTTAGTGCAGTACGAAGATGGTGAGAAGCGCTACATTCTCGCCCCTCGCTACTTAGAAGTGGGATCCACCATCGTGGCTGGGCCCGAGGCCCCCTTTGAGATCGGCAACGCCATGGCCTTAGAGCGGATCCCATTGGGAACCGTGGTACACAACGTTGAGCTATATCCCGGTCGTGGTGGACAAATTGTCCGTGCTGCCGGGGCTGGGGCTCAAGTGGTGGCCAAAGAGGGCAAGTATGTTTCTCTGAAGCTACCCTCCGGCGAGGTGCGCATGATCCGGGCTGAGTGCTACGCCACCATTGGACAGGTGGGCAACGTTGACCACAGCAACCTCAGTCTTGGAAAAGCCGGTCGCAGCCGTTGGTTGGGTCGCCGCCCGAAAGTACGTGGTTCGGTGATGAACCCCGTGGATCACCCCCATGGAGGCGGGGAAGGGCGGGCCCCGATTGGCCGCAGTGGCCCTGTCACTCCTTGGGGTAAACCCACCCTGGGATACAAAACGCGCAAACGCAACAAAGCCAGCAACAAGCTGGTGGTGCGAGGGCGTCGTCGCGGTGGCCGTCGTAACAAGGGCGGACGGGCGGCTCAATAGAAGCCCATTTGAGAAGCCTATCTGTCTACTCTTTGAGCTTTTTCGATCTTTTTCGCTTGCCAGACTATCGAGGTTCTCATGGGACGTTCACTAAAAAAAGGCCCTTTTGTCGATGCCAAACTGCTTCTCAAAGTGGAGCGGATGAATGAGCGCAATGAGAAGCAAATGCTGAAAACCTGGTCGCGGGCCAGCACCATCCTGCCCCTGATGATCGGCCATACCATCGCCGTTCACAACGGCAAGCAACATGTACCCCTCTTTATCACCGATCAAATGGTTGGCCACAAGCTGGGGGAGTTTGTCCCGACTCGTACCTTCCGAGGTCATGCAGGCAGCGATAAAAAAGCGTCTCGCCGCTGAACTAGGCGGTCTATCGGAGAGTGATCCAACAGGAGAGCATCATGGCTGATTCTTCATCTGACATCAAAGCGGTAGCTCGCTACATTCGTATATCGCCCTTCAAAGTGCGTCGGGTGTTAGATCAAATCCGTGGGCGCACCTATGCCGATGCCCTGATCCTGTTGGAGTTTATGCCCTATGCCGCCTGTGAACCCATCCGCAAGGTGCTGCGCTCAGCGGTGGCTAATGCAGAACACAACAACGGCCTCGATCCCCGTGATTTGGTGGTGAGCCAAGCCTATGCCGATCAAGGGCCGGTACTAAAACGATTCCGTCCCCGTGCCCAAGGTCGTGCTTACCAAATTCGCAAGCGAACCTGTCACATCACCATTGCTGTCCGGCCCATGGAAACCGAAGCGGCAACAGCATCCTAAACTTTTCTACTTCTAGCCCTCTACCTTTTCAACCAACACCACCATGGGACAAAAGATCCACCCCAACGGTTTCCGCCTCGGCGTGATTAAAGAACATCGCAGCCGCTGGTTTGCCGATCCAGTTCGCTATCCGGCCCTGTTGCAGGAGGACGAGCGCATTCGCACCTACTTGAGTAAACAACTAAGTAGTGCCGGCCTGGCGGATATTCAAATCGAGCGCAAAGCCGATCAAATTGATCTGGAGGTTCGTGCCTCCCGTCCTGGGGTGATAGTCGGTCGGGGTGGATCCGGCTTGGAAGCTCTACGCCAGGGCTTGCAGAAAGAACTCAGCCTCCAGAATGGCACCGAGCGAGCGATTCGCATCAATGTGGTGGAGGTGACCCGCGCCGATGCAGAAGCGGCCTTACTAGCAGAAAACATTGCCCAGCAGTTGGAACGGCGGATTGCCTTTCGTCGCATCGTACGTCAAGTGATTCAGCGGGCCCAGCGGGCGAGCGTGCAAGGGATCAAGATCCAAATTGCCGGTCGATTGAATGGAGCCGAGATCGCTCGCAGCGAATGGACTCGGGAAGGACGGATCCCTCTACATACCTTACGAGCGGATATCGACTATGCCGAGCACGTCGCCCGCACCACCTTTGGCATCATCGGGGTCAAGGTTTGGATCTTCAAAGGCGAAGTTCTACCTGGACAGGAGCGCCCCGAACAAAAGGCGCCCCTACAGCAGCCCAAACGTCGGCAGCAACGGCGCAAGCCCACCTTTGAAGACCGCTCAGCAGCAGATGCCTGAGGGTTTGCCAGGGATCCCTATCGGTTCACAGTTGAGGAACGGCCATGTTAAGCCCCAAACGTACCAAATACCGCAAACAACAGCGCGGGCGCATGAAAGGCAAAGCCACCCGAGGCAATCGCATCAACTTCGGGGAATACGCCTTGGTGGCCACCGAACCCTGTTGGATCACCGCTCGACAAATCGAGGCCAGCCGTCGTGCCATGAACCGCTACATCCGCCGGGGCGGCCAAATCTGGATTCGCATCTTTCCCGACAAGCCCGTCACCCAGCGTGCCGCCGAAACCCGGATGGGATCCGGTAAAGGTAACCCCGAATTTTGGGTCTGTGTCGTCAAGCCGGGTCGTATCCTCTTCGAGATGGGGGGAGTCACAGAACCCATTGCTCGAGAAGCGATGCGCCTCGCCGCCCAAAAGATGCCGATCAAAGTCAAGTTTGTCACCAAGGCTGATTTTGCGGAAGAAGAATCCAGCAAAGGCGCTGCTACAGAACTCGCCGCCACTGCCCAAGGAGAGTAACGTTATGCCGATGCCCAAAATTGCCGATGCCCGTGCCCTCTCTGACGAAGAGTTGAGCAACGAGATCTACACGGTTAAGAAAGAACTGTTTGAGCTGCGCCTACAGTTGGCCACACGACAATTGAACCAACCCCATTTGATTCGTTTACGCAAACACAAATTGGCACAGCTGTTGACAGTTGAAGGGGAACGCAAGCGGGGCGAGCGCCCAGGCAAGGAGGAATAATGGCTGTTCGGGAAAAGGTTGGCGTCGTCGTCAGCAACAAGATGCAAAAGACTGTGGTCGTTGCCGTTGAAGATCGGGTTGCCCACAGCAAGTACGGCAAAATCGTCGTCAAAACCAAGCGGTTCAAAGCCCACGACGAGGAAGGCCGCTGTCAAGAGGGGGATTTGGTGCGCATTACCGAAACTCGTCCCCTCAGCCGAACCAAGCGTTGGCAAGTAGCCGAAGTCCTGCGGGAGGTGAAGAAACTATGATTCAGCAGCAAACGATGTTGACGGTAGCCGATAACACCGGGGCACGCAAGATGATGTGCATCCGCGTCTTGGGCAGCAGTGGCCACCGCTACGCCAGCCTGGGAGATGTGATCATCGGGGTCGTCAAAGATGCCCTGCCCAACATGCCTGTCAAAAAATCTGATGTTGTCAAAGCCGTCGTCATTCGTACCGTTGATACAATCCGTCGCCCTGATGGCATGAGCATCCGCTTCGATGACAACGCCGTCGTGATCATCAACAACGAAGGCAACCCACGTGGCACACGGGTCTTTGGCCCCGTGGCTCGTGAACTGCGCGAGAAAAACTATACCAAGATCGTCTCACTCGCTCCGGAGGTACTGTAATGGCTCGTCCCCTTAAACCCAGCCAAATTCGGCGATTGACCGAGCGCCCTGGCATTCGCAAGCACCGCAATGGGCTGCGATACAAGATGCGCATCAAGCAAGGGGATACTGTCCAAGTCATCTCCGGGGATGACAAAGGCAAAATTGGCGAGGTGCTACGTGCCTTTCCCGAGCGCAATATGGTTTTGGTAGAAGGTGTAAATATCGTCACCTACCACCGCAAGCCACAACGGGAAGGGGAAAGCGGCACGATTGAAACCAAAGAAGCCCCCATTCCCGTTTGTAAGGTGATGGCTTACTCCAAAAAACAGGAAGTAGCCAGCCGTATTGGCTATCAAGTCACCGCTGACGGTCGCAAAGTCCGTGTTCTCAAGAAAACCGGCGAGATCCTCGACTAACCCGATTCCTTCTCAAAATTGGTTTGGCTCTGACCCAGCCCAGAGCCGCAAGGAGAAACCCCCATGCCACAACGTCTTCAGACCCACTACACAAAAGTTATCCTCCCCAAGCTGCAGAAGGATCTGGGGTACGCCAACATCCATCAGGTGCCGCGTATCGAGAAGATCGTGGTTAATCGTGGGTTGGGAGATGCCTCTCAGAACGCCAAAGCCCTGGAATCCTCAATCGCAGAGCTCAGTACCATTACAGGTCAGCGGCCCGTGATCACCCGGGCTAAAAAGGCAATCGCCAGCTTCAAGATTCGTCAGGGGATGCCAGTGGGGTTGATGGTGACCCTGCGGCGGGAACGCATGTACGCTTTTCTCGACCGCTTGATCAATGTTGCTCTACCCCGGATCCGGGATTTTCGCGGCATCAGCCCCAAAGCGTTCGATGGACGTGGCAACTACACTCTGGGCATTCGAGAGCAGCTCATTTTCCCCGAGATTAGCTACGACTCTGTTGACCAGCTGCGGGGTATGGATATTTCGATTGTGACCACCGCCAAAACCGATGAGGAAGGTCGCGCCCTGCTTAAAGAGTTTGGCATGCCCTTTACCTCCTAGTCTCATTGTTTAACTGTTTACACCCGCATTGATTGATCGATCTCCCGAGGAGCACCGACCCACCCATGGCCCACACCAACGACACGATCGCCGATATGCTCACCCGCATTCGCAACGCCACAATGGCTCGGCACGAGTCGGTGGCGATCCCGGCAACTCGCATGACTCGCAACATCGCTCGCGTCCTTCATGAGGAGGGCTTTGTGAGCGAATGGAAGGAAGAGGGAGAAGGGATCCAGGCTCAGCTGGTGCTGCAGTTGAAGTATAAGGGCAAAGGTCGTAAACCGATCATCAATGGTCTGAAGCGGGTGAGCCGCCCAGGGCTGCGGGTGTATCGCAACCACAAAGAATTGCCCCGTGTGTTGGGGGGCATTGGCATCGCCATTATTTCCACCTCCAGCGGCATCATGACCGACCGGGAAGCCCGTAAGAACGGCATTGGTGGTGAAGTGCTCTGCTTTGTGTATTGAATCATTGTCTGGTCAGGAGTATTCCCATGTCCCGTATCGGTAGACGTCCCATCACCCTTCCTGCCAAGGTTGAGATCCAAATTGAAGGTCGGCAGATCTCAGTGAAAGGTCCGAAAGGACAACTGTCCCGTAGCTTGCCTCCCTTGATTTCCGTGGATCAGGAGGCACAGGTGCTCACGGTCAGCCGGGTGAATGAGTCTCGTCCGGCCCGCCAACTGCACGGCCTCTGCCGCACTTTGGTCGCCAATATGGTGGATGGGGTATCCAAGGGGTTTGAGCGTAAGCTGGAGCTGGTGGGTGTGGGCTACCGGGCCTCTATCCAGGGCACCCAGTTAATTTTGAACGTCGGTTACAGCAACCCGGTGGAGATCCCTTTTCCCCCAGGGATCCAAATCGCCGTTGAGGGCAATACCACCATTGTGGTTTCCGGCATTGATAAAGAGCTAGTGGGGAATACCGCCGCACGCATTCGGGCCACCCGCCCACCGGAGCCCTACAAGGGCAAAGGGATCCGCTATCAAGGGGAGCAAGTTCGCCGCAAGGCAGGTAAATCTGGAAAAGCGAAGAAATAGCCATGAAAACCAACCGCAAAACCACCACCCAACATCGCCATCGGCGCATTCGCCGCAAAGTCTTTGGCACCCCCGAGCGACCCCGCTTGGCTGTGTTTCGTTCCCATCAGCACATCTATGCCCAGGTGATCGACGATGTAGCCCAGCATACCTTGGCCTCTGCTTCCACCCTCGACACCGAGCTGCGGGAGGAGTTGGGGGAAATCGGGGCCGCCACGCAAGAGGCTGCCACCCTAATCGGCCGATCGGTCGCCAAACGGGCCTTGCAGGCGGGCATTTCCCAGGTGGTCTTCGACCGGGGGGGCAAGCTCTATCACGGGCGCATTCAAGCCTTGGCCGAAGCCGCTCGAGAGGCAGGGTTACAGTTTTAAAGGCAGCTTCAACACTTCAGCAATAGGGATCGGAGCAATCCAGATTCCGTTGACAGAGCAGGGTACAGATTGCAGATACACAACCCAAGGGATCCCAAGCGTCACTGAGGATAATCGCACATGGCTGAGCAGAGAGAGCGTCGTAGAAACAAGAAAAGCCGCGAAGAGCAACCAAGCGAGTGGCAAGAGCGGGTCATCCAGATCCGCCGAGTCACCAAAGTGGTCAAAGGCGGCAAAAAGCTGAGCTTCCGGGCTGTGGTGGTGGTCGGCAATGAGCGCGGCCAAGTCGGAGTTGGCGTGGGCAAAGCCAATGACGTGATCGGGGCGGTGCGTAAAGGAGTTGTGGATGGCAAGAAACACCTGATCGATGTGCCCCTCACCAACGGCCTGTCTGTCCCACATCCCATGCGCGGGGGTGGGGGCGGTGCTACTGTACTGGTCATGCCTGCTGCCCCCGGTACTGGCGTGATCGCGGGGGGAGCGGTACGCACCGTTCTGGAACTGGCGGGAGTGCGCAACAGCTTGGCCAAGCAACTGGGATCCAGTAACCCCCTCAACAATGCCCGTGCCACCGTCGATGCTTTGCGGCGGATGCGAACCTTTGAGCAGGTGGCCCAAGATCGAGACATCGATGTGCGCCGTCTGTTTAGCAAGTGAAAGTCAGTGAAGAACCAATAAAGTGTATCAGTGAAGCAGAGGTGACCATGCGACTGGAAGACATTCAACCCCAAGCGGGATCCACGCGGCGGCGGCGGCGGTTGGGTCGTGGCATCTCCGCCGGGCAGGGCGCCTCCTGTGGCAAAGGCATGCGTGGACAAAAGGCTCGCAAGGGGGGCAGTACGCGACCCGGTTTTGAAGGCGGCCAAACCCCCCTCTATCGGCGTGTGCCCAAACTCAAGCATTTCTCTCGCTACGCGCCGCGCCCGGCTTATACTCTGATTAACTTGCGCTCTCTGGCAGAGCTGCCCTCTGGTAGCCAAGTCACCCTTGAAAGCTTGATCGAGCTGGGGATCGTCACTACCAACGATGGCCCCCTGAAAATTCTCGGTCACGGAGAGGTGAGCGTCCCTCTGACGGTTAGTGCCGCAGCCATCACCCCCTCCGCCCAAGCCAAGATCGAGGCGGCGGGAGGTCAAGTACAGATCCTCAATGCCCGATGACGTTCATCCCAAACGGCTGGTTTTTGCCGACTGCCCCACCCGAGGCGTAGAGTGGTAAATAGCTCACCTTGCTTTTTTGCTCCCGCGAGGTTCTCCTTCCTATGGTTGATACACGAGGCTCTACCCCCTCTGCCCAAGAGACTTTTATGCAGATGGCTCAAGCATCTGGGCTGCGTGGTCGTCTATTTCTGACACTGGGTTTGTTACTGCTGGTACGACTCGGTATTTATATTCCGATCCCCAGTATTGACCGAGCCCGATTTGCGGCAGAAGCCGCCAACAGTCCTGTATTTGGGCTGCTGGACGTGTTCTCGGGTGGGGGGATTTCCGCACTGGGCATCTTTGCCTTGGGGATCCTGCCCTTTATCAACGCCTCGATCATCATGCAGTTACTCACCTCAGCCATTCCGGCTCTGGAGAACCTGCAGAAAAATGAAGGGGAGCAGGGACGACGACAAATTTCTCAGTACACCCGTTACGTTACCTTGGGCTGGGCCATCATTCAGGGCATCGGTATCTCCTTCTGGGTGAGGGAGTTTGCTAGCACCACCAACGAATTGGCGTTCATCGCCTCCACCACCTTGGCCCTGGCAGCGGGATCTATGTTCGTGGTTTGGCTGGGGGAACTGATTACCGAAAGAGGGGTAGGAAGTGGCCCTTCGCTGTTGATTTTTGTGAACATCGTCGCCAGCTTGCCCCGTGCCCTAGGGCAAACCATTAGCCTGGCCCGTGCCGATAGCAGCAGCATTGGGGGCATCCTTTTGCTGACGGTCATTTTTCTTGTCACCATCGTCGGCATTGTCTTTGTCCAGGAGGGCAGCCGCAAGATCCCGATTGTCTACGCCAAACGTCAAGTGGGGAACAAACTATTCCGTGAACAGAAAAGCTACCTGCCGTTGCGCCTGAATCAAGGGGGCGTGATGCCGATCATCTTCGCCTACTCAGTGATGTCTCTGCCCTTGGCTCTGGCCCAATACACCCAGAACCTGACCTTGGTGCAGGTGGCGAATCTTTTGGCCCCCACCTCTTGGTTTTATATTCCCGTCTACTTTGTTCTCATCCTCTTCTTCAGCTATTTCTACGCCTCTTTGATCATCAACCCGGTGGATCTCTCTCAAAACCTGAAAAAGATGGGATCCAGCATTCCGGGGGTGCGACCTGGCAAAGCCACAGCAGAGTACATCGAAGGGATCCTGAATCGACTCACCCTGTTGGGGGCGCTGTTCTTGTGTGCCGTGGCCATCATTCCAACCGCAGTAGAACGGGCGACTGGGATTACCACCTTTCAAGGGTTGGGAGCCACTTCGCTGCTGATTTTGGTGGGGGTGGCGATTGAAACCTCCAAGCAGATCCAAACCTATGTGATCTCGCAACGCTACGAAGGGATGGTGAAGCAATAGTGCCACGGTTAATTTTTTTGGGGCCGCCGGGAGCGGGTAAGGGGACGCAGGCTGAGCGGTTAGCGGCTGCTTACCATATGCCCAAAATCTCCACGGGGGATCTGTTGCGGGCGGAAGTGAAAGCCCAAACTCCCCTGGGATCCCAGGCCAAAGTGTATATGGATGCGGGAGAACTGGTGCCGGATGCGGTGCTGGTGGGGATGGTGAAAGGGCAGTTGCAGCAGTCTCCAGAGCAGGGTTGGATCTTGGACGGATTTCCCCGCACCTTGCCTCAAGCAGAAGCCCTGGAGGCTCTTCTGAAGGAACTTGGGCAAGACTACGATCACGTCCTCAACCTGGATGTGCCGGATCAGGTGTTGGTGGCGCGGCTGCTGGCGCGTGGACAGGAACAGGGGCGCAGCGACGATGCAGATGAAGCGGTGATCCTGAAGCGCCTAGAGGTGTATCGGCAACAAACCGCCCCTCTGATCGCTTTTTACGAGGCTAAGGGACGTTTGCAACGGGTGAACGGCGATCAGTCCATGGAATCGGTGCAGGAACATCTTCAGGCGCTAGTGCGGGGCTTGTCAGAGGCGAGCAAGCCAGGATCCGGGAGGACAGCATGATTAAGACAGGAACCGGAAACCCCTCCCAAATGGGATCCCAGCGGCGGGGTATGCAACTGATCGAGATCAAATCTCGGCGGGAAGTGGAAAAAATGCGGCGGGCCGGTCGAGTGGTGGCTCAAGTGCTGCAGGAGATCTCGGAGCGCTTGCAACCTGGCTGGACAACGGCTGATATCGATGCCTACGCCGAAAAACGGGTGGCCCAACTGAATGCTTTGCCCAGCTTTAAGGGCTACTACGGCTTTCCTGCCTGTGTGTGCGTCAGTGTCAATCATGAAGTGGTACACGGGATCCCGAGCCGACGCAAGCTGATCCAGGGGGGAGATGTGGTGAAGGTTGATTTTGGCGCCATTGTCGAGGGGTGGCATGCTGACTCCTGCCTGACCATTGGGCTAGAGCCTTTGAGTGAGGCTTCCCGGGATTTGATTGATACCGCCGCCCAAGCCTTGCAAACAGGCATCGACCATGTACGTCACGGCATTTTACTCCAGGATGTCTCGGCGGCTATCGAGGACTACATCGAGGGGCGGGGCTACTCGGTGGTCAAGCAATATGTCGGCCATGGGGTGGGGCGCAACCTGCATGAAGAGCCGCAATTTCCCAACTACCGCACCCGCGATTTGCCCAACCCCAAGCTGCGCTCCGGTATGACCGTTGCCATTGAACCGATGGTGAATGCCGGGGGAGAGGCAACCCGAGTCTTGGGGGATCAGTGGACGGTGGTGACAGTAGATGGCGCTTGGTCGGCCCAGTTTGAGCACACCGTTTTAATCACCGAATCTGGGGCGGAAATCCTGACGGATCGCACTCCCTTCCAATCCTGAGGGATCCCCCGTAAAAGTTAGGATGGAGAGGTCAAGCATTCTGGCAGAGTGTATCGCTCAGAATGTGTCGCTGTGGCTGAGGGCCACTGTTGTGTCGTTTTTAGGAGGGCTCATTGTCTAAAGAAGATGCCATTGAAATGGAAGGGGTGGTGACGGAATCTCTGCCCAACGCCATGTTCCGGGTGGATCTGGACAACGGCTTTAACGTACTCGCCCACATCTCTGGCAAAATTCGCCGCAACTACATCAAGATCCTGCCCGGCGATCGGGTCAAGGTGGAGCTGAGCCCCTACGATCTAAACAAGGGGCGCATCACCTACCGCCTCAAGAAAAAATGAATCTCCCCTCTTTGTTCTGGGGCCACTGAGTATGAAGGAAGTATGAAGGAGCTGAGTCAAGTTCTCAAAACTGGCTTCTGGGTCACTGCTGCCGGTGTCAGTATCTTGGCCATCCTCAATGCCTGGATCTCAGCTCAGACCCAGCCTCTGCAAAGTCTGTTGCCAGGAGAGGAAAAGGTTTACTTTTGGCGCGGTCATCGCCTATTTTACAAAGTCACGGGATCCGGCCAGCCACTGTTGTTATTGCATGGGATCGGGGCCGGATCCTCCAGCTATGAATTTCATGCCATTATGGCAGAGCTGGGTCAGCACCACCAGGTTTATGCCCCAGATTTACTAGGTTGGGGCAACTCCGAGCGCCCGGATTTGGAATATACCGGCGACCTCTACGTCCAGATAATCCAGGATTTTGTTGAGCAGGTGATCGGGCGACCCACCCACGCCATCGCCAACTCTCTCTCAGCAGGGTTTGTCCTGCGCTCGGCCCGGCTGCGCCCTCAGCACTGGCGCAAGTTGCTGCTGATCGCTCCTCTAGGCGACAACAGCTTGGTGCCAGACAGTGTCGGGATCCCTTTGGCTCAAGTTGCCTACGGATTGTTGAGCCTGCCGGTACTGGGTTTAGCTCTTTACAACGGCATCACCGCTCCCTGGAGTGTACGCCTATTCACAGAACAAAGTCTGTTCTCGCCGGACTATGCTCTGGATGCGGCGGTGGTGGATTACTACTACCAAGCCGCTCACCAGGCAGGTGCCAACTTCGCCCCCCGTTCCTTTTTGACGGGTAAGCTGAATCTGCCCATTCGAGAAGATTTTCAGGTGGTGTCCAAATCCATGGCCCTAGTGTGGGGGGAGCGCAACCGTCTCACAACCCCAGAACAAGCAGATCAGTATCGGGCCCTGCGACCTGAAGTGCCGATCTATCGACTGCCAGGAGCCGCTTTCCCCCATATCGAAGCGCCGTCGGCGTTTTTGTCAGTGGCTTTGAGCTTTTTGG
The DNA here is from genome assembly GCF_021533835.1 of Synechococcus sp. Nb3U1. NCBI lineage: Bacteria > Bacillati > Cyanobacteriota > Cyanophyceae > Synechococcales > Synechococcaceae > Synechococcus > Synechococcus sp. Nb3U1. The sequence goes on along the minus strand of NZ_JAKFYQ010000002.1, from coordinate 391,773 downwards.
CTGAAACTGGTCCCGCCCTGCCGGGGTAGAGCATCCTCCCTTTGGAGAGAACCGGATCCCTTGCTAGGGTAGGGTCGATTTTGACAGGTTCTATTGCTGATGCTGGAGTTGCTTCTCCGTGGGCCGTTAGGGATGCTGCTGGTTCAAGAGACTGGCGAAACCCTGTTGGATGGGATCCTGACCCCTGAGGAGGCCACCGAATCTTTGCCCGCCCGCTTCACAGGGGAATTTCTCAACCAAGTGGCCGATTTCACCACCCGCTTCAGTTTGCAGGGGCTGCGGGGGCTACTCCAGCTGATGGGGATCGATCCGAGCGGGATCCCGTTGGAACTGCAGAGCTTGGTGGCCACAGGGGTGTTAATAGCGCTGATCGGCAGCTTGGTGGTAGGGGTACGCCGCCGCATTCGACATGAACTGCATCCGCAACGGCGACGACGGATCCGCCACTTTCTCACCCGCACCCTGTTAATCAGTCTGATTCGCCCCCTCAGCTTCCAAATTTGGGTTTATGGGGGCTTTCTAGCCATGGCTCCTCTACTCAGCTACCTAGAGGGCTACGACCGCATCTCAGGGCGGCAAATGTTTAGGATGCTGCACTACCTGATCGTCGGGTCTTCGGTGGCAGGCGGGGTATGGTTCATGTTGCTGGTACTAGAGCAGGTGCGCAATCGGGCCAAAGCCGCGGCTCGCAAGGCCAAACCAGCCTCCTTTTTGCACGCCATTTGGATCCCGACGGCTGCCCGTTCCCTAGAGGTGATCACCCCGTTGTTGGCGGTGTTGGTGTTTTTTCAGTTGGTGCCCGTCCCTGCCGCCTTTCAAGAGAACATCACAGCTTTGTCCTGGGTGATGAGCATTCTCAGCCTGGGTTGGGTGGCCGCCCAGTTTTTCCTCAACTTGGACGACATTATCCTGCGCAAGTTCGACATTTCCGCCGCCGACAACCTGAGGGCACGCACCATCTACACCCAGGTGCATGTGATTCAGCGCATCGGTCTATTTTTGCTGGGGTTATTCACCATCGCCGCTGTGCTGTTGTTTTTTCCCGCCGTTCGGCAGTTCGGACAGGCGATCATCGCTTCAGCCGGTGTAGCCGGGATTATCATCGGTTTTGCTATGCAGAAGGCCCTGGGGAATCTGTTTGCCGGGATCCAAATTGCCTTTACCCAACCCATTCGACTGGATGATGTGGTGATTGTAGAAAACGAATGGGGTTGGATTGAAGAAATTACCCTCACCTATGTGGTGGTCAAAATTTGGGATTGGCGGCGCTTGGTACTGCCGATTAGCTATTTTATCGAACGACCTTTTCAAAACTGGACACGTACCTCCGCTTCAATCATCGGCACCATTTTTATGGACGTCGATTACACCATCCCGGTCGAGGTGTTGCGGGAAAAGTTTGAAGAAATCGTGCGGCGTCATCCACTCTGGGATGGGCGAGTCTATTGCCTCCAGGTGACGGAACTGAAGGAGCGAACCGTAGAGTTGCGAGTCTTGCTCAGTGCGGTTGATTCGCCCAAGGCCTGGGATCTCCGCTGTGATGTGCGAGAACAGATGCTGAAGTTCGTGCAAACCCATTACCCCGAATGTTTACCCCAGATCCGCATTGAAACTGGCTCTGTCAGGTTCCCTTCCGAAAGGTTGGGGGAACGGCAACGGCAGCTTTTGGAGCATTCCTGAGCTTCTGAATCAGTCTCTGAATCAGTCGGGCCATTGGGGATCCCTAACCTCTAGTGCTCAACATCACAAGCGCCAATGCTCACCCATCCGCTCGATCCATCCCGCCAATGCTCTTTTTTCCAAATTGGGGCCTTATGCTTGAGGGTATCGATAGCCAATTGACAGGCGGCGAAGGCTTCGGCTCGATGGGGCATTCCCACTGCCACCAACACACTGATCTCGCCAATGTGCAGCTTGCCCACCCGATGATGAATGACCACACTGTTACTTTCCGGCCAGCGGGACTGAATGTGTTGGGCAATATCGGCAAAAACCTTAAGGGCCATCGGCTCATAGGCTTGATACTCCAGGTGATCCACAGGGCGACCGTCGGTGGTGTCCCGCACCGTCCCACTCATGACCACCACAGCACCATTGCCAGGATGAGCTGCTTTTTCGTGCACTTGCTCGATAGACAGTGGAGCCAGCGTAATCTGAAAGGAGGTTTGCAGAGCAGTCATTGGCAAGGCAGTCATGACCCAGACCAGAAGAGGGATCCCCACAGCAATGCTATCGCTTCCGACCATTCCAAGGTGGCTCCGTAGGTATCGCCCGTGTGTCCCCCTAACTGACGGTTGATCCAGTACCCAACTCCAACGGCCCCGGTAGCGGCCCCCATCGTCCAGAGCCATACAAGTTGCCCGTTCAGGATCCCCGCCCAAGCCAATCCAGCCGTCAAACCTAGCAGCAGGGCTGTACCCGGCCAGAGAGCAGCGGGAAAAGGGGTGGACTCTTTTAAGAAGCGCCCGGATCCCTGTTGGCGTAGATAAGGGTAGAGGGCAACGGCTAGCAACTGACCCCAACGGCCCCAAGCAGGTACCAACAGCAACCATGGCCCAACTCGCAAATGGGTGAGGGCAGCAAATTTCAGCAGTAGGAGCAGAATCAGGGCCATCACCCCGTAGGCCCCCGTGTGGCTATCCTGCATCACCTCTAAGCGACGACGGGATCCTTGTACTCCGGGTTCTGCCTCGCTTGGGAGAGTTTCTTGATGGATATTGATCGCAAGGCCATCGGCAGTATCTGCCACCCCATCCAAATGCAGCCCGCCTGTCAGCAGTACCCATACCGCCAACAGCAAAGCCGCCCGTACCGGATCCGGAAAGACCCGCAACGGGATCCCGATCAGGCAGAGGATCCCGCCAATGACCAAGCCCACCGCTGGTAACCAGGCGGCAATGCCCGTGAACTCCAAGTTTTCCGACCTTCCCAAGGGCAAGGTGGTGTAAAAAGTTAGGGCTGCCCAGAAGCGCCGCAATCGCTCAATCCTTTCTTGGGTTCGGAATGGATTCGGCCCGTTTTAACCGGATCCCTTGGCCAGACAGACAAGCTTTTGCCTCCCCAGCCCCTCTAGGGATCCTCATCTCGAATGGTGCGCTCCACCACAATTGTTAATTTGGCAACCAGAGCCCCGATCGCCCCGACAGCCGCCAAAACAGGGAACAAAGTTGCCCCCAAAACACCCGCCGCCACACCAACCCCTAGGGGAATTTCGATCAGGGTGTGCCCTTCGGCATTTTTGATGAGAATGCGGCGAACGTTGGCTTCTTCGATTAGCTCTCGAATTTTGGCTAGCAAATCATCTCCGCTGATCTTAAACTCCTCCACGTCGTACTCGATTGGGGCTGGGAAAGTCTCTTTATCCTCGCTGGAGATGTTGGGATCCGGAGTTTCGTTTGGGTTCATGCTGAAGATCCTCCTTCACGTCGGGTCAGCGGTATTCACTATATCTATCCTAGAGGGTTTGTCCCTGCAGCGATTAGGTCAAGCAGTTGATCTCAACAGATTGAAGGCAGCCGTGGGGTGGGGTATCCCTGTTGCACTCCAATTCTTTTGAGTCTTCTGACTAGAATGACTAGAATGAGCTGATGGATTAGGGCTGCTGCATGACAATGCCCTCTTGGGTTGTGGGGAAGACGATCAAGCGTCGTAAGCTTCTTAAGCTCAGTCAGATGGTGCTGGCGGGATCCCTTTTGAGCCTGGGATCCAACCTGGGCACTCGGAACAGTCATGCCACCCAAAAGCCGACGGTTTTGATCATTGGAGCTGGGCTAGCTGGGTTAGCTGCCGCGAAAAGCCTGACCCAAGCGGGATACGGCGTACAGGTGCTAGAAGCGAGGGATCGTCTCGGTGGCCGCACTTGGACCAGTCAAACCTGGGCAGATGCTCCGGTGGATATGGGTGCGTCCTGGATTCATGGCATGGACGGCAATCCCTTGACAACCCTGGCGCAGTCTATCTCGGCAGACTTGGTGACCACCGATTATGAAAATGCTTGGGTCTATGGCCCAGCGGGCAATGCATTGGATGAAGCGGAAGAATCCGAGCTTGAAGATTGGATCGAGCAAGTGGAGAATGCGCTGCGTCGAGGTCAAAGTCGGGATCCCGATCAGTCCGTCCATGCGACGGTGCTAGCCGCCCTCAATGGCTCAGCCCTATCTTCCCAAGAGCAACAGTGGTTAAACTTCGTCCTCACCAGTACGATTGAACACCAATATGCAGGTAGCGCCGAGGAGCTTTCCACCCATTGGTATGACGATGCCGAAGCTTACGATGGGAATGATGCCCTGTTTGTGCAGGGATATCGAACGATTGTGGAGCACTTAGCGGCAGGCTTGACCATCCGGTTGGGGGAGGAGGCTAAAGCCATTCGTTGGGCTGGCTCCGAGGTGGTGGTAAGTACCCCTCAAACCAGCTACCAAGCCGACAAGTTGATTGTGACTTTGCCCCTAGGTGTGCTTAAGGCCCATTCAGTAACCTTTGAACCTGAATTACCCGAATCTAAGCGGAGAGCCATTCAAGGATTGGGGATGGGGGTGTTGAACAAATGTTACCTGCGGTTTCCAAAGGTGTTTTGGCCTGAAAGCGTGGATTGGATAGAACAAGTGTCGCCACAACGGGGAGCCTGGACAAGTTGGGTCAGTTTGGTGCCATCTTTGGGGTTGCCGATCCTGCTGGGGTTTAATGCTGCCGCTTATGGTCGCGCCCTGGAATCTCAAACCGATAGAGAGATTGTAGATAGCGCCCTACAAAGCTTGACTCGCCTTTTCGGGGAGGATGTCATGGATCCTGTGGGATATCAAATTACCCGTTGGCTTGCGGATCCTTTTGCTCGCGGCTCTTATTCATTTAATGCTGTGGGTAGCACACCCCAAATGCGGGAGCACTTAGCCGAAAATCTCAGTGGAAAGGTCTTTTTTGCTGGAGAGGCAACAGAACGTCACGCCTTTGGTACGGCTCACGGGGCTTACCTGTCCGGACTCCGGGCTGCTCAGGAGATTATGGGGTCTAGTTGACCCCCCCTTCATCCCATCCATACTCAGGGATCCCATCAGATTGTCTTTGGTTGGGGATCCTCTGTGCAAATCCTCTAACTGAGGGGGAAAATTAGGGATCCCCGCAACCTTAACAGCCTGCACCCGAGAAAACGAGTACCATCTCACTCAACCCTCGGCAGGCTTCTGGGCATTGTCCAGGAAGGAGATGGCAGTTAGTCTGAACAAAATAGGTAGGTAGGGCCTTGGGCTCCTCTCCTCGAGGTGCTTTTTGTATTTGATTTCGCGTGTGTTGTTTTGGTGGGGTGGTTATGAATCGTCAACATCGTCGGTCTTGGTTGACCTGGACAGTGAGCTTTGTGCTGGGAGCACTTCTGATGTTGCTACCTGCGATTACGGTGGGGTGTGGTAGTAGCAGCCGCTCCGTCACGGTTCCTCCTTCTTCCCCTGGCGAAACGTTTATTAATCAGTCCATCCCCGCTGGAGTCAATCGTCTGCCCACTTCCAGCATTGTCGGTTTCCAAATTGGGGATCGCATCCGCATTGATCCGGGGGGTACCCGCCAGGAAGATAACCAAATTTCTGGGTTTGGATCCCTGCTGTTGGTGAACCCGACTCAGTTTCCTCATTCTGCCGGAGAACGGGTGATCCGCATTGTGGCCACGCCTCTGCCAACGCCCAGTCCCAGCCCCTCTCCGACAGGATCCCCCAGCCCCAGTCCCTTCCCCAGCCCTTCTCCCAATGGGTTCCCCAGCCCGACCCCTTGAGGACTTCGCATCAACATCTACTTCAAGGGGGGACAGAACTCTGGAATGTGCTTCTGCCTACTCAGTTGGTTGGGAGTCTGGCGATACAGCCTTTTCCGACTTTACACAGGCCCTTGAGCTAGGCAAAAAACCCTATGGAGCAAGGGATTGACCTAATCTGCTGTATCAGATAACGCTGGAAAAGGCTGTAAAGTGGTGCAGAATGTCCCTTGTGGATACGGGATCCCTCGCATGTCTGTTGCCCCTTTTGACTTCAGCCATTTTTTCACCCATGCTGAGATCCTTGACTTTCTTCAGCAAATGGTGGCAGCCTATCCCGATTTGATGCAATGGGAGGTGATCGGGCGGAGCTACGAGGGGCGGGATATCGTTTTGGCTACCCTGACCCAACAGAATACGGGATCAGCCCTGGAAAAACCCGCCTATTGGCTCGATGCCAACACTCATGCCGGAGAAGTGACGGGATCCGCGGTTGCCCTTTACGACATCTACTATCTACTCACCCACTACGGTCAAGATGAACGGGCAACCCGCCTCTTGGATGGCTATACCATCTATGTGCTGCCTCGTATCGCCGTCGATGGCTCGGAAAAATATCTAACTACCCCCTATCGGTTGCGTTCGGGCACCCGTGCCTATCCACAGCCGGATCCGCAACCCGGTCTTTACCCGGAGGATGTGAATGGGGATGGCAAGATTTTGCAAATGCGCAAAGTGGATCCCTGCGGGGCCTGGAAGGTTTCGTCGTTGGATCCCAGGATTTTGGTACGGCGGGATCCGGAGGAATTCGGCGGCACCTACTACCATTTGATGACCGAAGGGCTGATTCGGGAGTTTGATGGCTACGATCTACCGATGGCTCCGACCCTTGAAGGGTTGGATTTCAACCGCAATTACCCGCACGAATGGGCCCCGGAAAATGAGCAGGTGGGAGCGGGGGACTTTCCCTATTCCGAGCCGGAAACCCGGGCCATCGGGGAATTTCTACGTACCCACCGCAATATCAACGGCTTTGTTACCTATCACACTTCTTCTGCCGTTCACATTCGCGCCTACGCCACCCATCCAGATGAGCATTACCCGCCCGAAGATCTGGATATTCACAAGCTGATTGGCGAAAAAGCCACCGAGATCACCGGCTACCCCACCATTTCCGGTTACCATCACTTCCGCTATCATCCGAAAAAAGTTAGCCACGGTAACTTCAATAGCTATGCCTACGATGCCTTTGGTTGGTATGGCTTCACCACAGAACTGTGGGATCTGCCCACCGAAGCGGGGGTGGAGAAGAAAGATTTCATCCAGTGGTTTCGCTGGCACCCGGAAGCAGATGATTTGAAGATGTTGAAGTGGAATGATCAGGTTTTGGGGGGACGAGGCTTCATCGATTGGCAGCCGTTTGAACACCCACAGTTGGGCTTGGTGGAAATTGGCGGTTGGGATTACAAAGCGGTTTGGCAAAATGTGCCCCCAGAATTGTTGCCGGAGCTATGTGATAAGCACTGTCGTTTTGCCATTGCCCATGCGCTCATGTCGCCGCGGTTAGCACTAGCTCGCAGCGAAGTTCACCCCCTCGGAAAAACTGCCGACGCATCCCAGTCTTTATTTCGGGTGGTGGTGCAATGCGAAAATCAAGGATTCTTGCCCACCTATACCAGCCAAAAAGCGCTGGAACGCAAAGCCGTTCGCCCGATTCAAGTCAGTCTTGAGTTGCCCGAGGGATCCAGATTAGTGATGGGATCCCAGCAACAGGAGATCGGGCATCTGGAGGGCCGCTCCAACAAAGCCTACGGGGAGATTATGTCTGCTAGTACGGGCATTGACTATCGCCGCAAGGTGGAATGGGTGATCCAAGCGCCTGAGGGCAGTTGCCTAGAAATTGTTGCCCGAGCGGAGCGAGCTGGAACGGTGCGTACTCAGTTGGTGTTGGGGGACTGAATCTAGGTACAGCCTTTTCCAGCGATACATCCTACAGCCGATACAGGCCCACCCTTTGTCCGACAAGAATTTCTTCTTGACCTTGTGTCGTTCATGAAGTCAGAAAAGGCTGTAAGCGCTTTTTTAAAGCTAAGAGAATAGTGGCATAGCTCATACATGTCCAACTGTGAGGATCCCGGCTTCAGCGAAGGCATAGCCGATAATAGGAGATGCTCTTCTGGATGCGGTGCTCCTATGGCCAGTGCTCTCGTCTCCCCCGAAAACCTGCTGGATCTCTGTGAGCAGGGTGTACAAAAGGCCTTGGCTGCTGGGGCCGACCAAGCGGAAGTGTTTGCCAACTCAGGCCGGGAAACAGAAGTCACCTTCGAGAAAAATGACCTGAACCTAGCCCGTACCAGCAGCGAAACCCTATTCGGTGTGCGGGTTTTTTGCGGAGGTAGGCTGGGCTTTGCCACCTCCAATCGCCCGGAGGAATTGGCGGATATCGCCGCAGAAGCGGTGGCTCTGGCCAAAGCCTCCCCGGCGGATCCCCTGAATGGGTTGCCGGATCCCCAGCCTCTGCCATCGGTTCCTTTTCCGCTTGATGCCGGTTTGCTGGATCTGGATGCTGCCACCCTTACTCAACTGGGATCCGAACTCCTAGAGCGAGTCCGCGCCCAAGATAGCCGCATCAACATCGACAGTGGCTCTATCAGCGTTGAAGAAGATACTCTGGCCATTGCCTCCTCCACCGGGATCCGCGCCAACTACCACAGCGTCGAAGGGGGGGGATCCCTGTTTGGTATGGCCATTGATGGGGAGGAGGTGGGAAGCTTTGCCTACGATGGCGACAGCGTGCAGACACGGGCGGATCTGATCCCGGCTCTGGAGCGGGCCTTCGATCGGTTTGTCAACAAGTGTATCGGGGCGCTGGGGGCCACTCAGGGGGAGAGTTTTCGCGGCACCATTTTGCTCCCGCCCGATTCGGTGGATGAGCTGCTGGGGGATTTGATCGCAGTGTTGGGGGCAGATGCGGTGCGCAAAGGCAAAAGCCCCCTGGCCCAAAAAATGGGATCCCTGATCGCCAGCCCGTTGCTGACAGTGGTCTCGGAGGGCTTGGGGCTACCCGGTTACCGGATCGAGCCGTTTGACCGGGAAGGTATCCCGCGCCAAATTACCCCCCTGGTGAATGAGGGCATCCTCTGTAACTTCCTCTACAACAGCTACGAATCTCGCGCCGCTGGGATCCCCTCCAATGGTCATGCCACGGGAGGGGCAGGGAGCTTACCAGGGGTAGGGCCGGCCTGTTTGAGTGTGGCTGCGGGCAAAACCCCCTTATCTGAGCTGTATGCTGTGGAGCGGGGCATCATCGTCACGCGCCTCTCCGGCAGCAGCAACCCGATCACCGGCGATTTTTCTGGGGTGGTGAAAGGGGGGTTTTTGGTGAAAGGCGGGGAAAAACGTCCGATTTTGGAAACCACGATCGCCGGCAACCTCTATGACTGTTTGCGGAATATCTCGGCAATTTCACAAGAAGTGACCATTTTTAATGGCAGCACTGCTTTTCCGGCTTTGCGCATAGAAGATGTTTCGGTGACTGCGGGCTAAAGCCCGTTTCAACCCTCGTTTAGTCCCTAATTCTTTTCGCCCAAAACTGTAACAAAGTAGCCCATCTCGACCGGCCACGATCCCTAGGCCAAGGGGCTGAGGGGTTTCGCCTGGATATCATGGGGGCGACGGAGGAGGCTGCAACCCTAGGGCAGACAGTCCGTGAACATGTACTTGACAGTAGAGGGATCCATGTTGCTCAGCAACGCTTACGCGACCATGTGGCCAGCGGAAGGGCGGCAACGCGCCATCATCGAGTCGGTTGCACCGGAAATAGACGGCGGACGCTATGCCATTAAACGCACCGTCGGCGAATACGTGGTGGTGGAAGCGGATATTTTCGGGGATGGCCACGACCAACTGTCGGCGGTACTTTGTTTTCGGGAGGCGGGCTCAGAGATCTGGCAAGAGCTGTTTATGGAACCGGTCGGCAACGATCGCTGGCGGGGGCAATTTCAACTGAACCAACTGGGGCAGGCCTACTATACGATTCGGGCCTGGGTGGATCACTTCAAAACTTGGCAGCAGGATCTGCACAAGCGGGTTGAGGCCGGACAGGATGTCTCGGTGGAGCTGCTGATCGGGGCGGAGTTGATCGAGAGGGCCGCCCAACTGCACAGCGGCGATATCCAGGACAAGCTGCGCAACTATGCCCAAAGCCTCCGCCAAGGGGGAGCAGCCCCGGATCCGGCCCACAGGGATCCCGCCATCGAAACGGCCCTATCCGACAACTTGGGAGATCTGATGCAGGTGTACGGTGAGCGCCCTTTTACCAGTACCTATCCGGAACGGCGGATCTGGGTGGATCCGGTGAAAGCCCAATTTAGCGCCTGGTATGAGCTGTTTCCCCGCTCCTGCGGCCCCGACGAACACACCCACGGCACCTTCCGAGATGTGATCGCCCGCCTGCCCCTGATCGCGGAGATGGGCTTCGATATTCTCTATCTGCCGCCAATCCACCCGATTGGGTTGGCCTTCCGCAAGGGCAAAAACAACTCCATGACTCCAGAACCGGGCGATACGGGATCCCCCTGGGCGATTGGCGGGCCGGAAGGGGGACACAAAGCCATTCACCCCCAACTGGGATCCCTGTCAGACTTTCATGAGTTGGTGGCCCAAGCCAAAACCTTCAACATCGATATTGCCCTGGATATTGCCTTTCAATGCTCTCCGGATCACCCCTATGTCAAAGAGCATCCCGAGTGGTTCAAAAAGCGCCCCGATGGCACCATTCAGTATGCGGAGAATCCGCCCAAAAAGTATCAGGATATCTATCCCATTAACTTTGAAACCGAAAATTGGCAGACCCTCTGGGAAGAGTTGAAAAGTGTGATCCAATACTGGATCGACCAGGGGGTGACCATCTTTCGGGTGGATAATCCTCATACCAAGGCTTTTGGCTTCTGGGAATGGTGCATTGGTGAGATCAAAGCCAAACACCCCGAGGCAATCTTTTTAGCAGAGGCTTTTACCCGTCCAAAATTGATGAAATCTTTGGCCAAGTTAGGCTTTACCCAGTCTTATACTTACTTCACTTGGCGCAACGACAAGTGGGGCCTGACGGAGTATTTCACCGAACTGACCCAAACTCCGATGCGGGAGTATTACCGTCCCAATCCCTGGCCCAATACCCCCGATATTCTGCACGAGTTTCTGCAAACGGGGGGTCGCCCGGCCTTTATGTTGCGCTTTATTTTGGCCGCCACACTGGGATCCAACTACGGTATTTACGGCCCGGCTTTTGAGCTGTGTGAAGGGCGTCCGGTTCGCCAAGGCAGCGAAGAATACCTGGATTCCGAGAAATACCAAATCCGTCACTGGGATCTGGATGCGCCGGATAACTTGCGGCCCTTAATCACCACAGTTAACCACATTCGCCGGCAAAATCTAGCTCTACAAAGTGACTGGAGCCTGGTGTTTCACCCCACCAACAATGATGCCCTCATTTGCTACTCCAAACGCACCTTTGATGGTTCCAATCGCATTTTGGTGGCCGTCAATTTGGATCCCTTTCACATTCAATCCGGTTGGGTCAACCTAAACCTGGCGGCTTTGGACTTGGAGCATTGGCAAACCTTTAAGCTGACGGATCTGTTGGATGGTCGCCACTACTCGTGGCAGGGATCCAGCAACTACATCAAATTGGATCCCTGGACGATGCCCGCCCACATTTTTCTCTTGGAGAATTCTTAGAGAGCTGAGGCTGTAGGGTTTTAGCTGCGGGTGCGGGCAAAATCCGCCACAGAAAGTTGGTAATACAGATGGGGCAACCCGGCATGGGTGATGGGGCGCTGAAAGACAAACCCCAACTTTTCCATCACCCGTTGGGAGGCGCAGTTCTGGGCTAAAGTCCAGCAGCCGATCTCTGCTAACCCCAACTGTTCAAACCCCACCTGCAACACTAGGGATCCCATTTCAGTTTCCAGAAGCAGCATGTCAGGGATCCCAAACAAACCTCGATCCTAAACCTAAAGGACTCACCCCCACGATGTGAGATGCCGATGCAGACGGGAATCCCTAGAAGGGCATAGACTTCCCTGAAAGAAAAGCCACGAAGTTGTCAGCAAAGAGCAGTTCTGGCAAATTTTGTATCAGAAACAACAAAATGCCGGTGTCGGCCTTTTTAGGATGAGTGAGCGTTTCTGGCCGTACTTGGGTCAAAACGCGGGGATCGATCGCTGGGATCCCGTATAAACTCACCCGAACCCACCGTAGTTCACCCCAGTCCTAACCGCAAATCCAATAAGGAGAGAGTAATGGCATCCACGCCCCAAGAAGTGCTTCAGATGATCCAGGACAACAACGTCCAGATGGTGGATCTCAAGTTTGTGGATATCTTCGGCACCTGGCAGCACGTCTCCTTTCACACCTCGATGATTGGAGAAGAAACCTTCAGCGAGGGGTTAGCCTTCGATGGATCCAGTATCCGGGGCTGGAAAGCAATCAACGAGTCCGACATGTTCATGGTGCCGGATCCCAAGACCGCCTGGATCGATCCCTTCCTGGAAGTTCCCACCCTTAGCCTCACCTGTAGCATTGTTGAGCCCCGCACGGGGCAGCTTTACTCCCGTTGCCCCCGCAGTTTGGCTACCCGCGCCGTGGCCTATTTGCAATCCACTGGTATTGCCGATACCGCCTACTTCGGCCCAGAAGCGGAATTTTTCATCTTTGAAGATGTCCGCTTTGACCAAACCCAAAATTCTGGCTACTACTTTGTCGATTCCATCGAAGGCCGTTGGAACTCTGGCCGCGAAGAAATGGGCGGCAACCTGGCCTACAAACCCCGCTACAAAGAGGGCTATTTCCCCGTTCCTCCCACCGACTCGCACCAAGACATCCGCACCGAGATGTTGCTAACCATGGCCAAATTAGGGGTGCCGATCGAGAAGCATCACCATGAGGTGGCCACCGGCGGACAAGGGGAGCTGGGCTACCGCTTCGCCGATCTGATCTCGGCTGCCGACTACATGCTGATTTATAAGTATGTGATTCGCAATGTGGCCCGCAAGCACGGCAAAACCGTCACCTTCATGCCCAAGCCTCTGTTCAACGACAACGGCACCGGCATGCACACCCACCAGTCCCTCTGGAAAGATGGCCAGCCCCTCTTCTATGGGGAGGGCACCTATGCCAACCTGAGCGAAACCGCCCTCTATTACATTGGTGGCCTCCTCAAGCATGCCCCCGCCATCCTGGCCTTCACCAACCCGACCACCAACTCCTACAAGCGCCTGGTACCCGGGTTTGAGGCTCCGGTAAACTTGGCTTACTCCCAAGGCAACCGCTCCGCTTCCATTCGCATTCCGGTGACCGGCACCAGCCCAAAAGCCAAGCGTCTGGAATTCCGCTGTCCCGATGCCACCTGCAACCCTTACATTGCCTTCTCCGCCATGTTGATGGCCGGTTTGGATGGGATCAAGAACAAGATCCACCCCGGCGAGCCCCTCGACAAAGATATCTACGATCTGGAGCCGGAAGAGCTGGCCAAGATTCCCTCCACCCCCGGATCCCTGTTGGATGCTTTGGAAAACCTGCAAAAGGATCATGCCTTTTTGCTGGAAGGGGGTGTCTTTACCGAAGACCTGATCGAGACCTACATCGAGTACAAGATCGACAACGAGATCAACCCGATCAACCTGCGGCCTCATCCCTATGAGTTCGCCCTCTATTACGATGCGTGATCGGATGCTTGATCTTCGGCATTAGGCCTGGAGAATCGCAACTATCTCAGCTATCGCACTGGATCTGGATCCCTTCTCTTGGCTGTGAGGGGATCCTTTTTTAGGCCTGCTTCTGGGTATTCTGGGGGTAGGGCTGAGTCCAGGAGGAGAAGGATGATGGATCCGTTTTGGCTGATTTTGATCCTGTTTGCCGCTCTGTTTGTTGGGGTTGTTGGGCTGATTGTCCTCAACTTTTACCAGAAAAAGAAACGTCGGGAAGCCCTAGAGCAGGTGGCTGCTCGTTTGGGAATGCGGTTTGCTGCCTGGTCAGTTGAGGGGATCCCATCCGGTTTGGATCAATCCGGTTTTGAGCTGTTTCAGCGGGGCCACAGTCGCTGTTCCTTCAATCTTCTGAGTAAGCGGTTGATCGATGACACCGAAATCACGCTGTTTGATTACGAATACACCATTGGCCACACCAGAGATCGCGGTACCTACCGGATGACGGTCTTTTCAGCCTACCAAAAAGACCTACGCTTGCCCAGCTTTCGCCTGCACCCCGAAAATGCTTTTTTCCATGGCATCGCCAAAGCCTTCGGCATGAAAGACATCAACTTCGAGAGTCACCCCAAGTTTTCTCGGAGCTACCTCTTACGAGGACAGGATGAAGATCAAATTCGGATGCGTTTTCACCCTGGTGTCTTGAGTTTTCTGGAGGATCATCTCAACTATGCTGTCGCGGGATCCGGATCCTATTTGATTCTCTGGCGCAGTAACCAGCGGGTACAACCGGAAGCTATTGAAAATTTTATGCGTTTGGGGGAAGAGCTGCTTCAGCGGCTGCGTCGAATCTGAGGCTCCGGTCGAACAGAACCTAAAATCACCGCCGAAGCACCACCCCGGCCAAGCTTAACCCCACCACCACAGACACGTTTTTCCCCCGCTGGGGCTGTTCTCCATAGGCTGGTCAGCCTTGCCTTGCAGTAAACACCAAGTCTTCTAGCCGCACCTTTCGAAACACCACTCGATGGCCTTGGAGAATGGATCCCTTCCTCTGGTTGCTCAGCCAACTTATCCAACCTTCGAGCGTGTTGCTTATCCCGTCCTGACCTTTCTACGGTGGCGGTGCTAGTCAAGCAAGTCAACTACATTCTCTGGGGTAGGGATCCAGAAAAGCAAAAACCCGCTCACTGAGCAGGTTTTAGGGGATTTTTTTACTATCGGAGCGAAAGGATTTGAACCTTCGACCCCCACTACCCCAAAGTGGTGCGCTACCAAGCTGCGCTACGCCCCGATGCACCTACAGGAGAAAAAACTCTAGAAGTGCTTCGCTAGTCTAGCACCAGATCCCAACAGGCGTTAACCCCAGATTGCGGGATCCCGTAAGAGACATGCTAGCTTAGTTAAGCTGTTAAAAAATCACACGCCTGAACCATCGGGTGTCCTTATGGGATCCGTTCGGGCGGAGGCTAACCCGCAGGAGATCACACATTCATGAGCGTAGTCAGTTTGCCTCAATTGCTGGAGGCAGGGGTTCACTTTGGCCACAAAGCCAGCCGTTGGAACCCGAAAATGCGGCCCTACATCTTTACAGAGCGGAACGGCATCCACATCATCGATTTGGTGCAGACGGCCCGTTACCTCAACGAAGCCTACGAGTATGTGCGGGATGCTGCCGACAAAGGGCGGCGGTTTCTGTTCATCGGTACCAAACGGCAAGCCGCCGGGATCATCGCCCAAGAAGCCCGTCGCTGTGGCAGCCACTTTGTCAACCAGCGCTGGTTGGGGGGTATGCTGACCAACTGGATCACCATCAAAACCCGCATCGACCGCCTCAAAGAAATCGAGGAAATGCAGAGCAGCGGCATAATGGATCGCTTGCCCAAACAAGAATCCGCTCGGCTGAAGCGGGAACTGGCCAAGCTGGAGAAATACTTGGGCGGCATCAAAACCATGCGCAAGCCCCCGGATGCCGTGATCATCGTGGATCAACGGCGGGAAGCCAACGCCATCCAAGAATGTGTCAAACTCAACATCCCGATCATCTCTCTGTTGGATACCAACTGTGATCCGGATCTGAGCGATGTGTTCATTCCTTCCAATGACGACGCGATTCGAGCCATCAAGCTGATCGTAGGCAAGCTGGCAGATGCCATTTACGAAGGGCGGCACGGACAGCTCGACAGCAGCGAAGAGGATGAGTTCGACTACGAGGGGGCCATGGATCTAGATGATGAAGGTCTAGAGGACCTGGAGGACGAAGAAGAAGGAGACGCTGACGAAGGCGAGTAACCCCTAGGTCAAAGGCAGGGATCCCCCCCTACCCAGCTGTGGATTTCCCTGCCTGCTCCCGACCCAGAAACTTGTATCCTTGACATATAGGTTCACAATTTACCCCTGAGCCTGCCCATCCTCTGATCCGGCCACACTTTTTTGTCACCCCTTATTTGTACGATGTGAGACTCGAGGAACCCTCATGAGTATTGATGCCAAATTGGTCAAAGAACTGCGCGAGAAGACGGGCGCAGGCATGATGGACTGCAAAAAAGCCCTCGTAGAATCGGATGGCGATATGGAAAAAGCCATCACTTGGCTGCGGCAGAAGGGGTTGGCAGGGGCTGCTAAAAAAGCCAGCCGCGTCGCGGCAGAGGGGGCTGTAGATAGCTATATCCACTTTGGCAACCGGATTGGCGTGCTGGTGGAGGTGAACTGCGAAACCGATTTCGTTGGGCGTAGCGAAGATTTCAAGAAGTTGGTGCAGGATATCGCCAAGCAAATTGCTGCCTGTCAAAACGTGGAATACGTCAGCGTTGCCCAGATCCCCCCCGAAGTGGTGGAACGAGAAAAAATCATCGAAATGGGCAAAGACGACCTGGCCAGTAAGCCTGAAAATGTGCGGGAAAAGATTGTGCAGGGTCGTATCGAAAAGCGGCTGAAAGAGTTGTCACTGTTGGATCAACCCTTCATTAAAGATTCCTCGATCACCGTAGAGGAATTGGTGAAGCAGCACATCGCCAAACTGGGGGAAAACATCCAGGTGCGGCGCTTCGTCCGCTTTGTGCTAGGAGAAGGGATCGAAAAAGAAGAGGTGGATTTTGCCGCTGAGGTGGCTGCCCAGGCCGGTCTCAAACCAGCAGAGCCCCCGAAAGTGGAAGAAGCACCTCCTCCGCCCCTTGCAGAAGCACCTACCCCTGCTCCCACTGCCGAGAGCAAACCGGCCAAAAAGGGATCCACCAAAAAGAAAAAATAAAATAAACCGATGCTAGAGCTGCACTGCCATACCACCTGCTCTGATGGATCCCTGAGTCCATCGCAATTGGTGGAGGCTGCTGCTCGTGCTGGTGTGAAAGCCTTAGCTATTTCCGATCACGACACCCTAGCGGGTTGGGATGAAGCGTTAGAGGCCGGATCCCTTTGGGGAATTGAGATTGTCCCGGCAGTGGAGTTGAGTACCGTTTGGCAGGGGCGGTCTTTGCACCTGTTGGGTTTTTATCCCCGGCCAGAGCAACTCACCCCTCCCTTAGAAGAACGTCGCCAAGGGCGGATCCGACGCGCCGAGGCCATGGTGAGACGCTTAGCAGCACTGGGTTACCCGATCCCCATGCCCGATACCCCTATTGCCCCCGGTCGGCCCCATCTAGCGCAAGCTTTGGTGAGAGCAGGCCATGTGCGCAATGCCCGCGAAGCCTTTGAACGCTTTCTAGGAGATGATAGACCAGCCTTTGTTCCTTACGAAAAGTTCAGCGCCCTGGAAGGGATCCAACTGTTGCGATCCTGTGGGGCGGTGCCGGTATGGGCCCATCCAGCCCTGTTTCGGGGAGATACTTTAGAAAATACCTTTACGGCACTGTTGGAGGCAGGCTTGACAGGCCTGGAGGTTTACCACCCGGATCACAGCGTGCGGGAGAAGCGGCAACTGTTGAAACTGGCCCAGAAACACAATCTGGTAGTGACCGGAGGAAGCGATTATCACGGGCCGAATCAAGCGGGGTTTCATCTAAACATGATGGGCCTGAGCCTGGATCTGCTGGATGCCCTGAAAGTAGCCCACGCCCGTCTGTCCGCTTGAGGGACTTTCCTAGTGTCTGCCTTGGCAGTGTTAACTCGAACACGCTAAGGTAACAGGCGGCCTTTTTGGATCCCTGGCATGAGCTACGTCCTACGCAATGCATTGATTCCCACCCACACGGGCTACGAAACCACAGATGTACATATCGAAGGGGGGAAAATTGCGGCGATTGGCTCAGGCTTATCGGTAACCGGCACAGAACTAGATGCCCGCGATAAATTGCTTTTGCCAGGTTTTGTTAATGCCCACACCCATTCTTCTGAAATGTGGCAACGGGGGATCATTCCTCCCTACCCGCTGGAGCTGTGGATTGCGCAACTGCACGAGTATGCGCCACTGGATTCCGAGAAAATCTATCTGAGTGCTTTGGGCACTGCCGTGGAAACCCTGCTCACGGGGGGTACCTCGGTGGTGGATCACTTGGTACTGATCCCCGGGCAAGAGCTAGCCACCATTGAAGCAGCCGTACAAGCCTACCGACAAAGCGGGATCCGCGCCTTTATTGGCCCCCTGATCCAGGATCAAGCCCTGTCAACAGGGTTACCAACCGGGGAATTCACCGATTTGGAGCACGAGGCTTACCCCCTCACCACCGCCGAAGTGCTAGGGATTGTGGAAGAAGCCGTGCGGCAATTCCATCGACCGGAAGAAGGGGTAACTTTGATGGTGGCCCCGACCGGGATCCAACTGTGTTCGGATGATCTCTTTAAGGGCTGCGTGGAGCTGAGCCAAAAGTACAACCTGCCCCGTCATGCCCATCTGCTGGAAACCCGCGCCCAGCAAATGTTGGCCCAAGAAAAATATGGCTGCAGCGCCGTCGAACATTTGCAACGGATTGGTTATCTGGACCAGAAAACTTCTTTGGCCCACTGCGTTTGGCTGACAGATGCGGATATCGAGATCCTGGCTCAGACAGGATCCACAGTCGTCCACAACCCCTTGAGCAACCTGCGCCTGGGCAGCGGTATTGCCCCCATGCTGAAATATCGGCAGGCAGGGGTGAATGTTTCTTTTGGCTGCGATGGATCTGCCAGCA
The DNA here is from genome assembly GCF_021533835.1 of Synechococcus sp. Nb3U1. Taxonomy (NCBI): domain Bacteria; kingdom Bacillati; phylum Cyanobacteriota; class Cyanophyceae; order Synechococcales; family Synechococcaceae; genus Synechococcus; species Synechococcus sp. Nb3U1. The sequence continues at coordinate 373,222 of NZ_JAKFYQ010000002.1, read as the reverse complement.
ACGATTCCCAGGATCTGTTGGAAGCCATCAAGATCGGCAGCATCCTGCACAATGTCACCGATTTCGACTACCGCCACTGGATTACCCCCCGCGAAAGTGTGGAAATAGCAGCACGGGGTGGGGCTACTGGCCTAGGCATGGCGGATCAGTTCGGATCCCTGGCGGTGGGGATGCAAGCGGATTTGGTGCTCTACGACCTAACCCAACTGTCAATTCTGCCCCGCACCGACCCGATTGGACTTTTGATTTTGGGCCGCCCCACGCAAGTGGTGGATAGTGTCTGGGTGAAAGGGAAGCAGGTGGTGTCAGCGGGAACCGTAACCACCCTGAATGTAGAGAAGCTACGACAGGATCTGTTTGCCCACAGCAACTGGGATCCCTTCCGTAAGTCGGCGCAGGCGGAACAACTGGAGGCCCGCTACCGCCGTGTCATGGGGTTGCCAGAATAGCCTTAGCAGCGTTGCCGTTGGGATCCCGTGTTGGAGGAAGCAGATCGCGCCAGAGCCACAGAGCAGATTAAGCAACAGGCGCTGGCCCTTGGCTTCGATAAAGTCGGCATTGCTAGCGTGGCGGATCCCCCAGATTTACAGGGCTGGCGCACTTGGCTGGCGCAGGGCATGGCTGCGGATATGGACTGGATGAGGGATCCCCGTCGAGGGGATGTGGGGTTGGTTCTGCCAGGAACCCAATCGGTGGTGTGTGTGGCCCTTAATTATTACACCCCTATTCAGCACAGCTGCGATCCGAGCCAGGGCAAAATCTCTCGGTATGCTTGGGGCCGCGACTATCACCGGGTGCTGGGGCGACGGCTGAAGCAGCTGCACCTGTGGATGCAGACAGCATTCCCCGACTGCCAAAACCGCTTCTACGTGGATACCGGCCCGATCGCGGAAAAACCGTGGGCTATGCAGGCGGGCTTGGGATGGATTGGCAAAAATGGCCTCTTGCTCACCCGCGAGTATGGCTCCTGGATCTTCTTGGGGGTGCTACTCACCACCTTGAAGTTAATGCCGGATCGCCCGCATCCTTTCCACTGCGGCACCTGTACCCGTTGCTTAGTAGCCTGTCCCACCCAAGCAATTGTCAGCCCGGGCGTTGTCGATTCCCGTCTTTGTATTGCTTACCACACCCTAGAAAGCCACGCGGAAGGGATCCCATCTGAAATCGCCCAGAACCTCAACAATTGGGTTGCCGGATGCGACATTTGCCAAGATGTTTGCCCCTGGAACCAACGCTTTGCCCAACCGAGCGGGATCCCGGATTTTCAACCTTATGCCTGGAATGTAGCCCCCAACCTCCAGGATTTGGCCCAGATTAGCGATAGGGAATTCCACCAAAAATTTCCCGCCTCAACCCTACGCAGACTGAAAGCCAAACGGCTGCGACGCAATGCCCAGGCAGCTCTACAGAGTGTTTCAAATTCTGGAGCACAGGGTTTAGAATGTTCTGAAAAGCCCTGAGATCAAAACACGGAGGAAGATTTTTGAATTTGCGTTATGATCCGATTACTCCAGTTGGATGGCTCGATCTTTGCCAGCAGTTGCCTTCGGTATTCCCCAAAGTAGGTGGGTTATGAAGAGCGATGGGATCGCTTTGGTTGCCCTCTTGATAACTGCTCAGGTGTGGCTGAGTCCGCAGGCCATTGCCCAAACTCCGGATCGTATCTGGATCGCTCAGAGAGAAGCAACCGCTCCCGATCTCGGAGAACGGGTTACCTACAGCCACGCTGGCGGTCTTTTTACTGTAGAAGTTCCGCGCACTTGGGAACAGGAAAATTTGGGAGATGACCAGGTTTCGCGGGCGTTCTTTGTTGATCCGGATGGGCCGAGTTGGATAGGGATCGCCATTTTCAAGAGCGACGAAGCCCCCTTATCGGCTCAGGAGCTGGGCTTTCGGTTACAAAAAGATTTAAAAAATGTTTTCAGAGATCGCCCTAACTTTATCATGGATCTAGAGCCGACTTTACAAAATGATAATAGTGTCAGAGTTAGCTTTCAGTACGATGAGGGCACAGTCGTTATGCAGGGGAACAGCTTCATTCAGCAGAATGACGGCTATCTGTCTTTAATCTACATCGTGGTGCCCAGCGACCAATTTCAAGAACTGAAGCCCAGTATCAATCAGATCTTGAATAGTTATCAGGTAAATGCTAATGTGCTGTGGTAAGATATTTTAGTGGGAAATCTCAAGATTAATTTATTTCAAACAAAGATCAGAAAAGTTTTAATTTTAATTCAAATTAACTCAAAAAGACTTTGATAAAAACATCACCTAGAAGCAATTAGAAGCACTGCTTCAGGCTGGGTGCAGACCATATAACCCTTGGGATCCCCACCCGACCCATGCCTGTTGCTGTTCTGTCCGTGCCACGGCTGGGTTAGTTCGAGCTAACATACACTTTCACCATCTTTTATTTCCCTCTTTCAGCTCAGCCCCCGCTCTTACATGGATTACGACAACTATTACTCCAGCTACCAACAGCCTGACCGCCAGAACCTTTTGGGATATGGGTGGAGACCGCTGCATCGGCATTTTGACGCGCAGTATTTCTGGCAACTGGCGATGCAGGATCCCTGGGCTCTGGCCCAAAAAGCCCTGGATGTGTGCAGCGATATCGCCAATGCTGTCGGATGCAATGAATTTAGCCCGCTGGCCAATTTGCTCAATCTTTTCTCGGAAAACACCCGTTACGAAATCGACGAATTCTGGAACAGCGTCACCCCACCCCCGACTACACCTTTCAAAACTCGCTTTCCACCGAAACCCCAATTCAGCAACAGGTGAGCCGAGATCAAATTCCTATCGATTATGTTCTGACCCGCCTCCAAGAGGTCACCGTTTTGAAAATCTTGGCACATCTGGAACGGCCAGCCCAGATCGTACAAGTGTTCATGGATCGCTACTTCTACTACCCAATCGAACGCTTTAGCAGTTGGGAGCAGATCCGCAGTCTGGGCACTGTCTATGCCTTTTGGCCAGAGCATCAAATCTGGCTGCAAATAGAAACCACCTATCAATCTCGCCGCCGTTACACTTTAATGGGTATCGACCTCAAACCCTTGATTCGTAAGGTCACCTACAATCTGGCGGTAATGCTGAGTGGTTACCAAAGTCGGATCGGGCAAATCCAAAGCCCCTATCCGATCAGTTCTTTTCCGGCTGAGATTCAAACCTTCACGGATCAGGTGCAACAGCGGATTTTGCAGCAGGAGCGATTGGCGGTCTTGGTGCACGGGATCCCGGGTACTGGCAAAACCGCTTGGACGCAAGCAGTGGCCCAGGAACTGCTGATGCCGCTGGGTTATGTGGTGTTTATTTTGGACCACGAAGCGATACAAGAATTTATTCCCCCTCCCTATCTGGAACGGGTCTGTCTGATCGTCAATGAAGCCGACAACCTCGCCCAAGACCGCGCCAGCGAAGTGGCCCAACAGAACAGCAAAACTGAGCGCATCCTCAGCCTCTTAGATGGCACGCTGCATCAGAGTGTGCTGGATGAAGAACACCCCCACTACGAACAGAAGCTAGTAGTGTTGATGACCTGCAATACCACCGAACGCCTAGATCCAGCGGTGTTGCGCAAAGGACGGGTAGATTTGATACAGGAATTCACCCATTGCTACGTTTAGGCTGTGATTTCAATCACAAGTCTACAAGGCTGATTTTTCTAGCCTAGAGACAACTCCCAATTCACAACCCCTTGCAACTGTTTTTAACGACCTGCTCCCTGGGCATGGGAAAAGCTGAAATTACAGCTTTTCCCAAGGGTACCCACTACAGGGCTCATGCCTTGTCTGACAACGATTCCCAGTCGTCATCCTCTATGAAGTCGGAAAAAGCTGTCGTCTGTGCATCCGGCCATCCGCTAGAACCCCGGAGCAGAATTCGAGATTGAGATGCAGGAATCGCCGCTGATCCAAGTTATCGACCTGCTGGAGCAAGCCTTTAGACAACTCAGGATAAAGGTTCCTCCTCTGGAAATAGAGCGGATGGCGGTGCTCATCTTTACCCGCATGGAACGGGGATCCCGCCGTTTTCACACCACCCACCACACCCTAAAAGTTAGCAGAGCTCACTCTCCGATTCAGATTTTGGCGGGCCTGTTTCACGACATTATCTACCTACAACTGGATCAACACGCCCCCGATTCCGGCCCCTACGGGTTTCCTAAAAGGCTGGTACAGCATCTGGAGGGTGCCATCATTCCCACCCCCAGCGGGATCCGCATTGCCGCAATTCAGCCTTCTCTGCCGTTGCAAATCTGTTTGCGTCTGTTTAACTTTCAGCCAGGGCAGCACTACAGCCATGCCGATGGCATCAATGAATTTTTAAGCGCTTGTATGGCCTTGGACCAAGTGGGGCCGTGGCTCTCCCTTCAAGATCAAGTGGCGATCGTGGCCAGCATCGAATCCACCATTCCCTTTCGTCCCCGCGATGCCGAGGGCTGTTCCAGCCTGGAGCAGTTGGAACGTCGGATTGAACAACTCAACCACGAGCTGCAGTTGGGGCTGAGCCCTGAACAAATTGGGCAAATGTTGCGGGATGCAGTGGAGCTAGCCAACCGCGATGTAGAAAATTTCGCCTTTGCCGATGCCGGGGCCTTTTTGGATCACACCTGGGCGCTGCTGCCGGAAATGAACCCACGCCTGCTGGAGTTTAATCTCTACTCGGTGGTGGAGTATCGCCGGGTGTTGCAGCGGATGGAGCAGTTTTTTCTCAATTTGGATCCGCAGCTGGTGTTCCGTTATCACCGCGGCTACCCTAACTCAGAAACCTGGCAGGCTATGACCGAGCAGGCTACCCAGAATATCCGCATTGGGAAAGAGTACATCGGGGTGAAACTGGTGGCGATTGGCTTATTAGAGGCGGTGGCCCTCAGCAGTGGTGGAGATGGCCCCATCTCTTTATTTTTGGGCTACCGCACCTCCAGCGAAAGCGGTGAGGATCCCCATCAAACCTTTTGGGAGCAGCAGATGACGGAAACAATCTGCCCAAGACTACCCCACGACCCCGTGGTTTTGGAACTGCTGCACAAGGGCCGACCCAGCACCACCAGCCACGACTTAACCCGCTCTCCTCTAGCGGCTTTCCTTTACCATCACCTAGGCACCGAAGCAACCCGAACCTGGCATAGAACCGTTCACCGAATGTTTGCCCATCACTTGGATCCCGAAACCCTGTTGCGGCAGTTTCAGAAAAGTCATGCCCAAGCCTTGGAGCCGATTTTATACACCTGCGCCCGATTTGCCCCCACTCGCCGCGCCAGCTTGGCCACTTATCTCAAGCTCTAGGTGGCTCGCAATTGCACCGGCATGACCAGATAGCACAAGCGCATTGCCCCGATGGGCTTCCAGATGGCGGGTTGTGTGGCACCGTTAAGGTCTAGGCTCACCTGCTGGGTATGAAACACCTTGAGGGCATCGAGCAAGTAGCGCACATTAAAGGCCAACTCCAAATCCGGCCCAGACATCTGTACCGGCAGAGATTCTTGGCCGCTGCCCACATCGGGAGCTTCGGTGCTGATCTGTAGGGTTTGGGTTGCTGAGGAAAGATTGAACTTGATGATGTCGTTCTTTTGAGCGGCAAACACCCCAACCCGCTCCAGGGATTCGATTAAAGGCCGCCGCTCTAGGGTCACTTGCCGCTCAAATTGGGTGGGAATCAGACGGTTGTAGTCGGGGTATTGGCCATCCAAAAGGCGGCTGGTGATCAAATGGCGCTCGAGGCCGAATTGCACCTGTGCCCGATCAAAACGCAACTGCACCGTATCGGCAGCTTGGTTACTCAGAATCCGCTCCAACTCCCGCAGGGTGCGGGCAGGAATGGTGAAATCCAGCCTAACTCCCCCCAGATCCTGCCCCGCCAATTCACTCGGGATCCCGGCACTGCTCGTGCCGCGCACAACCGGGAAGGTTATCAGCTCAGTCTGCACGGTCGCCAGACGATGCCCATCGGTGGCGGCAAACTCTAACAACGGCGGATCCCCCTCCCCAGCCAGCAGCTTGACATGCACCCCCGTCAACACCTGTTTGGTTTCATCTCCAGAAGCAGCAAAGAGGGTGTGACCGATCCCCTGCAGCAGGCTCTCAATGTGCAGTTCCAAAGCTTGTGCCGCTTCACCTCCATCACCGGCGCCCACTTCCGGCAAGGTGGGGTAGTCCTCAGCCGATAAGCCTCGCACCTGGTACTGACCCGCAGCAGAAGTCAGGGTCACGGGAGCACCTTCTTGCGGCTGGCTCAAGGTGATCTTGCCACTGGGTAGGCGACTGACAATATCGCTGAAGAGCTTGGCGGGCAAGGTTGTCCGGGCAGAATGCTCCACCTGGGCGTCAAACTCGCTGCGAATACCCAGGTTCAGGTCAAAGGCGGTGAGGGCAACCCGTTGAGTTTCCGCGTCTGCCTCCAGCAACACATTGGCCAAAATCGGCAGGGTGGGACGACTGGCTACGGCTCGACCGACTGACGCGAGGTGATGACTGAGATCCGCTTGCTCGCAGGTCAGGTTCAGGGCCATGGAGGGGGAGGGATCCCCTTCTGAACCTCTGCCAAAGCGGCTCTGAGACCAGGACTCCGTCTCGTTGACACGTTGACGCTCCGCGTTGTCGGTGGGACTTTGGGCTTGCACCATGAGGGGCACTTGAGGGCTGAACACGCACATCCTACACTGACTGCCCGAGTTGGATCCCTGCCCCTTGCAGCAACTTTGCCAAAACGCAGATCTTGCGTGCGAGAAGTTTAAGATCTCGATCCCTGCTTTATCTAATATTTTGATCTAGTAGTAGTAGGGGCTGTGGAAACTGTGGAAAGTGATCCCCAACACCTTGTACCACAACCTTTTGACCCTATTCCCCACCTGTGGAAAAAATGTGGAAAACTAGCCAAGTTTTCCACAGAGTATTTATACCTGTTAATAACTTGGGGGGTTTTTCCACAGGTTTTCCACAGGTTTTTAGAGTTTTCCACAGGTTTTCCACAGGCTGATGGGGCAGAAATGTTGCTATTTCCTGACAAAGTTACAAAACTTAACACACAGTCAGTGTGAGATCCCTTAATGTGGTGAATCCTCCCTCTAGATGTGGTTGGGCATTCCATCGTGGCTTGGGCGGGCCATGGCGGTTTTCCACAGTTTTTCCACAGGCTGTGAAAGGAAGCTTTCGCTGCCCTTTTTTCCATTGCTGGGTTGAAGGGATCCCTTGGTCAAAGAGATAGCCATTCGGGTGGTTGAGTACGAGGAGAGTCTTCATCGTGGAGCGCTCCTAGAAGCCATTGCTCAACTCCAGGATCACGAACGGGCGTTCGATCCCCATCTGTTATCGGGACAAGTGATGGCAGTGGATGACCTGTTCCCAATGATCCCCGTGGAGACTCTGCCTACATTTCCGACTTGTTTGTGGAAACTAGCTACCGCGCTCAAGGGCCTGTGTGAAGTGGGAAAAGGCTGTAAAGAGCTTTGCTGACTGAAATAGGGATTGGCTTCCCTTTAGGTGTCTCGGTTGTTGGCGGTGACCCGTAGTCGCTCCGCCAGGTTTTGCAGTTGTCGCTCAAATTGCAGATTTTCCCGCTGTAACTGAGTGACCTTTTCGCAGCTATAGATAACCGTGGTGTGATCTTTTCCTCCAAAATAATCCCCGATTTTGGGCAGACTGAGGTTGGTGTGGTGGCGCATCAAAAACATTGCTACTTGCCGTGCTTGGCTGATATCCCGTTTGCGGGAGGAGCCGAGAAGACTGTCGCGGTCGATGCCGAATTCTTCACAAACCACGCCAATGACAATGTCGGCGGTGATCTCTTTCGGTTCGGTGGGGGGGTTGAGGATCGGCTGAATGGTGTCCACACTCATCGGCAGGCCGGAGATGGAGACATAGGCCACAGCTCGAATCAAAGCTCCTTCTAACTCCCGAATGTTGTTGGTGTAGGTGGTGGCGATGTACTCGATCACCCCGGCGGGTAGGTTCATCCCCTCGTACTCGGCTTTTTTCTTGAGAATAGCCATGCGGGTTTCGATATCCGGTGATTGAATCTCGGCGATCAAGCCCATGGAAAAGCGGGAACACAACCGTTCCTGAAGACGGGGGATCAGATGGGGGGAGCGATCGGCGGCCAGGATGATTTGTTTGCCGGATTCATGCAGGGTATTGAAAGTATGAAAAAACTCTTCCTGGGTGTATTCTTTACCTTCGATGAACTGGATATCATCTACCAATAAGACATCCACATCCCGGTAATGCTCCCGAAATGATTGCATACCGTCCCGCCGGATCGCATCAATCAAATCGTTGGTGAAGCGCTCGGTAGACACGTAAAAAATTTTGGCCCGCCGATCCGCCTCCAGTTGGTAGTGGCCAATCGCCTGCATCAGGTGGGTTTTGCCCAGCCCGACCCCACCACAGAGAAAAAGAGGGTTGTAGGCGCGCCCGGGCTTATCCGCCACCGCCAGGGCCGCGGCATGGGCCATGCGATTGTTGGAGCCGACCACAAAGCGGGAAAAGGAGTACTTGGGGTTGAGATCCGGCGCGCGCATTGGCAGGCCGCCATTCACTTCCAGTCCGAGGGTGGCGGAAGCAGGCAAACTGCTGCCATCGCGGGATGTTGGGGAAAGTGAGCCAGAACCTGGCCCATAAAGGGCAGCTGAGTGGGGTTCTTCTGCGGCTAGGGCATGGGGAGAAACGGAAAACTCCACCTGCAACGGGATCCCTGCTACCCGTTGCACCACTTCGGTGATGGTGGGGGCATAGTGTTTCTGCAGCCAGCCCCGTGCCCATTCGCTGGGGGTACAGATGGTGAGGCGGTTATCCACCAAAGATTCGGCCCGAGCCGTTTTGATCCAGGCCTCGAAGGTTGGACGGCTCAGTTGCACCTGCAAGTGCCCCAAAGCCTCATCCCAGAGTTGATCCAGGGAGATATCCACGCAACACACCCAACGCGATAAGTCAATGACCCAGCGGATCCGCTACTGGGATCCCTCGGCAGGGACTCAGGATATCCCAATTTAGCTGCTTCGCGCAGGGTGGCCAATCTAGCAATTTCTAAGTGAGTCTGCTACGATCCTAAATCCGTGACTAGCTGCAAGTGGACTGGACTTTGGCTTGCGTTGGTGAGCTTTAGTCTCGTCAGCATCGTCAACACGGATGCAACAGATTCAACCAACATTGTTTTGACCTCATATTGACCTCATATTGACCTCATATTGACCTCACGGATTCCTCACCATGACCAAGCGTACCCTTCGCGGCACCAATCGCAGACGCATCCGAGTCTCTGGGTTCCGCGCCAGAATGCAAACCGCAACTGGGCGGCAAGTTTTGCGGCGGCGGCGAGCCAAAGGGCGGCATCGTCTGGCTGCTTCTTAGTGTGTGGGTCAAGTTTGCCAAGTTTAAATCCTAAGCAGCGATCCCATTCTGCTGAACTGTTTTTCCTAGTCTTTGCCTGTTGATGTTGCCTGCTCGTCATCGATTGCGCGATCGTCGAGCCTTTCAAGCTTTGTATCAGGAGGGGCAGCGCCGCTCCAGTGGGGGTCTAACGGTACTGTTTCGCCCAGTAGAGTCAGGGCTCCCCAGCCAGGTGGGGTTGGTGATCAGCAAAAAAGTGAGCCAATCGGCAGTACGTCGAAATCGGTTGCGTCGCCAGTTGCGGGAAATCTTACGGTCTCTGTGCCCAAACCTGAAACCCGGATACCGGCTGCTGTTGATTCCCAAAGCCAGTTTGTTGAGCTGTAGTTGGAAGCAGTTGCGGGCAGAAGTCCAGCGGCTGTTGCAAAAGGCGGATTTACTGGAGGTGCAGCCCAGGGATCCCGAGTGAGGCTGCGTGGAATTGGGTTTGCAGGTTAGCTACGCAAGTTTTGCTACCCATGCTAGCCTGTTGCCATCATCTGGTGGTGGCCACACTAGATGTGCGGTGTCATGTACGTCAAGCAGATCGAGTTGACCCGATTCAAGTCTTTTGGTAGCACGACCTCGATGCCGTTGTTGCCAGGGTTTACCGTCATTTCTGGCCCTAATGGCTCTGGCAAATCCAATATTCTTGATGCGATCTTGTTTGCGCTGGGGCTGTCTTCCTCGCGGGGGATGCGGGCGGAAAAGCTGCTGGATCTGGTACATTCGGGCAGTCTCAACAGTCATCGCCGAGTAGAGACCCATGTTTCGGTGACCTTTGATCTGGGTCAGGGATCCCCTCCTATTGGGTATGGAGATACCCATGGAGCTGGAAATGGAGCAGCCCATCCCACGGAATGGAAAGTGAGCCGTCGCCTGCGGGTCAGCCCTGGCCGGGGAGAGGATCCCGATTCCCCTGCCTACACCAGCACCTTTTATATCAACGATGTGCCCTGTACCCTGAGCGAGCTGCACGAACAACTGGAGGCGATGCACATTTACCCGAACGGCTACAACGTCGTTTTGCAGGGGGATGTCACCAGCATTATTTCTATGAACGCCAAAGAGCGGCGGCAGATCATCGACGAATTGGCGGGGGTAGCCACCTTTGATCGCAAAATTGCCCAGGCCAACAACAAGTTGGAGGCGGTACGAGAGCAAATTGAGCGGTTCCGGTTGATCGAGCAGGAACTGCAAGCTCAAGGAGAGCGGTTGCTCAAAGAAAGTGAAAAGGCCCAACAATACCAGCAACTGCGGCTGCACCTAGAAACCCTGGAACAGCAACAACAGGTGCTGCTTTGGCGGCATTTGCAAACCCAAGTGGAGCAAACTCAGGACTCCATTCAGCAGCTTCTCAGCGCCCAGGCGCGGGCCACTACTGAGCTAGAGACTTTGAACGAGCATTTGCAACAAGCAGAAGCCACCCTGACGAAGTTGCAAAGCCGCATCCACGCCCTAGGGGAAGAAGAATACCTGCACCTGCAAGCCCAGATCGCCACTGCTGAGGCACAACTGCAGCAGGCCAGCCAACAGATTGAAACTTGGCAGCAGGAGATCGAGCAGGAGCAGCGCCTGCGACAGCACTGCCAAGAGCATCTGCTCCGTTTGGATGCGGAACTGGAACACCTACAAACCGAACAGGAGCAACTCACCCAAGCCCAGGGATCCCTGCAAACCCAGCATCAGAAAGCCCAAGCCAACCTCGAGCAAAGCCGAGAACAACTGCGAGCCTTGGCCCAATCCTCGGATGCTTGGGTGAAACAACAGCGCTATCTCACCCGCCATGTGGAGGAGATCCGCGCCGAACAGGAACCTCTACAGCAGGAGCAAATTCGCTTGCAAGAACGGCAACGACAACTGGAACGGCAGGGCCAAGACACCCAAACAGAGATCGCCCAGATTGAGAACTGGCTGGGATCCCATCTCGCTCTCACCGCTGGCTTGGAACAGTCTTGCCGCCAGTCGGAAGCTCAGGTGCAAACCCTGGCGCAAGAGTTATCGCAGCTGCAGGCCAGTTTGGAATTGGATCGAGCCACCCACGAACGCCTCACCGCCGAGCTACACAGCAAACAGCGGCAACTGGACAAATTGGAAACCCGCCGTCAAGTGCTGCAAGAATCCCAGGGATCCCGTGCCACCCAAGCAGTGTTGGGTGCTCGCCTGCCGGGGGTATTGGGGTTGGTGGCCCAGTTGGGGCAGGTGGATCCGCAGTATCAACTGGCTCTGGAGATCGCTGCCGGCAGTCGGTTGCAGTTTGTGGTGGTAGAAGATGATACCGTTGCCGTCAGTGCTGTGAACTTTTTGAAACGAGAAAAAGCAGGGCGGGCTACCTTTTTACCCTTGAATAAACTACAAACTACCCGCCCTCCCAACCCCTTGAAATTGAATGGCCTGATTGATTATGCCATTCGCCTAGTGCGTTTTGAAGATCGTTACCGAGATGTGTTTGGATTTGTGCTCGGCTCTACCCTGGTGTTTGAGAGCCTAGAACTGGCTCAGCCCCACATCGGCAAGCACCGCATCGTCACCCTAGAAGGAGAGCTTCTAGAAACCTCCGGGGCGATCACCGGTGGCACCAGCCAGCACCGACAAGGGATCCACTTTTCGGCCAGCGAACACTCGGAAGTGGACGAATTGCGCGTCCGCCTAGAAGATATTGAAGAATTACTCAAAGCCCTTATCCCACGTTTGCAAGCTGGCCAAGCCCGCGAGAAACAACTGACCCAAGCCCTGCTGTCTGCCCGCCAAGACACCCTGCAAGCCCAGCAATACTTAGAACGCCACCAATCCGATTGCCAAAACCAGCAGGCCCGCCTTAAGCAACTGCAGGGATCCCTGGCGCAATTGCACACCGAAAGCCAGCAGGTTCAGCAGCGGCTCGACCAGATTCAGCTTTACCTTGTTCCTCTCGAACAGCGCCTGGCGGATCTCACCCTCAAACTCAGCCAACTGGAGGGATCCCCGGTGAACCAGCATTGGCAGCAAACTCAGCAGAAGGTTCAACAGCAGGAAAGTCACCTAGCAGAACTTCAGCAGCAGCTGACCCAACTGGAGCGGCAACGGCAGGAAAACTCCACCCAGCAACAACTGAATCGGGCCAAGGTGCAGCAGCAACAGGAGCGCCTACAGGAGAGCGAGCAGCGTCAAGCCCACCTCCAGGCGCAGATGGCTCAACAGCAAGAAAGTATTCGCCAAACCCAAGAGCACATCGCCAACCAACGGCAACACATGAGTGAGATCGAAGCCCGCCTTGCCCACCTGCGCCAAGAACGGGATCAACAGGAATTTCAAGTGCGGGCCCAACAACAGCAGATCCAACGCCTCGATTGGGAACGCTACAACGCCCTCACCCAACAACAGGAAAAAGAAGCCCTGCTGGCTCAACTGCAAACACAATTGCAAGCGGCTGCCCAAGATCTGCCCGACTCGCTTCCTGATTTACCTACTAACTGGACTTTGGATGAGCTACAACGGCAAAAACGCAAAACCGAAGACAAACTGCGCTCCCTTGAACCTGTCAATATGCTGGCGATCACTGAGTATGAAGAAACCCAGGTACGCCTCACGGATTTGAGTGCTAAGTTGGAGACCCTAAACCAAGAACGCACAGAATTGTTGTTGCGCATCGAAAATTTTGCCACTCTACGTCGCCAAGCCTTTCTGGATGCCTTTAACGCTGTTGATGGTCATTTTCAGACCATTTTTGCCCAGCTTTCGGATGGTGATGGCCATTTGGAATTGGAAAATCCAGAGGATCCCTTGGCGGGTGGTCTGACCCTAGTGGCCCACCCGAAAGGCAAGCCGGTGCGTCGTCTTAGCTCCATGTCGGGAGGGGAAAAATCCCTGACGGCTCTCAGCTTCATTTTTGCTCTGCAGCGGTTCCGGCCCTCCAGTTTTTATGCCTTTGATGAGGTGGATATGTTTTTGGATGGGGCCAATGTGGAAAAGTTGGCCAGCATGATTTGGCAGCAATCCCGTCAGGCGCAGTTTTTGGTGGTAAGTTTGCGTCGCCCCATGATCGAAAAGGCAGAGCGCACCATTGGCGTGACCCAGGCTCGTGGTGCTCATACCCAAGTGATTGGTTTGACGAACCCAACCCCTCACGCCGGTTAGGGCATTGGTTCTCTGGTTCTTTCAGGAGGTGCTGGGGAACTCCTGCTTCGGGATCCCGTACTCTAGGCTACCGATTTTCGGATCCCGTCCCAATTAGCGTGAGAAGAGATCCATTGCATGATTAACTGATGCTGGTCACTCAACAGCCTCAACTGCAGCACTTTTGGTATCCCATCTGTCGGATTGGGGAGCTGGAGGCAGGGCCATTGCGCTTTGTTTTGCTGGGATCCCCGCTGGTGCTCTGGTCGGATGGCTTGGGGGGTGTGTTTGCCCTGGCGGATCGCTGCTGTCATCGCACGGCTCGTTTGTCCCAGGGACGGGTTATCGAGGGATCCCTTCGGTGCCCCTATCACGGTTGGCGATTTGATGGTAGGGGCCGTTGTGTGAGGGTACCCCAGATCGGAGGAGGGATCCCGGAATCCTATCGGGTACCTGCCTATGCTGCTCAGGTAGCTTATGGCTACGTGTGGGTAGCCTTAGAGGAGCCTCTGATCGGGATCCCAACCATTGCCGAAGCCTTTGATCCAGCGTTTCGTCTGATGCACCAACTGTGTGAGCCGTGGCGCTGTAGCGGCTTGCGCCTGATGGAAAACTCCTTTGATATGGCCCACTTGGCCTTTGTGCACAGCAGCAGCTTTGGGGATGCCGAGCAACCCATTCCTCCCCGTCTGGAAACGGAAGTATTCGAGTATGGCTTGCAGGTGCGTACTTGGGTGCCCGTCGTCAACCCGCCCGAGCAGCAGCAAAATTTGCAAATGGCCGACCCTAAGACGATCCAAAACAACGACATGGTGTGGTATATACCCTTTGGTCGTAAGCTCACCCTCACCTATTGCAATGGCGTTGTCCGTATCATCTGCACCTTTGCCACTCCCATCGACGATGCCACCTCACAGGTGATCCAGTTCTGCCTCAGCAACGACACAGAAGCAGAGGTGCCAGAAGCCGATATCACCGCCTGGGAACGGGCCATCGCTGCCGAGGATCGCGGCATTTTAGAAACCACCGACTACGACACACCGCTGGATTTGGCCCAAGAGCAACACATGGCCTCCGATAAACCCGGGATCCTGATGCGTCGACAACTGGCTCAATTGTTTTCTGGCTCCTAATGACCCCTTTTCTAATCTTTTCTAGTCTGGAGATCCCCGTCATGAGTTCCGCCACTGTGCAAAATCAAGTTGTTACCGTTACCGAAAAGATCCCGATGGTGGATATGCATCCTTTTATTCACGGGGATCTCAGCCAACAGGAACAAGTGGCCCAACAGATTTATCAAGCCTGTCATAAAATTGGTTTTTTGTATCTCACCAAATTTGGTATTGAACAAAGTGAAATCGATAGATTCTTTGAACAGGCGCGCTGGTTTTTTGCTCTACCCCTAGACGTAAAAAATAGCCTTTCCTGGAAAGATCATGGCAGCAATCGAGGTTACTCTCCTTTGGAAAGTGAGCGGTTGGATCCGAGCTTGCCCGGCGATCTTAAAGAGGGCTTCAATGTTGGCAAAGAAGGCCCGATTGTACACCCTGCTACCGCCTACGACCACCCTAACCTCTGGCCCCCAGAAGCGGAGCTCTTCCGGGAGAGGGTATTATCTTTCTTTGAAGCTGCCAGTACAGCAGCCCAGCATATTTTGCGGGCTTTTGCCTTAGCTTTGCAGTTGCCGATAGATTACTTTGCCCGTCGTCATGATCGACAGCATTTTATTCTGCGCCTGTTGCACTACCCACCCTTGCCAGAACACCTACAAACGGGGCAAACCCGTGCCGCAGCCCACACTGATTACGGCAGTATTACCCTGCTGTTTCAAGACTCGGTTGGTGGTTTAGAAGTCTGCAACCAACAGGGAGAATGGATCCCGGCTCCTTGGATCCCAGGGGCAATTTTGGTGAATACCGGCGATTTGATGCAGCGCTGGACCAACCATGAATTTTGTTCTACCCCCCACCGTGTTGTCCTGCCGACGGGGCCACAAGCTCAGTATTCCCGCTACTCCACAGCCTTTGTGGTCTACCCCAATTTTGATGCCGAAATTACCTGTGTCGGTCGTCATCACCGGGATCCCCTTTATCCGCCGATTCTCACCCAAGACTATGTGCTGGGCCGCCTGCAAGCGACTTATTAATTTCGGATTACAACCCTTTCCCTAGTCACTCTGCACAGCGCCCCTTCGCCCCTAAGTCGGCCTACTCTGACCATTCGCCGTGCGGAATTGGGAGATGTTGAGGCACTACAAGCTCTCTTTACTGAGCCTGTGAAATGCCCTTTGCTAGTTTGGCCTCTGTTCAGCAGCGCATTGCCCAATCTTGTGATTCCAACTATCTCCTTGTGGCGTGTGATGGCCCGAGGCTGATTGGCACTTTGTCCTTGACGGCATAAACACTGCCTCGCATGCGGCATGTGGCCAAATTGGGATCCATTGCGGTTCATCCTGCTGAACAAGGTAAAGGGGCCGGTTCTGCCCGGATGCGAGCAGCTCTAGAATTGGCAGATCAGTGGTTGAATGGACGCCGTTTGGAATTGATGGTTTATTCCGATAATTCGGCAGCCATTGCCCTTTACGAGAAGTTTGGCTTTGTGAGCGAAGGACGTTTGCAAGGCTTGGCTTTTCGGCAAGGGGAGTATGTGGATGTGTCGATGATGGCCCGTCTGCGCCAAGAGTAGGGACATCGGGATCCAAGCGGCAGCGGATCGTCTCTGGGTGGTCATAGTGACGAGCTGCCGTCTCAACAGCACGCGTGACGTTGTCCGAGGTGTTGGAGTTGATAATCAGCAGGCGCATTAGACTAAGCCGAGGCCAGAGACAGTTGACCAGCTTTGTAGGCTGCCCAACCGCCGAAGTGAGAAATATCCGGCCACTGGTGCTTTTCCACCAAAGATTTGGGGTAAATCATGGCGATAGCCAAGCTACCGTCTTCTAAGTGAACTTGGCCCGGATAAAGATGGGGAGGTTCAGAGGCCAACAGCGCTTCGTACTGCTCGGAGGTCATTTCGTAGAGTTCTCCCGCCAGAGCTACACCCCCTGATTCCACCTCATATACGCCAGGATGCCAACCGGATTCCACCGCATGCATACGGTAGCGGGGTTGGGTACGCACTGGGCCGACGAAACGGGCACTTTCCACATTGGCATGATCCGGCTGGCCGGTGAGGGCAGAGCCACAGATAAAGATGCGCTGCATAGTGCACTCCTCAAAATCAAAAAACAAAAACTGGGTAGACGCTGAAACGGCTCAGATTGGGCAAGGATGTTCAGATTAAATCATCAAATCAACCTTTCCTCCTCTAGGCAGGTTAGACCCGTGTGCCCCGCATATGCTGAACTTCCCGAATCACCCTGGCTTTGCTGGCGACGAGATGTTCGCTCATGGACTGGGTGGCCAGAATCGGATCCCGTTGCGCAATCGCCTCATAGATGCGCCGATGCTCCACCCGCACCTCCAGCACGCCCGGATTGTGGTAGGTGGTTTGTAGACGTAGGAGCACCATCTTGTCGAACACCTGATCCAGCAGAGAGACCAACCAGCGGTTGCCGGAACTCTCCGCCAATAGGTGATGAAAGCGGTAGTCCACATCCAAGAGCGCCTGCGGATCCTGCTCTGCTAGGGGGATGCTCGTAAGCTGCTCCGCCTGCTGCACCAGCTCCTGCATTTTTTTCAGTTGGCTGGAACTGGCCTGTTGGCAGGATCCCATCACCGAAAGGTGCTCTAGGGCCAAACGGCAGTCGTATAGCTGAGCAGCATCTTGCTCGGAAAAGATGGGCACATGCAAGC
Source organism: Synechococcus sp. Nb3U1 (assembly GCF_021533835.1). Lineage (NCBI taxonomy): Bacteria > Bacillati > Cyanobacteriota > Cyanophyceae > Synechococcales > Synechococcaceae > Synechococcus > Synechococcus sp. Nb3U1. The sequence continues at coordinate 355,965 of NZ_JAKFYQ010000002.1, read as the reverse complement.
CCCCACTGGGGCCGAGGATGAGCAGCTCCTCCCGTTGCAGTTGGCGTAGGGCTTCCCGAATCGGGGTGCGGCTCACCTGCAGTTGCTCCGCCAAAACGGTCTCCACCAGCCGTTCTCCTGGCGCTAAACGACCGGAAAGAACTGCTTCCCGTAATGCTTGATAGGTTTGCTCGTAGAGAGACTCTTTGCGGGGCAGAGAACGCAAGGCAGCACTCAAGGGAACCTCTCATCAATTAAAACGGGCGGTAGTTATTAGCTTATCACCAATCAGCATACGGTATACACTAAGAACAGCCGATGGGATCCTTCGCCTTGGCCTATTCTGAACGGGTTTTTCCATGATGCCCACCCTAACGTCCCTTGCTGTTCTGGAAATGGAGCAGGCAGAGCAGTTGTTTGCTAGCCTTCGCCACCACACTACAGATGTTCCCGGCATTACCCGCGATACCTATGGCGCGGGGGAAAACGTGGCCCATGATCTGATGGCTGCAACCGCCCGCGACTTGGGCCTCGAGGTGACAGCCGATGCGGCTGGAAACCTCTACATGACCTTGCCTGGACGGGATCCCTCAGCCCCCCAGATTATAATGGGATCCCATTTGGACTCGGTACCCCATGGAGGCAATTACGATGGGGCTGCCGGTGTGGTGGCGGGTTTGATGGTGTTAGCGCGCCTAAAACGGTTGGGTCGGATCCCACAGCGCAGTGTCACGGTGATGGGGTGTCGGGCGGAAGAATTGTGCTGGTTCCCGGCTCCTTACATCGGCAGTCGAGCTGCTTTTGGCTTGCTTCCTCCAGCTTTGCTAGATGGCTTGAAGCGTGCGGATACGGGCCTGAGCTTGGCCGAACACATGGCGACGTCCGGTTTTCAGCCGGAGCGCCTGCGGCAGGGGGAAGTCTATCTGCGTCCTGAGCACATCCACTGCTATCTGGAATTGCACATCGAGCAAGGGCCAGCACTGGTGGATGCCGGGATCCCGGTGGGGATCGTGACCGGGATCCGAGGCAGCTTGCGCTACCGTCACTGTCGGATTCAGGGCCGCTACGCCCACGCGGGGGCAGTGCCTCGTCATCTGCGTCAGGATGCGGTGTTGGCGGGGGTAGAGTTTGTCCAGGCACTAGAGCAACACTGGCTACAGCGGGAAGCAGATGGGATCGATTTTGTGGCCACGGTGGGAGAATTTAGCACCAATCCAGAGCACCATACTCTGACAAAAGTACCCGGTGAAGTCCAGTTCACGATGGATATTCGCAGCGAAGATCACCCAGCTTTGTTGGCAACAGACGTTTACTTGAGAGAGATTGCCGCCGACATTGGCCAGCGCCGGGGGGGCACGATCGACTTGGGGGAATGTACCCATGCTCTGCCAGGATTGATGGATGTCAACCTGCGCCAGAGATTGAAAACCTTGGCCCAACAGCAAGGGATCCCGACCTTGGCCATGGCCAGTGGGGCGGGACATGATTGTGCCGTGTTTGCCAACCAAGGGATCCCGACGGCAATGGTGTTTGTGCGCAATGAAAATGGCAGTCACAATGCCGATGAGGCGATGGATATAGCGGATTTTGCCTTGGGTTGGCAGCTATTGGCCGCTCTGGTGGATGAGCTGAGCGAGTGAGTAGGAGAAATTCAGGATAATGCTCAGGATATTGAAAGGATCGATCCATTGATCCATCCGTTGATCCAGCACATGCCACATACCAACTGGCATGACCACCCCGGAATGGGGCGGGCTTCCTGAGATTGCCTGACACGAGAAAAGCGCCAGAAGCTGACGCTTAGCAATCAACAGATGAAGATGAGAAGAGAGAGGATAGGATTCTTCTGATCAACTGGTCTGAGCAACGGTGTGGGGGCTTTTGAAAGTTTCTCTGGCTTCGGGTTTTTGGCAGGCTTGCATGGTTTTTACATGCTCCATTTCATCATCCCGGATGGCCACAAAAACATCATACAGAGTATTCATCTGGGGGCGACGCTCTGCCGGTACCTGAGCTGTTTGAAACTCGTCGAACATATACAGATCGCCATCCTGGTAATAGCGAATGGCCACGTCGGTTGCCGGTTGGGCTTTTAGCTCAGCTTCGTGGCTATTGAGAAAAGCATCGTAGCTCTTGTAGGCGTGTTGTTCCACCAATTCCATAAAGTGATAGGCAGCGCGAGGATGAACTAAGTAAATGAGGGTGATGATCCAGTAATAGACCAAGGCCGCATGACGGGAGAGAAACCGGTCGAACCAAACGTTGTTACCTCCCAACTCTTCCATGATCAACAGGTGATGCAGTTCATTCCAAGACTCGGCAAAATGTACCTTGAGCCAGTCTGCTTTGCGCCACCAGCCCAAAGTTTCGTAGAGGTGTAAGACCGAAAGATAGGAAAAATAAGGAACCCGAGCTACCGTCTCTAGCACATAAAACCTGGGATAGGGACGATTACGATAGAGAACGTTAATCACGAAGGCAAGGATGGCCACTAGCAAACGAATCATGGGAAAATCTCCTGTGACAAGCTGTAGTGAGATCTGCACTAGAATCTAAGACCTAGTCCTAAAAAGCTCTTAAAGACTCCTGGGCTGTTCTGAGGTTGGATTGGAGTTTAGATCTAGCTCAATCTCTAAAGTGTTCACTAAGTGTTCACTAAAATCCAATCTAGCTTGACTTCCAGAAACTGTGTCCCTGATTAAATGGGTCACCATGAACACTATTTCTGAAGAGTAGACATCATCAGACTTTGCTAGATTCTAAGGATTCTCTTAAGACTAGTTTCAAAGATCGAGAACATAAACTCTTGTGAAGATATGATTGCTAATCTTAAGATATTTGATTCAGAAGAAAAATTCTGAAATCCAGTTTGGGCAATCTATTGGGCTTGTCTCAATCCTGCTAATGTCTGGCAGTAGTGCGGGAGAATTTATCCCGAGGCTAGAATACAAAATTTGCTTAATTTAAGCAACATCTCCGTTGTGAAATTAATGGTGGATTTTCCTTTGCTAACTCTACAGCCCTCACAGTTAAAGCTGCGCCAGCCAGAATTTTTAAGCCTGAAGCTGGCTTACCCTTGGGAACTCAGCTTTTGGGTCGGTTGGGGGAGGATGAATGAGTCTCTGTTGCAGTCTGCCCTTTGGTGTGAGTCGGCTGGGATCCCGGCTTAGTGAGTACCAAAACTTTAGAATATGGACTTCTTGGTGAAGATACCTTGCGGGTGAATCCTGGGGCCTGAGTAGACTGGCCTTATGAACCCGTCCAATCCGCTTGCCATGACAGCCTTAACGCTTGATTTAACCCCATTGATGACCCTGACGCGGGAGGATTTCATCCGGCTCTGTGGAGCCAATCCTGAGCTGAAGCTAGAACGCACTGCCCAAGGAGAGTTGATCATCATGGCCCCAACTGGAGGTGAAACTGGCAACCTAAATTTTGAAATCAGCGGGGAACTCTATGTTTGGAACCGGCAGACTGGCCTTGGCAAGAGTTTTGATTCATCCACAGGGTTTTCCCTACCTCTTGGCAGCGACCGCTCTCCCGATTTGGCCTGGATCCCGATTGAAAAGTGGGAGGCTTTGAACCCAAATGTGCGGCAGGGATTTTTACCCCTATGTCCCGATTTTGTTTTGGAAATTTTGTCACCGACGGATTCTTGGATCCAAACTCAGGCCAAGATGCAGGAGTATATGGACAATGGCTGTCGGTTGGGGTGGTTGTTGGATCCGAAGGCGAAGCGAGCCATGATCTACTGTGCTGGCCAAGCGCCAAAGCTGCTCGAGGATCCGCAGACGCTCTCGGGAGAGGAGGTATTGCCCGGATTCATCTTGCCGATTCAAAAAATCTGGTCATCTTGAGGAGTTGTTAAGGGTTTGGTAAGAGCTGTTTTTGGGATGGGATCCCTGACAAGACAGGGAATAACCAGGGATCCGCCCGTCCACGGACTGCATCAGCTCGGTTCAGGTTTATGATGTGGTGGTTTTCTGAATCCCGCCCACTGAGTTGATCTCTCCATGTCTGAGCCTTATCCGCGCGATCTGGTTGGCTATGGCCGTACTCCGCCTCACCCCCATTGGCCCCATCAGGCGCGGGTCGCTGTGCAATTTGTGGTCAACTACGAAGAGGGCGGTGAGAACTGTATTCTGCACGGGGATCCGGCTTCTGAGGCGTTTTTATCGGAGATTGTCGGGGCGGTGCCGTTGTCGGGGGTGCGCCACATGAATATGGAATCGCTGTATGAGTACGGTAGTCGGGCCGGGTTTTGGCGGCTGCATCGGTTGTTTACTCAGCGTGGGATCCCGGTAACGGTGTTTGGGGTGGCCATGGCGTTGGCGCGTAACCCCGAAGCAGTGGCCGCTATGCAAGAGGCTGATTGGGAAATAGCCAGCCATGGTTATCGGTGGATTGACTATCAATATGTAGCCATTGAGGTGGAGCGAGAACACATTCACAGGGCAATTGAACTACACACTCAAGCCACAGGCTCCCGGCCGTTGGGGTTTTATCAGGGGCGTACTAGCCCCAACACCCGCCGCCTTGTGGTGGAAGCGGGAGGATTTCTCTACGATGCCGACAGCTATGCCGATGATTTGCCTTATTGGGTCACCGAATCCGGACAACCCCATTTGGTGATCCCATACACTCTCGATGTCAACGATATGCGTTTTGCTACAGCACAAGGATTCAATGCTGGGGATCAGTTCTATGCCCATTTGCGGGATACGTTTGACATGCTCTACCAGGAGGGGGAAACTGCACCGAAAATGATGAGTGTGGGCTTGCACTGTCGGTTGGTGGGGCGTCCCGGTCGGGCTTTGGCCTTGGCTAAGTTTTTGGATTATGTCCAAGCCCATAAGCAGGTTTGGCTCTGTCGGCGAGTGGATATTGCCCACCACTGGCGGAAGATCACTGGGCAGGGATCCCTCTGAGTACACTAGAAGTAACGACCTCCTTTTTCGGCTTTGACTACCTTGAGTTCCGCTGGAGTGCTGAGGCACAGGAGGGCATGGGTTATGAGCCATTTTCAGATCAAAATCCTGGTTTTGTGGAATGTCTTTTTGCTGGGGTTACTTTTTCACACCGACTTGGGCTTGATGCCGCTTTTTCATGGGTTGAATGTGGCCCATTCGGATCCCCATCAGGCAACGGCTGATGTGGGGTTAATCTTTTGGCTGATGTTGGCCTTCTTCGCCTTGCCATTGTGGCTGATGGTGTTCACAGCCTTTAATGATTCACTCCCATTCCGCAGAACCCATTTTGCGATGACTGTGCTGTATTCTGTGCTCAATTTTTTCCATCTGCTGGCGGATCTGATGGTCGTTCCGGTGGTTTGGTCCCAAATTGCCCTGATGCTGATGTTGTTCCTGTTCGGATTGGGTCTTAATTGGGTGGGCTTTCAATGGATGCGAGAAAAGCTGGGATCCCATCCTGAGGTTGTCGGTTCTGATCGGGTTTAGGGATCCCTGTTGGTTCTTCAGAAGCTGTGATCTACCGGATTTGAAAGCCCTAGGGGCAGCCTCCTCAGCATGGGTGGGATCAGATCTGACCCGCAATTTTGAAAACCGTATCTCTCACTACAGAAGTCTGATGACAGAATTGTATGCTGCATACAATAAGTTTTTGGAAGCGCATCCTGCTCGGGCGTTTCGGTTCAGCATTTTGCCCCAGTTTACCTTTTGCTCATCTACTGGAGTGTTCCATGAAAGCTTTGAAAAACTCTCGACTGAAGTTGGGTCGTCGTCCCTTGTTGCAAATGGCCACTGGGATGGGAGCTGTGTTGGCGGTGATGGCAACTCCCTTTTCCTATGCCAACCCCTCCGGTGGCACGATTCGCATTGGTATGACGGCCTCGGATATTCCCATCACTTCTGGTGCTCCCAACTCTGGGTTTGAAGGGGTGCGCTTTACAGGCATGACCCTCTACGATGCTTTGGTGACCTGGGATCTGTCGGTAACGGACAAGCCCGCGCCGTTGGTACCCCACTTGGCCACCTCTTGGTCGGTGGATCCGGAAAATCCCCGGGTTTGGATCTTTAATCTGCGGCAGGGGGTGAAGTTTCACGACGGCTCTGATTTCAATGCCGATGCAGTGGTGTTTAATTTCGAGAAGATTTTTGACGAATCTGCCCCCCATTACGATGCTCGTCAGGCGGCACAAGTGGTGGCTCGGATCCCAGCTTTCGAAAGCATTCGCAAAATCGACGATTACACCGTTGAAATCACCACCAAAACCCCCAACTCGCTACTGATCTACCAGTTGCCCTTCATGTTCTTCTCCAGCCCCGCCCACTGGGAAGCCCTGGGGAAAGATTGGGCTGCTTTTGAGGCGGATCCCTCGGGGACTGGCCCCTTTATGCTGGACAAATTGGTGCCTCGTGAACGGGCAGAATTGATCCCCAACCCCAACTACTGGGACGAAAATCGTCGTGCCCAGGCGGAACGCATTGTGTTGATCCCCATTCCGGAGGGCACCACCCGCTCCAATGCCTTGCTTTCGGGTCAGGTGGACTGGATCGAGGCTCCCCCCGCCGATACGCTGCCCATGTTGCAAAACCGGGGCTTTACGGTTACCAGCAATGGCTATCCGCATCTCTGGCCCTGGCAATTCAGCTTTTTAGAGGGATCCCCGTGGTTGGATGTGCGGGTGCGGCAGGCGGCCAACTTGGCGATCGACCGCGAAGCCATCCAGGCCCTGTTGGGAGGCAACATGGTGCCTGCCCGTGGCATTCTCCTGCCCGATGACCCTGCCTTTGGATCCCCGGCTTTTGAGGTGCGTTACGACCCAGAAGCCGCCAAAGCCCTGCTGGCCGAAGCGGGCTTTGGCCCTGACAACCCCGTGAAGGCCAAGGTGTTGATCTCTGCTTCGGGCTCTGGGCAGATGCAGCCCCTGACCATGAATGAGTTAATCCAGCAGCAGTTGGCGGCAGTCGGGATCCAGGTGGAGTACGAGGTGCTGATCTGGGAAACCCTGTTCAACAACTGGCGACAAGGGGCGGCGGATCCGGCCTCGTTGGGAGCCCATGCCACCAATATTACCTTTGCCACCCATGACCCCTTTGCGGCGATGGTGCGGTTTGTGGCCACCAGCAGCAAGCCTCCCGCTTCTTTGAACTGGGGCCACTACAGCAATCCAGAAGTGGATGCCCTAATCGAAAAGCTGCAAACCACTTTCGATGCGCAAGAGAACCTAGCAGTCTACCGACAACTGCACGAAACCTTGGTGGAGGATGCTCCTTTCCTGTTTGTCGGTCATGATGTTGGGCCACGGGCCATGCGCAAGGAGGTGCAGGGCTTTGCTCAGGCCAAGAGCTGGTTCCAGGATCTCACCCCCGTTTCTCTGAGTAACTAGAGGCTCAAGATATCTCAAAAATGTTCAATCCCAACTCTTTGGTATGGATTCTCTGTGCTAGAGGGTTAGGCCAACTCATCAGGAGGGATCCCGGTGGTTTCTTTTATTCTCAGACGAGTGGTCTATACCATTCCGATTGCCCTGGCGGTGGCGGCAGTTTGTTTCTCGTTGGTGCATTTGGCTCCCGGGGATCCCTTGTCGGCGATTATCCCTGCCGATGCCCCGGCGGAGGTGGTGGAGGCGATCACCCGCGCCTATGGCATGGATCGGCCCTTAATTCTGCAGTTTCTGAGCTGGATTGGGCGGGCGATTCGCGGGGATCTAGGCATTTCTGTCTCCAATGGTCGTTCTGTCACCTCCGAGATTGGCCTGGCCTTGGGTAATACCTTTGTGCTGGCGTTGGCGGGGGCCTTTCTCGGTTTCTTCTTCGGCACGCTGTTTGGTACCTTGGCGGCTTTTTTTCAGGGGCGTTGGATGGATAAGCTCTCCACCGCCTTGGCGGTGATCGGGGTATCGGTGCCCCACTACTGGCTGGGGCTGCTGCTGGTGGTGATTTTCTCGGTGCAGATGGATTGGCTGCCCTCGCTGGGGGCTGGATCCGGCGATCTCGGCACCAGGCTGCGCCACCTGGTTTTGCCTGCCATCACCATGAGCTTCATCCCGATGGGGATCATCACCCGCACGGTGCGATCCACCGTGGGTGAGATTTTAGGATCCGAGTTCGTCACGGCTCTACAGGCACGCGGGCTACGGGGCCTCTTAATTGCCAAGCATGTGGCCAAAAATGCTGCTCCGACGGTGTTGGCGGTGATGGGCCTACAGTTTGGCTATTTGCTAGGGGGCTCAATTTTGGTGGAAACGGTCTTTTCCTGGCCAGGAACGGGTTATCTCCTGAATACCGCCATCTTTCAGCGGGATATTCCTTTGTTGCAGGGCATTATTCTCACCCTGGCGATGTTTTTTGTGGTGCTCAACCTAGCGGTGGATGTGCTGCAAACCCTGTTGGATCCACGCATTAAGCGAGGTTAACCCATGAGCGAAGCAACAACCTCTGCGGTATCTACCGCGGCAGCCGAGGCGGGATCCCTTTCCGCTAAGTCCCGCGGCTACTGGGCCACCGTCTGGATGCGCCTGCGGCGGGATCCCCTCTCGGTGGTTTGTGCACTCACCCTGGCTTTTTTGATCTTGATGGCGGTATTTGCCCCCCTGCTCGCCCCCTACGACCCCGCCCAGGGATCCATGACGATTCGCCTTGCCCCAATTGGCGCAGATGGGCACCTGCTGGGCACCGATGAGCTGGGGCGGGATATTCTCAGCCGCCTCATGTATGGGGGGCGGGTCAGCTTGGTCATGGGCCTGACGCCGGTGCTGCTGGCTTTTATCATCGGCACTAGCTTGGGTATGGTGGCTGGCTTTTTTGGGGGCTTCATCAACAGCTTGATTATGCGCACCACCGATGTGTTTTTTGCTTTTCCGGCGGTGTTGCTGGCCATCGCCATCTCTGGGGCATTGGGCACTGGCCCGGTGAATGCCCTGATCGCTCTGACGTTGGTGTTTATCCCGCCGATTACCCGGGTGGCAGAAAGTGCCACGACCCGTGTGCGCCATCTGGATTTTGTCGATGCGGCGCGAGCTTCTGGGGCCGATGCCCTGACCATCATTCGGGTTCATGTACTGGGCAATGTCTTGGGGGTGGTGTTTATCTATGCCACTAGCTTGGTGTCAGTGTGCATGATTCTCTCAGCCGGCTTGAGCTTCTTGGGCATGGGGGTACGACCTCCCACCGCCGAATGGGGCTTAATGCTCAACACCTTGCGCCAGTCCATTTACATCCAGCCCTGGGTGACGGTCTTACCGGGGGTGATGATCTTCACCACCTCTCTCTGTTTTAATTTGCTCTCCGATGGCTTGCGCGGCGCAATGGATCTGAAGCGGTAAGGAGTAAAGCGATGACAGCTCTGTTGGAAATTGAAGGCTTAAAAAAATATTATCCGGTGGGTAAAACCCTGCGGGGCAAGCCAACCCAGGTGGTCAAGGCGGTAGAAAATGTCAGCTTTGCAGTGGAGCGTGGCAAAACCCTGGGCATTGTAGGGGAGTCGGGTTGCGGCAAATCCACCACGGCCCGGTTGTTGATGCACCTGATCCAACCGGATTCTGGACGGATTGCTATTGACGGTCAAGAATTTGGCGAGGGGCAGCGGCCTGTGAACGAGTTGCGGCGGCGGATGCAGATGGTCTTTCAAGACTCCTACGCCTCCTTGAACCCGCGCTTAACCATTGAAGACAGCATTGCCTTTGGCCCGCGTATCAATAGGGCCAGCGAAGATCAGTCCCGTCGCAAAGCCCGCGATCTTTTGGCTCGTGTCGGGTTGGATCCGGATAACTTCATTCGCCGCTACCCCCACGAACTGTCGGGTGGACAACGGCAACGGGTAAACATTGCCCGCGCCTTAGCAATTGAGCCGGAGATCGTGATTTTGGATGAGGCGGTCTCGGCGTTGGACAAATCGGTGCAGGCTCAGGTGTTGAATTTGTTGGCGGATTTGAAGGCGGAATTTCACCTCACCTACCTGTTCATCTCCCATGACCTAAATGTGGTGCAGTACGTCAGCGATGAGGTGCTGGTCATGTACTTGGGACAGGTGGTGGAATCTGGCCCAGTGGAGAAGCTCTACGCCTACCCCGCTCACCCCTACACCCGTGCTTTGTTGTCGGCTTTGCCCGCCCAACGCCCAAGCGAACGGAAAACCCATATCGTTCTGCAAGGGGATCCCCCCAACCCGATCTCGCCTCCCTCAGGTTGCCGGTTTCACCCCCGTTGTCCGGTGGCAGAAGCGGTGTGTGCTCAGGTGGACCCCCCCCTCTCGGATGTGGGATCCGGGCGATTTGTGGCGTGTCATATGCGGATCCCGGGATCCGGCTATTCCAATGTGCAGCCTCTGGAGGTGACGGTATGACCCGTGTTGCTAAGAATGTTATAGAGGTGTGGGATCTAAACGTCACCTTCAAGGGGGAGGAAGGCTCGATCTACGCCGTGACCGGGGTGAGTTTTGATCTGGCGGAAGGGGAAACCCTGGCTTTGTTGGGGGAGTCCGGCAGTGGCAAAAGCGTCACCCTCAAATCCTTGATGCGTCTGCATCCGGCTCACAAAACTACCCTTACCGGGCAGGTATGGGTGGCGGGGCAGGAGGTGCTGTCCATGGATGGGGCGGCCTTGGCACAGATGCGGGGCAAGCTGGTGTCGATGGTGTTTCAGGAGCCGATGCTGGCTTTTGATCCGGTGTTTACGATCGGGGATCAGATTGCCGAAGCGGTGATCCGCCATGAGGGGTGTAGCTACGGGGCGGCTCGGCAACAGGCTTTGGAAATGATGGAACGGGTTCGAATCCCTTCGGCTCGCAAACGGTTGGATGCCTATTCCCACGAAATGAGTGGGGGTATGCGGCAACGGGCCATGATCGCGCTAGCCCTCTCCTGCCGACCCAAGGTGTTGCTGGCGGATGAACCGACCACAGCTTTGGATGCCACGGTGCAAATTCAAGTGTTGCTGCTGCTGAAGGAATTGCAAAAAGAATTGGGCATGAGCATCGTCTTCGTCACTCACGATGTAGGAGTAGCCATTGAAGTGGCCAATAAAACGGCGGTGATGTACAGCGGGCGTATTATCGAACAAGGCCCGATTGATGAAGTATTGGCGGATCCCTGGCATCCCTATACGCAAGGGTTACTCTCGGCCACGGTCTATCCAGGCATGGATCGGCAGGAACGGTTGCTGGCCATTCCCGGATCCCCGCCCAGGCTGTATCGCCCAATTCGAGAATGTGCTTTTGCCCCCCGTTGTAGCTTTGCCACAGAAGTCTGCAAGCAACCCTTGCCACCTCCGATGGTGTCGGAAGGGCGGATGGTGAATTGTATTCGGGCTAAGGATCCGGCGGTGCTGACAGGGATCCGCTGAGTGGAGCCCTGCAAAGGGATCCCTTAGGATTGCCTTAGTAGCAGGAGTGGCCCCTCATGGTCGAGCAAGCAAGGTATGGATCCTGGCGATCCCCGATTACGCCCGATTGGATTGTGGCGGAATCCCTGCGTTTGGGCCAGGCCTGCTGGGATCAAGGGGATCTCTACTGGACGGAGGGCCGCCCCCAAGAAAAAGGGCCCAATGTGCTGATCCGGCGTTCTAGGGACGGGCTCCAAACCGAACTTACCCCGGATCCCTGGAACGTGCGCACCCGTGTGCATGAGTATGGGGGTGGAGCCTATTGGGTGTCGGAGGGAATTGTTTATTTTTGCCACTTTGCCGACCAGCGGCTCTACCGATTGATCCCAGGTTCGGAGCCCCTACCGCTGACAGAAGCAGCCCCCTACCGCTACGCAGATGGAGTAGTGGATCGGGTGCGCAGACGTATCCTCTGTGTGCGGGAGGATCACAGTTCAGGGGGAGAGCCGGTCAATTGTCTGGTGAGCATTGATTTGTCGAGTGGATCCCAGCAGATTTTGGCGGCGGGACATGACTTTTACGCCAACCCTCGCCTTAGCCCAGACGGTCAGGTTCTGGTGTGGCTGACTTGGGAGCATCCGCAGATGCCCTGGGATGGGACAGAACTTTGGCAGGCAGAAGTGGCCCCAGATGGGAGATTAAGGGATCCCCAAAAAATAGCTGGTGGCCCCACGGAATCGATTTTTCAACCCCAATGGTCACCGGAGGGCATGCTTCACTTTATTTCGGATCGCTCCGGTTGGTGGAATTTCTACCGCTGGGATCCCGCCCTTGCGGATCCGATTCAAGCCCTTTACCCCCTGGAAGCGGAGTTTGGCGAACCCCAGTGGGTATTTGGCCTGAGCACCTACGGGTTTTGTGGGGATGGGCGGATCCTAGCCTGCTACGAGCGGGAGGGGATATCTCACCTGGCTTATCTGGATCCCGATTCTGGGCGGTTGGAAGGGATCCCTTGTGGGCGCCCACCCTATACCCAGATCAGGGGTTTGCAGGTGAGTGGGGAGCAAGCGGTGTTCCTGGCCGGATCCCCGACAGAATCGGTAGCATTGGTCTGTTTAGAGTTGGATTCTGGACAGTTACAGGTGCTGGCCCGCTCCAACAGATTGGAGGTGGATCCCGGCTATGTGTCCATCCCACAGGCAATCACCTTTCCCACCGGGGCAGAGCAGGTGGCCTATGGGTTCTTCTACCCCCCCAAGAATCAGGATTTTGTCGCTCCGGCTGGGGAAAAACCGCCCCTCCTGGTGAAAAGTCATGGGGGGCCGACGGGGGCTACCTCGGCGGTGCTGAACCTAGGGATCCAATACTGGACAAGCCGGGGCATAGCCGTTTTGGATGTAAATTATCGAGGCAGTACAGGCTATGGACGGGCTTATCGGGATGCGCTGAAAGGAAAATGGGGCCTCGTGGATGTGGAGGATTGCATCTGTGGGGCAAAATTCTTGGCGGATCAGGGCCAAGTGGATGGGGAACGGCTGATGATCAGCGGTGGCAGCGCCGGGGGCTACACAACGCTGGCTGCTCTGACTTTTCATGAAGTCTTCAAGGCGGGTGCTAGCTATTATGGCGTCAGCGACCTAGAAGCTTTGGCCCAAGATACCCACAAGTTTGAATCTCGCTATTTGGATAACTTGATCGGCCCCTACCCGGAGCGACGGGATCTTTATCAAGCCCGTTCTCCCATTCATCATTTGGAGCGTCTCTGTTGCCCGGTGATTTTCTTTCAGGGGCTGGAAGATGCCATTGTGCCCCCCAACCAAGCAGAAGCTATGGTCGCCGCCCTCAAAACTAAGGGACTGCCGGTGGCCTATGTCCCTTTTGAGGGAGAGCAACATGGTTTCCGGCAGGCGGCCAATATCAAACGAGCCCTGGAAGCAGAGCTTTACTTCTATGCCCAAGTGTTCGGGTTTCTGCTAGCAGACGCTATCGAGCCAGTCTTGATCCACAACTTGAGCACCTCGGTTTGATCACCTATCCAATCAAATATCAAATAAGGGATCCCACCCCATGAGTGACCAATCCACTTTCCCTCCCAAAACGCTATTCTCTTCCTCCTCTGTGCCCGAGCAGGGGGGCGGCTGGCCAGTGGTGGGCTACTGGGTGGAGAGCCTCCTGTCACCCCAAGGGATCCCGCTGGCCGAAAAGCTTTTTCATGAGCACGCCTGCAAATCCTGTGCCTGGGGAACAAAAGGCTTTCGGGATGAGTTGGGCCACCCGCTGCAACGCTGCGCCAAGGGAGTAGAGGCAGAACGGGGTGACCTACAAGCCGGGATCCACCAAGACTTTTTTCGAGAACACACTCTGGTGGAGCTGGCCCAGCTCACCTCCTACCAAGCCGAACGGTTGGGCCGCCTCAGCCAACCACTGATCCATCGTCAGGGCAGCCAGCACTACGAGCCGCTCTCTTGGGCAGAGGTGTATGACCTGATCACAAGCTCTCTGGCCGCTCATCCCCCGGAACAGGCGGGATCCTACAGCTCCGGTCGGGGTAGCAACGAGGCCGCTTTTGCCCTGCAACTGTTCATGCGCCAATGGGGATCCCCCCATTTGGCCGATTGTTCCGATCTCTGTCATGTGCCTTCTACCCGCGGATTGGGGCGGATGTTCGGCACCGGTACCAGCCAGGTGGAACTGGCGGATCTGAAGCATTGTCAGTGCTTTGTCTTGGCCGGATCCCATGCGGCAGCCAATCACCCCCGCCTGATGAACGAGCTGATTGCCTTGCGGCAGCGGGGTGGGGTGGTGATCGTCCTCAACCCGGTTCAGGAAGTGGGGTTGCTGCGCTTTGCCACCCCGGCTCAGGTGGGATCCCTGTTGTTGGGTTCCGAGATCGCCTCGTTGTATCTACAACCTCATCCCGGATCGGATGCAGCCGTTTTTCTGGGCATACAGAAGTGGCTGATCGAGCAAGACCGGGTGGATCGCGCCTTCTTGGCTACCCATACTCTTGATCATGAGGCGGTTCTGGAGGCGGTTCAACAGACCGCGTGGGAAGGGATCCTCAGCGCCTGTGGCCTCACCTACGCCGAGATTGCCGCCGCCGCGCAAGCCATTGCCGACCATGCTGGACGTACTATTTTCGCTTGGGCCATGGGGATCACCCAGCAAGCCAATGGCGTGGAGAACGTCTTTGCCATCGCCAATACTGCTTTGATGACCGGCAGTGCCGGGAAACCAGGCTGTGGTGTGATGCCGATTCGAGGCCACAGCAATGTGCAGGGTTTTGGCTCGATGGGGGTATCTAGCCATCTGCGAGAAGCCATACGTATTGGTTTAGAAAGCTTGGTGGGTCGACCTCTGGAGCGGATGGTGGGCTATAGTGCCCGTCACCTGATGCGCGCCTGTGGGGCTGGCCAGATTCACACCCTGCTGTGCTTGGGGGGGAATTTCTACGGGGCCAACCCTGATTTGCAAGCCTCCCGACAGGCCCTTGCACAGGTGGATACGATCGTCTACCTAGCCACCAAACCCAATATCGGCCACTTTCAGGGGTTAGCAGCCCGTCAAACGCTGCTTCTGCCGGTGCTGGCGCGAGGGGAAGAATCCTTTGCCACCACTGTCGAGTCAGGGAACAATTTCGTCCGCCTGAACCAACCGGGCAAAACCCATTTGGATCGCAGCAAGGTGGTGAGCGAGTTCCAATTCATCTGCACCCTGGCCCAACAGCTGTTGGGAGAAAGCCCCGTTCCCTGGAGCCGCATGGGGGATCCCGACTACCTTCGCCAGGTGATCGCCCGCGTCATTCCTGGCTATGGAGCCATTGCCACCATCGCTCAAACTCGGCAAGACTTCACCATTCAGGGCCGTATTGTCCACAATGCCACCTGGCCCACCTCCAGTGGCAAAGCCCAGATGTTTCCTGTGCCTCTACCACAGTTGGATCCGCCAACCCATGCGGCGGTCGGGTTGGATCCCAGCCAAGGGGGGTATCCCTTCATCCTGATCACCGCCCGTGCCTATGGCCAGCACAACACCGTCGTTTACAAAGAGGCGGATCCCTATCGAGGTATGCCCCACCGCCACTGCGTGATGATGAACCCCGAAGATGTAGCTAGAACTGGCCTCCAGGCGCACCAACGGGTCACCGTCCGAGGAGTCGCGGGGTATCTGGAAAACATCGAGATCCTTCTTGGCCCGATCAAACCCGGCTCGGTGCTGATGTTCTACCCTGAGGCCAACCACCTGATCCGCCCCTGCGAGGATCCCCAGTCGGATATTCCCGCGTTTAAGCGATCCCCGGTTGTGCTCATCCCCTGATATCGTGAGCCGGTCAGGATCTCTATCCAATCTCCATCAACCAGCTAGTGGCTGTGAGCCAGCAAGTTGGGGTGGAAAGGCTTTGAAACTTCTTGAAACGGGATCCCCATATGGGTCAACCAATCCCGCAGCGGGTCATCGGCCAATGCCAGCACCTGTCCTTCCGGAGAAATTTGCGCCGGGCGATGCCAGTTGCCCAGTTGATGGAGAACCTGGCCCATTTGCATCACATTCTCAGGCTGAATCAAAAGTACGAGCTCCGCTTGAGCCTTGACGCGAATTTGCCGCTGCGCATCGGCATAGAGCAGATCCCCATCCTGGAGGTGGGTACCACGGGGCAGCATCAACTGAATTTCCGTACCCCAATTGCTCACCAGTCGTTGCCGCGAGCGCTGCCGATCCTGCCAAGTGAGGGTAACCACCTCAAGGCTGAGCGGGATCCCTCCCGAAGTCTCATCCAGCAGTTGCAACACCGTGATGACCGAGGGAGCCTCGGCTTCGGTTGCGGGGGGGTGGGGATCTTCCGCCATCAAAGGGCCTCCAGATATTGGCTGAGGTCTTCCCGCAGACGAGACAGTTCCACCTCCGTAGACAGGCGTAGTAATGGGGTTTTCAAAGTCACCAATACTTTGGCGGCATGGGGGCTAGACCAGATGTTCGGGTTGCAGAACACCTCCAAGTTCAGATCTTCGGCACGATGGCAAAACTCCACGGGGGGTTGTGGCTGTCGCTGAGTATTTCCTGAATTGATCTTGAGGCGCTCTAAAATAGTCTGTAGTGCCTCCTGCAACTCCAAGGAAGCCTTAGGGGAAAGAGAAAAGCTGGCTGACCCAGTTGCGAAGTTGAGGACAAACTGAGGAGAATGAGTAGTCATGGAGGCCCGTGCAACGGGAGGGCAGCATTGGATAACAACAGTATCTTACGTCAGCTCTTGCTGATGGGTGTGGGCACAACCACCCTGGTGGCAGAGCAGCTGAAGAAGGCCGCTGACGATCTGGTGCAGAAGGGGCAGCTCAACCCGGAGGAGGCATCCAATGTGATCAACAGCCTGCTCAACCAGGTGAAGTCGGAACAGGGCAACATGGAATCTTACATTCAACGGCAGGTGCGAAACGTCCTGCAAGATTTGGGGGTACCCCGCCAATCGGAAATGGACGAGCTGCGGGGGCGGTTGGATCGGCTGGAGCGGCAGGTGCGCAATTTGGAAAATCAGGTTTACCGTAAATGAGCCTTCCGGGTTCAAGGTTGAGGTTCATCCACATGCCAAGCGAAGTTTTAACCCTCACTGGCCGAGGGATCCCCTTGTTGGGCAACGACATCGATACGGATCGAATTATTCCAGCCCGCTTTTTGAAATGCGTCACCTTTGATGGCTTGGGCCAGCACGTATTCGAGGACGACCGCGCCCAACGGCAAGGGCAGCACCCCTTCGATCAAGCTCAGTATCAAGGGGCCGAGATTTTGGTGGTGAATGCCAACTTTGGCTGTGGTTCCAGCCGGGAACACGCGCCACAGGCGATCGCAAAATGGGGGATCCGCGCCCTCATCGGAGAAAGTTTTGCCGAGATTTTCTTTGGCAACTGTCTGGCGATGGGGATCCCTTGTATGACTGTCAGCCCGGAGGTGGCCCAAACCCTGCAAGGGGCGATCGCCGCCAACCCACAGCTTCAGATCAGCCTTGATCTGCCCAACAAGCAGGTGTGCTGGGAGGGCAGCAGGGCTGTGGTGGAAATCCCGGAGGGAGCCTGGCAGATGCTGGTGCAGGGCACTTGGGATGCCACAGGGCAATTGCTGGCGGCCCAGGCGCAAATTCAGCAGGTGGCGGCCTCTTTACCCTATGTGCGTTGGCAGCAAGCCAGTTGATAGCCCTTGAAAACCGTAGCCGATACCCATACTTGGCTGGGCACCGCTGACCCCGAGTTCCTGGATCTGGCCATTGCAGAAGTGGAGGCCGCCGATCCCGAGGCTGCGGTTCAGAGGCTTGTAGAAGCACCGGGGCTCTTGTGGGTGTGCAGTCAGCGCTCTTTTGCCGCCCTCGCCCAGGATTGGCAGGTTGTACCTCCCATTTTCCTGCGCCACATCTGCCCCATTCACCAAGAGTGGCTGCTGTCAGGGGGATCCCTGGGGAAATTGAGCCTCAGCCCAGATATTTTGGGGGGGATCGACCCAGGCCTGAGCTTTTCGGTACAAACCCGCCTGTTCGGGGAGCTGAATTTCAAGCCTTTTCAGGTAAACCAAGCTCTAGCGGAACAGGTGATCTCAGCTACCGGTGCTCCCCTAGAGGTTAAGGATCCCCAGCAGATTCTCTCGGTGGTGATCCTGGCTTTGGCAGATGGGATCCGGGTGTACCTAGGGCTCTCTAGAGCTTTACAAAACCTCTCCAATTGGGCGGGTGGGATCCATCGTTTTCGGCGGGATCCGGGGCAGATTAGCCGGGCAGAGTTTAAGCTGCTGGAGGCGATTCAGGTGTTTCAGGTGCCCCTACAACCGGGGGGTCGAGCTTTGGATCTGGGGGCGGCCCCAGGAGGATGGACGCAGGTATTGCGGCAGCATGGCCAAGAGGTTACGGCGGTGGATCCGGCGGAGTTGGATGGACGCTTAGCCCAGGATCCGGGGATTCATCATCGTCGCCTCAGCGCCCAAGCTTACCTAGCCAGTCGCCCCGGCCAGTTTCACCTAATCCTCAACGATATGCGCATGGATGGCCGCGATTCCGCTCGCTTGATGACAGGGTTTGCCCCCCACCTGGAACCTGCGGGCGCTGGGGTGATGACCCTGAAGCTACCAGGTCACCGCCGCCTACAGGTTCTCCAACAAACCCTCAGCATTCTGCAGGGCACTTTCCCCGTCGTGAAAGCCCGACAACTCTTTCACAACCGCAGCGAGGTGACTTTATATTTGCAACCTCTGCAAAAAGCAGACTGACACGCACCTCCACAGCTCTAGGGATCCCCACTACGGATTCCCCCCCCTCTTAATCCTTAATCGGCAGTTTCCACCACCTGAATCTCGCGGCGAAGCACCATCTGGCGAATGGAATCGAGTAGCTGTGCCTCTTCGGGAGAGACTTTGCCATCGGCTCGGATCGCCGTCACGATTTGATCCATTTCCATACGGGTGAGCTTTTTATCTTCCAAAGCTCGATCCACCAGCTCTTGCAGTTGCGGGAACTCCATCTTGCGGCTGCTCCTCTGTGACTTCACTTAGGCTAAACGCCCCGGCCAGGATCCGGCTCAAGTGCAAGATTCTCTTCAGGTATTCTTAAAAGAGAGAGGAAGTTCGAGAGAGGACATTATGGCTGGCCCGGATCCCAGTAGTATCGAGGCCGCTCCGGCGGAGCACGACTGTGCCACTCTTTGCAGAGATGGGTGTGTCCTGGGTGAGGCTTGTCCCCACCGGGAGGCGGCTCGTCAGGCGGTGGCCTTTGTCATGAGCACCGACTGGGATACGTTGATGAATATTGCCGAAGCCAAAAACTTACCCCCAGAAGAATCGGATCCCCTCAAGGTTTTGGATAACTATTTCCCCGGCTCCTAAGCCTGAATGGGATCCCATCACCCGTGGCACAGGGATCCCAGCCAAGAACCAAGGGGTTTTGGGCCATACTGGATGCAGTGGGATCCCTGGATGCTATGGTTCTGCCCTGGATCATCGTTGGATTGGTTTTAATTGCAGCTGAATTGTTTTTGCCGGAGTTGGTGGCTGGGTCTGTGGGCTTGGCAGCTCTCCTGGCAGGGCTTTTGGCTTATCTGGGCTTACCGATCTGGGTACAGTTTTCCGCCTGGATTGGCATGTCGATTGTGTTTGTCATCCTCAGCCGCCGCTTGGTACCCCATGGGTCGGCCCAGCTAGAGGAATCTCGGGAAGCGCGGGCGGTAACGGCTATTCCTGCTGGCGAGCGGGGCCGGGTATCTTACCTAGGATCCACCTGGAATGCCAAATGCAGCATCCCTACCCTAGAAATTCAACCCGGCCAAGATCTGTACGTGGTGGAGCGGCAGGGCAATACCTTGATCGTGATGCCCGCGAAGATGCTAAATTCTTGAAGTTCCAGCCTGGCTTTAAGAACTTTAAGGAGAGGTATTTCAGATCAATTTCAGATCACAAGCTAGGGTTGATACTCCTCACAACGACTCATTTGCTGCCTGCTTAGGATGAACCTATGGCTTTCTAGAGGTTCATCTTGTTTTTTAGAAAGCCTGACCCCAATCGGAAACTTTCCCTCAATCAATCCTGAGCAAACTGATGACATTCTCTCTGCTTGAAGGCTTTGCTTCTGCCCTCATGGGTGGTCTGTTTTTGACTATTGCCGCCCAACCGGGATTCGCTCAGTTTACTGGGGATCCTGTACAACAGGTTTCTCAGTCCACGGGCACTAGTATTACTTGGCCCCAAGGAACTCAAATGACTTTGGTGGATGCGGCGGGGGATCGGGTGGGCTATGAGGTTTTGCAAAGTCAGGTGGAGCAAATTTCTCCCAATCAAGCTTTGTTGAAACTCACCGTGCGCATCAACAATGGCAAATCTTTTCCGGTTAATTTTTGGAATGATTCCTTTCGGCTGCGTTTGGGAACTGATACCTTGGCCCCCAGTAATTTCCTGAATGAAGTGGTAGAGGGCAACAGTACACAGGTGGGAACGGTTGAATTCAGGCTTCCCAATCGCCCCGTCACTGGATTCCTGGTGTTTATCGCCAACGATACAGAAGACCAATTGTCCATCAATCTGGGTTCCTCTTCTGTTTTGCAAGCAACACCTGCCCCAACGGTTGTTGTCTCTCCCCCTTCTGGACTTCGTGCCACCTTGCCCCAAGGAGGTCAGATCACGCTGGTGGATGCGGCGGGGGATCGGGTGGGCTATGAGGTTTTGCAAAGTCAGGTGGAGCAAATTTCTCCCAATCAAGCTTTGTTGAAACTCACCGTGCGCATCAACAATGGCAAATCTTTTCCGGTTAATTTTTGGAATGATTCCTTTCGACTGAGTTGGGGCGGCAATACCCTGACTCCAAGCAATGTCTTGAATGAGGTGGTGCAAGGCAACAGTACGCAAACAGGCGAAATTACCTTCACCATTCCCAATGCTGTGGGATCGGGATCCCTTGGGTTCAACCTCAACGGGGTTCAGGATCAGCTGCCTCTACAGGTGCGTTAACCAGCTCATCGGCGGGGATCCCTCTAGGTGAAAGATTCTCCCTCACTCCCCCCTGCCCAAGTGGGATCCCTCGGCCTAGGTGTGCATCAACGGCGGGAATCTGTCATAATCGCAATCGCAAGAGTCAAGCCGGGATGTAGCGCAGCTTGGTAGCGCATCTGCTTTGGGAGCAGAGGGCCGCAGGTTCAAATCCTGTCATCCCGATCACAAGCCCGATCACAAGATGTTCTCGAACTCAGTTAGGGGTACGTCAGCGCCTGCCCAAGTTCTTTAATTCCTTTACGGTTGCCAGTTTCGTCGAGCGCTACTGGGCTAGCTCCCATCCCAAGCATTCCTGCATCACCTGTCCCAAGAGGTACAGGGATCCACACAGCACCGCCGGAAGTTGGTTGTCTGAGCTCTGGGCTTGTGAAAGTTGTGACCAGAAGGCCGCCAGATTGGGTAGGGCTTGCACCTGGCTGAGGTGGGGTTGTAGGTCTTGGGCCAGTTGGGCCAGTTGCTCGGGATCCATCCCAGAGTGGGAGGCAATCGGCAGGGTAAACAGGCGATCCCCCGCTCGGAGCAAGGTACTTAAAATGCCGGAGATATCCTTGGTGCTCAAAATGCCGATATACCAGGTGAGGGGGCCAGGGTAGTGCTCATCCAAGAAGCGGCGCAGAGCTTGGGCAGCAGGCAGGTTGTGAGCCCCATCCATCAGCAACCTCTGGGATCCGATCTGGACAGCCTGTAACCGCCCCGGCCAACGGGTGAGGGCAAAGCCTTTTTCTATCGCGGCATCGGGGATCGACCAGCCCTGCTGGCGCAAGTTCTGCAAAATGCCCAACGCCACCGACCCATTGGTCAGTTGCACATCTCCTGTCAAGGGCAGGTAGAGAGAGAGCCCTTGCCAGCTCACCGTCTGGGATCCCGACCAGCATAAAGGCTCCACCACATGAACAGGGATCTGCAGCTGCTCAGCCCTAGCTTGGATCACGGCCATCACCTCTGGGGTTTGCGGCGCACACACCAACGGGATCCCTGGCTTGAGAATGCCCGCCTTTTCAGAGGCAATTTGGGGCAGGCTGTTGCCCAAGCGTTGCCAATGATCCCAGCCGATGGAGGTAATCGCCGTCATCACCGGGTCGATCCCGGCGTTGGTGGCATCCAGCCGTCCCCCCAGCCCTACCTCCAGCACCACAACCTCTACTGCTTGCTGGCGAAAGTACAACCAGGCCGCTGCTGTGACCACCTCAAACTGAGTTGGGGAAGGCTCGTCGGGGAGATAGGTCTGTAATGTGTCTCGCACCTGGGCCAACACCTGGCTCCAATTGCTGGCCGAGATATACTCCCCGCTCAGCCAAATGCGCTCCCGCCAGTCCACTAAATGGGGGGAGATGTAGCGCCCCACCCGATAGCCCGCTGCCCAGAGGACATGGCTAACCCAGGCACAGACGGATCCCTTGCCATTGGTTCCGGCCACATGGATGGCTGGGATCCCGGCCTGGGGTTGTCCCAAGCGTTGCAACAAAACCTGCATCCGCTCCAGGCTGAGATCCACTCCAAAGTGGCCGAGTGACTCTAGAAAACTCGGCCAATCCCAATCCGGCCTGCCAGCCTCAGCACTTGCAGGGATCCCACTCTGGGTCGGTGCGAGAATGCGGATCAGCGGCAGTTGAGATCCTCCCTGCTCTTCAGGGCTAGGATTTTTTGTTTCACAGGGATGACTCATGTCGTTTGCCCCCCCAAGAGTTCACCAGGACTTGTCCAGCTCTTGAATGGATCCCTCTGTGCAACACGACTGGAACTGCTGCATTTCGATTTGTCTCATGTCCGCACTCTGGACATTGATGTACCCGCACTGAGGGATCTTTCTTGCCCGTGTGTGTCCCATATCGAACGTGAGACAAAATGCTGAGAACCTGCACAAATTGCTCTGGGAAGGGTTCGGCCAGATACTGGCAGACATTGTCGTAGGCCATGTCCAAGGTTAACGTCCACCGACAGTGATCGAATCTACCTTGATGTGGGGCTGCCCGACGGTGACGTAGATGTTGCCACTGACAGAGCCACAAAACCCGGCTGCCAAACTGAGGTCTTTGGAACACATGGAAATTTTGGTCATGATGTCTTTGGCTTCACCAATCAGGGTGGCTCCCTTGAGGGGCTTGGTGACTTTGCCGTTTTCGATGAGGTATGCCTCTTCTACCCCGAAGTTAAATTGTCCAGTCGGCCCCACACTGCCGCCACCCATACGCTTGCAGTAAATGCCTTTGTCGATGGAGGCAAACAGATCCTCTAGCTCCGCATCTCCAGGGGCGATGTAGGTATTGCGCATGCGACTGGCTGGAGCGAAGGTGTAGTTCTGGCGGCGACCACTGCCGGTGCGCGGATGGCCGGTGCGCATTGACCCGGCCCGATCCGAGAGGAAATTTTTCAAAATGCCCTTCTCGATCAACAGCGTTCGTTGCACCGGCATGCCTTCGTCGTCCACATCCAAGCTGCCAAAGGCACTTCCGGACATGCCCTCATCCCAGGCGGTTAGGTTTTTGTGGGCAATCTTCTGACCTTTTTTATCGGCAAAGGGAGTGGTTTTGCGTTCGATCTGGGTGGTTTCCAGCAGATGGCCACAGGCTTCGTGGAAGATCACCCCACCAAAAGCGCTGGCCATCACAATCGGGTAGGTACCCGATTCCACATAGTCGGCATAGAGCATCTGCCCAGCTGCTTCTGCTAGCTCTTCACTTTCGGCCTGGGCATTCCAAAGGCGCAAAAAGGCGGGATCCCCGGTGCTACCGGAGCGCTTGCTAATCGAAGCGCGATGGGATCCATCCGCACAGAGCAAAGTTGATCCCACTGATTGGGTGAGGCGCACATCCCGCACAAAGGTGCCATCGCTGCAGGCCACCATCATCTCTTGCCAATCGCGGAAGTAGGTGGAGCGGCGAGACTGCACGTGTTGGGCCTGTCGGCGGAGGTGGTCGTTGGCCCCAAGTAAAATCTCTCCCATTTCCGCGATGGAGCTACAGTCGCTGAGCCAGGTTTCTTTCTGGCGGTGTTCGGCGTAGTCCTGCAACATCTGCAAGTTGACCGCAGAGACCAACGCTGTCGGACCAGGGGGAGTGAGGCCCATCAGCAGTAGACCTTTCTCTAGGGCGGCTTTTAACCCCGCAAAAGAAAGATCATTGGTGCTGACGTAGCAATCCGCTTGGCCCCGAAACACCCGTACCCCTGCTCCGGTCGACAACCGCGGGGTAATGCTAGTGATGGCATCATCTTCAGCCAAACAACTGATGTAGTTGCCCCGCTCCAGAAAAATCTCCACCAAATCTGCTCCGGCGGCTCGCCCCCAACCCAACAGCGTCGAAAGGGGATCCCGCCAGTCCTGATCGAAGCGCTGCGCGGTAGGGCGGTAATTCAGGGAAGGCAGTTCTCTAGACAATAACAGCATGGCAAGCCTAAGGGAGGAAGAGGGCAAGGATACGAGGCAGGCTGGTTAGTGGCCAGCACGGGAAAAACGGGATCCCTTGTGTTCACCAGTTTAACAAGATGTAAAGGTTCACCCCCGAGCAAGGGATTGGCCTTGCGACTTGACAAGCGTAGGGGGGCAACCGAAGATCGCTGCACAAGGGAACCAAAACTTGCAATGGCTGCCAAAAAGACACCCTCGGAGATTCAACCCAGCCTATTTGGGGATGAGCCCGAACCGCTTATCCCTGTCGAAAACACGGTTCCCCAACCGGAGCAGATCCCGTTGTCGGGCCAAGTGCCGATCCCGCCCGGTACCTACACCCATCTGGAGCAACTTAAACAACATTGTTTGGTCTGTCAGCGCTGTGAGTTGGCTGCGGGTCGCACCCATGTGGTGGTGCAGCGGGGTAACCCACAAGCCAAGATCCTGATCATTGGGGAAGGACCAGGGGAAAACGAAGACCTGCAAGGGCTACCCTTTGTGGGCAAATCGGGACAATTGCTGGATAAAATCCTCGCTTCTGTCGGGTTGGATCCCGAGCGCGACACCTACATCTGCAATGCGGTGAAGTGTCGCCCCCCCAACAACCGTGTGCCCACTGCCGAGGAAATGGAGGCCTGTCGGCCCTACCTGCTAGAACAAATTCGGCTGGTGGATCCTGCCATTATTTTGCTGACCGGGGCAACCTCCGTCCGTTCGATTTTGGGGGATAAACGCGGCATTACCAAGATTCGGGGGGAATGGGTGCGGTGGCAGGGGCGTTGGTGTATGCCGATTTTTCACCCGGCCTATCTGTTGCGCAATCAAGCTCGTACCCCTGGTAGCCCCAAGTGGTTGATGTGGCAGGATATTCAAGCTGTCAAACAAAAATATGTGGAACTGACCGGCGCAACTGGCTCAGAAGAGGAACTAGAGTTTTAAGGGATCCCCTCCATGCTTGCCCCCAGCCCGGCCCAATTACCATCGAACACCTCTGCTTTCGCGTCCCCCCTGGTGGCCAAGGGGAATTTCTCAGGCAGGATGAGCAGATTTGGGGATCCCCTCTCCGCAATCACCCCGGTTTTTTGCGTAAGGAAACTTGGTTAGACGGGGAGGATCCCGAGCTAATCCACATCATCATCCACTGGGCAAGCCGTGCCGATTGGAAGGCCTTCCCCCCCGAAAAGGTTGAGGCCTTGGATCGATCCATGCAGCCGTTCTATCTCCGCCTAGAGCAGGCTAAGGAGTATCAGCTGTGGGCATGAGAGTGTGTCTTGGGGAGGCACTCATCCCAGAGCAGTGTCAGGATACGTTCCCCCACTCAAAATCCGCAAAGATGCTCAAACTAGACAGGCCGATCCGCCTCAAAAGCTACCTCTGAAGCCGTTGAGTCAGCCATGTGGGGGCCCACCGCCCGCTCCTGTTCCACCAACTCCCGCAAATTGGGGAGTGTGACGGCCAGGGCCCCATCTCGTCGCTGTAAGCCAGCTTCAAAGCTTTCAGGTGTGACAATACCGCCGGAAATGAGCATCTTGAAGGCATCCTCCACCGGCATGAACACCTCGACCGTTTGTTCCTCCGGCACGATGGCATACCAGCCCGTGGTGGGGTTAGGTGTGGTGGGCACAAAAAGACTAAGGCAGCGCTGCGGTCCATCGGGACGAATGGGAGTCTGTACCACACCGGTAACAAAAGCCAAAACCCAAATGCCGGGGCGGGGATATTCCACTAGCACCACTCGTCGGAAGCGCTGATTGTTGGGGGCAAATAGAACACTCAGGAGCTGCTTCAGAGTTTTATACACCAGGCCCGCGACCGGGATGGCGTGCAGCAGTTGTTCGCTAAGACTCAGCAGCCACTGGCCGACGATGTTGCGGGCCATAAACCCGATCAACAGGATGAACAGGATCGGGGTAAACAAGCCCACCCCCAGATCGATCAAGTTGATCAAAATCGGGTGCAGTCCCTGGATCGGGTTAAATTGCTTGGGAATGCTGGTGAGAAAGCCAATACTCCAGGTGGCTACCTCCACCGTCAGCCAAATTGTGGTCGCCAACGGGATCACCACCAGCAACCCTGCCACAAAATAGTTTTTGAGATGCTGCTTCCAGTGTGAAACCATGGTGAGGTTGTTCCGGTGAGTCAAGTAGGGAAGATACAGCGAAGCGGTGCAAGTGAGGCTTGCAGATGGCAACCATGATATCCGGCTTCTGCCTCTGCCCTCATGCGTATAAGCCGCAACTTGCCTGTGGAAAAGTGGAGCTGCTGAAAAGTACAGGTTCCAAAACTTCCCCAAGGCCAATAATGTTATCTTAGGTCGATATAAAATTTTGTAAAGACAGGGATCCCGCCTGGAGGCTCTGTCTGCCAAACAGATAGATTTCTGCTGGATGCTGCGCGAGGCCCTATGTCTGAATCCGATTGGTTAGAGCATACCTGTCAGGTGGAGGTACCTGTTTCAATCGAGCGGGTTTGGGATTTGTGGGCCGATCTCTCCCTCATGCCTCGTTGGATGAAGTGGATCCGTTCTGTGGAACTGTTGGATGAGGAGCTGTCCCGTTGGACGCTGGACACGCGCGGCCTCACCTTCAGTTGGATCTCCTGTACCCATACGGTGGTGAAACACCAGCACATCGGCTGGAACTCGGTGGAAGGCTTACCCAATCGCGGCGCCCTGCGGTTTTATGATCGCAAGGGCAGCACCATCGTCAAGCTGTCGGTCTCTTACATGATTCCGGGGATTATTGGCAAAATCTTGGATGGGTTGTTTGTGGGCAAAGTGGTGGAGAGCACAATTCAGGCGGATCTGGAACGCTTCAAAGCCTATGCCCTAGAGCATTCGGAGCCTACCGCCGAGAATGCCTCGGCCAGTTGATCCCCTTTTTCCCTAACCCTACTTTTCTCTGACCCCCGAGGCTTGTCTCATGTTGGATCCCTCGCTTGAGCCTATGGCGGCTATCCCCCATCAGCCGGTGGATAACCGTAATATTCGCTTTTCTCTGGATCGGGCCGAACTGGATTTGGAGCAGTTGATCCCGCTGTTTAACCGTAATGCCTTTTGGGCGCAAAATCGGCAGCGGCAACAGATGGAGCAAGCTATTGCCCACAGCCATCCGGTGGTGAGCGTTTGGGATGGAGAACGCTTGATCGGCTTTGGGCGAGCCACTTCCGACGGGGTTTACCGGGCCGTGATCTGGGATATCGTCGTCGATCACGATTACCGTCGCCAAGGGATTGGGCGTAAGTTGGTGGAAACTTTGATCAGCCACCCACACCTGCAATCGGTGGAACGGGTTTACCTGTTCACTACCCACCAACAGGGCTTTTACGAACGGATTGGCTTTGTGGAAAATACCAGCACCACGCTGGTTCTGCACGGACGCTCCCTAGAGTTTCTAACTCCAGCCACCGAAGAACAGCAGGCCTGAACCCCAGGGATCTCTGCGGGCTAGAACATGGGTTGACGGCAAAAAGTGTATCTTGAACAACAGTTGGTTCGGCCTCAAGCGGAGGACGCGCTAGCTTGAAAGCAAGGATCGGTATGTCTATGACCAATCGCCTCGCCACGAGCCCCAGCCTCTATTTGCGCAAGCACGCCGAGAACCCGGTGGATTGGTGGCCTTGGATCCCGGAGGCTTTGGAAACAGCTCGCGCTGAAGATAAGCCGATCTTTCTGTCGATTGGGTATTCCAGTTGCCATTGGTGCACCGTCATGGAGGGGGAGGCTTTCTCCAACCCCGACATTGCCGCCTATTTGAATGCCCATTTTTTGCCCATCAAAGTGGATCGGGAGGAACGCCCTGACCTCGACAGCATCTACATGCAAACGTTGCAATTGATGACTGGGCAAGGGGGGTGGCCCCTGAATGTGTTTCTCACTCCAACCGACTTGGTGCCCTTTTATGCAGGTACCTATTTCCCGGTGGAGCCGCGCTTTGGCCGTCCGGGGTTCCTGGCCTTGCTACAACGAATCCAGCAGTTTTACCGGCAGGAAAAAGACAAGATTGAAGACATGAAGGGCCAAATTTTGGCGGCTCTCACCACCATCAGCGAGTTGGTACCTGAAGAGACTGTTCCTACAGATTTGCTGCGCTCCGGGATCCAAAAAATTCAGCCTTTGGTGTCGAATGCTGGGGCTGTGCAACAGTTCCCGATGATGCCCTATGCTCAGCTGGTGTTGCGCTCGGCACGATTTGATCCGTCCGAGGGGATCCCGGGTTCAACAACTGCTCTGGAGCGGACCAGAGAACGGGGGATGGCCCTGGTCTTAGGAGGAATTTTTGATCACGTGGCAGGTGGATTTCACCGCTATACTGTCGATGCCAACTGGACTGTGCCCCACTTCGAAAAGATGCTCTACGACAATGGGCAGATCGTGGAATTTCTCTCGGATTTGTGGGCGCAAGGGATCCAAGATGCGGCCATTCAACGGGCGGTGCAGCTGACAATCGATTGGTTGGCACGGGAGATGACAGCCCCCGCCGGTTATTTCTACGCCGCCCAGGATGCGGATAGCTTTGTCAAACCTGAAGATCAGGAGCCGGAAGAAGGGGAATTTTACGTTTGGCGGTGGCAGGAGTTGCAGGATCTGCTGGGGGATGAGGGCTTCCGGGCTCTGCAACAGGCTTTTGATCTGTCGCCAGGGGGGAACTTCCGGGATCGACCGGGCTATATCGTTTTGCAGCGCAAGGAAGGAGGAGAACTGCCGGAGGCGGTGGAAACGGCTTTGCGAACCCGGCTGTTTCAAGCTCGTTACGGCCCACAAGAGGAGGGCCACTGGTCTCCTTTTCCGCCGGCTGTGGATGCCCAATCGGCTCGCCTACACCCCTGGCCGGGGCGGATCCCGCCAGTGACCGATACGAAGATGATCGTGTCTTGGAATGGCCTGATGATTTCGGGCTTGGCACGGGCCTCTCAGGTGTTTGGCCGGGAGGAGTATTTGCAATTGGCACTGCGAGCGGCTCAATTTATCCTCAAGCAGCAACGGCACCCGGAAACGGGATCCCTGCTACGGGTGAACTACGACGGCACAGCCGAGGTTCCGGCCAAGTCGGAAGATTATGCGCTGCTGATCAAGGCGCTGCTGGATCTTCATCAAGCCTGCCTGCCGCTGGTGGGGGATCCCTCTGCGGAGTACTGGTTAGAAGCTGCCATCAATCTGCAACGGGAAATGGACAGCCAACTGTGGGATACCGTGGCGGGGGGCTATTTTGTCAGCGATCCCCAGAGTGCCCCCGAACTCTTGGTGCGAGAAAAAGAATTTCAGGACAACGCTACCCCTGCCGCCAATGGGATCGCCATCGCCAATCTGGCCCGCCTCAGTGCTGTGACGGGGGATCCCGATTATCTGGAGCGCGCTGAAGCAAGCTTGAAAACCTTTGGCCACATGATGAGCACCCAACCCCGCTCTTGTCCCAGCCTGTTTACGGGGTTGGATTGGTATGTCAATTGGATCAAAGTAACTCTGGCAGCGGAGCATATTCCCACGTTTCAGCGGCAGTCTTGGCCCACTACTGCCTTTACTCTACCCACGGAAGCCGATCCTCTGCCCGATGGGGCTGTGGGGTTGGTATGTTGGGGCACCAAGTGCCTGGCTCCCGCCCATTCCCCGGAGCAGGTACAATCGCAGCTCAGCAAAGGCCAAAACCGAGCTTGATCAGGTGTTCAGGGATCCCTCTACCCCGAAAAACTCAATGCGGTAGCTCTGGATTTGGGTGCCGGTTTGTTGCTCCACCTGGGCCAATAACTCGGGGGGCAAATGGACATCCACATCCAAAATGCGGTCGCTATCTAGGCAATTGACATGGCTGTGGGGATGGGTACGGTTGCCGTAGCGGCGTCCTTCCGCTCGATCTAAACACTCGACAACGTTATGGCTAGCCAGAGCTTCCAGGTTTTGATAAACAGAAGTGTGGCCGATCGGTTTGCCCTGCTGATTGAGGCGATCATAAATTTCACGGGCAGAGAGGTGCTCACCACATTGCCACAACAGCTCCAGAATGTACCGACGCTGTCGGCTCAGACGCAAATTACATTCGCGACAACGATCCAGAGCAGCTTCTAGAGAATCCAGTGGGCGAGGCATGGGTTAACCTCAAATCATACTAAGTCTGAGATAGGAAATTACCTATTAGTTCTAAGCTAGCATTGAAACTCAGAGATAAACATACCTTAATATGTCGAAACCTGCTGGCTCCGGATTCTCTTAGGCGTTGAGTTTCTCAGAGAGAAACGATTCTGACACCTATCAACACAGCTTTTTCCCGCACCTCCTGTGGCGGGACGAAGTTCTTTACCCAGTCCAAACTTGCCTACCACCGCTGTTCGATTCGCCAGGTCGAGATTCATTTTCTACAATACCCCTGGAGAGTTGGGGCAATCAGGCCAATGCAACGGCGCAAATTGATGCTGGGTATGTTGGGGTTAGCCAGCAGCAGTGGATTGGCAGGGATCTATCTGGCCAGTCGGCAGCAGTCTTCGCCTGTACCGTTGGCCCAAGTGACGGGATCCCCGGCTCCGCCCCCACCCACCCCCGTCCCCACCGCCATCGTAGTTGCCCACCCTGCTGCCCCCAATGGTCTGTTTATTCCTCCCCGACGGGATCTGCGCCTGTTGGTGATCAGCGATATGAATGCAGCCTACGGCTCGGTGGAATATGACCCAGAAGTGGAGCGAGGCATTGGCCTCATCCCCCATTTTCAGCCGGATATTGTCTTGGGGGGAGGGGATATGGTGGCGGGACAGGATCCCCGCCTTTCGGAAGAGCGCATCCGGGCCATGTGGGCGGCCTTTGACCGACATGTGGCAGGCCCAATTCGAGAGGCAAAACTTCCCTATGGCTTTACCCTGGGCAATCACGATGCCTCTTGTGCCCGTTCCACACGGGGAGGGTTTCTCTTTCAGCAAGAACGGGATCTAGCCCGCGAATTTTGGAACGACCCGGCCCATGATCCGGGCCTAACCTTTGTGGATCGCGGCGATTTTCCCTTCTACTACACCTTTGAAAAAGAGGATGTGTTTTACCTAACGTGGGATGCCACTTGTAACTTCATCCCTCCCGAACAGATGGAATGGGCTGAGGCGGCATTGGCCAGCGAACGGGCTCAAGCGGCCAAACTGCGCATCGTCATTGGGCACCTGCCC
This sequence comes from Synechococcus sp. Nb3U1, assembly GCF_021533835.1. Classification (NCBI taxonomy): domain Bacteria; kingdom Bacillati; phylum Cyanobacteriota; class Cyanophyceae; order Synechococcales; family Synechococcaceae; genus Synechococcus; species Synechococcus sp. Nb3U1. Next base: position 324,666 of record NZ_JAKFYQ010000002.1, on the reverse strand, counting down.
CTCTACGCCATCACCGTCGGACGCAACGATCCCGGAGAAGTGCTGCTTGAGGCCGATGCCAAGCGAGCCCTGCTGGAGAAGTATCGCGTTCACACCTACATCAGCGGCCACCACCACGGCTACTACCCCGGCCACAAGGGGCAACTGCAACTGCTCCATTGCGGCATTCTTGGCTCTGGCCCCCGCCCCCTCCTGGATAGCCCCCTACCCCCCCGCAAGACCATCACCCTAGTAGATGTGGATTTTGCCACCCCGGACATCACCTACTACACCACCTATCACATGCGGGATCTAAGCGTGATCCAGCAGGCGGAACTGCCCCGTTTCATCACCGGACATAACGGCTTGGTGCTGCGTCGAGATGTGAATTGGGATGCCCTTAGCCCCGAGGAAATCGCCACCTGTCAGGGGCGCATCGGATCCCTATGTCGGGACTAGCAGGAGCTCACAACGGTTCTAAATCCGTAAAAGACTGATAAGCCTTTTGGGGATGGTAGAGGTGACACTGTTGCACGATATCTCGCATCAAAGCCCAGGAAAAGCGCCGTTTTTGCAGATGGGATCCCCAATTTTCTTCCAGACTCTGTTGTGCCAATCGCAAATGGTAGGAGGGAATAGCCACTGAAATATGGTGGGGAATGTGTACATTGATGTCGTGGCAGAGAAACTCCACCCAGCCGGGATAATCACAATGAACGGTGCCCGTCAGTTGTGCTGTAGCGGCATTCCAGCGCTCGGCGGGTTGGAACGGGATCCCGGCATCGGTGTGGTGAACCAGGGTGAAAGTGCTCATCCAAAAGTGATAAACCAGCCAGGGCAGCAACCAAAACTTGATCACACCCCACCATCCTGTCCAATAGAAGAGCAGCGGGAAAAAGACCAAGGCAAACCCCAAACACACAACGATGGACAATCGGGCCTTGGGGCGTTCTGGCTGGGAAAACTGGCGTAAGTCAAAGTGCAGGGTTAGCCAATGAATGATGGATCCCGTCCACCAGAAGTAGCCTCGCAATCCCCGATACAGCGCCCGTATCGCCGGCACACTGGCCAAGAAAGCATCCTCCGTCCAGGGTTCCCAGGCATTGTCTTGCTTTAATTGATTGGTAAAGCGATGATGGCGGTTGTGCAAAATGCGCCAGGGATGAAAGGGATAAATCAGGGGCAACATAAGCAGATGCCCCACCCAATCATTGACCCAGCGGCGTTTGGCAAAAGAGCGATGTCCGCAGTCGTGGGCCAGCACAAACAGCCCGGTTAACGCCGTACCCGTCCAGATCCACGAGAAGGGCAGTAGGAAGCTGGGCAAAAAGGTGATGGCAGCATAGCCCAAAGCCACTGAGAACACACTGACTAGGACTGAGATCCAGGCTTGACGACGATTTTTTTCAAAGCACTGGCGGGGTAATGTCTTGAGAATGGTGCTGAGGTTGTCCGGGGGGGGTTGAGTATCGTGCTGCGCCAGAAAAAGCGGGGGCAAAGATAAGGTCATGAATTCGGATCCGTGTATCCAGAACGGAACTTAAAGAAGCTTTACAGTCATACCACGGGATGGGATCCAATCGATCAGGAGAAATGCTGTGCTTCTTGGAAAGCCTGCGGGTCAAGGGGTCTGCCGAACCTTAAAGTCTCAAGATCTCCCGGATGCCGAAGTAGAGGGCCAGCAGCACCAAAAACCCGCCGTACAGGCGTGTCAACAGGGGTGTAGACAGGCGCAGCGCCAATTTGCCCCCTAACACTGTGAAGGGGAACACCCCCAGCCCCAGCCAGAAGGTGGTGCCCCAATCGATATGCCCAAGGCTGCTATGCACCCCAATTTCTGGAATGGCCAACATCGCCACCGAAGCCAAAGAACTGGCCAAAGCGCCGCGCAAATCCAGCCCTACGGCTAGCTGGTAAAAGGGCACCAACACCAGGCCGCCGCCATTGGCGAGCACACCATTCAAAAAATTCAACAACAGGGAACCCACCGGGATCCGCTCTAGGTGCAGCTGCTTCTCTCCTGCGGTGGGTAGCAAACCCCGTAAACCGCTTAAGCCATACACCCCAATCCCCAAGATAAATACTGCCGTCAGCAGCATCAGCACCACCCCCGGCACGAACTTCGTCGTCCAGGCTCCCAAGGCCACCGCCGGGATCCCCCAAGCCACTGTCCGACCCACTACCTGCCAGTGGATCAAGCCTTGCTTTTGAAACGTGACCACCCCTCCCAACGCGCTAGGCAGCGTTAGAGGCAAAGGACTCGCCAAGGCCAAAAGGGCAGGCATTCCCAGCAGACGCAACAGGGGTGTGCCTAAAGAGCTACCCCCCAACCCAAACAAGCCGGCGCAGAAGCCGATCCCACAGCCCACTAAAAAGGTTAACCACCAGGTCACAACGCCACCAATCGCACAGCTCTGCTTTGACGGTAAAGGGGTTAATTCATAAGAGCAAATAGTTTTTTTTCTAAAAACGATAAATTGAGGTGATGAAGCTGGGCGACACCGATGACTTTGGAACAATTACGTATCTTTTTGGCCGTAGCCGAACATCTGCATTTCACCCGGGCCGCCGCTGCTCTCTACATCACGCAGCCTGCCGTCAGTGCCGCCATCCAAGCCCTGGAACGCAGCCACGGGATCCCGTTGTTTCACCGCCTGGGTCGTCGGGTGGAATTAACTGAAGCAGGACGTTGGCTCCAGAACCACGCCCAACAAATCCTTGACCAAGTACAACAACTTGAACAGGGGTTGCGGGAGCTCAATCATTTACAAGTGGGAGATCTGCACCTGGGGTCTAGCCTCACCATTGGCAACTACTGGCTGCCCTACCGCATTAGTACCTACAAGCAGCGCTATCCGGGCATTCGAGTTCATTGCACCCTGGCCAATACCGAAGCCATTTGCGAAGGAGTTCTACGGGGAGATTTTGATTTGGGTTTGGTGGAAGGGGTGGTGCGATCAGAAGATCAAACCCAACTGGAGCAGCGAATCATTGGGTGGGATCGCCTTTGCATCATCGTCGGGCCAGGACATCCTTGGTTCCATCGGCGGGAGGTTTCGATTGCCCAGCTGACGACAACCGACTGGATCATACGGGAACCGGGATCCGGCACTCAACAGCACTTTGAAGCCGCTCTAACGCAATGGGGGATCCCACCGGAGTCTCTATCGGTAATCTTGCGACTGCAAAGTGGGGAAATGGTGAAAGCTCTGGTGAGCCAGGGATCCGCTGCTGGCGCGATCTCGGAAATGATGATCCGCAATGAAGCCCGCCTGGGAGATTTGCAGGAGGTGTCCCTAGCCACTGGATCTGATGCTTTGCAACGTCCCTTTTTGCTGCTCAAACATCGACAGCGCTACCTCTCACGTGCCGCCCAGGCCTTTGAACAACTGGTTGATCCATCTTTTCCCCTATAAGCGGATATAAAAAGTGTAGAAACGACTGGATGAGGCGTACTGTCGTTCAGGCTCCTGATCACCTCTTCAGGCAGGGATCCCTACCAAGGCAATTCGGAGCCATCGTAGTGCCAATAGCGCCCCGTCAACTCGGGGGTGAGTTTTTCAATCACCTGAATCAACCCCGAGATCGATTCTGACGCAGTGAGCGGGGCATCCGGCCCACCCATATCCGTTTTCACCCAGCCGGGGCTGAGGGCGGCCAAAATGATCCCATCCGGGGCCAGCTCAATCGACATGTACTTGGTGAGCATGTTCAGCGCGGCTTTGCTGGCGGAATAGGCGTAGCCTCCCTTGACCAAAATGGGCTTGTGGGCAATTGAGCCGAGTAAGGAACTCATGTTGGCGACAATACTGGTGCCTGCTGCCTTGAGCAAGGGGTAAAACGCCTGGGTGACCATAACCGGCGCAACGGTATTGGTTTCCAGGATGCTCATGAAAGACTCTTTCTGGGTTTGGCCGAAGGTGAGCCATTCCCCTAGCCCGGCACAGTTGATCAAGATATCCAACTGGGGGGTTTTGGCTCCTACGACCGCCACAGCAGCTTGAATGGAAGCTTCATCCGTGACATCCAACGGCACCCACTCCACTTGGTCAGGGAAGTCAAAGGCCAGCTTGCTCAGAGCCTCCACCGCCTGGCGGGAAGCCGCAAAAACCCGATAGCTCTTGGCCAGCAGTTGCTTGACGTATTCCAACCCCAGCCCGCGGCTTGCCCCAGTGACCAGTACTGTTTTCATGGATGCCATTGCTTTGCAACATTAACGTGAGTGCTCGTGGATTCTAAGGCAGAGAGGATCCCTATTTTTGCAGTCTCTGTAACGAATACATCCCCAACAGGGGGCTTTGCACCCCCTCAAACACAGGGTTGAGGCGACCAGTTTTGTTGCCCCCGACCCGGCCAACAGCGCTGCTGGGATCCCACGGTTTCCACCTGCCAACCTGCTTCCGTCCAGGCCATTTCTAGGCGATAGCGCTTCCCCTGCACCGAGTCATCAGCCAAACCCTCAAGGGTTATCAGCATCTCAGCATTCTGGTCAGGTAAATAGCGAATGTGCAGAGACTCCCCTTGGCGACCTTCGGGTTCTTGTCGGTAGCGCTGCAACAACTGGATCCCTATCTGGGCCGGTTCGGATGCGTCAGAGAGGTCGTACTGCTCCTGAAAGACTTGCGGGTCAATCGGCGTGTATTCTGCCGAGTCTCGACAACCGGGCAACAGGAGCATCAACAAACCCAGCGATAGGTAGAGCTGTTGCGGGATCCCTATCCCTAAGCAGGAAGGTCTGGAAAGGTCATTCATGGGGCGGGAGTAAGCTCAGGGTCTTCACTATCCACAGAACTCTCGACAGGTTGAGGTTGGTTCGACTGGGCATAGAGCGCGGCCTGCTGCTCGATCTGCTCCCGAATTTGGGGTGGGGCCAAGCGGGCGGCCTGATCAAATAGCTCTGGCGCTTGTGCCCGTAGGTCTTCATCTGCCGCAGAACTGAGGGCCATGGCTTTGCCTAACACAGGCGTAAAATCGCTGGGATCCACCGCGATCATCTCGTCATAAAGGGCGATCGCCTGGTCAGTCTGGTTGTCACGGGCATAGACAAAGGCCAATCGTAGACGGGCATCATTGTCTTCCGGCACCTCCTTGAGGTGATTTTCCAACAGGGCGATAGCCTCTGAGTTGCGGCCCAAAATCATCTGAGTATTGGCGAGCTCCTCCAGAACCTGGCTGTTGCGGGGATCCTCTTCGTAGAGGATCTGAAGCTGCTCTAGCGCCCCTTCAAAGTCGCCGGTTTCCTGCTGGATTTGCGCCAAAAAGCCCCGCAGGCCTCGATCTTCAGGCTCTAGCTCCACCAACTTAAGCAGCGGCTCGATCGCCCCCTGTGGCTCGTTCAGTTGCAGTTGGGTGTTGATCAAGCCCTCCAAGGCAATACGGTTATCCGGCTCCCGTTCCAGCACGGCTCGATAGCCATCGGCCTCCGTTTGCAGTTGCTCGGTGATCAAGCTGGTATCTGCCGAACTGGAGGGCCCAAAGGCCTGCAACAGCGGGCCAAAGGAGAAACTGAGCAAGATCAGCGGGCCAATCACCAACACCAGGGTTTTAAATATTTTGCGGATCGGTGATTCTTCGGGTTTGGACTGAGGCATGAAAGGGCTCGCGCAGACTTTTCTGTACTCTATCATCTGAGTTGTGGCGGCCAGTTGAGGAAAAACGTATCCAAACCGGAGGCAGCTCCGTACTCGTTATTAGGTGTTCTTGAAAGTATCTTTTGCTAGCTCCAACTATGCAGATTACCTGTCGCCCTGACAACCTCGTATTTGAGGCCGACCCCCTACGCAGCGTCTTAGAGAACTTGCTCGATGCGGGGGTACGCCATGCCCATGCCTGTGGAGGAAATGCAGCCTGCTCCACCTGTCGCATCATGATCCTAGAAGGCAGTGAACATTGCCGCATCATGACCCCTGCCGAGAAAAAATTGGCGGAACGGCTGGATCTGCCTGTGCACATCCGGCTAGCCTGTCAAACTCGCATTACCGGGGATGTTACCCTACAGCGGTTGGTGATCGACAGTGAAGATGTAGAGGTGGCCCAACATCAATTGCGGGCTCATTCCATCGGTAGCCGAGTCCCAGCCGCCATCCTCAGCGCCTCCCTACGGGGAATGGCCACCTTCGACGAAGAACACTTTCCCTACGATATTGTCTATACCTTGGGCCGCTATTTCACCCAAATGGGTGCGCTTGTAAAGCAGTATCAGGGGGTATTGACCAGCCACAACGGCTTCAAAAGCCTGGCTCTTTTTGGCCTCAAGCATCCTCAGACAGCAGTACAACAAGCCCTGCAAACCGGGCTGGCCCTTCTAGAGTCGGTGGCGGATCTGAACACCACTCTGCGGGAACTCTCTTACCCAGAGGTCAACCTCACCCTCGGGATCCACTACGGGCCCACGATTTTGCTCAATATCGATCCTCAAGACCCACAGCGGGTTTCCGCCTTTGGCAAGTCGGTGAATTTTGCCACCTGGTTGGAGTCAGCCAATGTGGAGCTCAGTTCCCAGTTGCTGCTATCCACACCTGTGTATCAAGCGGTGAGGGAACAACTCTCACACGTGCAGGCGCACCCAGTGAAACCCTCTCCCAACGCCAAGCCCATTCGGGTTTATGCAGTACCTCCCGGACAGACCAATTTTCTCCCACATGAAGACTCGGCCACGGGATCCCCTTGGGCAGCCACACAGCCGACTGGATGGTTGGAAACGCTACGGGAATGGCTGCGGGCTTGGTCTCGTTTTTAGTGCCTTCTCTCCCCAATCATCGAGATATCCAACTTAGAGCGGATATATTCCCCGGCCCGTACAGGGGCATAGCGAGGGGGATTGCCTGCATCCTGGCAAGTGGGCAAGCATTCGATCCAAGCATCATCGCGGGGGGCCGTAAAATAAACTAAGGATAGACGGCGGCTCGCGCCGAAAGCCTCTCTGGGGGGGTTCACCACCCGGTGCACTGTAGAGCGCCAACGGTCATTTGTCCAACGGGCCAGCAAATCGCCAATGTTGATGACAAAGGAGTTGGGAACGGCCTGCACATCGATCCACTCCGCTGACTTGGAGTATATCTGTAGTCCCCCCGGTGCCCCATCTTGCCGCAGAAGGGTAAAGCCGCCGTAGTCGGAGTGAGCGCCGTAGCGCAATTGCCCTGGTCTCGGTTCCACCTCTTGTTCGGGATAATGCACCGCCCGCAGCACTCCCCCTTTCCCCTCCATAAAGGGCAGAAAATAGGTTTCTGGTAAGTCTAATGCCAGGGCGCTGATGCGCATTAAGGTTTCAGTGAGCCCCAGCAAGGCTGCATCGTAGGTGAGCAGGGCTGCCCGCAATCCCGCTGGATAGGTGGGCCAAAGGTTACCAGAGTCGGGATCCCATCCTGCCTGAGGCCGTTGCAGATCTTCCCGAAACAGGTCGTTAAATACCAGGGCTTCACAGAGATCGTGCTCCGCACGACCCGGAGGGTCACCGTAGGGAATTTCTGCTCCACGGGTAGCAGCCACACTTTCGATACCAATCGGTAGATACCCCCGATTTTTCACCCGATCTGGAATGGCCACCAGCATCTTCTGGTCTAGGGGCAGATCGTAGAAGGCCAGCACCTTGTCGTAAGCGGTTTGGATTATCTCCTCTGGGATCCCGTGGCCTGTAATGATCACAAACCCCACCTGCTCCAGGGCGGCCCCGAACGCCTTGGCTAGTCCCAGCGGATCTGTCCCTTCCCGAAAAGGGGTGATGTCCAAGCACGGGATCCCGCTCTGTTGAGGGAGAAGAGGCTGAAGGGAAGGGATTGGAGACATGGCCGACACAGAGGCAGTTACTCAGAACAGCTCCTACCCTAAAAGAGGGCTGGCCCCAAAGCTGTGTGAGCGGATACTCCCTCACTACCCCTCTTATCGAAAAAGCTAAAACAGCTAGCTGAACAACCTACGGGCCAACTGCCAGTGGGCTAAAGCCCCCACCCCCACTACCAACAGGATCATCCAAGCCAATTCCAGCAGCCATAGGTTGGGCAACCCCAGCGGCCAACGCACCAAATCCACCAAACTGGACAGGGGCAAAAAGCTGGCTACCCAGTTCAGGGCAACCGGCAGGTTATCTCGCGGGAAATAGGTGCCACACAACACGAACATCGGCACCACCAAGGTGAAGATCGGCACGTTCACCTGATCCACCGTCACCACTAGCCCTGCTGTCAGCAATCCCATGGCAGCGAACACCAAGCTTCCCAAGGCCAAAATCGGCAGGGATCCCAGCAACCCCTGCAGGGGATAAAGGCCAACCACCACCGTCACCAACCCGGTGACTATCCCGGAAATAAAGCCACGGGTAGCCGCCCAAAGCCAATCTCCCAAAAACACCTGGGTGTAGCTGAGAGGAGCGGTGAGAAGAGCATGCCAGGTGCGCTGATAGTTAAGGCGAATAAAGCTGCCGTAGGCTCCTTCAAAAAAAGCCTGGAAAAGGATGGCCACCGCGATCATCCCTGGTGCAATAAATTGCAGATAGGTGGCGGGCTGCCCCAAGTACACCAGCTCCCCCACCAAAGGGGTGAGGCCAAAACCAAATGCCAGCAGATAAACCAAAGGCTCGGTGACTGGGGGCAAAAAGTTCACCAGCCAGGTTTTGCGATACACCTCCGCATGGCGACGCCAAACAGAATAGATGCCCCAGGGATCCGGCAGAGCAAAGGGTTTCATGGGTTGAGCCAATAGAAGAGAGCAGCAGCGCCACTGCCTCAGTTGTACAGCACTTCCCTGCCCTTTCCGCGGTTGGATCCGACAGTTTTGACTGTCATTAGATGTAAATATACAGCCTTTTCCGACTTCATACAGGCTCTTGAGCTAGACAAAAAACTTGATGGAGCAAGGGATTGACGTGAATCTGCTGTATCAGATAAAGCTGGAAAAGGCTGTAAGGCTGGATGAACTTGATTTAAGTAGATTCGCTCATCAAAACCAAGCTATCGGAGCCAGAGACCACATGGCCTTCTGCTAGGGCTTGGCGCAATTGTCGTAGCCCCTGCAACTCCGTACTGCTATATTGCTGGCGCATTAACAGTACATCCAGATGCCGCTGCTGCCGATGAGTCAGCACCCGTGTTTGAAAGGCTTCGTCGATAATAGCCTGCATACTGTCCATGTGGAGATCCGCCCCAACTGTACTTTCAGTATGGAATTTGGGGTATCCTCTAGCCTTGGCGGTTGTACGGATATTGATCTAAGCGATTTGGCGTATTTTTCTGCAACTGCCCCCATGAAATGACGTAGAAACCCTTAGGCAGCGTAGGATGCCATGCGCGGTTCAGCCTGTACCTGCCCTCTGAGCAAGGCGAGGGTCAGTTGATCGATAGCATCCAGATCGGTTTGGCTGTAGAGCTGCTGCCAGAGCAGGTGGTTGATTTGGGATTCTTGCTCACGGGTCAAGTAAGCTCGCTGTAGAGCAGATTCGACAATCTGGCGGATAGACATGGCAGTGGTGGAACTCAACTGTCTCTATTGGACTCGATGGGAGTGGGGTGGGGCAGTGATATCGGTCAGCCTGTGATCCCGGTCAGGCTTGTGGCAACTATTCTGTGGGTCAGTAAATTGGGACAAGTGATAGGGCAGGGTCACTGGGCAGCTCCCTCCGCGGCCATATCCCTTCCGGGGCAGAACAGGCGGTGCTGCGTTTGACCCACATCAGTACAACCAAGAATCGGGCTATACCCCCTCAAGCTGTAACCGGGATCCGCGCCGGGCTTTCCCCCCGGTACACCTTTGCCCCGACATTGCGCAGCTTCTCATCGATGGCTTCGTAACCGCGATCGATGTAGTGCAATCCATGAATGGTGGAGGATCCCTCGGCGGCCAACCCGGCCAATACTAGGGCCGCGCCCGCCCGCAAATCGGTAGCCACTACCGGTGCAGCAGAAAACGAGGGCACCCCCCGGATCAAGGCCACACGGTTTTTCAGGCGAATATCTGCTCCCATGCGGTTCAGTTCGGGGATGTGGTGCATACGGTTTTCAAATACCGTTTCCTCGATGGTGCAACTGCCTTCACTGAGGGCCGCCAAAGCCATGATCGGCGCTTGTACATCGGTCGGAAAACCCGGATAGGGCAGCGTTTGTATATCTGTAGCCTGGCAGAGCCAACCGGATTCCAATTGGGCCGGGGCAATGCGCAGGCGGTTCGGGCCTTCTTCTTCCACCCGCAGCCCCATCACTTGCAATTTGGCGATCACCGCCCGCAGATGGTCGGGAATGACAGGGCCAATGGTCAGGTGAGAACGGGTAATGGCCCCGGCGATGAGATAGGTACTGGCCTCGATGCGATCGGGAATGACGGTGTATTCCGCGCCGTGCAGACGGGGTACCCCCACTACTACCAGAGTATTGGTGCCCACGCCGCGAATGCGGGCTCCCATCGCCTGACAAAAATGGGCCAAGTCTGCCACTTCCGGTTCTTGGGCGGCATTTTCGATCACCGTTTCCCCTTCCGCCAGAGTTGCCGCCATCATCAGGGTTTCGGTGGCACCGACGCTGGGATAGTCGAGGTAGATGCGGGTTCCCACCAACTTACGGGCACAGGCATGAACCACCCCATGTTCGATTTGGACGGTTGCTCCCAACGCCTGTAACCCACGCACATGCAGATCCACTGGACGGGATCCGATGGCACAACCACCTGGTAAAGGCACTCGCGCCACCCCCAAACGGGCTAACAACGGCCCAGTGATGAAGAAGCTAGCCCGCAACTGGCTGACCAATTCGTAGGGAGCTTGGGAGGTTTTAAGGGAGCTAGCATCCAGGTCGAGGGTATGACCAACATGGGAAACCTTAACCCCCAGTGTGGTCAGGATCTGCCCCATGCGCTCAATATCCAACAGGCGCGGCACATTCTGAATGCGACAGGCACCGGGGGCCAAAAGGGATCCCGCCATGAGTGCCAGAGCTGAGTTTTTTGCTCCGCCAACAGGAATATGGCCTTGTAAAGGGTGCTTGCCAGTGATGTGCAAAACGGGGCCAGCAGTTTCGGGCAGGGATCCGGTTCCAGCCAGGGTTGGCGACGGGACAAACCCTTCCATGATGTCTTTCAATCTTCCTCCTCACCCACAAAAAATGATCAACCATGATCATGATGATCAGGTACGCCCAAGGGGATCCCCTTGGAGAGAGAAGCAGCAGCCAAACGTGCTAATTGGAGCCTGGAGGAGGAAGGAAGAAAAGTGCTACTGACTTCGTCTCTATCTTACCGAAAGGGATGGGATTTGCAGCGGCTGCTTGTGGGGATTCACATCTACACAACCCCTGTACTGGGTAGAGGGAGATGGGCTCCGCTTTCAAGCTAGGCTCAGGGCAGCCTATTGAGTCCTGATCAAAACACCTGCGGGAAACCCGAAAGGAAACCGGATGAGTCTAAGCCGATTGGCGGAGGTGGGGTTGTGGCTGAGCAGCGGATCCCTGCTGTTTTTGAGTTTGTGGGTTGTAGTCCCTGCTCCGACCTTTGCTCTGTTGCCCCTGTCGATTGGGGTGCCGGAACTGAGCCCTGGCTTGTGGCTGTTGAATGGGGTGGTGTTGGTTTTGGCGATGCTCGGGATCCTGGCGGGTTTATCGGCGGGGCCATTGCTACTCGGACTCCTGGCACTAGGATTATTTTCGGTGCCGCTGCTGCAGGTTCCTATGACGGTGCGACAGGTGGAGCAGACCCTACAGCCTTTTGTCTCGGCTGCCCCTACTGCCCCGCCCAGACAGCCAATTCAATTGTGGGACAGTTTGGCTGGGATCCCACTCGATCCGATTCGGGAACCGCAAGAACAGGTGTTTGCCCAACCGGATGGGATCCCCCTCAAACTAAGGATCTACATGCCTCCGGTGCACTACCGCCACGATATGCCCCAGGGCCTTTACCCTGGGGTGTTGGTGATTTATGGGGGGGCTTGGCAACGGGGATCCCCGGAGGATAACGCCCTGTTTAACCACGCTTTGGCGGCCCAAGGCTACACGGTGATTGCCCTTGACTATCGCCATGCCCCCCGATACCGCTTTCCTACACAACTAGAAGATGTGCGAGCTGGGGTGCGCTTTGTGCAGGAACACGCCCAGGAATGGGGAGTGGATCCGGAACGGATGGCGGTGATGGGACGTTCTGCCGGGGGGCAGTTGGCCTTGATGTTGGCCTACCGTGCTGAACCCCAACCGACTCCTTTGCGAGCGGTGATCGTCTTGTATGGGCCGGTGGACTTGGCGGCAGGCTATGCGGATCCGCCTCGACCTGACCCTATCAATACCCGTGCGGTGCTGGAGGCGTTTTTGGGGGGATCCCCGGCAACCCGACCGGATCTGTACCGCCAGGCTTCTCCCATTCACCAGGTGCGTCCGCAGCTTCCGCCAACGCTGCTTATCTATGGTGGGCGGGATCATGTGGTGCAGCCCAAGTATGGGCAACTTTTGGCCGAGCGCTTGCAACAGATGGAGAACAAGGCCCTTTTGATCCGGATCCCGTGGGCCGATCACGCCTTTGATGCGGTACCCCGGGGCTTGAGCAGCCAAATGGCTCTCTACGCTACGGAGCGATTTTTGGCGTCTACCTTGAAGGTTCCTGCCCAAGAACCAAGCTAATTGCTCGCTGTCGCTCACCATCTCATATCCCACGGGTAAATCCGTCGGGGTTTACGGCAATTTCTCTCAGCGTGGGACGAAACAACAACTCAATATAATTGCGATAATGGGTGAGTTGATGCTTCATTTGCTGAGGCTCCTGCAAAACCCGGATCATAATGAAAGATCCTTCAAAAACAGACACCAACGCATCAGCCAGATCTTGAGCCTTGACGGGCAGCTGAGGGGGATAAAGCGCCATGACCTCCTCAAATTTTCGACCCAATTTTTCTCGCCAACGCAGCAGTGCGTGAGCTGAGAGTGCGCGGATTTCAGTATCCAAACCCTCAAACTCATAGACGTAAGAGGCATACAGACATCCTGCCCCCGGCTCAGAAATCTGTTCGGCTTCTTCAATAAACAGTCCCACCAAAATTAGCACCTGTTCCAAGGGATCCCGGCTGAGCTTTTCTGCCCGATCCAGTTGAGTATCCAAATGTGCGGCATCCTGGCTAGCGTAGCGCTCCACTAAGGCTTTTGCCAGTTCCGCCTTGCTCTTAAAGTGATAAAAAAAAGCTCCTTTGGTAATCCCAGCTTTTTCCAAAACCATGTCTATGGAAGTACCTGCCAGTCCATACCCCAGCACCAACTGATGAGCTGCATCCAAGATGCTGTTTTTGGTTTGAGCGCCATTTTTTGCCATGGGTCAATTTCTCACTTTTGAGTTCGCCAATCAATATTTTTTGAAAGATCAGCCACTGATTGACAATCTCACACCTGCAATCTAGAGCTTGGGGTGCTGGATCCGGATGGAACGCACAACTCGCCCCCTCAGGCCGGGAGCGCTCCTAGGCCCAACAGGGATCCCCTAGAACTTACTCTACCATGAAAACCATCTAGTCTGTTCAAGGTGAGTCTTCTGCCCGACAAGGTCATCCATATCCAAAACCCTTTCTGGAAAGAGTTTAAGAGGCACGATTTACATTTCTTCATCAAAAAGCCTTGATCTCACGGGGGGGATCCAGATACTATACAAACCAGTTTGTATAAAAAACTTCTCGCTCACCCCTTGGCTCCGCGCCGCATTGCCATCAATGGCCGTTCTGGCGTGTATCGCTATGGGTTTGTGTGCTACCGAAGCTCTGAGTAAGCTCTTTGCTCCTCACGAAAACTCAATGCCCTTCACAGGCATCAAGGCTCAGAAAATTCGCAGTCCGGTTTCATCCATCCAAACAGGAGAGTCAATATGTCGGATACTCAAGTTGCTTTTGCTCAAGAGAAAGCAGAAGCCTTTGCGGAACATACTCTCAATGCGCTCAATCACGCAGCTTTAGTATTGATGATGTCTGTTGGCCATCAAACTCGGCTATTTGACATTATGGGATCCCTACCCAAATCCACCAGTCAACAGATTGCAGAGGCTGCCAACTTGCAAGAACGTTATGTACGGGAATGGTTGAATGCTTTGGTGACGGCTCGAGTCATTGAGTATGAAAGCTCTGGGCACACTTATTTTCTGCCTCCAGAACATGCTGCGTTTCTCACTCGTGCTGCTGGAGCTGCTAACTTTGCCACCTATGCCCAATATATTCCTGTCTTGGCCTCAGTTGAAGACAAGATCGTGAATTGCTTCCATCAAGGGAGTGGTGTCAACTACTCAGAATATGGCCGTTTTCATCAGGTGATGGCCGAAGATAGCAATCTAAATATCGTGGAAGCTCTTGAAGAGCACATCTTGCCTTTGATCCCAGAAGTCCAAGCAACCCTGCAACAGGGTATTGATGTGTTAGATGTAGGGTGTGGGCGTGGCAAAGCCCTATTAAAAATGGCTCGTCTTTTCCCTAATAGTCGCTTTAAGGGGTATGACTTGAACTCAGATGCAATTGCGTTTGCCAATGCCGAGGCTGAACGATATCAGGTGACCAATGTTCACTATTTTGTCCAGGATACTACCCAGTTTAATGAACCTGATTCCTATGATTTTATCACCACTTTTGATGCTGTTCATGATCAGGCAAGACCCGATCAAGTTTTAAAAAATATCTGTCGCGCTCTGCGCCCAGATGGGGTCTACCTGATGCAAGACATCCGCGCTACCACTCAGGTAGATGGCAATATGGAGCACCCGCTTGCACCATTCCTCTATACGATTTCTTGTATGCACTGTATGTCGGTATCTTTGGCCGCAGGCGGAGTAGGCTTAGGAACCATGTGGGGACGTGAACAGGCTAAACAGTATCTCCAAGAGGCGGGGTTCACCTCGGTCATCCTCCACGAGTTGCCCCACGACATCATGAATGACTACTACGTGATTCGGAAAAACTAAAGGTTCTAGCCATGTGTCAGTTGTGTGCCATCGGATCCCTACTCGCGAAAAAAGCTGGGTCGGGATCCCTTTCTTCTGTCAAATCATTTACCCTTTATGTATCTAAGCCGTTGACGGATTTGGGAGCAGGCTCTCCTGTGAAATCTCCTACCTCCGCACCCACCGCCATTCCCAAAGGGTAAGCGCCTCCTAGTGTCGGCGAGTTTCCATCCAGTCGGTGCGTGACGGGTATGGATAGAGTTTTTTGTCAGCTCAAGCCTTTATTAAACCGGTTTGCAGGGGCAGTTGAGCTGCTGCTGCTGTATCCAGTAACCACAGCAACCGTCCCTGCGGTTTCACCGCCTGACAGGGCAAATGGGCTTCTGTCGTCAGCACTTCCTTGATAATGGCTGCTTTGTTTGCCCCAGTTACCAAAAATACCACCTGTGCCGCTTGGTTGAGAACAGGGTAGGTCAAGGTCAAACGGGGATCCTCATCCTTTTGCCCGACGGTTACCCAGCGATCCTGTACTGCAAGAGCGGTTGTGCCGGGAAACAAGGAAGCAGTATGGCCATCTTCCCCAATCCCGAGTAATACCAAGTCCAGTTGGGGCCAATCTCCGCTGAATAGCTGCTTGAGTTGGGCCTCGTACTGGCTGGCATCCTGGGCCGGATCCCCTGCCTGGGTAGGCATCGGGAAAACCTGGGCCTCTGGGATCTCGATTTGATCCAACATGGCTTCCTGCACCATGCGGTAGTTGCTATCGGGGTGATCGGGGGGAACGTAGCGCTCATCCCCCCAAAATAGCCAAGTTTGCTGCCAGAGGATCCCTGGGGTTTGCGCCAAGGCAACATATAGCTTCTTGGGGGTGCTTCCTCCTGCCAAGGCCACCGTGAAACGACCCCGTTCTTGGATCGCTGGGGCTGCACTCTGCTGCCAGATCTGGATGGCTCGCTGAATAAGAGCGGATCCCTCTGGGAAGATCTCCAATTGGAACCCCTGCATGCACCAACCCCTTGTCGCAGATCCCCGCCAATGACCCTCCAAGTCATCTGGAGGACGATTAGCCTACTCGCACCAATGTAGCTGCAAAAGGGATCCCTGGGGTGAGAATTAGGAGGCTACCGCTAGCTCTTTCTCTTCTGCCCGAATTTGCTCATAAACGGAGCGCAGCTTCAGACCCACCAACACCTGAATCAGGCCAGAGCCATTGCGGGATCCCGGATATTCTGGGTGTTTGCGCAACAGTTCTGTCAGCTCACCATAGTAGTGGGTAGAGATGTTGCTCAGATGGTTCTCGATGTAGACTACTTCTTCCAGTTTGTCGAAGGTGCCGTCAATTTCCAAAATCGAAACGGGATGGTCGAAGTAGCTAGAAGGGCCATAATGTAGCCGAATACCAGGATAGGAGCAGGTCAGCTTCTTGCCGCAGGGGATCCAATCGATGGTGGAGCCTTCGTCGAACAGATAGGCATGGTCAAAGTAGTTCACCCCTTCCCGCTGCACCAGGCGCACCCGCAGTACCTTGTGTTCTTGATCCAGCTCCGGTAGCAGCCTCGTTGGCAATACTTCGATCACCGCATCGGCGTATTGCTTCTGCACATCGATATAGGCTTCAAAGTCGGGGCGGCGGGCCTCAATCGAGCGCAGCACATCCTCGTAGGTGTGGCCCCGTTCCGCCATATCCCGTTGCACTTTCCAGGCCACCTTAATCTCAGGGGCCAGATCCAAATACACCTTGAAATCCAGCAGCTCCCGCACCCGCTCGTCGTAGAGAGGATGCAAACCCTCCAGCACAATGATGCGATTCGGCTCTACCAATTCCGGCGGGTCGATCAGGCCGGTCTCGTGGTTGTAGATGGGCTTCATCACGCTCTGGCCGTTTTTCAGGGCCTTGGCCTGCTCGTACATCAGGTCGAAGTTGTTGGCGCGGGGATCCAGTGCCGTAATGCCCTTCTCTTTACGCTGATAGCGATCCAAGGAGTGGTAATCGTCCAGACAGATGCTCGTGATCAGATCCCGACCGAACAGATCCCCCAGCCGCCGCAAAAACGTCGATTTGCCGCAGCCAGAATCTCCGGCGACACCAATCATCACAACGCGATCAGGACTGCTTGCCATGAGAACTCCTTGGGGATGGACAGGGCAAAAATGAGGAAAATCGCTAAAAAAGTTACGCTCTGTTACGGTTCTGCATAATACCAAACTGAGCCGTTACACCACAACCCACCTGGGGCCGGAAAGGGGAACGCCTCAAAGAATAATTTAACAAAAAGTGCATATTTTCTGCCGCCGGATTGGGCTTCAGTAGCTCCTCTCGGGGTTCTGCTTCTCAGGATCGACCGATGGAGGCTGTCCCATCCCCATTCGTGCTCCTATCCCTCAGATCCGTTGTGGCAAAGAGGCTGCTAAGGTGTTTGCTATGGAATTTCCTCCCGATGCCAGGAGAAGATCGCAGTTATGGTTGCTAGCGCAGAAAAGCAAGAGATTGTTGTCAATCTGTATCGTCCTAACGCGCCCATGATCGGCCAATGTGTGGAGACCTACTCCATTGTGGGCGAAGGGGCACCCGGCTTGACCAAACATATCGTGCTGAGCTTGCCGGATCCAAAATACAAGTATCTGGAAGGCCAAAGCGTTGGCATTATCCCTCCTGGCGAAGATGCCAAAGGCAAACCCCACAAGCCCCGTCTCTACTCAATTGCCTCTACCCGATTTGGGGATGATGGGGAAGGGCGTACGGTTTCTCTGAGTGTGAAACGGGCTGAACATGTGGACAAAGACACGGGTGAGCCAGGGGTTGGTGTTTGCTCAGGGTTTCTCACCGATCTGAAAGCGGGTGACGAGGTGATGATCACGGGGCCTGCCGGAAAAACCTTCCTGCTGCCGGAAGATGAGAATGCCAACCTGATCTTGATCGCTACGGGCACCGGCATTGCTCCTTTCCGCGCCTTCATCAAGCACCTGTTCGAGGAGGATCCCAGCTACAAGGGCAACATTTGGCTGTTCTTTGGCGTACCCACCTCCTCCACCTTGCTCTACCAAGGGGATCTCGAGGCTTGGAAAGCTCTGTACGGAGGGCGCTTCCGAGTGGATTACGCTATCAGCCGCGAACAGCAAACCGCCGATGGCAAAAAGATGTATGTGCAAAACCGCATGGCGGAATATGGCCCGGAATTGTGGGAAATGCTGCAAAAACCCAATACCTACACCTACATTTGCGGCCTCAAGGGCATGGAGGATGGCATCAATGGCTTCATGAGTCCCCTGGCAGAACAAGCCGGGCAGGACTGGAGCAAGTTCCAGAAAGAGCTGAAGAAAGCTGACAAATGGCACGAGGAAACCTACTGATGGTAGGAATCCCTTTTCTCTAGTTTCAAATCCTGTTCCTGGTTCCTGAACTCCCTCATATTGGGAGAGTTTTTTTGTAACTGAAAGCTGCACTTGCGCTGTGGAGAGACTGCCGCAAGGGTTAGGGGCAACCGTTACAATGCTTGTATCCCGCTGCAGTGCAGTGTGGAGTCGGAAAGCTTTTCTCCCCAGGAGCATCGAACAGTGGACGCGCGGTACAACCCTCAGGCCATCGAAAGCAAGTGGCAGGCGCATTGGCGTGAAACCGGGCTGGATCGCACGCCGGAGCTGCAAGAGGGGATCCGCAAATTTTATGCCCTGTCGATGTTTCCCTATCCCAGCGGCAAGCTGCACATGGGGCATGTACGCAATTACTCGATTACAGATGTGATTGCCCGCCACAAGCGCATGCAGGGGTATGCGGTGTTGCACCCGATGGGGTGGGATGCCTTTGGCTTGCCCGCCGAGAATGCCGCCATTGACCGCGGGATCCCGCCCGCCAAGTGGACCTATGAAAATATCGCCCAGATGCGGGATCAGTTGCAGCGCTTGGGACTCTCCTACGACTGGGAGCGGGAGGTGGCCAGTTGTTCGCCGGACTACTACAAGTGGACGCAGTGGATCTTCTTGCAGTTTTTGGCGGCGGGGTTGGCCTACCAAAAAGAGGCGGCGGTGAACTGGGATCCCGTCGATCAAACTGTGCTGGCCAACGAGCAGGTGGATGCCGATGGCCGCTCCTGGCGCTCCGGTGCCCTGGTGGAAAAGCGGATGTTGAAGCAGTGGTTCCTCAAAATCACCGACTACGCCGATCAGCTTTTGGCGGATCTGGAGAAGCTCCCCGGCTGGCCGGAGCGGGTGCGCACCATGCAGGAGAACTGGATCGGCCAGTCCACCGGGGCCAAGGTGATCTTCAGAACGGAATCGGGGGATGAGCTGCCCGTTTTTACCACCCGACCCGATACCCTCTGGGGGGCCACCTTCATGGTGTTGTCGCCGGAGCATCCCTTGGTGGAGAGCCTCACCACCCCTGAGCAAGCGGAGGCTGTCAAAGCCTATCAAGTTCAAGCGGCGGCCCAAAGCGAGATCGACCGCACTGCTGAGGATCGAGAAAAAACGGGGGTCTGGACAGGATCCTACGCCATCAATCCGGTGAATGGCGACAAAATCCCCATCTGGATTGCCGACTATGTGCTGATGGGCTACGGCACCGGGGCAATTATGGCGGTGCCCGCCCACGACCAGCGGGATTTTGAGTTTGCCCGCAAATTTGGCATCCCGATCAAACTCGTGGTGCAGCCCCTCGATGGATCCCTCACATCCGCCGAGGATCTGACAGCAGCTTGGCCGGGGGAAGGGGTGATGATCCATTCCGGCCCTCTAGACGGGATCCCTGCCGGCAAAGGCCCCGGTCAAAGCGTAGAAAAAGCAATTGCTTGGTTAGAAAGCCAGGGGTTGGGGGAGAAGCAGATTAACTACCGTCTGCGGGATTGGTTGATCTCACGGCAACGCTACTGGGGATGCCCGATTCCCGTGATCCATTGTCCGGAGTGTGGCATTGTGCCGGTACCAGAAGCAGATCTGCCGGTGATCTTGCCGGAAGAGGTGGAGCTGAGGGGCCGTGGGGGATCCCCATTGGCTCAGATGGAGGATTGGGTTAAGGTGAGCTGCCCAATCTGTGGCGTGGAGGCCCGCCGCGAGACCGACACGATGGATACGTTTATTTGTTCGTCCTGGTATTTCCTCCGGTTTAGTGATGCTCGCAATGACCAAGCCATCTTCCGCAAAGATCAAGTCAATGGTTGGCTGCCGGTGGATCAATATGTGGGTGGCATTGAGCATGCCATTTTACATTTGCTTTACTCGCGCTTTTTCACCAAAGTTCTACGGGATCGGGGCTTGTTAGATTTTGACGAGCCCTTTTTGCGCTTGCTCACCCAGGGTATGGTGCAAGGGTTGACCTACTTCAATCCCAACAAATCTGGCAAAGACAGATGGATCCCGGCGGCTCTGGTGAAGGATCCCGACAATCCTGTGGATCCCGAAACTGGCGAGAAGCTAGAGGTCATCTACGCCACCATGTCCAAATCGAAGGGCAATGGGGTGGATCCCGAGGATGTGTTGGCCAACTACGGTGCCGATACGGCGCGGATGTTTATCCTCTTCAAAGCCCCTCCCGAGAAAGATCTGGAGTGGGATGATGCCGATGTAGAAGGGCAATTTCGCTTTCTCAATCGGGTCTGGCGGCAGGTACACGAGTTTGTGGAGCAGCCCAACTTTCGAGATCTACTCACAGCTGAGATTATCCCCACAGCCCTGAGCAAACCGGAAAAAGATCTGCGTCGGGCTGTCCATACTGCCATCAAAGAGATCAGCGAGGATATTGAAGAAGGCTACCAGTTCAACACCGCCATTTCTGAGCTGATGAAGCTGAGCAATGCCCTCAATGATGCAGCACTTGTGGACTCGCCAGTCTATGCCGACGGGATCCGCACTTTAATCTTGCTCATGGCGCCGTTTGCCCCCCATATTGCTGAGGAATTGTGGCATGAGTTAGGGGGGACTAACTCTGTACATAAACAAACCTGGCCTAGCTATGACCCGGCAGCTTTGATTGCCGATACTGTCACGATTGTGATCCAGGTGAATGGCAAGTTGCGTGGCTCCTTTGAGGCGCCATCAGAGGTGACCCAAGAGGAACAAGAACAGTTGGCTCTGACATCAGCAGCCGCCCAGAAATATCTAGAGGGATCCCTGCCCAAAAAAGTGATTGTGGTGCCCAAGAAATTGGTCAACTTTGTGGTTTAGCAACTCAGCAAGAGAGCACCCGCCTCAACCTACTACTGATTAAGGCAGATGCCGACTTCACACAGGCCCTTGAGCTAGACAAAAAACCTATCGGGCAAGGGATTGACCTGAATCTGCTGTATCAGATAACGCTGGAAAAGGCTGTAAAATCAACCGATCATCCGCTCAGATTTCGGCGGCAACAAGCTGCCATCAAACACCTGCTCCAGAGCGGGCTTAGTGGGTAAACCGAACCCATCCACGACTTGGGCGATAGAGGTTTCCATACGGGAAGGCACAACATCTCCCAAACCAATTTCCCGCACTTCATCAGTGACAAACAGGCGAGGCATCGCCAGGGTGAGGCGCAATTTCTCAATAGTGGTATCCAACACTTGACCTTGCTCCTTGAGCTTGTCGATTAGGGCAAACATATTGCCGTCGGTGTCGCGGATGGTATCTTGCCAACCCTTGACATACCCATTCAAGAAGCCTTTAAGTTCTTCGGGTTTCTCCTGCAATAATTCAGCACGAGTGATGACAGCATTTCCATACATTTCAAGGCCATAGTCGTTGTAGAAGAAGGGAGTAATATCATTTAAGTTGACACCACCCCGCACAATATTGGGCATGGCTGAGGTCATGAAGCCGCTGATGGCATCCACCCGACCTTGAATCAGGAAGGGTTCCCGCAGTTGCGGCTCCATGGTCAGCCAATCCACCGAGCCCGGATCAATGCCAACTTGTTTGGCAAACACCGGCCAGAGACGACGAGGGGCATCCCCTGCCGGTGCTCCTAGCTTCTTGCCAACGAGTTGGCTGGGTTCTGTAATACCTCTGCCTTCTAGCGTGTAGATGCCGAAGGGCGAGCGGTTGAAATGGACGTAAATGGCCACCAAAGGCACATCCGGGTTCTTGGCGTTGAACTCGATCATGGAGTAGGGATCCCCTTCTCCCAAATCGTATTGGCCCGCCGCGATCTTGGTGATGGAATCGGCGGAGCCAAAACCCCGCTCATAGGTCACCTCGACACCGTTATCGGCAAAGTAGCCCTTCAGGATGGCGGTGACGAGAGGAGTATCCATGGAGGAGGGCAGCCACGAGAGAGTGTACTTGAGTGGAGCTAGTCCCTGGGAAACGAGAAGAGGGCCTCGGCTCTGGGCTTTGGCTTGTAAGCCGTACCCTCCAGCAGCAACAAGGGAGGCAGCAGCAGCAGCAGATTGAATGAATTGGCGACGCGACGATTTTGTGATTGACATATCGGTAAGCTCCACAGTACCTAACTCAGGAGGAATCCGCAGCGAGAATGCGGCAAAAACTGAGGCAACAATTACAAACAGTAAACTTAGCAGGGTGGGGCCAGACTTTTGTATTTGAGGATACCTTTGCTGGGTGAAGAAACGATCCTGGGGCAGAGGGAAAGATTCAGAATGTAGGCCAGCTAAATGGAGGGATCCCGTTTGGGAGCGGAGAAATTCTCGAACCAGCCCTTACGCCAAAACCAAAAGATTTGCAGTCCACCGACGCAGACCATAATGGCCAGGCAGAGGGGGTAACCCCAGTAGGCATTGAGTTCCGGCATATTGAGTGGGGAGCGATCGGGGTTGAAGTTCATGCCATACACCCCAGCCACAAAGGTTAACGGAATAAAGATCGAGGAGACCACCGTTAAGAACTTCATCACCTCATTCATGCGATTGCTGATTGCCGAGAGATAGACATCCATCAAGCTAGATGTCAGTTCTCGGTAGGTTTCTACGATGTCGAGCACCTGGATACAGTGGTCATAACAATCTCGCAAATAGGTACGTACCTCGCGGCGAATTAAGGGATTACCATCTCGAATCAGGATATTGATGGCATCCCGGTGGGGCCAGATGGCGCGGCGCAAACTGAGCAGATCCCGCTTCAGGGTTTGGATTTTTTCCAGGGTGCGGCGGGTGGGAGATGTCATGACTTCCTCTTCTAAGGTCTCAATCCGTTCCCCAAATTCCTCTAAAATCGGGAAATAGCCGTCGATGATCATGTCCAGCAGGGCATAGACCAAATAATCAGCTCCCTGGCGGCGAATGGTGCCTTTTTGGGTACGGATGCGCTCTCGAATGGGCTCGAACACATCGAAGTCGGGGGTTTCTTGCAAGCTAAGCAGGTACTGTTCCCCCAATACAAAGCTGACCTGACTGTGAGTAAGGCTTTCGTCTGCTTCTGGATCCTTGTTCAACTGCACAAGCCGACAGATCAAAATCAAGTGCTCTTCGTACTCTTCTACTTTGGGTCGCTGCGGTACATTCACAACATCCTCAAGAGCCAGCGGGTGTAAACCAAAGACATGGCCGACCTGTTCCATCACCGTTTGGCTGCCCAGGCCGCGAATGTCGATCCAAGCAACCGAAGGAGACAGTAGATAGGGGCGGCATTCTTCTAAATGGGTGAGAGGGCGACATGTCGACCGTTCTGGAGTGTAGTCGATGAGCAGGATCTCTGGCAGAGGCGCATCTGGATCGATATTGAGGGTGCCGGGGGCCTCTCCCGGATCGTCATAGTAGTAATCCAGGTAAGATTCTTCCTCTTCCTCAGGAGCAGACAGGACGGGGACAATGGGGGCATGTTCGCGCATGGCAAGGGATCCCTGAATACATAGCCATTCCCTACTATCCGCTACCTGTTCCGCCTTGGATCCCCTGTTGTCGGGTGTCTTTTGTCATACTTAAGTTCAAGGCAACTGGGTTTAGGGATGAGCGAAAAACGGCTCGAACGGCTGGAAATGGCCATGGCGACAGATGGCATGGTGAGAATGGCCACATTGATTGCCGGTGCAACCATTAGCGTCATCGCCGGTATGATATTTTTTTCTGCTGCGAGAGGGATCCCGATAAGTCTTCCCGCTCAAGCTTGACCCTGAACTTTCAATTTTCCCTCTGTTATTTCAAATGGCACCCCAACCCCAGTCCACTTCTCTGATTCGGTTTCTCAGCGCCGCGGTATCTGAGGCCATTCAACGGGCGGCAGAAGCAGGCCAACTGGGATCCCTGGCTGCTGGGGCCTTGCAGCCCTTGGCTCCGAACCAGACTTCCCCAGTGGTTCCTGTCATTCAAATCCCCAACGATACCCGCTACGGCGACTATGCCTGCCCGACGGCCCTAGGGATGGCGAAGCTCTGCCGCATGGCCCCAGCCCAAATTGCCCGGACAATCGTCGCACACCTAGACTTACCCAATGTGGAAACCAGTGTGGCGGGGGCTGGGTTTATCAATTTTCGGCTCGGGGATCCCTTTTTGGCCGAACGCCTACAGGAGTTGCTGAGCTTGGGGGGTGATTTTGGCAAAACCACCGCACCTCAGCCAGAGCGTATTTTGCTAGAGTTTGTCTCCGCCAATCCGACAGGGCCTTTGCATGTGGGGCACGGGCGTTGGGCGGCTGTGGGTTCTACCGTGGCCAATCTGCTGCGCTGGACAGGGCATCAAGTGGATCGGGAGTTTTACATCAACGATGCCGGCAACCAAATGCAGATTTTGGGCAAGTCTTTGGCTGTACGAGTGAAGCAGCTACAGGGAGAAGAAATTCCCCTACCAGACGATGCCTATCGGGGATCCTATTTGGTGGATTTGGCCAAACGGCTCCTGGAACAAGTGCAAGCCGGGATCTGCCCCCTGCCCACCACCCTGGAGGAGTACACCAATTTTGCCTATAGGGAAATGCTCGCTTGGCAAAAAAACACCCTCCAGCAACTGCAAACGGAGTTTGAACAATGGTTTAGCGAGCGCCGCTTACACACCCCTGATCCCGAGACAGGCCTGAGTGCCATCCAGCAATCTTTGCAGGAATTACAGAAGCGCGGCTTCCTCTATAGAGCCAAAGCCCCGCGCGGTGAGGATCCCAAACCCAACGCTGAAGAAGCCATCTATTTCAAGACCCAAGAATTTGGTGACGACAAAGATCGGGTGGTACAAAAAGCCGATGGCTCAGTGACCTATTTGGCTGCCGATATTGCCTACCATCGAGATAAAGTGCGGCGTGGCTATCAGCGGCTGATCAACATTCTCGGCTCGGATCACCACGGCTATATCGGTCGGCTGAATGCAGCGGTGGGAGCTTTTAGTTTGGATGTCAAGTTAGAGATTTTAATCGGTCAATTTGTCAAATTATTTAAGACAGATCCAGAAACGGGCGAAAAAACCGAAGTGCGTATGTCCAAACGTACCGGCAATTTTGTCTCTTTAAATGATCTGATCGAGGATCCCGACATTGGGGTAGGAGCCGATGCCGCCCGCTGGTTTTTGCTCAGCAACAGCATGGATAGCCCGATCAATTTCGACTTGGATTTGGCCGTCAAACAAACCTTCGATAACCCGGTGGTGTATGTTCACTACAGCCATGCCCGCTGCTGTACCCTACTGCGGCGACTACAGGAAGAAGAAAAAGTAGAATTGATCCCGAATGTATCCATATCAGACAAGGGAGAGCTCCCCTACAAAGAGCCGGAAGAACGGGCCCTATTGCTGCACCTTTTGGCCTTGCCGGATGAGTTGATTGTCGCCGCCGAAGAACGCGCCCCCCACAAAATCATTCGCTACACGGAAGCAATTGCTGCTGATTTCAACAAGTTCTACGACAACTGCCGCATTTTGCCGCTCTTGCAGGAGGATCCCGTTTTGGCGCAGGCCCGCATTCAGTTGGTACAGGCCACGCGACAGGTATTGTTTAACTTGCTCACGGGCATTCTCGGGTTGAGCGCCCCCGAGTCGATGTAAGCATCGCGGATTTCAGGACGATCAAGCTTCGGCCAAACCCTCCATGGGACTGACCCATTGGGGGTCCTGTTCTCGATACTGAGGATGGGCTGAGCTGGAAGCTGAGCGCCACAGATGATCCAACTGGGCTGCCGGGATCGTGAGGTAGAGCACATCCTCTTCTTGCAAAGCTGTGATGAGCAATTCCCAGCCATGAACGCGGCCTGTGGCTCGTTCGATGTAAAGGGGCACCAGATCCACCGCTGCGGCAAGTTCTTTAATTTGTCGGCCAAAAAAGCTGTGGTTCCGGGTGATCAGTGTGCCCAAAGCCACCCAAAGCTGGTTGCCCACCAAGCCATTGCCCAAAATTTTGCCCCCCAAAGCCGCCGCCGCAAAGGTGGGAGCCACCAACTCCGCCGGGCTAAGGACCGCCTCGAACTCAAATACCTGCTGCACCTGCCGAGCAAAGTCCGGATCGTGAGTGCGTACCACCACGGGGATACGAGGTGCCAACCCCTTGGCTGCTAAAGCCACTTGCAAGTTCACGGTGTCGTTACTGGTGACGGCGATCAGGGCTTCTGCCTGTTGAATGTGGGCAGCCGTTAGGGTATCGGAGAGGCTGGCATCGGCGATCAATACCGGGATCCGCTGCTCCCGCGCACTGCTCAAGAAGCGGCACTCACTATCCCGCTCGATCACCACCGCCTCATAGCCGCTGGCCTGCAATTGGCTAGCAATGTTAATGCCGATCCCCCCCAACCCACAGATGATGTAGTGGCCTTTCTGAGGCGCCCGCGCCACATCCCACACCTGTCGCAAGCGGGATCCCAAAATGAAATCGTTGAGCAGGGCGTAGCAGATGCCGATGATACCTGCCCCCACCAACATCATCACAGCGGTGAAGAGTTTAATCCCGGCTGGAGCAGCTTCTGCCACTTCTTCTTTCCCCCCGGCCCCGGTGATCATGCCCACCGAGAAATACAGGGCATCCACAAACGGGGTCTCCAGGTTCACTGCCAAGTAAGTGCCGGTGGCCAGAAAAATGGTTAGCAACAGGGTCAGGGTTACCGCCAGAATGGGTTGGTCGTGGTGTTTCAGCCGTTGGATCCCTTTCCAGAGTTTGCGCAGGCGCTCTTGCCAGGGCCGACGACGATACACTTGGGCTGGCTTGTTGCCGATCAACAGGCGATCCCCTGGTTGCAGCACTCGCTCCTGGATCACTGCCGACACCAGATCGATCGGATCCCGTGCCGAAAGGTAGTAGATCAGCATGCGATTTTTGTCATCCCAAAACTCGTTCATGCGCCGTCCACACCAGGGATGGTCTGGGGTGATCACCTCTTCGTGGATCGGCCAGGTTTGGTCAAACAGTTGCAATTGCCCGATCGCTCGGCTGCCCAAGGCGGCAAAGGTGAAGATAGGGGCGGCCAACGCGGCGACGCTGAGGGTGAAGTGATCCGGCAAAATCCGATCCAGGTGCTCCCCCAAGTGGGTATCCAAAATGCGGTCGATAATGCGGATGCGGGGGTTCAACACCCGTGCCTGGGTGAGAATGGCCAAGTTTAGAGTGTGATCTGCCCCCGCTAGCACCAGCGTATGGGCCCGCTGAATACCGGCGGCAATCAAGGTTTCTGCCCGGCGCGGATCCCCGATCACAATGTTCTCGCCTTCTATGGGCATATCGCTAATGCCCCGCACCCGGGCTCCCTGTGCCCCCTGCTGTTGCAAAAGCCGAAAAATGTTCAAACCGGTGCGGCCCAATCCACACACAATGATCAAGGAATTCATAAGTCGATACGCTGCGAAACCACCCGTAGCCCAGTCTGCTTCTGCCATGCCATCTGTTCTCTCGTCCAGCCAATGTCATCTAGACAGATCCCAGGGATTATCTTCTCGGATGGGATGGATTCCTTCCGGTAGCAGGGATCACTATGCAACAAAGGTTTAAGGTGTTCTCCCTTTTTGACCGAAGAGCTAAAAAGATTTCTAGGTTGAATAACAACTTACAGTTGACAGGCTTGGCGACTCCGCTCCAGCTCCGGTTCGATCCAAGACAGCGCAAAATGGCTCACACAGGGTAGTTGGGGTAACCGACGGGCCAATTCTCCCATCTGCACCTCCAGGGCAGGGCGCTGGCGTTGGGGTTGCCCCCACAATCCGGCAATGGCTGGACAAATAAACGTTTCAGGAGAGGCTGCTGTTAAAACCTGCTCTACCTGCTGCACCACGCAAGTGACATCCTCACATTTGGCATAGGCCATTGGGTGCCACTCCATATTCGAATCAAAGCGATCCCAAGGTTGGAGACGGGAGTCAAATCCTTGTTGAGCTTCTCCTACCATTTGGTTTCCATCTGGAAAAAAGACTGCTCCAGTAGGGATCCCACGGGTTCGGGCCGGTTGAGCCGCCTGGTTCAAGTAGTCTAGTACCCCATGGCGGGCAAAGTCTGTGCTGAAGTCCCAAAGCTCCTTCTGCCAGCGTTCCTGTCGGGTTGCCGCGTCGGGGGTGGGGGTAGGAGAGGGGGTGGGATCCGCATCTTCAGGTTGGGCGTCCCTCTGCTCCAGTTCAGGCTCGGGATCCCCTGAGGGTTCTAAGTCTGGTTCTAAGTCTATTGAATTGGCTATTGCAGTTGAATCTGTCAAACCTGCTGATGCCTTTTCATCATGGGTACGCCAATCCAACAATTCCGGCAATTCTGAAGAAGATAGTGCCAACTCCAGCTCAGGGATCCCTTCCAAGCCAAGCTTTGGATCCCCTGGCCAGCGCCACCGGGGCTCTTCTCCATAGAGGGCATCCAACTGCAGAACATCTGTTACGGTCACATAACCCTGAGCCAAATAGCGCTCCAACAAAGCTCGACCCGCCAGATTTTCTGCCAAATCCAGGTAGGCTTGCCGAGCCGCCTCCCCATGAATCCACAAATCCTTGACGGTAGCCGCCACGCTGGAGCCTCCTGATCCGCGCGGATAGCGAATGTAGTCGAAGAGGATCCCGTCCGGTTGTCGTTGCAATAAGCGCCCAATTAACTCAGCAAAATCCTGCCGAGCCAGGGGATGAAAAGGATCCACGAACACCTCATCCGGGCTACCCAAATCATTCAAATGGGCTGTGGCGGGATCCAGCACGGTGGTAATGCCACGACCATTGCGAGCCAGCACTACTTGTCGATCCGCACGTTGCCCGTAGCTGTAGCCAAAATTGAGAGAGAACACCCAAGCGTAGGCGGATAATCCCCGTCGTCGTGCCGCTGTTAGGGCCAAATCCAATAGGTCGGCATTGGGCTGAATGCTGGGCCAAACCCCACTGGCGCCATCCGGCAAGATGGAACGGCCATCGTAAAAGGTCTCAATAAAAACACGATTGTAGCCCAAGTTTACCACTTGGTCAAACACCTGATCCAACACGCCCGCATTGGCATCACAAGGATGAAAGCGCAGCCAAATGGCTTGGATCTGTGGCCAACGTTGGCTTCGGCAGGCGATCAAGGCGGCGCGATGGTCTGCCAAAATTTGCGTGTAATCCGCCCAGGCGCGGTCAGATTGGTTGGCCTGTTGGCGCAGTTGAGCTTTGCGAGCCACCTCTGCGGGAGATTGCTGGCAAAAAGCGTTGAGGCTAGCCGTCGCCAGGGATCCCGTTTGTTCCTGTGGAATGACTGGAGGGCTCTCTCTAGGCAGAGAACCGGAGTCCTGAAAGAGGGAATGGCCCGGCCCGAACAACTGAGCTTGAGCCGCGCACCCCAGCAGCAACAGCACCCCACCCAACAGCACCCCCATCCAGCGGATCCCTTGTTTTTTCCGCAGACCCAATACCCTCAGCCTCCACCGAGAATGGCTCCAATCATAATCAGGGGGCAGGGAGTTTGTCTGTAGGTACGGGCGCAAAACTCAAAATATCGGCCAGCATCCGATTAGCCTATTCAATAAAGCTCAAAAGCTCCTTCCAAATATTCAACCAAAGCGTAGTCGGTTCCCTCTTTAGAGGCCCGACTTTCCACTAAAGCAACATCAAAGCGGCAGGGCAACTCAGACAGATGCGGATGTTGGCTCAAAAACGCTTGGGCAGCTCGGATCAGTCGCTGCTGCTTCGGGATCCCGACTGCCAAAAGCCCGGTCTGATCCCAGCTACCGGGGCTGCGGGTCTTCACCTCGACAAAAGCAAGCACCCCTGACCGACAAGCCACCAAATCCAACTCGCCCCAACGACAGCGCCACTGCTGAGCCAGGATCCGCCAACCCTGTTGACCCAGGTACTGCCGCACCCAGTTTTCTCCGGCATCCCCTGTATTCTGAAGGGAGGTTTGTCTGGGCAAGGGATCCACACCATCACCCCCGCAAGAGTCCAGATTTCCAGATTTAATGGGCGGAACCGTTACCGTGGTACTTATCGGTGTTGTAAAAGCCGTTGCGGGTGCCGAAGTAAAAGGTTGCCAGAGAAAGGACAATGGCAATTCCCACCACAATCAACTTTGCATCCATGCAGTTTCCTCCTGAACCCTGACCATGATAGCCTGCCTCCTGCCTGGGTGATTTGGAGTGAACCGTGAGTTTGAATCCAATTCAGTTAGCAGTGAATGGTACCCTAATGCGGGGCCTGGCCTTAAATGGGAACCTGACCCAAATTGGCGGAACATTTTTGCGAGAAGCCCAAACAGCTCCTTGTTACCGGCTTTGGTCTATTCGGGATATTCATCCAGGCATGATCAGGACGAGCCAAGGGGGATCCGCCATTGCCTTGGAAATTTGGGAAATTCCTGCCCTCGGATTAAGTCAGCTTCTTCTGCAAGAGCCACCTGGTTTATCGGTAGGACGCATTCTGTTGTCAGACCAAACAGAAGTTTTAGGGATCCTGGCAGAGCCCTATCTGTGCGAAGGGCAAACAGAAATTACGGCTTGGGGGGGCTGGCGGGCCTACATAGAAAGCCTGACAAAAAATTCAAAAAGTTAGTGTGTTTCAGCGGCTGGGGATCCCTGCTACAGGCGAATCTAAAAAAGGATTCTGAAATAAGGATCTACACTAATTTCTTACGCAAAAAGCTACTCAAAGTATCTACCACAATGACAAAGGCGACAATCACCAACAAAATGGTAGAAATTTCCTCCCAGCGGCGGAACTGAATACGCTGCACCAGCAATACCCCTACGCCGCCTGCTCCCACCAAACCCAAGGTGGCCGAAGAGCGTAAGTTCACCTCAAAACGATACAGCACCGTCGAGAGAAACTCGGGCAAAACCTGCGGGATCACCGCATAGCGAAAAACATGTAAAGGAGAAGCTCCCGTTGCCAACAAAGCCTCGCTCGGCCCTGGATCAATCCCTTCGATAATATCGGCAAATACCTTACCCAAAAAGCCAATCGAGTTAATGCCTACCGCCATGATCCCTGCCAACTGCCCTGGCCCGAAAGAAGAGACAAAAATAATGCCCAGCAGCAACTCTGGGAAGGTGCGGATCGCGGCCAGAAAGGCTTTGCCTGGAATTGCCAAACGCCCGGATCCCAGTAAGTTAGAGGCAGCCAGAAACGAGAGCGGAAAGGAGAGAATACCCCCAATGGTGGTACCGACTACGGCCATGTTAAAAGACTCAAACATCCGCTGCACTGCCAAGTTGAAAACCGCCCCCGAGGGCCGACTAAAACCCCGCAGCAAAGGTGTTAAGTTACGCTGCAAACCACTGGCGACTCGGTTCCAATCCACGGATATGTTGAGCAGACACAGGGCCATCAACAGCAACACCGTCAGTAAGATCATCCACAGCACTCGGCGGGCCCAACGCACCTGCGCGGGTGGCTCTGGGATCCGGATTTCATCCAGAGAGATTTCCATGGGGGAGTTGAAAATGCTTCCAGGCGATCATAAATCAAGATGCTGACCGATCTGAAGTTCGAGTTTCGCCCCTATCGACGCCCCTTTCGGCAACCCTTACGAACCCATCACGGTTTGTGGTTGATCCGAGAAGGGATCCTGATTCGCCTCACGGATATAGGCACAGGCATCCACCGTTACGGAGAAATTGCCCCTATCCCCTGGTTTGGCAGCGAAACCCTGGAGCAAGCCCTGCAGTTTTGTCAGCAGTTGCCCCGCCAGATTTCAAAAGCTTACCTGT
The DNA here is from genome assembly GCF_021533835.1 of Synechococcus sp. Nb3U1. Classification (NCBI taxonomy): domain Bacteria; kingdom Bacillati; phylum Cyanobacteriota; class Cyanophyceae; order Synechococcales; family Synechococcaceae; genus Synechococcus; species Synechococcus sp. Nb3U1. The sequence goes on along the minus strand of NZ_JAKFYQ010000002.1, from coordinate 292,853 downwards.
TCGGGATCCCAGAGGAGTTGCCCGCCTGTCAGTTCGGGTTTGAATCTGCCGGGTTGGCTTTACAGGATCCCGATGGGTTCAACAGAGATCTCTCGGGTTTAGCCTTCTGTGGGCTACTTCCTGCCGGAGAGGCCGCCTTAACCCAAGCGGGATCCCTTTATGAACAGGGGTATCGGGTGTTGAAGTGGAAAGTTGGCGTCCGGGAGCGGCAACAGGAATGGCAAGTGTTAACAGACCTGATCAAGCATTTGCCCCAGGACTGTCACCTACGCCTAGATGCCAATGGGGGTCTGACCGGGTTAGAGGCCCATGAGTGGTTGGCCCTTTGTGATCAAGTGAATCACCACAGCCCCGGACGAATTGAGTTTCTCGAACAACCTCTATCTCCCAATCACTCCACAGAACTCGTTCACCTCAGCCAGCAGTACCAAACCCCGATTGCACTGGATGAATCAGTGGCTCAGTTGAGTCAATTGAAGCGGCTCCATCAGTCGGGTTGGGTGGGGATCCTGGTGGTGAAGCCGGCCCTACTCGGATCCTGTTTGGCTTTACAAGACTACCGGGATCAGCATCCTGAACTGGATCTGGTCTTCTCTTCGGCCTTAGAAACCCCGATTGGCGCTTGGCACGGCATAGCTTGGGCCGGATCCCTACAACCCAAAACTGCTTGCCCAAGAGCTCTGGGTTGGGGGGTGGGTAGCTTTTTCCCAACATGGGATCCCTTAACCCTGCTTAGGGCTTCAGCGGAAGAGCGAGAAACCTTGCTGCAGGAGGTTTGGGATTTCTATGGCTAACCCTTCCTCCGGAGAAGATCAGGGATCCCATTTTTACCGATGATGCAGAGAAGACTCCACTACCAGGGTGGCGCTCACCCATTCCCCCCGCTCTCCGTAGGAGCGGATGACACGCTGTCGCTGTCCTCTGGCCCACAGCCAGCCTACTTCTACTAAAAAAGGGCGACGGAAGGAGATCTGCAACGGCGTCAGGCTGGAGGTGCCATCGGGTAGCAAGAGCAACTGCTTGGGCAGGTCTGTGTCCTGGAAGTGTAGGCAGCACCCGTCGATAACCGCTGTACTTTGCAGCTTTTGTCCTGCCCAGGCATTGTGGTAGAAAAGCTGGTTACCCTCCTGTTGGATGCACAGGTGGGTTGTCACTTCCGTGGAAGGTCGCCCATCGGCATACACAGTGTAGGCGGTGCCCTGCCATTCTCCTAACAACTGCTCCACCGTCAGCGGCGGCTGCTCTTGGGCATCAGTGCCAGCGCGGAACTCCCGAATCAGCGTCATGGACTGCAAGCGCTGGTCTTTGTCATAGAGCTGAACAAACCGCAGGCGGCGATTGCCCTGTACAAAACCATACTCTGCCCCAAACTCGGCAAAAGGAGCTACCTGCAGGGATCCCTTAGAAAAAGTCCCGTTGGGAAAAAAGACATTCAGGTGGCCAATGCTGCTGTATTCCTGCTCCAGTTGGCTGGTGGGGGGGTAATCCAGTCCTTGGCCAAACCGCCGCAGCTGAAAGCGCACCCGCTGGCCCCCTTCTACATCTTCCAGCGCCAGGATAGAGGGCACAGAAGGGCCTAGCTCGCCTGCAGGCGTGACGCTGGTGAAGGATCCATGCCACTCCCCTAGGTTTTTGCGGAAGTTGTCCCAGTTGCTACTCATGGCCTATTGCCTAACCTATGCCTATCTAATATGCCTATCTAAAATGCCTCGATTCCGGATCCCTAGCCATGGGAACCCAACGGATCCACAAATCACGCCACTCAAAATTCTACACACGAGGATCCCGCACACGACCGGCAAACGGAAGCACTCCAGTCCCTATGAGTATTTCAAATGGGAATGTCAAATCAGGACAGCTTCTTTGGCGGTCTCTTGCCGCAGATAAGCGTGGATAAAGTGCATCAACTCGCTTGGCTCTCCTGCCATAAAGGCATCAACGTTGTAAGTCTCGGCGTTGGTACGGTGATCCTTAATCAGTTTATAAGGATCAAATGTGTAGGTGCGAATGCGCCCTCCAAACCCCTGGGTTACCATGCCACCGCGAATTTCCGCCAGCTTTTGTCGCCGTTTTTCTTCCTCAAGTTCGATCAATTTCGCCTTCAAAATTTGCATGGCCCGTTCTTTGTTTTGCAGTTGGGAGCGTTCTTCGGTACAGCGCACCGCAAGGCCAGTTGGTTTGTGGATCACCCGGACTGCTGTTTCCACTTTGTTGACGTTTTGGCCGCCCGCCCCACCGGAACGGGACGTTTCAAACTCCAGCTCATCCATTTTCAGCTCGTACTCGTCTTCCGCCTCCAGAATCGGCATCACCTCTACCCCGGCAAAACTGGTCTGCCGTTTGCCATTAGCATTAAAAGGGCTGATCCGCTCCATGCGGTGGTTGCCCTTTTCGGCAGAGAGATAGCCATAGGCATAGGGGCCTTCGATCAACAGGGTGGCCGACTTGATCCCGGCCTCAGCCCCTTCTGAATATTCCGACAGGCTGACCTTGTAACCCTGGTTCTCTCCCCAGCGGCTATACATTTTCAGCAGCATCTCGGCCCAGTCCTGAGCATCGGTTCCCCCCGCGCCCGCTGTGATGGTGAGGATGGCACCATTCTTGTCATAGGGGCCGGAGAGCAGCTGTTGCAGCTCCCATTGACTCAGCTCCTGCTCCACCATCGCCAGGGATCCGTCGGTTTCGGCCAACAGATCTGGATCAACTTCCTCTTGCAGCAGTTCTAGGGCGCTTTCGGCATCTTCGAGGCGGTCTTTCCAGCGGTGCACCTGATCCCAAGAGGCTTTCAGGCTATTCAGTTGTTGCATTTGACGGCGAGCGGCTTCGGCATCATTCCAAAATTCCGGTTGCGAAGCCTCCTGCTCCATGATGGCGATTTGCTGCTCTAGGTTGGGCAGGTCAAAGATAGTCCTGAGCATTGCCCAGGCGTAAGGTGAGCGATTCCAGAGTCCGTCTCAAGTCGGCCAGTTCCATAGGGTTCTTAACAGTATCTGTAGTGTCTGCGCTTGGGATCCCATCCTAACCTCTCCCACGGCATCAACGACCCTATGGGCCGACCCTAGAGTGGATTTGAGCAAGGGGTTTTGCCCAAAGGCCCCTATCACGGCTCCATGTGGGGGGAGATCATCCAAGCTAGGGATCCCGTTTTTGGAGCCAGCCATGCTGAAACCCCTCTCACTACTCTCTGGTCTGATCTTGGCGGGTGGCATCACCGCTTTGGCCCTCACCAACCCCACCCTAGAAGAGTACGGGGCCTATGCTGGTGAATCATTGGCCGCTTATGCCACGCAGGAGTATTGTGCTCAGATCCCCGCTTTTTTGAACAGCTTGGTCGGGGAATGCCAGGCCCTAGTCCAGGAATTGCAGCCAGAACTCGAAGCCCTGTTTATTCGCCAAACCTGCCGCCAAAACTTCTTCTTGTTCAGCCTCTACACCACAGATTTATCTTTGCTCTATTTCGGCCCCCTAGAGGGATCCCTGCCCACCTATCACTTTGCCACCCTTGCTGGGGCAGGACAGTTTTATACCTACGAAATTCGAGAAACTCCCTAAGCTGACACAATAGAAACTTTCCAGAAAATCCTTTACTCACCTTTTTCTCATGAGGGTCATTTTCCTACAGGCCCAAGTCCGATAATCCAGGGTGATCCTCTGGTCGCTGACCCAACGGCCAATGGTATTTCCGTTCTGCATCTGAAATGGGCAAATCGTTGATACTGGCGATGCGGCGTTTCATCAGCCCCTGCTCGTTAAACTCCCAATTTTCGTTGCCGTAGGAGCGAAACCAATAGCCAGAATCATCATGCCACTCATAGGCAAAGCGGACTGCAATGCGGTTATCTGTGATGGCCCAAAGCTCTTTGATCAAGCGATACTCGAGTTCTTTATTCCACTTGCGGGTTAGGAATTGAATGATCTGTTCCCGTCCCCTGATGAATTCAGATCGATTTCTCCACAGACTATCGACTGTATAGGCTAAAGCAACTTTGTAGGGATCCCGATTATTCCAGACATCCTCTGCCATGCGCACTTTGAGAGCTGCAGTTTCCAGGTTAAAGGGAGGAAAAGGAGGCTTTGACTCAGGTTGTGGATTCATAGCACAAGGAAAAAGATAAGGAGAAAAGGCTGAGCATAGAAATCTCTACCTCAGCCGCTGGTCTTTTTTAGGTCATCCAAAACTCTATCAGGCGTTACCCCGACACGTTATAGCGCTCTACCATTTCTTGTAGGGCAAGAACTTGCCAGACATGATCACCTTGACGCGATCTCCTTTGGGATCCTCTTCCTTTTCCACATCGAGAGTAAAGTCAATTGCGCTCATAATGCCATCGCCAAACTTCTCGTGGATGATGGTTTTAATCGGCATACCATACACCTGCATGATCTCGTAAAAGCGGTAGATCAAAGGATCCGTCGGCACCACTGGCCCCAAGCCTTTCACCGGACATTCGGTTAATTGTTTGGCTACCGCAGCATCCAACCCTAGAATGTCTGTGAGCTTGCTGGCTTCTTCGGCAGAGGCACTGGCCTGGCGATAAAAGACCGCCGCGATCCACACTTCATCCCGCCCTATTTTCTGTTCCAAATCAGCAAAGGTTAAACCTTTCTCGGCCTTGGCTGCCAAGAGCTTTTCAGTAATTTCGGGAATGGCTGTGCTCATCACAAACTCCTAAATGGTAACTAAACAAACAACTGTGCAACTGACGCAACCTGGCCTGAGCTTTCAAACCCGGATTCGTGATTCCTCAACCGCGCGGGTTTCTTGGGAGAGGTGACGTTCCATCGCCGCCTTCAGATCGTGGTAGCCCGGCTGTTGATCCAAACTGTCTCGGTGACGCGGACGGGCAAAGGGCACATCCAAAATCTGGGCAATGCGGGCACCCGGCCCACGGGTCATCATCACAATTCGATCCGACAGCAACAGGGCCTCCTCAATACTGTGGGTGATCAAGATGACCGTCTTCCGTTGCGATTCCCAGATCCGCTCAATCTCATCCTGAAGAAAACCACGGGTCAGGGCGTCCAAAGCTCCGAAGGGCTCATCCATTAAGAGAATTTGCGGATTGATCGCCAGAGCACGGGCAATACCCACCCGCTGTTTCATCCCCCCTGACAGCTCATGGGGATGTTTCTTCTCTGCCCCCCGCAACCCCACTAAGTCAATGAAGGATTGCACCACCTGCTTCTGCTGGGGCAAGGGCATGGTGGGATGAACGGTCTCCACCGCAAAACGGATATTTTCCGCCACTGTCATCCAGGGCATCAGGGCGTAGTTTTGAAAGACAATGCCGCGATCGGGGCCAGGGCGATGCACTTCCTGTCCGTCGATCAGCACCTGGCCCGTGGAAGGTTGCGATAGCCCCGCGATGATATTCAGCAACGTGGATTTGCCGCAGCCAGAGGGGCCGATGATCGAGACAAAGGTGTTGGCCTCCACCACCAAATCAATGGGGGAAAGCGCCGCATAATCCACCGAAGCCCGACCGAGCATTCGATCCATTAGGCCACGGCGACCCGAGTAGATCTTGGTCACTTGGCGCAGTTGCAGTTGCGGGATCCGCTCCGAGCCGACGGAACCGGAGGAATAGGCAGGGGAAGTAACCATCATGATCTCAGCCCAAACGCGACCCATTGCTGCAACAATCCAAACAACCGATCCAGCAACAGCCCCACCATGCCGATGACGACAATCGCAGTGATGATGCTGGTGATCTGCAAGTTATTCCATTCATTCCAGATGAAATAGCCCAAACCTGTGCCCCCCACCAAAATCTCCGCAGCCACAATCACCAACCAGGCAATACCGATGCTGATGCGCAATCCGGCCACGATGTTCGGCGCAGCGGCAGGCAAAATCACCCTGAAGATGGTGCGCCACCGGGAAGCCCCCAGAGAACGGGCCACATTCAAGTAGGCTTGGTCCACATTGCTCACCCCAAATTTGGTGTTGATCAGGGTGGGCCAAATGCTGGTGATAGCGATGACAAATAGGGCGGTATTTTCCGAACTTTTCAGGATCCCCAAACCCAATGGTAGCCAGGCCAAGGGCGAGACCGGTTTGAGCAGTTGAATGTAGGGATCCATCGCCCGCGAGGTGACTTCTGAAAGGCCCACCAGTACCCCCAGAGGGATGGCGATCAAAGAGCCGATCGTGAACCCAATCGCCACCCGCCGCAAGCTGACCAACAGGTGCCAGCCGATGCCTTTGTCATTGGGGCCGTAATCGTAGAAGGGATCCGAAATCCACCCCCAAATGGCTACCAAGGTTTTGCTAGCAGGCGGCATCAGCTGCGAGAACACCCCAAAGCGCGCTCCTGCTTCCCAAACCCCCAAGATCAAGAGCAGAGAAATCAAAAAGAGCGCAAAAGCCTGTTGATTGACACCGGGCAAAACCGAGCGGATCCATCGCCTTGGCGAAGCGGAAGAAGCAGCCATAACACCCCTGATGAGACAAACTTGAAGATAATCTTAAGAAGCGGGATCCCCGACAAACCGTTCAACTCGAACAGACGGGATCCCTCTCCTCTGGAAAATCCACACACTCTCTACACGCCGTAGCGATCGATCTGAGCCTGAATGTAGGCAGCCGGATCGCTGGGATCGAAGCTATCGAACATCAAGGTCTCGACGCGCAGCATCTCAGCGGGTGGGGTTTGCCCCAGCTCGCGGGCCAAATCGCGGGCCAAATCTGTCAGGAAAATATCCTGGGCAATCTGCGAATAATCCGCCTGATCTGCCTCGAGCAGATTCCAGCGCACCATCTGGCTGGTGATCCAGTAGGCAAAGCTCTGCCAGGGGTAGGGATCAAAATCGATACGATCGGGAATGTCGAAGGTATTGCCCAAGCCATCCTCAAACTTGCCCGTTAGCACCGCAGCCACCACTTCTTCTGGCTGATTGAGAAATTCCCGCGGAGCAATGGCCTTGGCGATCTCGGCTCGATTCTCCGCTTGGCTGGCGTAGTTGGCCCCATCAATGATCGCTTTGTTCACGGCCCGGAAGGTGTTGGGGTTGGCGTCAATCCAGCTTTGGCTGGCGGCAAAGGCACAGCAGGGGTGCCCTGGCCACAGATCTTTACTGACCATATGGAGAAAACCCGCCCCCTCAAACACCGCCCGTTGGTTAAAGGGATCCGGCATCAACATGGCGTCAATATCCCCCACCGTCAGACGAGCCACACTGTCTGGAGGTGGCACGGGGTTGATCTGCACGTCGGTATCGGGATTAAGACCGCCAGTGGCTAGGTAGTAGCGGATCAAGAGGTTGTGCATCGAGTAGGGGAAGGGCACGCCAATCGTGAAACCTTTGAAGTCGGCGGGACCTTTGAGGGTGTCTTTGTACTTGTTGGCAACGGTAATGGCTTGGCCGTTAATGTTCTCGATGCTGGCCAGCTTAATGGGGAAAGCGGTGGATCCCAGGCCTAAGGTAATGGAAATGGGCATCGGGGAGAGCATGTGATAGGCATCCAGTTCCCCGGCAATGGCCGAATCCCGTACGGCAGCCCAACTGGGCATTTTCACCACCTGCACATTCAGCCCATACTTCTCATAGAACTTCAGGGGTTCCGCCATGATGATCGGGGTGGCACAGGTGATGGGAATAAAACCAATCCGCAGATCCGTTTTTTCCAGGGATCCCTGAGCCTGGGCAGACAGCTCCCGTTCTCCTTGAGTGGCTGTCAACCCGATCACCGAAGCGGCCACCAACACCTGAGTCAAAAAGCGCCGCCGCGAGTAGGGGCCAGCCCGCAGGGTATCGGTGAAAAACTCAGAGGCTTGCGGGCCAAAAGCCGCCACCATCGCCTGATCCAGCCCCCCTGCCTGCCGGATCATCTCCCGCAAGATTGGCTCCTTTTCTGGGTTGCGCTGACTCAAGCGCTCCAAAACCAGCGTTTCCAGCATCTCGGTGCGGTTGATCTGATCCGCCAGTTTCAACACCTGCGGCTTATACACTCCCATTTTGATCAAATCATCCGCCAAATCCGCCGGATTTTGGGGCATAGACGCGAGAAATTCGCTGTGATCTTGCGGGGCATGAAAACCCCCACAGGCACACCGCTTTGCATCAAGAGTGAAGAGTTTGTCAGTGGAGAGTCGCATAAAACTTGTACCCATCTCAAAAGGGCAAACGAGGGAGAACAGTTGGGTCTAACAGGGGCCCGCATGAGCGGTATCCTGCCCAGCGCAACCCCCGAACGAGACATACCCAGGCTCGTTTCAATGTTTCCTTCAGCTTTGGAAATATCCTAGCGGCTTCTTTTGTATGTGCCGTTCCCCATTCCAAGGAGATCTTTTCTCTAAATCAGGACAAAGTTTAGAAGATTCAGCTTTTGGATTGTTTTGTAGCATCAACTACGGCAAGAACCTAAATGATCTGAAATTTAAAATGAGAAACCACAACTGCACGGTTTCAAGCCTGGAAGAAACTGCCCTGTTGCTCTCGCCAAAGGAGCGGTGGGATCCCGTGCCGTTGTCGAAAGTGGCGGGCAAAGTAGGCGGGATCCACATATCCCACCGCCTGTCCAATCTGCTTAATTGAGGCTTGGCTATTTCGTAAGAGCCGTCTTGCGGCTGCCATCCGTCGTTCGGTGATCCAGTCTTTGACGCTGCGCCCCGTTTGTTTGCGCAGTAGGGTGGTTAAATAGGCGGGAGAATAGCCCACGGCGCGGGCTACATCCGTCAGTTCGATGGGCTCGGCATAGTGGGCCTCGATGAAGGCGAACACTGCCGTCAGTTTGGCCTGGTTGGGATATTGAAACTCGTCAGTAAGGGTTGTATCCGTTGGTGAGGGGGCCGGGAGAGCGCTTGAAGAACTGCGTCGCCAGAGAGCCTGTTTGCGCAGACGGGCATTGATGGCGGTTAAAAACTCGTTAACCGTGCAGGGCTTGGTCAGATAGTCATCCGCCCCCAACACCATCCCCTGTCGCACATCCTGTTTGGCCACCTTTGCCGTTAGAAAAATCAGCGGGATCCGAGCCGTCTGGGGATCCTGCTGCAAGATGTGCAGAACCCCGTAGCCATCCACCTCCGGCATCATAATGTCGCAGATGATCAGATCCGGTCGCTGGCGGCGGGCTTGCTCAATTCCAATCCGGCCATTTTCCGCTCCGAACACCTCAAACCCCTCCAGCTGCAAACAATGCAGAAAGATTTGGCGGGTGCGCAGCTCGTCTTCGATCACCAATATTTTGGACACAGGTACAGCAGCACCATCTTCAGGGTCTAGTTTCCTTGGTAGTCAGTCTTACCAATCCTTGTGGTGTCAGGAGATACCGTTAGCCTAGAAGCATCGCAATGGTTACAGGCGGATGTCCAGGCGACTCTCCTCAACCAGGGGCTTTGAGAGCAAGCCTTCTCTCCAGCAGTTGGCCCAGCCGGCTTTGCGGGTTCACCCAGAATGGCAGCTGGCGCAGTTGGCTCAGGCTTTGGTGCATTCTCCTGGCACAGTCGGGGCAGTGATTGTTGGTGCTGAGCCTGAGTCTGCTCACCTATCGCTGCTGGGGATCCTCACCCGTGCCCAGGTAGCGGAATGGCGGTTGGATCCGACCCAGTGGGATCCCTTGAGCACGCTCAGCCTAGAAGACATTCAAGACCACTGGCTGCCAGCAGAGGTCTTGCAGGAATCCCTAACGGTGGAGGAAGCCATAGCCAGGCTCTTGGCTCGTAGGCATGAAAAGCCTTTCTCCCCTCTTTGGATTGCGATTCCACAACCTCAAGGATGGGGATTGTGGGATTCCACGCCTCATCTTTGGCAACACATGAGAGGTGAGGGATCCCTTGCACCCGACCTGACCGATACAACCCTGAGCCAGTTGCGGCAACAAAATGAGCTGATCCTCAACTCGGCTGGGGAAGGGATCTACGGCCTCGATGCCAACGGCATGGTCACCTTTGCCAACCCCGCCGCTGCCCGCATGATCGGCTGGTCAACTTCAGAATTGATCGGACGCTCCATGCACGATCTGCTGCATCACAGCCACCCCGACCATACCCCCTACCCCCGAACCGAGTGCCCGATCTACGCCGCCTTCCGAGATGGGCAGGTGCATCACGTGGTGGACGAAGTGTTTTGGCGTAAAGATGGCACCTCCTTCCCAGTGGAATATACCAGCACCCCGATGCGGGATGAGCATGGTCGCTTGGTGGGCGCTGTTGTTACCTTTCAAGACATCACGGAACGCAAATGGGCAGAAGCCGCCCTGAAGCAAGCCCACGAAGATCTAGAACGGAAAGTGCAGGAAAGAACAGCAGAACTGCAACGGGCCAATCAACAACTACAAGAGTTGAACGAGATGAAATCGCGGTTTGTCTCGATGGTCTGCCACGAATTTCGCACCCCCCTGAATACGATCCTATTTGCCGTCACCTGTCTAGAACGCTATCGACATCAACTCTCCGAGACCGACCAACATCACTATGTGCAAGGGATCCAAGCGGATATCCAACACATGACGCAAATGCTAGACGATGTGTTGCTGATCGGACGTACCGATGCCCGCAAACTCATTCCCCAGCCGACTCAAATTGAGCTGGTTCAGTGTTGTAGATATGTCATTCACGAGCTACAACTCACCCACACAGAGGCTGATATCCAGTTCCATTCCGATCGTCCACAGCAAAATGCTTATTTAGATCTTTCCATGCTGCGCTCGATTTTATTAAATATGCTCTCCAACGCTATCAAGTATTCCAATCCCAAACAGGGGATCCAATTTCGTCTCTTTGGTCAGCAGGAATGGCTTGTTTTTGAAGTAGAAGATCAGGGCATTGGGATCCCACCGGAGGATCAACCCTATCTGTTCGATCCCTTTCATCGGGGTAGCAACGTCAGCACGATTCCCGGCACAGGTCTAGGGTTGGCCATCCTCAAGCGGTTGGTCGATTTGCTGGCGGGCCATGTCGAGGTAAGCAGCCAAATCGGAGTCGGAACCCTCTTTCGGGTACGCCTGCCGCTGCGCTACCAGGATTGCCAGGATCTAGATCTAGCCGCGGCTCCCACCCCAGAAACGCCTCCCTCCACCATGCCCGCAGCCGAAGGCCAACGCCTCCCTCTAGCCCCAGGTTCTGCTAGGCATCGAAACGAGCTTTGAGATCCCTAGCAGCCAAGGCATAGCCCCCATCCGCACCATCCACAAAATGTACCTGCTGACCGTCCCGCTCGAATACCAAACAGGTCAACAAAGCTCGATCGGAAATGTGGATCCCGTAAACCAGCTCCCCCTGGCGAAAGCGGGTTTCTAAGTATTGTGTCAATCGTTGTCGTTGCCTGGGGCTACTGGCGATCACCATGCGCAGCAGATCGTCTAGCTTCTCGAAATCGGTTGCCGAGACCACCAACTGCGGATACTTTCCCCATACCCCCAAGCGCAGGCGAATCAGGCACCAACCCAATACGTTCTCCAACTTCAGACGCAGCCGATACCAAGCCTGCACCAGGGGCGGTTGTTTGCCCTGATGCACCAGGGTTTCTAGCTGTAACAGTCGGTCTTGGAAGGTCAGGTGCAAAGACTGCAAGCTCACCGGACGACGCTGGGATCCCGTTCCGTAGATCCGCTCGATCTGCTCCAGTATCTCTTGGTAAATCTGGGCAGCTTGCCGCTCGTCGGAGCTGTTGGCACTGACCAAAAGGCTGAGGGTTTCCCCGTAGGGGCTGCGGATATCCTGCCAACGGCACTCCAGGCCACTGTAATCCGCTTGTGGCTCGGATCCCGGGGGCCACTGCACGGCAAATTGCGCAGCGGTGCGGGGATCTTTGATCAGGGCTTCGGCAAATTTCAGTCCTCCCCCGATAAAAATCGCCTGGCTATACTCCGGTGACACCCGCAGCTTGGCCACCCGCAACTCGTAGGGGCTTTGGTGAATCACCGCCACCGGCACCAAGGCCACCCGCAGATCCAGTTGAAAGGATTGAGCGGCTAGCCATTGGGTCGCCACCAAAGCTTGTCGAGTCGGTTCCAACACATCTGCCGGAATCGCCAAAGAAGCCCCATCCCCGCCAAACACAAACGGGATCCCGACATTTCCTGCCCCGTTCAGCACAGCCACAATCGAGGAAGCCGCAATCAGGTTTACTGCCTTGTACTGGCCTGCTGCAATCGCCTGGGTGGACCCGCGAATGTCTGTGATCACCACCCACCAGTCTTCCGGGATCCGCACGAACTGTTCGAGGTTGGCGATCTCCCGCAGGCTTTCCATGACCGCCAACTGCTCGTAAAAGTTGCCCATGGCTCTACTAGGGATCCCTTCCCTACTCTAAGAGAACCCGGATTGTCAGGGATCCCGTCCCACCGTTCCTCAGGCTTCGAGAGCCACCAGGGATGCCGATACCCCCTGCTGCAACTCCGACAACAGCGAGGCCGGACGATCCTTATACGGCCAGGCAAAAGCATGCCGGAAGGCCGCCTCCTGACAAAGTTTTAACTGCTCAAAATTAATAATGTCGTGGGTGAGCAGGTTCTCGTACTCAAAGGGCAGCCGCACATTGTGCAAACCGGCGTTGTCGGTACAGATGGCGATATCCACTCCCGCCTCAAAACAGCGATCAAAGACGATCTTGAGAGGATCCAAACTGGGCAGAGTGCCCGTCTTCAGATAGGTGGTGGGGCAAACTTCCAAGCACTGCCCACGCTGCGCCAGTTCCGGCAGTAGTTCCGGGTAATGCAGCGGGATTTGAATGCCATGTCCAATCCGCGAGACATAGGGCAACAATTCCGGGTGGCAGCCATCTAAGGTTTCGTAGAGGTGGGCGGTGGTTTTCAGGCCGCGGGCCAACGCATATTTGTACAGCTCAATCCACTCCTCCATGCGTTCCCGGTAGGGTTTGTCGCCCCCGGCTAGGTCGATGGCACACACATAGTCCGACTCGGCGGCGGCCTCCAGCATAGCCCGATTGATATGGCTGGGCAGACGCGAGTGTAAACACAAGATCTGGCTGGTGACAATGGGATATTCCTGTTGTTGGCTAGCTTGGCCTACAGTCTCGATCACCTGGCGCATTTGCTTGAGCCGATCCGCCTCATCTAGGCCGGGATCCGTGCGCAGATAGGGGGTATAGCGAATTTCCAGATAGGCCAAATCTTCGAACACATAGGCCCCCCGCAGCAGACGATAGATGAAATAGGGCAGAGTCTCGAGGGTTTGCACATGCTCCACCAGCGTGTGCAGCTCCAGGTAATCTTCGAGAGTGTTGCGCGGACGAGTGTAAAAGTCTTCAAATTCGGGATAGGTGGGAAAGCGCTCCGCCAAAGAGGATCCCTGGCGATGAAAATAGCGCCATAAAATTCTGGGTACAACAGAGCCGCCCAGGTGGCGGTGCAACTCAGCATGAAGTGCCATAAATTGAGGTTTCCCATAGTGGCCCACTGGGGAGCGGGCTTGGTTTGTTTAAGTACTATTTCTACTCTTATCCAACGGCAGCGGCCTTGTCCAGGAGGAGCTCCGCAAGCTTGGGGTTGGATCCCGGATCGAGTCTTCAGAGGGTGAGGCCGATCCCCTGCCCATCGTGGTAAGCGGCCAAGAGCATATCGGTGGTGGTATCCCAGACAATCTCGCCAGAGCAAGACAGGGCAATGGCCCCAAAAGCCCGGTTGCGCTGACGGGCCTCTTGAAAAGACTTGGCCACCGCGGCTTTCAAGCTCATTCCATCCTCCACCCGCACCACGATCCGCGCCGCTAGGCTCTCATCCAAAATGTCTTCCCCCACACCGGTACAACTGACTCCCGCCACAGCACTGGCATAGGTGCCCGCCGGAGTGGCGGAATCACTCACCCGCCCCAAGCGCTCGAAGCCGCGCCCGCCGGTGGAGGTTCCCACCGAAATGTGCCCCTGTTGATCCAGGGCCACCGCCCCAATTGTGCCCATGGCCAAAGAGGTGAGCACCCGCGCCGGAGGATGCTCTTGGCGCAACTGCAACCATTCCTGAACCCGTTTTAAGGTGGCCGGGTCGTAGAGCGGTAATTTCAGTTCCCGTGCCAGTTCAGCGGCACCCTGTTCGGCCACCACTCGGTCGGGGCTTGATTGTAAAGCCTGCGCCATCAGGATCGGATGCTGAACGCGGCTGACGTTGATCACCCCGCTGAAGGACTGGCTGGTCCCGTTCATGAGGGCGGCACTCATGCGAATTTGTCCGTCCGATTGCAGCACCGACCCTGTACCGGCATTGTAGAGGGGATCATCTTCTAGCAATTGACAGGCATGCAGCACCGCCGCCTCAGCACTTTGTCCTGACCGCAGCAATTCATAGGTGCTCTCCACCACTCGCCGCAGGGATCCCCTCACGTTTTCCACACTGGTTTCGCCATCCAGGGCGCTACCAGCTCCGCCGTGGATGATCAGTTTGGGCTGAGGCATGATGGTTCGGATCCCTTGTGAGGTTGTCTTTGTATCTCTTCATTTTCAGGTACAACCTTCGCAAACGCACCTGCCCCGCAGATTCACCGCCACCGTCGTCCTCTAGGGATCCCATCTAAATCGGAGAGCGGGCCTTAAGATAATCCTGTAGATTTGCTAAGCGTTGATACATAAGGGCGATTCTGGTAAAGGGCTATCCCGGTGTAGCCGACAGGGATCCCCTAGGTGGTTTGGAGTGAACTTGGCGTAACGAGGTTGCATTCATGGCACTGCCCAGCTTGAACGAGTTTCCCTGGCTGACGACGGTGATTTTCTACCCGATTGTCGCCTCCCTATTCATTCCGCTGATCCCGGCTCCGGCAGGGGATCCTAGCACCCGCGCCCATGCCCAAAAGCTGGCGGAACGGATTCGCTGGTTTGCATTGTTCATCGGGGTGACGGATCTGCTGATTCTGTTGGCCGGTTTTTACTACGGCTATGATCCCAGCCAGACAGGGTTACAACTGTTTGAGCGCTACACCTGGGTGCCTCAGGTGGGCCTGAGCTGGTCGGTGGGGGCGGATGGCCTCTCCATGCCCCTGATTTTGTTGACAGCCTTCATTACCACCCTGGCAATCCTGGCCTCCTGGCCCGTCACCCTCAAACCCCGCCTGTTTTATTTCCTGATGTTGGCCATGTATGGTGGACAGATCGGGGTGTTTGCCGTGCAGGATATGCTGCTCTTTTTTCTGATGTGGGAATTGGAGCTCATCCCGGTTTATCTGTTGCTCTCCATCTGGGGTGGGAAAAACCGTCTCTATGCAGCCACCAAGTTCATCCTCTACACCGCCCTCAGCTCCCTCTTTATTTTGGTAGCGGCTTTGGCCATGGCCTTCTACGGCAACACCATCAGCTTTGACATGACGGATCTGGCTCAGAAAACCTATCCCCTCACCTTCCAGTTGCTCATTTACGGAGCCTTTCTGATTGCCTATGGCGTGAAACTGCCGATTTTCCCTCTGCACACCTGGCTGCCGGATGCTCATGGGGAAGCCACAGCGCCCGTCCACATGCTGCTGGCTGGGATCCTCCTGAAAATGGGCGGCTATGCCCTCCTGCGCATGAATGTGGGAATGCTACCGGAGGCCCATCTTTACTTTGCGCCGGTGTTGATTGTATTGGGGGTGGTGAATATCATCTTTGCTGCCTTGACCTCTTTTGCTCAGCGCAACCTGAAGCGCAAAATTGCCTATTCTTCCATCAGCCACATGGGCTTTGTGTTGATCGGTATCGGCTGCCTGACGGAAATCGGCATGAGCGGGGCAATGTTGCAGATGATCTCCCATGGGTTGATCGGGGCTAGTCTCTTCTTCTTGGTGGGGGCCACCTACGATCGCACCCACACGCTGGAGCTAGAGGAGATGGGGGGCGTGGGCTTGAAAATGCCCAAGATCTTTTCTATGTTCACCGCCTGTTCGCTGGCCTCTCTGGCGCTGCCGGGCATGAGTGGCTTTGTGGCCGAGATCATGGTGTTTATCGGCATGGCCACCACCGACGCCTACTCGGGCCCCTTTAAGGTGGTGGTGGTGTTTCTGGCGGCGGTTGGGGTGATCTTGACCCCCATCTACTTGCTATCCATGTTGCGGCAGATCTTCTTTGGCCCTGAAAACAAAGAGCTGACCGAGCACGAGGAATTGGTGGACGCCGAACCTCGTGAGGTGTTCATCATCGCCTGCTTGCTCATCCCGATAATCGGCATTGGGCTGTATCCGAAATTGGTCACCACTCTCTACGACCCATCCACCAACGCTCTGGTGGCCACCCTACGGCAAGAACTCCCCCCGCCACCCACCGAAACAGTGGCCTTGGCTCCTGCCCTCTACGACTGAGGATGGGGATCCCAGAGTCTTTCTGGCTATCTCTATCGGATTCACTTCCGGGTGGCCGTGCTAACTTGTAGCCATCTCTTTGGGGATCCTAAAAGATGCATCTCAGGAGTTTGATCGTCCTGGCGGCTGCGCTGCTGGGGGGAATGTCGGGTTTTTATCTGGCTAGGCAGACTTCCCCAACCTCAACGGCAGAACCCAGTTGGCTCATGGAGAAGGCGGATCCCTCTGCTCCGGCCCTCTTTTTTCGCTACGCTCACCTCGATCTCAGCCAGGCAGACTGTGAAGCGAGGGCAGCAGCTGTTCTCAATGCCCATCAACTGCCTACTCCCAACCGTGTGATTAACTTGAACAACACCCCCTTTGTCATGGGACAAAGCTCCGATACCAGCGTCATCATCGACTGCTCCATGACCGATGTGACAGGACGGGTGACGGTGATGGTGGCTCATCCCTGTGGGGAGGCTATCGGGCTCGAGTGGGCGCAAACGCTGCTCGAAGAGATGGCAACTCCCCCCGAACCACCTCTGCTAGCCCGCCCGGATCGCTTTCGAGCCAACCTAGCTCCGCAAGTGCAGATTCCGGCTCGGTGAGAGGATCCGCTGTAACCCTTGTAACCCTAAAACTCTCGCCCTTGCCCAAAGGCCAGCACCTCATCCACACTCAAACGGGGCTTCCGTGGCCAATTTCCTGGTGCAGCATATCCGACGGGCAGCAACATCACTGGCACATAGCGTTCCGAAATCCTGAATTCCCGTTTGACCCCCTCCGGGTCAAACCCGATCATCGGTCCGCTCACCAGTCCTTTCGCTTGCACGGCAATCATTAAAGCCATGGCGGCCATTGCCCCTGAGCGAATCGCCTCATCCCGCGCCAAAGTGGCATTGTTGCGGTAGGAACTCTGGGCCATTTTCACCCAACCTTCGGCCTTCTCAGCGGGGAGGATCCCTGCAGCAACGGTCTGCTCAACGATCTGAGCCATCTTTTCGTAGCCTTGCAGATCCCCCAGGATGATAAACACCACCGGCGCATCCGCGACTTTCTGTTGGTTGTAGGCTACCGATTTGAGGCGCTCTTTGGCCTCTGGCTCCGTGACGGCGACAAATCGCCAGTGCTGAATGTTGTAGGCGGATGACGCTTCTGTTGCATAGGCAACCAGCTCTTTGATTTCGGCTTCGGATAAACTGCGGTCAGTGTCGAACTTGTTGGCGGAGATGCGCGCTTTCAGGGCAGTTAGGGCGTCCATCAGGATCCTCCACGGGGTCAGGAGAGAAAAACAATAAAGGTTGCTTCCCTTAAATCCTTAAATTAAGTACAAAACTGGCCAGCCAGCCGTTATTCTGCGTTTAAATGGCCTGTCTTCTGTTTATTTTCTTTTGCTAGTTTAGCCTGGGTCGATAGAGAGATAAGGCGGATCGACCAGGACGGGATCCCTGACCCAGAGGCAGCTATGATGGGAAGGTGAGAAGGCAGGCAGCGTCCAAGCGGGCTCTGTACCGTTATCTGTCTCGCTGCTAGAAGCGGTGTGGTTGATGGGGAGAAACAGTCTGTGAGTTTGGGTCGGGTGCTGACGGCGATGGTTACCCCTTTCACCGATGAGGGGGAGCTAAACTACGGCGAAGCCGCTCGTTTGGCCGATTATTTGGTGACCCATGGCAGCGATGGCCTGGTGGTATGTGGCACCACTGGCGAGTCCCCCACTCTAACCTGGCACGAAGAATTTGAGCTATTTCGAGTGGTTCGGGATGCCGTGGCAGGTCGGGCCAAGGTGATTGCCGGCACCGGCTCCAATTCCACGCGAGAGGCAGTCGAGGCTACCAAGAAAGCCGCTCAACTGGGGTTGGATGGCTCCTTGCAGGTGGTGCCCTACTACAACAAACCCACCCAAGCGGGGCTCTATCAACATTTTAAAGCCATCGCCGAAGCGAGCGATCTCCCTATTCTGCTCTACAACATTCCCGGTCGGACGGGGGCTAGCTTACAACCGGAAACCGTGGCGAAACTGGCGGAGTTGGAAACTATCGTCGCTATCAAGGAAGCTAGTGGTATCATGGATGTAGCTTCCGAAATTCGGCGACTCACTCCCTCCCGCTTCGGCATCTACTCAGGAGATGATTCCTTGACTTTGCCGATCTTGTCTCTAGGCGGGAGCGGTGTGGTTAGTGTAGCCAGCCATCTGGTTGGGTTGCAGTTGCAAGAGTTGATCCAAAGCTACGCCAGAGGCCAGCACGATCAGGCTTTGGCTCATCACTTGCGTCTATTTCCCTTGTTCAAGGCTTTGTTCGTCGAGACTAACCCTGTTCCGGTCAAGGCAGCACTGGAGATGCAGGGATGGCAGGTGGGGCGGGTGCGTTTACCCCTGGCTCCGCTGCAAGCGAGTTCTTTACAGGCTTTGCGTCAGGTTTTGGAAGAGATGGGGTTGTTGACTGAATTGAAGGGATCCGGGCGAATGGCGGCGAAGGTTTCATAATGGCATCTTTTCAGGTTTTGCCTCCACTATGACTAAAGTTTTGAGAGGTTTGCATGGGGCTCTTTTGTGGCGTTTGACCTGTGGTTCAATGGTGCCCCTGACATCATTTCACTCTTTCCCAACTTGGGAAATGAATGAATTGCAGTAGCCAAATCCAGCTTTTTCCCATACTTTGCTGGGGTTGGCCTGCGCGAATTTTGGGTTTGTTTTTGTTTTACTGTTGAGGATCTAGACCTTTATGCCAACATCACGTACTCCGGTTACTTCTCGTTCTGTGGCTCCGCCTTCCACTTCCTCCGTTCAGCTCATTCCACTGGGGGGAGAACGGGAGATTGGCAAGAACACTTGGGCCTTCCGCTACGAGGATGACATTATCCTTCTGGATGCCGGTTTGGCCTTCCCGGATGAAAGTATGCACGGCGTGAATATCGTGCTGCCGGATATGTCTTACATCAAGCAAAACCGGGACAAAGTGCGGGGCATGGTGGTCACCCACGGCCATGAAGATCACATCGGCGGGATCCCGTATCACCTGCGGGAGTTCGATATTCCGGTCATTTACGGCCCTCGATTGGCGCTGGCCTTGCTAGAAGAAAAATTGCGGGATGTTGGGCTGCTCAACCGTACAGAACTGCGCACTGTTGCCCCCCGCGAGATCGTACCCCTGAGCAAACATTTTTTTGCGGAATTTATTCGCAATACCCACTCTTTTGCCGATAGTTTTACCGTGGCTCTGCATACTCCCGCTGGGGTGATTATCCAAACCGGCGATTTCAAAATCGACCATACCCCCGTGGATGGGGAGTATTTCGACCTGCAACGGCTGGCAGAACATGGGGAGAAAGGCGTTCTTTGCCTGATTAGCGACTCCACCAACGCTGAAGTGCCGGGATTTACCCCTTCCGAAGCTTCTGTGTTACCCGGTCTTTCTAAAGCTATTGCGGGGGCTAAGGGCCGAGTGATCATTACCACCTTTGCCTCCTCGGTGCACCGTCTGAATCTGGTGTTGCAGGCTGCCGAACAACAGGGGCGGGTAGTGTCTTTGCTGGGCCGCTCCATGTTGAATGTGGTGGCTCATGCCCGCCGTTTGGGGTATATCCGCTGCAAGGATGAAACTCTGCAGCCGATGCATGTGATCAATAATCTGCCTGATGATCAGGTGATCATTCTCACCACCGGATCCCAAGGGGAGCCCCTGGCCGCCCTCACCCGCATTGCCAATGGTGAGCACCCTCAACTTCAAATCAAGCCTGGAGATACGGTGGTTTGGTCGGCCAACCCGATTCCGGGCAACACGATTCCGGTGTCTCGGGTGATCGACAAGCTGATGGAGTTGGGAGCCAACGTAATTTATGGCAAAGACAAGGGTTTGCACGTCTCCGGCCACGGCTGCCAGGAAGACCAAAAGCTGATGCTGGCTCTCACCCGGCCTAAGTTCTTCGTGCCCACCCACGGCGAGTACCGCATGTTGCTCAAGCACGCAGAAACCGCCATGAGCATGGGGATCCCCCGCGAAAATATCGTCATCGTCGACAATGGCGATGTGGTGGAGGTGAGCCAGGATCGCATTGCTGTCATCGACAAGGTACCCTCTGGCCTACAGATGATGGATGATTCCCGTGCAGGCGTGGTGATGGACAAAGTGCTCCAAGAGCGTCAGCAGATTGCCAAAGATGGTATGGTAACGGTGGTGCTCAGCCTGGATAGCAGCGGCCAGTTGCTCTATGCCCCACAGGTACAAACCTTTGGCTTGGCCGGTGAGGCTAAGAATCTCAAGGGATCCGCCTTGAAACTGCTGCTAGAGGATACCCTCCAACGAGAATGGTCTCACTTTGCCCGCTCTCTGGAACAAGGCAGGGTGGATATCGACTGGGCTGGCCTCAAGGGGGAATTGGAGCGGGTGGTATGTCGCTTTGTGCGAGAACAACTGCGCAACAAACCGACTGTGGTGGTGTTTGTGCAATCCCCTGAACAAGAGTCAGTCTCTTCTGTGCCAGTCGCAGAGCCTGAACCTCGACAAGAGGTGCCGGATGCTTCTCGGCGGCGGCGGCGCTCC
This sequence comes from Synechococcus sp. Nb3U1, assembly GCF_021533835.1. Taxonomy (NCBI): domain Bacteria; kingdom Bacillati; phylum Cyanobacteriota; class Cyanophyceae; order Synechococcales; family Synechococcaceae; genus Synechococcus; species Synechococcus sp. Nb3U1. The sequence goes on along the minus strand of NZ_JAKFYQ010000002.1, from coordinate 272,113 downwards.
TCTGCAGCTGTGGTGGCGTCCTAGACCAGCCCATTGCTGCGGCACAATCTCGCTAACATGCAGGATCCCTTAGAGGGATTCTCTATTTCTATCTCTATTTTTGTCTGTTTCACTAGATGAATGCTCCCCTATCTGCTGACGCGAGGATGGGGGATTGCAGGCTAAATTTGTTCAAAAAGCTCCTCAGCCAGGCCTCCATCTCGCTGACGCGAACAGTTGCCTCCTGTTGCAACCAGGATCCCCTCTCGCTGAAGGGAGGGCAACTGGGTTGGGGTGGGGTGGGTTGCTGAATCGCTCTTAAAAAAGCATCGGCCAAGTCAGCATAGCCCTGGTCATTGGGGTGAAAGCCATCGGCAATCGGGCCAGGGAAAAAGGAGTCGCGGCTGTAGGAGCGCGGATCGCAGAGCAAATCCACCACCGGGATCCCTTGCTGGCTGAGGGGGTTGATGACCCGTTGGCTCAGACCCAGGGAAACCGTAGCCAACAGTTGACGCGCACTGTCGGGTTGCTGTTGCCCCAAGGGGATCAGGGCAAAGTTGGGCAGGTTGGCCACGACAATGCGGGTCTGCGGGGCACGGGCGCGAATAAATTGCAACAGCGTTTGATAGTCGCTGGCGAATTGCTCGATTTGGCGATCGATAAAAGAAAAGGGATCCCCTCCCTCTATCGCTAGACGAACAGCTGCTAGGGTAATGGCGTTGGTGTCATTCCCTCCGATCCAGAGCGTTATCAAGGTAGTGTCGGGGGGGATACGGGGCACTTGATCCTGCAATAGGTTGGCGGGAAAAGAGTCCCCTAAAGCTTGAATGGTGGGGCTGATCACCGCCCCCGAACGACCTAGGTTTGTCAACTGAACCGGTGCCGGCAAAGACTGGGCTAAACGAGGCACATAGCCGGTTCCATTTGGGCAATCCAGTGGATCTGATCGTTGGGGCCGGATACCGGCGGTATTGGCAGGGCCATCACAGGAAACGGAAGCATTGAATCCGACAGCATCACTGGCCCCCAGAGCCGTATAGCGGGTGAGAGTGGGTGGGGTGGGCACAACCGATTCAGAGGCTCCAGAACAAGCGACCAAATGCAAACTGAGGGCTAAGGCCAGTAGTAAGCCAGTCCAACGCTTTTTGGATATCCACTGGTTGGATATCCGCTGGGGGGAGAAAGGATCCCTTGATATATTGGCACTCATCTGATCTTTAGCGCTTCTCTCAAGGCAATGCTGCTCGCCGCTGCTAGCAACAAGCTCCACAAAGGGCATTTTAACCAAGGAGGAGTTGTGCTATTTCTTTGCAAGGCTGTTGCGACCAGCTCCGACATCCGAGAAAGGGAGCGAGTATGGTAGGAGTATGGCGCTGCGTTTTTGCAAGTCTCGTACCTATCACGATCCCCTGCATGGAGCCATCAGCCTAGATGGAGGGGATGCGGTTGAGGCACTCTTGATTCGCCTGATCGATACGCCGGCTTTTCAGCGCCTGCGCCGCATTCGCCAGTTGGATACGGCCTTTTTTACCTTCCATGGAGCAGAGGGATCCCGCTTTACCCATTCGGTGGGGGTGTTGCACATTGCCCGACGGCTGTTCGACAAGTTGGCCCGCCGTTACGCGGAGTTGCGGCCCTACCGGGCGGTGACTCTAGCCTCTGCCCTGTTGCACGATATTGGCCATAGCCCCTTTAGCCACGCGGGGGAAGAGATCTTCGGCTGTCACCACGAAGTCTGGACAGCGCGCATTTTACGGGAGGATCCACAAGTTTCCGCCCTGCTGGCGGAGTTCAATCCGCAGCTGCCAGCCCAGATGCAGCAGGTGTTGCACAAGCAATTTCCCCTGCCCCTGGTGGGGCAACTGATCTCCAGCCAACTAGACTGCGACCGCTTCGATTACCTCATGCGGGATAGCCTGCTCACAGGCGCTCAGTACGGCCATCTGGATTTGGATCGGATTGTAACAGTGCTCGATTACGATCCAGAAACGGGATCCCTGTCCATTCCGGCCCGCAAAGGCTTGGGGGCGATCGAACATTACTTGGTGGTGCGCTACTTCATGTACACCCAGGTGTACCAACATCCCAAAAGTTTGTCTGCCCGCTTCATTTTGGATCGGCTGTTTAAGCGTGCGCAGGTGCTCTTGCAAAAGGGGGAAATTGAGCTGGATCCGGTGCTGACGGCCTGGTCTTGGGCCTCAATGGCCGCACAAAAAGGGGATCCTTTTGAGTTGCCGTTGCCCCTCTATTTGGCAGCAGATGATGTGCTCTTTAGCTATCCGTTGCGCTTTTGGGCAATGTTTGCGGCTGACCCGATTTTGTCGGATCTATCGCGGCGCTACCTGGATCGGGATCTGTTTAAGGCCCGTAACCTGACTCAGTTGCCCGAAGACCGACGAGAAAAACTGATCGCCACCGTCGGCGAAAAAATGCTGCGGGATGGTCTGGATCCCGAAAGTTACCTGGGGATCCGCTCAGCCCACACCCAGGGCTACAGCCTCTACGCCCAAGGGATCCACCTGAAAACCGACCGGGGCTACGAAGAAATTGCCCATCTTTCCCCCTTGGTACGCGCTCTGGTGGAAACCCAACTGCAAGTCTGGTTGATCTTTCCCCGCCCCTACAGCGATATCGTGGAGGGGTTTTTGTATGCCTGATGCACTTCAGATGTGAATTGGCGGGAGAAAGACATGTTGGGGAGCTTAGTGTGGGGACACATCGAGTCTGGGATCCCTGGCCTGCTCATGGGGGTACTGGCGATGACGGCCCTGTTGATTGGGTTGGTGGCCTTGCGGCTGTGGCGCGCGTTGGCGGCTTCCCCTTGGCTGACCGACGTCCCGGAAGACCAAACCAACCAGGTTGCTGCGGCGATGGCGCGGCTGGCGGTGATTGTGCCTGCTTACAACGAGGCCCAAAACGTGGTGGACTGTCTGACCAGCATCTTGGAAAGTACTTCAGCTCCGCTGCAGGTGTGGCTGGTGGATGATGATTCTACCGATGCCACCTGGGATCTAGCCCAAGCCTTGGCTGCCGACCGACAAGATCCGCGCCTGCATCTGCTCAAAGGGGATCCCCGTCCAGAAGGGCAGGTGTGGGTGGGCAAAAACTGGGCCTGTGCCCAGGCGGTGGCGACGATTGAAGCCGATTATCTGCTGTTTCTCGATTGTGATGTGCGGCTGGGATCCGGCGCGATTGAGGCAGCCCTGAGGCAGCTGCTGGAAACAGACAGTGGCCTGGTTACGGTGGGGCCCCAGTTGGTGTGTGGTTGCCTGGCGGAATGGTTGGTGCAACCAATCATGATGACCATCCTGGCAGCAGGATATAACTTTGCGGCTGTGAACGATCCCAGGAGTTCCAAGGCATTTGCCTTTGGGCCGTTTATGTTGTTCCGCCGCCTCGCCTACGAACAAATTGGCGGGCATGCCGGAGTAGCAGATGTGGTGGTGGAAGATGTCACCTTGGGCCAGCGCATCAAAGCGAATGGATGGGGTCTCCAGTTGCGCCTGGGCGGAGAACGGGTGCGCAGCCGTATGTATGCTGATGGGGCCGCCCTTTGGGAAGGTTGGACAAAAAATTGGTTTTTGGGCCTGGAGCGCAACTGGTTGCTGGCACTGTTAGCCATAGTTACCATTTTGGCGATTTGCAGTCTGCCCTGGCTGGGGCTGATCTTAGCTGTGGCCACCCAATCTTTAGGGGTGTTGTTGGCCAGTTTGGCCGGGATCCTGGCTCAACTGGGGATTCGATGGCTCCTCAAACACTGGGCCGATTTGCCCTTGCGTTACTGGTGGCTGACGGCAGTGGGGGGCTGGGTGACAGCGGCGATCGTTTTGGCCTCGGCGATTCGCACTAGCACCGGACGCAACTGGACTTGGCGGGGTCGTTCTTTGGCAGCAAACTAACCCAGCCAACGTGAAACGCTACAGGAACATGGTCTAATGGGGGGTGTTTGGGGACGCCCCAATATGCAGCTAGTTGGGTTTACGAACGGTGGAATAGCGGGATATGCAAGTTCTGGTCATCGGATCGGGGGGACGAGAACACGCTCTAGCCTGGAAGCTGTTGCAGTCTCCGCAAGTTACCCAAGTTTACTGCGCACCCGGCAATGGGGGAACGCGCCAGATGCCCCGCTGCCAATCCTTAGCGTTGGCGGCAACCGATATTGAGGGGTTGGTACGTTTTGCCACCGTACAAGGGATCCGTCTGACGGTGGTGGGGCCGGAGGTGCCCTTGGTGGAGGGGATTGTCGATGCCTTTCAAGCGGCTGGGCTGACCATTTTTGGGCCGAACCGTGTGGCCGCCCAATTGGAGGGGAGCAAACTCTGGGCCAAACATCTGATGCAAGAAGCCGGGATCCCGACGCCTCGTGCTACTGGATTTAAGGAGTTGGCGGCGGCCCTGGCTTACCTGGATTCCCAGTCCTTTCCACTGGTGGTGAAGGTGGATGGACTGGCGGCAGGCAAAGGGGTGACCATTGCCCAACACCGCGATGAGGCGGCACAAGCTCTACAGGCGGCGCTGGCTCATCCTTCTAGCTCCCAACAGGTGGTGATTGAAGAGTTCATCACAGGCCAAGAGGTGTCGCTACTGGCCCTCACGGATGGCCAAACCTGTGTGCCCCTTTTGCCTGCTCAGGACTACAAACGCATTGGCGACGGGGATACTGGCCCAAATACCGGCGGCATGGGGGCTCATGCTCCAGCGGATCATCTGGTGACACCGGAGTTATTGGCCCGCCTTCAAACCCAGGTGTTGGATCCCACCCTAAGGGGCTTGCAGCAGCGGGGCATTCTCTACCAAGGGGTGATCTATGCTGGGTTGATGATCACACCCACAGGGGATCCCTATGTGTTGGAGTACAACTGCCGATTTGGGGATCCAGAAGCCCAGGTGATTTTGCCGTTGCTGGAAAACCCGCTCGAAGAGGTGCTGCTGGCCTGTGTGGAAGGGCGTTTGGCCCAAGTCCAGCTGAACTGGAAACCCGGCTACGCTGCCTGCGTGGTCATGGCTGCACCCGGCTATCCAGGCCCCTATGAACGTGGGATCCCGATCTTTGGCTTAGCAGCAGCCACCCAAACAGGAGCCTTAGTGTTTCATGCCGGTACCCGTCAGGCGGGCGGGCAGATCCTCAGCGATGGCGGACGCGTCTTGTGTATGACAGGGCAAGGGGCCAGTCTATCGGAAGCCTTGGGCCAAGCCTATGCAGCGGTGGAGCAAGTGCAGTTTACCGGAGCCTATTGTCGTTCTGATATTGGCAGCCGAGCGCTGGGATCTGCTGTCCGTTGGGGTGTAGCACCCGTTTAGTCAATCTACTCAGCAACCTACTCAGAAAAAATGAACCCCAGAGGGTCGCTCCTCCGGGGCCAGTAAAGACCGTATTGAAAAGAGTTTTGATAGCTAAAAAATAACGCTTCCTGTAACAAGAAAGCAACGCAAGTATCAAATCCTCAACTTTAATTTATATTCCTCAACGAGGACTCCTCCGCGCCCAGAACACCTGTACTGAGAAGGAATTGAGGGAATCCACAGAGGGCTGAACCATTCCCGTTCAAACTTTTGGCTTCAGGCCAAATTCTTGTAAGGCTGGCAAAAAATTCTTATTTTCGTGATGGGAACGGCTCAGTTTAATTAGGGCGAATCGTTGTAGATCCTGTAGGGTTTTCCAGAAATCGAGGGTTATCTGAATCCCTAGTTCCTCGGCCTTTTGTTGAACACTGACTGGGATCCCATCCGTATTTTGCCATTCGGGCAGTGGGTCAGGGGGAATTTCTTTAGCCTCCTCATGACAGGTAGAACGAATCAACTGCCGTAAATGGCTGCCAAATTGTTCAATATCCTGGGGGGTTTGAAAGGGCCAGTTGACACACTGCTGCTTTTGCTGAGTTGAAAATTGCCCCCACTGATGGAGTTTGAGCTTAATCCCGCACAAATCTAACTTGAGGCGCACACTCATGGGGATACAGCGCAGAGAATCGGCAAAATCCTGCTCAAACTGAAACAGAGACATCCAAAACTTCCTCGGGTACAATCTTCTCAATCTCCAGTTTCGGCGGAAACGACTCTGCTTTGCTCAAAGCAACTGCACAGGCTTTTAATTCTGGTTGGCCAGAGACTGGACAACTGATGTCGTGGGTGAGCGCATTGCACTCGGCAGATTCTGCCCACAGGGATCCCCAGTGCATGGGCACAAACACCGTTCCCGGCGCAATGGCACGAGTGATCTTAGCGGGGAAATAGGCTTGCCCACGGGCGGAACTTACCTGAACTGGATCCCCATTCTGGAGGGCTAGCTTTTCGGCATCGTGGGGATGAATCTCAATAAAGGGCTGCGGATGCATTTTGGTAATTTTCTCGACTCTGCCGGTGCGGGTTTGGGTGTGCCAGTGGCCATAAACTCGACCGGTAGTCAATACAAGAGGATATTGGGGATCCGCAGGCTCAGCCAATCCACGGGAATGGTAGGGGATAAACCGAGCGCGACCATCCACAGTGGGAAAGCGCAAATCGGTATAAAGTCGGGCGGGATCCAGAATCTTATCCTGGGTTTGATCCTTGGGGTAGGGCCATTGTTGAGGGCCTTGTTCGGCCAAAAGAGCATGACTGAGGCCCGAGTGATCACAAGGGCGATTTTCCGTAAGGGCAGCAAATTCGGCATAAACGTCTGCTGAGCTTTGAAACTGAAATGGCTCAACAAACCCCAATCTACGCCCCACTTCCGCAAAAATGTCCCAATCTGGTCGGGTTTCTCCGGGGGGATCCTGAAATTGTTGGCAAAGGGTAACCCGGCGCTCCGAGTTGGTCATCACCCCTGTTTTTTCGCTCCATTGGCAGGCGGGCAAGAGCAGATGGGCATACTCAGCTGTTTCGGTGGGGTAATAGGCTTCTTGATAGATTGTAAATGGAGATTTTCTCAAGGCCTTTTTAACTCGCTCTAGATCGGGCAAGCTCACCAGAGGATTAGTTGCCGCGATCCAGAACAGTTGCAGGGATCCTGCTTCTAGAGCAGAAATCATTTCGGTTGCAGTTAGCCCTGGCTGAGGCGATATAGATCCACTGGGCAAGCCCCAAGCCTGTTCCACTTCTGCTCGGTGCTGAGGATTTTTCACCGAGCGATATCCCGGCAGCAAATGGGATAATCCTCCGGCCTCTCGGCCCCCCATGGCATTGGGTTGACCTGTCAGCGAAAATGGCCCCATCCCCGGCTTGCCAATCTGCCCCGTCATCAAATGGAGATTGATCAAGCTAGAGATTTTGGCCGTACCTTCGCTGGATTGATTGAGGCCCATCGACCAAAGGGAAAGAATCTTTTGGGATCCCTGCCAGAGTTTGGCAGCCTGGATCAGATCTTCCGGCGAGATGCCACAGCGCTGTGCCACCGTTTCAGGCTCATAACTAGATAACAAGGCCGCGTATTGGGCAAAGCCTTGCGTGCAATCTTCGATGAAAGGGGCATCAATCTCCCCCCAGCGCAAGAGCAAATGGGCGATCCCGTTAAATAGATCAATATCACTACCCGGCTGAATACCCAAGTACAGATCTGCTGCTTCCGCAGTCTGAGTTTTGCGGGGATCCACCACAATAATCTTAAGAGGGGATCCAAACCGATGTCTTTTTTTCAGGCGATTAAAGAGAATGGGATGACATTCTGCCGTATTGGTACCCACCAAAAAGGCCAGATCACACTGATCTAAATCCTCGTAACAGCAAGGGGGGCCATCGGAGCCAAAAGATTGAATATAGCCCGAAACTGCCGAGGACATACACAGACGAGAATTGGCATCAAAATTGTTAGTTCTCAGATATCCTTTAATCAGTTTTTGGGCCACATAGTAATCTTCCGTCAAAAATTGCCCAGATCCGTACATTGCCATTGCATCAGGGGTATCTTGCAAATCTTGGATGCGGATGGTGATTTCTTGCAAAGCTTGTTCCCAAGAGATGCGCCGAAAAGGTTGCTCTAGATTCTCTCGAAACATGGGGTAAAGCAATCGATCTTGGCTGACCGACTCCATAATCGTGGCTCCCTTCACACACACCATTCCCAAACTGGAGGGGTGCTCCCGATCTCCACGAATTTTCCAATCGCCCGCAGGAGTAGGAACGGCCTCTAATCCACACCCTACTCCGCAATAGGGGCATTGGGTCTTAGTAACTTGATGACTCGTCACTTTCTAACTCAGCACTGGAAAGGATGGATGACTATTAGCTTAGATTTTAGCTTAGGCTTTAAGCTTGGAATTTCTTGTGCGACGACAGCCCAAACCTGCTCAAAATCAACTTGTAGGCACGAATGAATCAACACATCTCGAAAATCTGATATATCTTTCTAGTTAATATCTAAAATATACAGGTAAGAAGCTCTAGGTCGCCCACAGAGGAGTAGCCTCTCTTAATACTTTGACATGGTTTTCTTCATGCTTGGCAGCAATAGCAAAAACGATTTCTCTTTTGTCTTTGAGCAAATCATCAATTCTCAATCCCATCGTCTTCAACCAGATCAAATGTCATTTTATGTTTATAGGGATCCCTTAACTGAGTAGTTCGGAAACTGCAATCTCAAAACCCGGCAAGACTTGTTGAGTTTTGGCCACATCCTTCTCGGCTAGCCAAAGGTTTTGCTCTTGAGTTTGAATGAAAATATATTTGCTTTTTAGAAAAAACAGCCAAACTTCTAAGATTGCGGAGCTGAGATATTCCTGCGCTTTCAGAAAGATATTTTCTCCACTGTCTGTTGGAGAGATGATCTCCGCAATCAAGGAGTAACTTTGAGGCAGTGTAGCAACATCGTCACCAAATTGTTCAACCAAGTCTGGAGAAAGATAGGCAACGTCAGGAGGTCTTCCTCTCCCTAAAGTTTGGCAGGGAGCCTCCACCAGTACTATCCCCCCTAACTGCTGATTTTCGACATAGTTTGCCCATCGAATGAGAAGTCGAGTTTGTATCTTTGCATGCATAAGTGTTTGGCCTGACTTCTCCACAACCTGGCCATCTACCCACTCTGATTTATCAACTGGGTTGGCAAGATATTCTTCTAGAGTTTTCGGCAGGATTAAGGCAAGATCCTCTATTTCTGGATCCATCTGCTGAGTTGGAGCTGGCTGATGGGCAATCACCATCGATCTTGTTCTCCGGAGGTTCTGCTTTTAGCTTAATGGGTTTACTTAATCGGTAGTATGGGCAAAACGGCGGTAGAGGAAGTCAAGGGCATAGTTGCGCAATTCGTAAAACTCCGGCATTTCTAGAATGCGGGAGCGGATGCGTGGTCGGTCGAAGGGAATAGTCAGGATCTCACCAATATGGGCAGCTGGGCCATTGGTCATCATCACCACTCGGTCTGCTAGATAAAGCGCTTCGTCAATATCATGGGTGATCATCAAAACCGTACAGCGGTGATCCCGCCAAATAGCGAGTAACTCCTCCTGAAGTTCTTCTTTGGTAATGGCATCTAGTGCCCCAAAGGGCTCATCCAACAACAGCACCTCTGGACGAATGGAGAGGGCACGGGCAATAGCCACCCGTTGTTTCATGCCGCCGGAAAGCTGTTTCGGGCGTTTGTGAGCGGCTTCGGTCAGGCCCACCAATTCCAGATGTTCCTGAACGATCTGCTTTTTTTCACTATGGGATTTGTTGGAATATACCTGATCCACAACCAAATACACATTTTCAAAAGCCGTCAGCCAGGGTAATAAAGAATAGTTTTGAAACACCATCATCCGATCCGGGCCAGGGGATCCCACCGGCTGCCCTTTGAGGGTGATGGATCCCGAGCTAGGGGTGGAAAAACCGGCTACCATATTCATCAGGGTGGATTTGCCACACCCAGAGTGGCCGATCAGGCAAATAAATTCTCCGGATCCCACATCGAGGTTGACATTTTCTAAAGCGATAAAAGACCCATTAGATGTTGAGTAAGTTTTGCCCACATTTTGAAGAGAAAGCAAGGGCAACCCAGACACCACAGGTGCGGAGGATAAAGCAGAAGAAGAAAGACGAGAGCTGGTCATCATAATTTTGAGAAATGATTAAAGTGAGTCAAGACTAAGCTAAGACTGGGTTGCTGATGCGGTATTCCTGTAGCTGTACCTCCTGTCGAATTTGAACTGATTCCAAATAACCAATGGGATCCTGTCCATCAAACTGGGATCCATCCGCAAACATCAGCGCACCTCGGTCATGGGCGCGATCCGGTAACCCCAAATCCTGGGCGGCAAGGGCGTAGGTTTCTGTATCCAACACTTGATCGATCACCGAAAGCCAATTGCGTGGAAATGCACAGAGTCCCCAGCGGGCCATTTGTGTCAAGATCCAGAGGTTTTCCAACTTTTCGGGACAGGTATTGCGGCCACTGGCAAACTGATTAAAGCCCACCATTACCTCCGATTCATCTTGAATACCTCGATGAAGAGCGCCCGTTAATCCCGGCTGAATATCGGCGGGTACTGCGCCTAAGTACTGAGGTTGGGCAAGGTACTCCAAAATTTCCGGGCGATGACGTGGCTGATCACAATACTGACAGGCTTCCAAAAGGGCTTTGACCAGAGCAACATGAGTACGGGGATACTTTTGTGCCCAATCCTGTCGCACCGCCAGGACTTTTTCGATGTGGCTAGGCAAGATTTCTGGAGTGGTGGTGATGATGAAGCCGACCTGTTCCCGTACTGCTCTTGAGTTCCAAGGTTCGCCGACGCAGTAGCCATCGATATTCCCTGCTTTGAGATTGCTCACCATTTGGGGTGGCGGGATCACCGTCAAGGTTGTATCCCGATCCGGATCAATACCGCCGCTAGCTAACCAATGCCGCAAAAGAAAATTGTGCATGGAGGCCGGATGCACCATCCCCAAGATATGCACTTTGTCAGGGGTTTGGCTGAGATACTCACGAAAATCCTCCAGGCTTTGAATGTCCTGCTCCAAGAATTGGCGCCCAAACGTAATGGCATTCCCCCCGCGTGATAAAGTGAGCGCGGTAACCAAAGGAACTGGAGTTCCTCCGATCCCTAAGGTAGAAGCCAACGGGATCCCAGCCACAACCCCAGCTGCATCCAAACGCCCGGAACGGATCCCTTCTGCCAGGATTTTCCAGCCTGGTTCCCGCACTAGGGTGACCTCTTCTAGGCCATATTTTTGAAACAGGCCCTTTTCTTTGGCGATTACCACAGGCGCACAGTCTGTGAGAGGAACAAAGCCAATTTCCAGGTTCACTTTTTCTAGGCCGTGCCTGGCAATCGCCACATTGGCCGGAGTTTTCTTGCGGGCTCGTTTTTGTTGATTGAGAAAATAGATCATCTCCCCCCGCAAGCTGTAGTAATCGGGGTGATTGACCACTTCTAGACGATGGCGAGGGCGGCCAAAGGGCACAGACAAAATTTGCCCGATTTGGGCGGCGGGGCCATTGGTGAGCATCACCACCCGGTCGGAGAGCAGCAGCGCCTCATCCACATCGTGGGTGACCATGACACAGGTGAGCTGCTCCGCCTGGGCAATGTCCATCAGTTGTTCCTGTAAGTTGCCACGGGTGAGGGCATCCAATGCCCCAAAAGGCTCATCTAGCAGCAGCACTCGGGGACGAATCGCAAGCGCGCGGGCTATGGCCACCCGTTGTTTCATGCCCCCAGACAGGTGGGCAGGGCGTTTGTCGGCTGCTGCCTGTAACCCCACCTGACGGATATGCTCCTCAACAATCTGCTGTCGTTTGGCTTTGGGTTGGGATCCCAAGACTTCATCCACAGCTAGGGCGATGTTTTCCCGCACCGTCAGCCAGGGCAACAGGGAGTAGTTTTGAAATACCACCATCCGCTCCGGGCCGGGATCCCTCACCTGTCGGCCTTCCAGAAGGATCCCCCCCCGAGAGGGTTTGTCTAGTCCGGCAATGATGTTGAGCAGCGTGGATTTGCCACAACCCGAATGGCCAATCAGAGAAACAAATTCTCCCTGTCGGATCTCTAGATGGATCCCTTTCAGGGCTGGATAAAGGGTGCCATTCTCGAGCGGAAAACTCTTATCAATATGATCGACTTCGATATAGGGTTGGGTCTTCATGATGCTCACCTAAGGGATCCCTGTCTGTTCAAGGTTTGAGTTATTAGTGATCTTCTAGTGATCTTCAGCAACGACCAGCGAACCGATCCAAGCCATCAATCGATCCAGCAAAAGACCGACAATCCCAACGTAGATGAGAGCCAAAATGATCTCGCTGATGCGGGAACTATTCCAGGCATCCCAAATAAAGAAACCGATGCCCACACCACCGATCAACATTTCCGCCGCGACAATCGCCAACCAAGACAGCCCCACCCCAATCCGCAAGCCGGTAAAGATGTAAGGCACGGTTGCCGGAAAGACAATTTTGAAAAAGTATTTCCAGCCCGACATGTGCACAATCCGAGCCACGTTGCGGTAATCCTGCGGGATCCGTTGCACACCCACGGTTGTGTTAATCAAAATGGGCCAGATGGCGGTGATGAAAATCACGAAAATAGCCGAAGGGGTGGCATCTCGAAAGGCCGCAAGGGAAATGGGCAACCAAGCCAAAGGAGGCACCGTGCGCAGCACTTGAAAGATCGGATCTACTGCCTCGTAGAGCCAGCGGTTCACCCCGATGATCATCCCCCCCAGGACTCCCGCCAAAGCCGCCAAGGTAAAGCCGATCGCCACCCGCTGCAAACTGGCCCAAATTTGCCAGAACAACCCCTTATCGTTGCCACCAAAATCGAAGAAGGGATCTTTGATCAAGGGATCCCAAGTATCCTGCCAAACTTGCGCGGGGGTAGGCAAATTGGCCCCTGGTTGACTGTAAATAATTTGCCAGAGCAGCAAAACCACCAAAATTGCTGTAATTGGCAACAAAATACGGCGCAATGCTTTATGGAGGTTGACTCGTTGTATCCAAGCGGAGCGGGGGCTGGATCCAGAACTAGAGGAAGTATTGACAACGGCTTTGAATTGTAGAATGTGGCTATGCAGCGCTCTCAATAGCCATTGACCGAAGCTCCCGATGATGGGCAACAGGATGCGGAAGAGGTTGTACCCGATCTTGCGGAGGGGAATAAGGTTCATGGTTGGCTGGGGGCTGGGGGTTGATGTAAATGTAAGGGAAAGAGGAGAGAAAAGGGGTCTGGATTGAACAGTTTGAAGGGGATCCCTTCTCTCTCTTCTGCAAAGGGTGCTCAAAGGGTAGAGTTAGGCCAGCTTTTTGATGGACAGCCCATCGAGGTAGGCTCCAGGATTTTCCGGATCAAATTGCACCCCATCGAAGAAGGTCTCTACACCCCGGGAGGTGCTTGCCGGAATGGCAGATTCCTGGCCAATGGCTTTGGCGGCTTCTCGCCACAAGTCTTCTCGGTTCACTTGCTCCACTAGGGCTTTGATATCGGTATCTGCGGGGAAATAGCCCCAACGGATATCTTCGGTTAAGAACCAGAGATCGTGACTCTTAAAGGGATAAGAAGCGTTTTCATCCCAGAACTTCATCACATGGGGGCTATTTTCAACGATCTTGCTGGTGCCGTAGTCGAAGGTACCCTGGGCACGGCCCAAAATATCGGCTGCCGGGATCCCGAACCAGCGCCGTTGTGCCAAGATTTGACACATCTCTTCTTTGTTCTCCAGTTGATCGCACCAGATTTGTGCTTCTTGCACTGCCTTGATCAATGCCAAGGCTGCCTTGGGGTGGGCATCTACCCAATCGGCCCGCATCCCCAGAGATTTTTCGGGGTGATTGTTCCACAATTCGCCGGTGGTTAAAGCGGAATAACCTTCTTTTTGGTTGATCAGTTGAGCATTCCAGGGTTCGCCCACACAAAAGGCTTCCATAGTTCTGGATTTCATGTTGGCCACCATTTGCGGCGGCGGCACTACGATGGTGGAAACATCATTGTTGGGATCAATTCCCCCGGCAGATAGCCAGTAGCGCATCCACAGATCATGGGTTCCCCCCGGGAAGGTCACCGCACACTTGGGATCCCCACCGGCAGCTCGCGCCTCGGCAAATTTGGCCTTGAGGGGGGAACTGTCTAGGCCAATTTCCAGATCCCGATAGGTATTGGCAATGCTAATCCCCTGTCCATCCAGATTCAAACGGGCCAAAATGTACATCGGTACAGGCCGACCATCGGTAACTTTGCCGGTGGTGATCAAGTAGGGCATGGGGGTGAGGATGTGCGCCCCATCGATGCCACCGGCCCCAGAGCCAAGTACCAAATTATCGCGGGTGGTGCCCCAGGAGGCTTGTTTTTCCACCTCCACATCTTTCATGCCGTACTTTTCAAACAGCCCCTTTTCCTTGGCGATAATGAGGGGAGCTGCATCCGTGAGGGCAATAAACCCTAGCTTGGCACGGGTGGTTTCGGGGGTATCTGCCTGAGCAATCCAGTAGCCACTGCCCAAAGACTGAGACTGGGCCCGTGGGATCCCTGCTGTGACAGCCCCAGCCGTAAGAGCCGCCGCCCCGGCCAAAAATTGCCGACGAGATACCGCAGAAGAAGCGTTGAATATATTGAACATGATGAACTCCGAGATTTTGAATGACGAAGATGAGGACAATGCAGCAGAGGACACACCTAAGACACACCCAAAATGAATAGGGATTGAAGAGGGGTGAACTCTCGGATTCCTACCCGATGGCCACGGGATGAGGAAATGACCCAGCAACGGGGGGATGGAGGCGAAGTTTGGCCCCGAAATGCTCAATCAGCAGCTCCACCAAGACAGGTTTTAGGTCCTCGCAAGGGATCCCTTTGCGCACACATTCGCCCAGCTTGGCGTCTTTACCCACTTCCCCTCCCATATAGATATCCACCGCCTCAACAGGTTTGCCGTCCTTGCGAGCAGTGGTGCCCATCAGGCCAATATCTGCCACCTGCGGCTGACCGCAGGAGTTGGGGCAGCCGGTCCAGTGGATGCGCACGATTCGGGGGAGTTCTAGCTCTTGCTCTAAGACTTCCATCAGGGCCACTGCCTGATTTTTGGTCTCGATCAGGGCAAAGTTACAGAACTGATTGCCCGTACAAGACACCAACCCCCGCTGCAACGGCCCTGGATTGGGAGAGAACTTTTTCAGCAGTGGCTCCTTTAACAAAGAGGCCACGCGAGAATCCGGCACGTTGGGAATCAGCAGGTTCTGCTCCACCGTCAGACGCAATTCCCCGGAGCCATACACCTCCGCCATGCGCGCCAGTTCCATCAGCTCTAGAGCCTGCAGCCGTCCCACCGGAACGTGCAGACCGACAAAGTTCAAGCCCGGCTGCTTCTGGGCATGAACCCCGATCAGATCCCGCTTGTGCCAGAGCACCTCGTCTTTTTCCGCCGCGGTAGGCAAGGTATGGCCGATTTGGCTTTCCAGGGTAGCTCGGAACTTTTCGATCCCCCATTCATCCACCAACCACATCAGCCGTGACTTTTGCCGGTTGGCCCGCAGGCCGTGATCCCGATAGACCAGCAACACCGCCTCACAAATGGCCACCACATCCCGCGGATCCGCCCAAACATTGAGGGAAATAGCCTCCGCGCAGCGACGAGCAGAAAAAAAGCCCCCCACCAGCACGTTGAAGCCCAGCTTGCCATTTTTGAAGGCGGGGATAAAGGCCAGATCATTAATCTCGGCATGAACAGAGTTGTCTCGACAGCCAGCGATGGCGATGTTGAACTTCCGGGGTAGGTTACTGAAGGATTCATTCCCCTCGCCGTTGTTGGTGATCATGTCCTGCACCTTACGGGTAAGGCCACGCACGTCAATCAGCTCATCTGGGTCGATGCCCGCCAGGGGGGATCCCGTGATGTTGCGCACGTTATCCATACCCGACTGCACGCTGGTCAGGCCAACATCCTTCAAATACCCCAAAATCTGAGGCATCTCTTCAATGGGGATGCCCCGCAGTTGAAGGTTCTGCCGGGTGGTGATGTCCGCTACACCATCGACCCCGTAGGGGTGGATGATCGCCCCCAACATGCGCATTTGGCCGCTGGTGAGAATGCCATTGGGCACCCGCAGCCGCAGCATGAACTGACCGGGGGTGCGCTTGCGGGAGAAGATCCCCAACCACTTGAGGCGGTGATCGCGGTCATCTTCGGGAATGTTTTCCCAGCCGAGGCGGGCGAACTGTTCCAATTCAGCCTTAACCGCTAGCCCATCCTTCTCGCTTTTAATGCGTTCAAATTGGTTTGCCATCATCGCTGCCGTGGGGTCACTACACGCCACCTTAGCGATTGCCAATCTTGAACTTTGGTATTCAACACTACGGTTTGTGACAAGTTATGCAGTTTTATCATGCTTGACTTGCGACTTACGCATTTTTCTGGTTCGGACTTGGGGAATGCCTCTTCAAGAGGGAGGGATCCCTTGAGACTGTCCGGGAGACCCCTACTGAAGCAGGCGAGGAGGTATACCCAGTTCTCCGGTGGGAATTGAATCCTGAAGGGGAGAGATTGGATCGCAATCGTACAGAGCGGTGCTGTAACGGTAGGTGCGAGGTGCCCCCCCATTCAAACGGATGCCACTGATCTCAAAGTTGTACTCTCGATTGGGCTGCACAAATCCGACAGAGTAGGTGAGCGTTTCCAGTCCAAAAGCAGGATCTCCGACTCGAATGTTGCTCACGGGAACGGGATCCCCGCTCAGAGCATCGGTGATGCGAACTTGCGCCTGGCTCAGATCCGATGCGCCCCCACGACTGGGCACCGAAAAAGACCAACGGTAAGCGCTAAGAGGCTGGTTGGAAAACCCTTCTAGGCGGTAAAGGTAGCCATCTTTTTCCGGAAAGGCGATGAACTCCGGATCCGACACGGACTCATCGAAGCCGAAGATCCAGTTGGCATTGGCCTGGGTTACTCGTCCAGCGCGGGGATCATAAACAATGGCATAGGCCCCTTGGCGGTACTGGGGATAAAGATTCCAGCGACGGTGCCCTACATCGACGACATTTTCTGCCCCTGGCTCGGCAAAATAGATATCCACCTGCCGGGCCAAGATGCGTCCTGAGTCGGGCCCATTCAGCTCCAAGATCGGGCCGATCGCCAAGTTGCTCAACCGGGATCCCTCTTCTCCAGCAGGGGTAAAACATCGCCAGGAAGGGGGCGGCTCATGGCTGAGGGTTCCGTTGGCCACCTGCATGAGGGCGGCTTGTTGAGAAGCCTGCAAAAACTCATCGTTCAAATCTACCGGCGGTAACAGATGTAAAAGCCGCAAAAAGTTCAGCCGATCCATCATTTTTTGAGCGGCGGCTGGAGTCAGGCGACCGGGGTTACAGGTGGCCACATCCGGTGGCACAGCATAGATCGGCCCAGAAAAGGTGCGGGTCTCCCGATCCAGTTGGCAGAGCAGGCTGGCAATCGGCACTTCCCCAGCAGGAGGAGGCCCCACGGAAAAAGAGAATCCCTCGCCTCCCCCACAGGCAACCAGTAGACAGAGGCAGAGGATCCCCAAGAACAGGTGCTTCCCAAGTCTGGGCAGCCAGTGCAAGACCATGCAAAAACCAATGGGAACTATTCGCTAGCGGGGGTGGGGGTGATGCTCGGGGGGCTAACGGTGCTGCTGCCACCGCCTTCGTCACAGGCGGGCAAAAGCCCCAGGCAAACGAACAGTGCCAGGGCGACCAGTAGCTGACGAGTCACGTTGGGTTGTAATAGAGCCATCACAACAAACCTCCTAAACTCTACCGGGTTTGCCCCTGTTCTATCACTCGCCTAAGCGGGTTATAGAAGGGTAGCCAAGCTCAATTGCCAGGGCAAGTCAAGGAATATCCATCAATTCTCGACGGAACAACTAGTCCTAGACCCTAAACTGATTCCCTAACTCTACAGATAGGGCATCGACGGATCCTTGCAACTCTCCTTGCGCTTGAGCGAAAGATTGCTTCTTTCAAGGCACCTCTTTACTAGGAAGACCAGGAAGACTAGGAAGAACCGCTGTAGGTGACCTGGACGACCGAGGATCCCTGGTAAAGGCGGGTGGGGGGTGGAAACCCGCAGGCGCTGCCATCTTTGTGGATCACCTCATCTTCCCAGGGCAGGCGGTAGACCTCCTTCACCAAATCCTGCATGTAGGTGTAGGGGCAATCCTGAGCTCCCCCTTTAACGGCCACGTAGCCACGATGGCCAAATTGATAGATGTTGTTTTCTACCCCCCAATGAATGCGAGCTTCCCGCACTAAATCCGGGCGCACTTCGGCAGTAATGATCTCATCGGGACGATGGGATCCCATCACCAAAGGGGTGCCATCAAAATTGCAGATCATCCCTTCTCCCATCGAGTCGAAGGTGCCATCGGATCCACACATACACACCGAAGCGGTCACCATCAAATTGCAAAAGGCATTGGCCTGATTGGTGATCTGCCAGCTATGGCGAATGGGAGCCGTATATCCCGCTGTGCGCAACATGATCTCCGCCCCTTTATAGGCACATTCCCGCGCCATTTCCGGAAACATACCATCATGGCAAATGATCAGGGCAATTTTCGAACCATTGGGGCCATCGCAGACGGGGATCCCTAAATTTCCCGGCTCCCAAGGTTCCACGGGGATCCAAGGGTGAAGCTTGCGATAGTACAGTTGCAAGTTCCCTTGGTTGTCGAAAATGATGCCGCTGTTGTAGGGATTGCCGTGGGGGTTGTATTCCATAATCGAGAAACAGCCCCAAATATTATGGTCCCGACAGGCAGCACTGAAAGCAGCCACTTCTGGTCCATCCAAGCGGCACATAATCTCCGGGTTGGTATCCATCGATAGGCCGTGCAGAGCGTACTCTGGAAAGACCACCAAATCCATGGTGGGCATGTTGCGGCGAGCCTTGCCCACCATGCTGACCACCTTTTGGGTTTGCGCTGCCAAATCGTCTGGGGTGACCACATTGGGCAGTTGTAATTGCACCAAGCCTAACACCACGCCATTGGGGGTTTTATTGAGGCCGCCAAGTCCGCTCATGATCCGGATCCTTTGTTGAATAAATGGAATGAATGGTGGAAAACGACCCTGCCACAACTTAATACCAACAAATCCATACGTCCCCTAATCACCACCCCTTGATTCTTCTCATCTTCGATGTTGATTTCAGCAATGTTCTCCTCCAAGACAATTTGAACTTCACCCGAAAAGAAACCAGTTAGTTCCAAGAGAGGGGAGACAGGAACAAGAACTTAACTTCTCGTTCCTGTTGATTTAACCGGACAATCCCTATGCTCACCTCATCACTTTCCTGTTCCCAAGGCTCCGGGCATACCCGCCAAGGTTCGCCGTGGAGAACTGGTGAGGATCATGATCCCCAGCGTCAGCACATAAGGAGCAGCATTCCAGAGGTAGTAGTTGGATTGCACCCCCACTGACTGTAGGGCTGGCCCAATTGCCTGTGCTCCCCCAAACAAGAAAGCCGCCAACAAACACTGCAGTGGATTCCACTTGGCGAAGATCACCAACGCCACTGCCATCAGTCCCTGCCCGCTCGAGATCCGCTCTGTCCAACTGCCGGGGTAATACAGCGACAGATAAGCGCCTCCCAAAGCGGCAAAGAAACTGCCCGCCATGATGCACAAAGCCCGTACCTTCGGTACCGAGATGGCCATCGCTCGCGCTGCTTCGGGGTTATCCCCAACCGCCCGCACAAATAGCCCCCAGCGGGTGGCCCGAAAGAACCAGTGCATAGCAAAGGCTAGGAGGATCCCCAGCAATAGCAGTGGGCTGAGTTTTAGGGCAGCTTGAATGGCAGGATTACTGCTCCAGTTGCCCAGCTCAAAAGCAGGTAGCTGAGGAGCTACGGGCTGAATAAAGGGTTTACCCAAGTAAAAGGCCATCCCACTGCCAAAGATGATCATGGCAATGCCCACTGCGACATCGTTAACCCGGGGTTGTTGAGACAGAAAGGCATGGATCCCACCCAGGGCCAACCCCGCAAAGCCAGCCACCAATACCCCTAGCCAAGGGGCTATCACGGGGCCGGCGGTATTTTGAGTCAGGAAGGAAATAGCATAGGCACTCATCGCCCCCATCAACAGGGATCCCTCTAGGCCCAGGTTGATTTTGCCGCTCTTTTCCGTCAGGCATTCCCCCAAGCTGACGAATAGAAACGGTGCGCTCCCCCGCAGGGTTCCCGCCACCACTGCCAAGGGTACTCCCCACCATCCCAGCGCTTCTGTTACCATCTGTCAAAATCTCCGAAGCAAAAAACTTTATGGGGCAAGGAAGTAATCTGAATCTGCTATATCAGATCATGCTGGAAAAGGCTGTACTCTGAGCAGCTCAAGCAAGTGGTAGAAACCCAAAACGGATAACTCTAGAGCCAAAGTTGACACCCTTATGGCGCTGACTCTCCCGCCTCCCGATCCCGGAAAAAGTCAAACCGCCCGTAAAGCGACTCACTATAAAGGATCAGCAGAAAGACGATACCCTGAAACACCAGTACGGTGGCATCGGGCAGATTATGGGAGCGCTGCAAAATGCTGCCACTGGCCAGGATCCCCCCTAACAAGATCGCCATCACCACTGCCGCCGCAGGGTTTTGCCGAGCAATGAAAGCCACCAAGATGCCGCTGTAGCCATAGCCAGCGCTCAAGGACTCATTGGCTCGCCCATGCACGGCTGCCACTTCCACCATGCCTGCCAACCCAGCACAGGATCCAGCCAAGAAGGTGATCAGTAAGGTCAATTTGCCCACGGCGATGCCCACCATGCGGGCCACCTTCGGGTTCCCCCCCACCGTCCGCACCGAAAAACCCAGGGTGGTACGCTGAATCAGCACATAGGCAATCAAGCAGGCAATGATGCCATACATCAAGCCGAAGTGAATGCGGGTAGCAAACAACCGACCCAGCATATTGGCCTCATCAATGGCAAAGCTGGAGGGCTTACTCAGAAAACTGGGATCCCGCAATGGCCCCCCCACCAGATGGTTCATCAGGGCGATGGCGATGTAGTTCATCAGCAGGCTGCTGATGGTTTCGTTCACGCCTCGGTAGTGGCGCAGCGCCCCCACCGCCATGATCCACAGGCCCCCTGCCACCATGCCCGCCACGGCCATCAGAAATACCACCACCGGCGGAGCCAGGGATCCCACCCAGAGACCCATAGCCACGGCTGTCACTCCACCGATGACCAGAGCCCCCTCATTGCCGATGATCACCAAACCCATACGAGCCGGCAGAATCGTACACAGAGAGGCCAACATTAAGGGTGCCGCCCGCTGCAAAGTATTTTGCCAAGAGAACCAACTGCCAAAAGCGGCCCGGTAGATGGAGCCATAAACCGCAAAGGGATTGGCTCCCGCCACCGCACAGAACAAACCAAAGATGACCAGGGAGGCCAACAAGGCCCCAAAGGGCAATAGAATCGGCTCTAGGCTAGAACGCCACCGCAGAGGAGCCGCAGAGGAAACAGCAGAAGTGGTGGTTGCCATTAGCTGGAGGTGCTCCCAATCACGCCTTCCACTAGGTAATCCATAGATTCCAACTCAATCGCCCGCTGGCCATATTCCGCCCCGGCAGGTACTACCTCTTTGCCGGTGTTGTCCTTGAGGGGGCCTTTGTAGATCACCAGAGATCCCGCCTGGAGTTGGGCTAGAGCTTCTTCTCCGGCTTTTTTGGCCTCCTCGCTGGCAGCGGATCCCCAGGGGGAGACCTTGATGAATTTCTCCTTAATCCCACCCCGAATCAGATGGGGGATCCCGCCGTTCATCAGGGTTTTGCCCGCCTGAATATCTTCGGCAAACTGGGTGTATACACTCGTCCAGTCGTATTCTGCCCCCGTCAAATAACCATTGGGGGCCAAAGCTGCCTGGCTGGTGTTGTGGCCACAGCTCATCAGGCCGCGTCGTTCTGCGGTTTCGATGACGATCTTAGGGCTATCCACGTGGCAGGTGAGCACGTCAATGCCTTGGTCGGCCATGCTGTTGGCCGCTTCCGCTTCTTTAACGGGCAAGGCCCAGTCTCCAGTGAAAATCACCTGCGTGCTAATGTCGGGATTGACGCTTTTGGCCCCCAACGTGAAGCTGTTAATATTGCGCAGCACCAGAGGGATGGGCTTAGCGGCGATGAACCCGAGGCGGTTGCTCTTGGTCATAGAGCCGGCCAGCACGCCGTTGATGTAGTGGCCCTCGTCTAGGTAACCGAAGTAGGTGCCGACATTTTCAGGGTGAACCCCTTCAATGTAGAGGCCGCCCGCATGGAAAAACTGCACTTCCGGATATTCTCGCGCCACCTTCAGAACGTGCGGATCGTAGTAGCCAAAGGAAGTGGGGAAGATCACTGTTGCCCCATCCTGCTCGATCATGGCCCGCATCGATTCTTCTACCGCCACCGTTTCCGGCACGCTTTCTTCTTCGACGGTTTTCACCCAATCCAAACCGGACAGGCCGACATTGGCCTCTGCATGAGCTTGGTTCCAGCCAAAATCATCTTTGGGGCCAACGTAAATGAAGCCGATGGTGATCTCTTTGTTTTGGGCCTGGGCACGCCATAGCTGTGAAGTCAGGGTCAAAGCAGCGGCGGCAGCACTGGTACGAATTATCTGCCGACGGGTGTACAGATGGCGAAACGGAGACTGGCTCATCTTGGGCATCCTATGGGTGAAGGAACTTCCTGCAGGGGTTAAGGGCAGCAGACAGTGTGCGATTCTAAAGAGAGAGCGTGTGTGGTAAACCCGGATCTGCTGCTAATGGATTTAATGACCTCTATCCACAAGTTTTCGTAGCCTCAGCTACAATCTCTTAGGTTCAAGGCGCTGATGCTGCCCTTGTATTAGCAGAGGGCCGTCCTGACCGCAAATCCTGTCTGCCCTTGTTGCTTGAGCTGTGCAAACTATAAATCTTCTATGAATCTTCATCTACAGGACGGTGTGGTTTTGGCTGGCCCAGAACTCGTCCCCCATCGTTGCTCTCACTTTGCAGTTGACCAAGATACCATTACCCGAATGGAACTGGGGGATCCCGTTCAAAGCCTGGAAAGAGGCTCTTGGGTGATCCTGCCTGCTTTCACCAATAGCCACACCCACATGGGGGATAGCTGTCTGCCGGATGGGGCGACGGGCATGACCTTAGAAGAAGGGTTTTTCCGGCCCAATGGCTACAAATATCGGGAGCTGGCCAAACAATCGCGGCAACAGCACCTAGAGCACATCACTGCCCACTTGCACTACATGGCGGCCACGGGCACCATTCGGCACATCGACTTTCGGGAGCAGGGGGTTTATGGCTGTCACCTACTCAGAGAAGCGGCAGCCCAAGCGGGTATTCATTCCGTGATTCTCAGCCAGTTCGATAGTGTACCCTTTACACCCGAGCAATTGCAGCAGAATCGGGATCCCCTCAGCCCACAGGCCTATCAAGAATTGCAAGATATTCTGGCGGTAGCGGATGGCTTTTCCGAAAGCACCATGAATGACCTAACGGAGCCTGCCTGGAGACAAATTCATCACCTAACCGAGCACATGGGTAAACTCCGAGCCATTCACTGCCTGGAAAACGAGGGCTATCGAGAAGTAAGCCTGGCCATTAGCGGACGAGGAGATCTGGAGCGCGCTCTTGATGTTTACCATCCCCATCTGATAATTCACGCCACGGTAGCCAATGCCACTGAAATTCAATTGCTCTCTGAGCATCGGGTCAATGTTGCCCTAAATCCACGGGCCAATGCCAACTTGGGCCTGCCCTTGCCCCCGATTGCCCCCCTTTTGGAGAGTGAAGCTAACTTCTTGCTCGGCACTGACAATGGCCTTTTGAATAGCCCCAATCTGCTGCCAGAACTGGACTTTACCTACAAAGTTGCCAAAAGCCAATTTGGGGATGCAGTGCGACCCGAACCTGTTGAGATTTTGAAAATGGTCACCAGCAATATCCGACATTTGCGGCCCCTACTGGGATCCGATGTGTACGGCTACCTGGAGGTGGGGTTGCCTGCCGATGTATTGGTGCTGGACTTCACGCGGCCTCATTTGCGGGCTAGCCGCCATGTGATCGCTTCGATCCTGACCCGGGTTACCCCGGAAGATGTACTGATGACGCTGCGGCAGGGAAAAATCCTGTGGGACAAACTCAACCTTTGAGCAGACCCGGGATCCTGCCTCAAAATGGCGATGCCCCCAATCGGGGAGCCGCTAACGATCTTCTCGCTCTTCTTCCGTTAGCGGCAGGGATCCCCAATTTATCGAAGCTTTCATAGCTGCCTGCGTTAGGCGCAGGGTTTCCACCTGCAATTGGGCCGGACTGGCCAAGGGATAGACCAGGTGCTGCAGAATCGGTGGATCGGTATTCAAGGGATCCCTGATATCCAACCAATCCAACTGCTGTGGGGAATCCGGCTGAGGCTGTTGCAAAGTCGACCACTGCTGAACGTGGGGCCAGAGTCGCTGCGGTAGGGCCTTTGCCTGGCCTGGAACTGCCGCATCGAAACAGATCAAGTGATCAGACTTCCACAGGTTGCAGGATTGACATAACGGCTGCAGGTTGGCGGTGGTATTGGGGCCGCCGCGACTGAGGGGAATGATGTGATCCTGTGCAATGGTGCGCTGGACAACCCCACCTGGGGATCCCGTCTGAGCCCAAGGTTTACCGCAGCAAGGACAGCAAGGGTACCAACGCAAGAGTTGCCAAAATTCTCCTGCCGCAACCTGTCCTGTCAGGTCGTAGCTACCCCGCTTTTCTTTGGAGCGAGCGGCCCGTTGCTTTTGCCGTCGCCGACTGGCGCAGGTTGGACAGGGATCCGGCTGAAACAAAAACCGATCCCCACACTTAGGACAGCAGTAGAAACCGGACATTGTGCTCTGGGTCTGGTTAAAGCGCCTGTTTTGCTTGCTCCAGAGTCTGCTCGAACACTTGTAACGGCTGGGCCCCCGAGAAGGAAAAGCCGTTCAGAGTGAAATAGGGAGTGCCGGTAATGCCCAGTTGGGAGGCCATATCGATGTCCCGCTGAATGGAACGCTCTGCCGCCCGACTGCGCCGATCCCGATTGAATTTCTCCACATTCAGACCCAACTTTTCGGCGGTGGCCACATAAAATCCATCTCCGAGCTGCGATTGATTGGCAAACAGCTCATCGTGAAATTCCCAGAACTTGCCCTGGCGTTGGGCCGCCCAAGCGGCACGGGCAGCGGGCATCGCTTCCGGATGGATGCTGGTCAGGGGCAGGTGCTTATACACCAAGGTCACCTCATCGCCATGATCCGCCATGAACTGCTTGAGAGTATCGTGGGCGCGGGCGCAGAAAGGGCATTGAAAGTCGGAAAATTCCACCAACACCAACTTCAAAGAATCGGAACCCAGGCGGGGAGAATCCCCGATCACAGCGCGCGGATTATCCCGCAGTTGGCGACCAAACTCTTCCGAAAGCTGCTGCTGTTGTTGCTGTTGTTCTTCGTACTGCCGCTGCTGATACTCCTGCACAGCCTCGAGAATCACCTGGGGATTATCCCGGATGATCTGCAAAACCTGTGCTTCCAAATCCGCTGGGCTGGCGGCTGCCGAGCTCAGGAAGGGCTGAGCCCCACCGACCGTCAGAAGCAAGAACACCAACCCGCACCAAAGCCCGACCTTGGCCAAGCTCTGCCCCAAAGCCCGAGAAACCTTTGAAAGCCAATTCATCGCAGAAAAACCCAATACTGAACATGCCAAGGCCACTAGCAGCCGAACCCAGCCTACTGCCAGATCCTGCCCGCGTCCATTCACTCCTTCGGGGGGGATTCAGGAATTGGTAGCCTGCAAAAGCTGCTCTTTAATCCGCTGCAACTGGCTGGCCCAACGGGGATCCGGCCCGGAAGCACTGCCTACCTCTGCAGTGGCACTGGCTCCGCCCCTACCTCTGCCGCCGCGGTTACGCTGCTTTTTGCTGGTTGCGCGACTTTCTCTAGATTCCTTGGCTTCGGCAGCAGCATCTGCAGAACCAGATCCAGAGTCCGTCTCTTCCCCTTTGTCCCGCGGCTGGGCGATCTCGATGCGCAAGTTGACATCGCCAAAGCTGTGGCCGTTGAATTTTTCGATGTACTGCTCCGCCTGCTCCTGCGTGTTCACGGTTACAAAGCCGAAGCCGCGGCATTTGCCCGTCCTTCGATCTCGAATCACCTTGGTGGAGATCACCTCACCTGCCGAGGTAAAGAGCTCCTCCAATGCCTGACGATCTACCTCTTCCGTTAGATTCCCGACATACAGACGAACAGACATGATGCAGTGAGGCTCCCTATCGAAATAACGAAAAGTCCAACAAGCAAGGTGCCGAGCTCAAGGGGCTCCAACCCCGAAAAGTAAACATTGAGAGCTCGGAGATCATTTTTACACCACAGCGTGACGCAAACGACAATCTTTGCAAATCATAAAGTCATTCTTTAATTTACCTCAACCTGGAGACCGAAAGGGGGCCGGACTGCGTAGTTACCAGTTATTCGTTACTAGTTGTGTTGCCAACTTTGAATAATCCGTACCCAGTCCAGCCGTGCTCCCATGGTTTCCCATCTCTTCACCGGCAGGGTGCTTCTGACAGACTTGTAATCCTTTTGGTACCCAGTAGAAGCCTATCTGTAGCCCTTGTATTTTATCCTATTCAGGTCATGGGTAGATTCGAGCCGGATGGGATCCTGTTCTTGAGCTGTTCATGCCAAGCCGGTGCTGTTCAGCTGATCCCGATGCTGAAAGGAACGCGCCTGGGGGCCTGTATAATCAGCAACCCGTTGCCCGTTGCCCCGCAGTTGGTAGCGGTAGGTCACCAACCCCTCCAATCCCACCGGCCCTCGAGGGGGCATTTTTTGGGTGCTGATGCCTACTTCTGCCCCTAGCCCATAGCGAAACCCATCGGCAAAGCGAGTGGAGGCATTGTGAAACACCCCAGCCGCATCCACTTCGTCCAAAAATCGCTGTGCTGCTGCTGTATCTTCGGTAACAATCGCCTCCGTGTGCCGAGATCCGTACTGTTGAATGTGGGCAATGGCAGCATCGAGACAATCCACCACTTTGATTGAGAGGATCAGATCCGCGTACTCAGTGCTCCAGTCTTCTTCGGTAGCAGGGAGCAAATCCGGCACCCACTCCCGAGAAAGGGGATCCCCCCGCAACTCCACCCCCCGGTACCGCAGAGCAGCGGTCACCGCTGGCAGGAAGCTCTCGGCCACCTCTTGGTGAATCAACAGGGTTTCAATCGCATTACAGGCGGCGGGATATTGGGTTTTGCTGTCCACCGTCAGCTCCAGCGCCATGTTCAAATTGGCCGCTCGATCCACATACAGATGGCAAATACCATCCGCATGACCGAGTACCGGAATGCGGGTGTTGTCCATGACGTAGCGCACAAAGGCATTGGAACCGCGGGGAATAATCAGATCCACCAGCCCCTCCAATTGCAGCAGGGCCTTGATCTCTTCGCGGGTGGTGAGCAGTTGCAAAGCTCCTTCCGGAAACTCGGGGATCCGCTGCAAGCCAGCCTGGATTGCCGCCATCAAGGCCTGGCAGGAGTGCAACGCCTCGGATCCCCCCTTAAGCAAGACACTGTTGCCGGTTTTTATCGCCAAGGCGGCAATTTGAACCAGTGCATCGGGCCGTGACTCGAAAATCACCCCCAATACCCCCAGCGGATAGGTGCGCCGCTCCAGAATTAGATCCTTATCCAACTCCCGAATCAACAACGGTCGTCCCACTGGATCCCCCAAGCGGATCACCTCTCGGACACCGGCTACAATCCCGGCCAACTTATCGGCATCCAACTTCAGGCGAGCATAGGCCGATTGCGACAAACTCCCCGCCTTAACCATCTCCTGGGCTCGGGCCAGATCTTCTTGATTGGCTGCCAAAATGGTTTCCTGATCCTGCAGCAGAGCAGTGGCAATCGCCTCTAAGGCCGCATTTTTGCTGGCGGTTGGCAGGGTAGCTGTCCGTTGGGCAGCAGCGCGGGCCAAGCGAGCCTGCTGAGCAAGGGGAGGCGTGGAGGGGAGTGTGGAGGAGTTGGGGCGATCGGTAGCGATGGTCATCAGGATGGGGCAGAAAAAGGTAACGGGAAAAGAGGTGTCTTGAATGTGATCCGGAAAGCACCCTTGAGGGGATCCCTATGCTAGGTTGGGCACAGTCGGGCTGTGTCATTTGCAGCCTACCAAATTTGCATCCCATTCGTTGCAGCGACGGAATTCTCTCCTGTTTGCTTGTTTCAGTTTCGGGATGAAGACTTTTAGGAAAAACCTGACTCCCCAAGTATCCAGCCTTAACCTTTAGCACCGTGTCTTCCAGGAGAGCCGAATGAGAAAGCGTGGGTTTGTGGTCAGTGCAACGGCTGCTGTGGTGACGGCAGTGTCGCTTGTCGGTGTGCAGCTGTCGCTGCCCGGTTGGGCTGGGTTTCGCAGTGACCCCAAAGAGGTGGTGGATGAAGTTTGGCAGATTGTCAATCGGGAGTTTGTTGACGCTTCTTTCAACGCCCAAGATTGGGAGGCCACTCGGCAGGAACTGCTCAGTCGGGAATATGCCACCCGGGAAGATGCCTATGCTGCCATTCGTGAGGCGTTGAAGAGTCTGAATGATCCCTACACCCGCTTTTTGGATCCCGAACAATTTGCTAGTATGCAGATCGACACCTCCGGAGAACTCACGGGGGTGGGGATTACGCTGGGCATGGATCAAGAGACCAATGAGCTGGTGGTGGTCTCCCCCATCGAAGACTCGCCTGCTGACCGGGCTGGAATCAAATCAAAAGATGTGATCGTCCGCATCGACGACCAATCTACCGAGGGTATGGACACCAACGCCGCCGTCAGTTTGATTCGGGGTGAGCCGGGATCCCGAGTGCGCCTGACGATCCGCCGCGAAGGGGAAGGACTGAAAGTTTTCGACCTAGTGCGGGAGAAAATCGAGCTGGCCACCGTGCGCTACGAAATTCAAGAAGAAAACGGCCTACCGATCGGCTATATCCGCCTGACCCAGTTTTCTGGGAATGCTGCCGAGAAGATGCGCCAAGCCATCCGCGAGATGGAGAAGCAAGGGGTGGTAGCTTATGTATTGGATCTGCGGGCCAATCCGGGTGGGCTGCTCTACTCCAGTGCCGAGATCGCCCGTATGTGGATTGAACGGGGGGGGATCGTCTCTACGGTGAATCGGCAAGGGGAACAGGATCGTTTCAATGCCAACAACACTGCTCTCACCGACAAGCCTCTAGCCGTTCTGGTGGATGGGGGTTCTGCTAGCGCCAGCGAAATTTTGTCCGGCGCTTTGCAAGACAATCGGCGTGCCGTGATCATTGGCACTCCAACTTTTGGCAAGGGCCTGGTGCAGTCGGTGCATCCCCTCTCGGATGGATCCGGGTTGGCGGTGACCATCGCCCGCTATCGCACCCCCAACGGCACCGATATTGACCACAAGGGCATTACCCCCGACATTCTGGTGGAGCTTTCGGAGGAGGATCTGAATCGCCTCAGCCAGAATCGGGAACTGGTGGCTACCTTGGCCGACCCGCAATATGCCGCTGCCATTGAGGCCTTACAGGTGCAAATTTCGGCACGTCAGCAACAGGCCCAAGAGGCGATTCGCTCCTCTTCTCTGTAGTGGTTAACTCGGTTAACTCCTCGTCGAATTTGAGTCATCCCCTCTGGGATCCCTGTATGGGTGGCTCTCCCCCAGAAATGCCCTATGATGACGGGGTCGAAGATTGGGGGCAACATGAATTTGTCCGGACGGGATCTGCTCAAACTCAGTGACCTCACCTCCGCGGAGTTGTCGGCTTTGCTGAGGCAGGCCGCTAAGCTGAAGCGGGATCCCTATCGGGTGAATTTGCGGGGTCGGGTGTTGGGGTTGTTGTTCGAAAAGGCTTCCACCCGAACTCGCGTCAGTTTTACGGCGGCCATGGCCCAATGTGGGGGTAGCACGATCGATCTATTGCCCACCGTTATGCAGGTAAGTCGGGGGGAACCGCTACAGGATACGGCCCGGGTGCTCTCCCGCTATCTGGATGTAATCGCCATCCGTACCTATGACCAGAAGGAGCTAGAAGCCTTCGCGAAATATGCCGATATCCCGGTGATCAACGCCCTCACCGACCAGTTTCATCCCTGCCAGATTTTGGCGGATCTGCTCACCATTCAAGAAAACTTCGGCCAGTTGGCGGGGTTGACCTTGGCCTACTGTGGTGATGGCAACAATGTCGCCCATTCCCTGATGTTGGGCTGTGCCATGAGCGGCATCCATATTCGGGTTGCTACGCCGCCGGGCTATGGGCCGGATCCCGAGGTGGTACAGCAAGCCCATGCTTTGGCAGATCACTCAGAGGTGTGGGTCTTACAGGATCCGCAGGAGGCCGTCTCGGGATCCCAGGTGATCTACACCGATGTGTGGGCCAGTATGGGGCAAGAAGCGGAAGCCGAGGCCCGTCAGGCGGAGTTTTTGCCCTACCAGGTAAATGCCACTTTGTTAAAACGGGCGGATCCGGAGGCAATCGTGTTGCATTGCTTGCCCGCCCACCGGGAAGAAGAGATCACAGCAGCGGTCTTGGAGGGATCCCAGTCGCGGGTGTGGGATCAGGCGGAAAACCGGCTGCACGCTCAGAAGGCCTTGCTGGTGCAGTTGCTGGGGGCAGGATAAGGCTCATGGAGCAAGGTAGGGGATCCCATGAAACGGCTGATCGTCTGTTGTGATGGTACTTGGCAGGGGTTATCCGGCTCCTATCCCACCAATGTCGTCAAACTGATGCAGCGGATTCGTCCCGTCGATGGGCAGGGGATTCCGCAGCTGATCTACTACAGTGAAGGGATTGGAACCCGGGGTAATGGCTGGGAACGCTTGCAGGGGGGCGCTTTCGGTAAAGGCATCGACGACAGCATTCAGGAAGCCTACCGATTTTTGGGTGCCAACTACGAACCAGGAGATGACATCTTTCTGTTTGGCTTTAGTCGGGGTGCTTACACGGTACGTAGCCTAGCAGGCATGATCTATTGTTCCGGCCTCCTGAAGCGGGAACACATTTTGCAAGCGGCCCAGGCTTATCAGCTCTATCGAGATCGCCTGATCAAACCCAGCGATGCCGAGGCCATCCAGTTTCGCCAGCAGTACACTCGCTTGGGGTACCCACCCGAAGATTTACCTAAAATCGAGACAAGAGCGCACCATCAACTGCCGATCAAAGCCCTATGTTGCTGGGATACTGTCGGCTCTTTGGGGATCCCCAATCTCAGCGGCTGGCTGGGAGGGGGCTTGAATCGCTGGTTAAACCGCAAGTATCAATTTCACGATACCTACCTCAATCGCCGCATCGAGCGCGGGTTTCACGCCGTGGCCATTGATGAACGGCTAGCCGTTTTCGAGGTCACTGTGATGCAGCCGAGTCAGCACCGCGAGCCAGACCAGGTGAAGCAAGCTTGGTTTCCGGGCGGGCATGGCTGTGTTGGGGGCGGGACAGAAGCCACCCAATCCCTTTCTGATGGGGCGTTGCAGTGGATGATGGAGCAGGTGGCGGAGTTGGGTCTGCAGCTCCAGCCAAGTTCCGATCCTCTCCAGATCGACCCGCTCGCGCCTTTTTCTCGAGAGCCCAAGGGGATTTTCCGGCTGGCCCGTCGCCGTTGGCGGGATCCCTACCAGGATGAGGCTAGGCAACGACCACTCACCCTCACAGATTTACACTCCAGCACTCAAGAGCGCTGGCGGCGGGATCCCACCTATCGACCTGAGAATCTCAAGGCGTTACCGGAGCTAGTCAAGGCGCTAGAGCCAAAATAGTCTTGATTGAGTTTTGATTGGCTAGGTCACAGATCCCTACACAGCTCCCTTTTCAACTGCCGCTGCTAGGACGACGGGCCGCAATCGCCAAACTGACATTGGGCACCCGTTGCAGGGCATCCATCACCTCCACCACTTTACCGTGAGACAGTGCTAAGTCAGCGTTGATCACCACCAAGCGCCGGCCTTCGCCGGTTTTTTCCGCCAGGATCCGTTCCACTGCTGGGATCAAACCCGAGATATCAGCAAGGGTTTCCTGGTTAACAGCAATTTGCCCCTCCGCTGTTACGCTCACCGTGACATCCGGCTGCAGACGAGTTTCTGCTGTGGTGGCATCTGGCAAGTTGACATCCAGAGCTTCCGAACGGGTAAGCACCAAACTGGCGATCACGAAAAACACCAAGATCGAGAAGATGACATCGATCAGGGGCACGATGTTGATCTCGGCGGATCTAAAATTCTCTTCCTGGATTCGCATAAGGCTCCTGTACCGATTGCTCAAGGGAGGAATAGGGAGGGATAGTCGAGCTGCTGGTGGGGCCGGGCTTCATATGGGGCCGCTGGGAAGGCTGTTGAGTTTGCAGTTCCTGCCGCTGCCGATGCAACAACTCTAATTCGCCCCCATACTCCTGAATCTTGGAGAGCTGCCGCAGGTACAAAGAGCGGAAGGTGTTGGAGATCAGCAAGGTAGGGATGGCGACGATCAACCCAAATGCTGTCGAGTAAAGGGCTTCAGCGATCCCCTGACCTACCCCCTGTGTATCGGTGCCGCCAATATCCCCCAATTGAATAGAGCTGAGAATTTGGATAATCCCCGTGACAGTGCCCAACAGTCCCAAAAAGGGCGCGATGGTGATCACTGTGTCGAAGACCGTATTAAACCGCTTCAACAGAGGCACTTCTGCCGCCAGAGCCGTTTCTAGAGCCAACCTAAAATCTTCCGGGCTGGCTTCGTTCAGGTCTAACCCTGCCAAAAAAATCCGGGCGATGGGCAGATCGGCATTTTGCTCCAGCATGTACTGAGCAGCCCGTGGATTGCGGCGGTACTGATTCAGGGATTGACGAACGATCGCCTCTTGCCGATGGGTGATCTTCCACCAAAACAGGCCTCGCTCGATGCAACAGGCCACCGAGAAAATCGAGAACATCAACAACGGGATGGAAAAGTACCAACCCCGAATCAGCAACTGTAAAACCGTATCCATCGGCGCTCACTCACCCCCGCCCTAGCGGAATTTTACGCTCATCTTGTCATAACACTTTCTTGGGAGGGCTGGGATCCCTTCTTACGGGGCCAGGGTTGCATCTTTTGGTAATCTTGTTGGAATTCCT
Organism: Synechococcus sp. Nb3U1; assembly: GCF_021533835.1. Classification (NCBI taxonomy): domain Bacteria; kingdom Bacillati; phylum Cyanobacteriota; class Cyanophyceae; order Synechococcales; family Synechococcaceae; genus Synechococcus; species Synechococcus sp. Nb3U1. The sequence goes on along the minus strand of NZ_JAKFYQ010000002.1, from coordinate 239,161 downwards.
CCAGCGAATTGGGCTGTTCACCTCGTCAATTGCCAATCCAGAGGGCATACTGGTTCCAACAATCGGATCCCGAGGGCGTGAATTATGAAATTCGGACGCTGGTTGGGTCTTTGCTGCGCCTGTCTGATGGCATTGCTGTTGACGGCTTGTGGCAAGGGATCCACCCCCTACGACAGCATTGTGGTCAATTTTGTCAACACGGCCACTCCCAGTCAGATCTCCGCCATCGCTAAGGAGTATAACGTGTCGCTGCGCCTGAGCAGTGCCAGTTCCTTTGCTCGTCAAGAAGCCATCTACCTGTTCGATGTGGATGCCAATCATCAGGGATCCACGCGGCGCTTGATGAAGCGGCTTACGGATGAGGCTCTGATCGAATATGCCCATCCCAACTACCAGTTCCAGGCGGCGTTTGTGCCTAATGATCGCCTCTATCCTCAGCAATGGAACCTCAGAGCCATCAACATGCCGGAAGCCTGGGAGGTGTCTCAGGGGGAAGGAATCACGGTGGCAGTGGTGGATACCGGGGTGACCCAAGTCTCTGACCTAGCCCAAACCGAGTTTGTTAAGGGCTACGACTTTGTCGATGACGACGAGAACCCCGAAGATTTACAGGGCCATGGCACCCATGTGGCGGGAACCATCGCCCAGTCCACCAACAATTCTCTGGGTGTGGCGGGGATTGCCTTCAAGGCCAAGATCATGCCGGTGCGGGTCTTGGATGCCAACGGTTTTGGATCCCTGTCGGATGTGGTGGAAGGGATCCGCTACGCTGCCGACCATGGCGCCACGATCATCAACCTCAGCTTGGGTAGCCGTGCTTCTGCCCAGTTGATGCAAGAGGCAGTCACCTATGCCCACAGCAAAGGGGTGACGGTGATCGCGGCGGCGGGCAACGAAAATTCCAACCAAGTCAGCTTCCCGGCCCGTTATGAGCATGTGATCGCAGTGTCAGCTACCGGGCCCAATGGCGAGAAGGCTCCCTACTCCAACTACGGCGTGGGCGTCGATATTTCCGCTCCCGGCGGGGCGAAAACCCAGGATCACCCGGAATATGGCATTCTGCAGCAAACCATCAACCGCCGTAACCCCAATGAGGCCCTCTTCGCCTACTTCCAGGGCACCAGCATGGCCACTCCCCATGTGGTCGGTGTGGCCGCGTTGATCCAAGCTCAGGGGGTGAAAGACCCGGACAAGGTGGAAGAAGTCCTGAAGATGTCCGCCACGCCGGTACAGGACGACAAGCAGAACTTCTACGGTGCCGGTCGTTTGGATGCGGCCAAGGCGTTGGCACGGGCTACCGGGCAACAGGAAGAAAATCCCCTAGTACTCTGGTTCAAGGACTTCCTGCAGTATTTGAACAACAATGGCTATCTCAACCCCCGCTTCTGGTTTGATGGCGGCCCGATTGCCTTAGTGCCGAAGCTGCTGATGGTGGTGGGTGGATACATCATTATGGTGCTGATCCGCTGGTGGCTGGCTCCGAAGCGTCTGATCCAGTCCGTGCCCTTGGTAGCCGGGATCCTCTTGGGCAGTGCTGGTTTGTTCCCTTTGCAGGGGTTGGCGATTGTCGGTGGCCCCCGCTGGCCCTTCCAGGTGGCGGGTAGTTCCCTGCCGGAGTTGGGGACAGCCTTTGCCCAGACGAGTGCCTTGAATCCGCTGTTTGCCAGTGTGTTGATCCCGGGTTTGTTGCTGTTGCTGTTGCTGGGGCATCGACGCTGGCGCTGGGCCGTGATCGGCCTCTGTGTAGGTATGGCCTCGCATCTACTCTTGTCGGGATCCCTATTCTATGAGGGGGTGGTATGGTTTGGATCCTCTGCCTGGTTGGGTCGCTCCTTCTTGCTCCTCAATGGGGTGCTTTGCCTGGGCCTGGCCTACTTGGGGGCACAAGCTTCTATGGAACAGTCCTCCACAGCTACCGGGCTAGCGCTGAGGAAGTGATGCAGGAGCCTATTCAGGAGTACCAGGGCAAGATCGAGTTCCTGGATATCGAGTCGGGGGTGTGGGTGCTGACGGTGCCTTCCGGAACACACTACGCCCTCTTCCGCGCCCCCAAAGATCTCTTGCAAGAGGGGTTGGAGGTGACGATCCAGGGACAGGTGAAAGAAGACATGCTGACGGTGGCACAAGTAGGGCCGGTGTTGGAAGTGAAGAGCTTCAAACGGCAGCCCTAGCGCCTGTTGGCTCAATCTGTCACTCAATTTGTCGGTTGAATCAGTCCTACTGGGGATCCCTTCCGATTTCGGTGGAGGGGATCCCGATTTTTTAACCGGTGGAAGGTTCGGGGGAGCGCGCTTTACTTACAGGGATCAACTTCGGGAGAATGTCACGCTGCGCCCCGCCCCCGCTGCTGCAAGTAGTTGAGCACAGTGTTCAAATCTTTATCCCCACGCCCGGAGCAATTGATCACCACTCGTTGTTCAGGGCCAAGCTGGGGAGCTAAAGTTTCCAGGTAGGCAAAGGCATGGGCAGTTTCCAGGGCGGGGATGATCCCCTCTAGGCGAGAGGCCCTCAGTAAAGCTTCTACAGCTTCGTCATCGGTCACGGCATAGTATTCCGCCCGGCCAATCTCTTTGAGGTAGCTGTGCTCTGGTCCAACGCCGGGGTAGTCCAATCCGGCACTGATGGAATGGGCCTCCTGTACCTGACCCTCCTCATCCTGCAGCAGATAGCTCATCGCTCCGTGTAACACGCCCACCCGGCCTTGGGTCAGGGTAGCCGCATGGCGAGGGGTTTGGATCCCTTCTCCCGCCGCCTCAATGCCGATCAAGCGCACCGAGGGATCCCGCACAAATTCGTTGAACAGGCCCAGAGCATTCGAGCCGCCCCCCACACAGGCTAGCAATACATCCGGTAGTCCACCCCATTTTTCCTGACATTGCTGCCGCGTTTCCTGGCCGATCACATCGTGAAAGGCCCGCACCAACTTCGGGTAGGGATGGGGCCCTGCCACGGTACCGATTACATAGTGGGTGGTTTCCACGTTGGTCACCCAATCTCGAATCGCCTCTGAAAGGGCATCCTTCAGGGTCCGAGTGCCCGATTCCACCGCCTGCACCTCAGCTCCCAACATGCGCATCCGTTGCACATTCGGGGCCTGCCGCTCCATATCCAGTACGCCCATGTAGACGATACATTCCAAGCCAAAGCGGGCACAGACCGTTGCCGTTGCCACCCCGTGTTGTCCTGCTCCCGTTTCCGCGATCACCCGTTTCTTGCCCATGCGTACCGTCAACAGAGCTTGGCCGAGGGCATTGTTGATCTTGTGGGCCCCGGTGTGGTTGAGATCTTCCCGCTTCAGGTAAATCTGGGGGCCGCCGTAATGCTCTGTCAACCGCTGAGCAAAGTAGAGAGGGCTAGGCCGTCCAACGAAATCCCGCAGGAGGCTGTGGAACTCCGCCCGAAAGCTGGGATCCCCCCAGTGCTGCTCAAAGGCTTGCTCCAGTTCCGTCAGGGCGCTCATCAAAGTTTCCGGCACAAATTGGCCGCCAAATTGACCAAAGCGTCCTTGGGCGTCGGGGCGCAGGTGCGGATCCAAAGCAGCAGAGTTAATGCGGGGGGCAAGCGGGGTCTGAGTCATACTTAGGGATCCATTCAATGTTCAACAGGACGGGACAAGTTCCCCCATTCTACGGGAGGAAAAGCCCAACCCATGCAGGGAGATCGCCCAGCATCAGCGGCGGCGCGAAGCGCCGTCCGCACCAACGCAGTGTTAGACGCCCCGCTCATGCAGTCGCCCACTCTGCAGAGAGAAGCGCCGCCTGCTCCAGCACGGTCTGCGTCGCCTTTTCCTGCTTGTCAGGCGGGTAGCCGTACTTGCGCAGGATGCGCTTGACGAGCACACGCAGTTGCGCCCGCACATTCTCGCGCAGCGTCCAGTCGATGGTCACGTTGTTGCGCACGGTCGCCACCAGCTCCCGCGCGATGGTTCCCAGCGTCTCGGTAAGTGCCACCTGCACCGCGTGGAACTGGTGGTAGCCGGCCATCTTCTTAATCATGCGGCTGTCGTCGGGTTCGCACGCTTCGCCGCCAAGATCCCAGCCGCTCAATCCCTCGGGGCGCGCTCAGTACGGTGCTCCACGTCCTGGAACTGCATAAGGATGTCTTTGATGGCTCCAGGATGACGTGCCACCGCCCAGCGCCAGCGCCCAAAGCCGCCGTGCGCGTTGACGGACTGCACCCACTCGTCCAGATAGCGATGCTTGACCCGGTCCTGCTCGCTCTCCTCGCCTTTGGTTTCCAGGATGAGCATCGAACCATCTAAAAGCCGTACGAGGAAATCGGGCCGGTACTTGCGCACTGCGCCCTGGTGGATATAGGCAATCTCAAAGCCGAGATGGTCATTCTTGACCCAGGCCGCGACCGCTTCATTGTTCTCCAGCGCAAACGCATGGGAGGCCTCCCAGGCGCTGTCATAGACGCAGACGTTGATGTGGGATTTCCGGGTCGGATGGCACGGCTTGCCGGTGTACCAGGCCGTCATCTCGCCGGTGGAGCGCAGGGGATGGTCGCGGTCAAAGACCGGTTCCAGCCGTTCAGCGTTCTCCTGACGGACGGCGTCCAGCACGTGCTGGATGACGCGGCTCATGTTCAGGGTGATGATGAGCCGCCGGCGCAGTTCGTCTTGATAAAAGAGCGGCGGGATGATCTGGATGCGCTCAGAGCGAATGAACTGCTCGACGATCCGCACCAACTGCGCCAGCAAGACCTCGCGGCTACCCTTCCAGTTGTGCTTCATCTGGTCAAACACGTCCCGCGTCGTCTCGAAGATGATGCGCTGGGTGCGAAATTCCTGCGCCAAGCGCTCCAGCTCGATACGATCGATGTTGGTCACATCGGGTTTGCCTTCCAGGATGGGCGCCAGTTCGGCAAGCTGAGCGGTTTTGGCGGCATCCAGTTCCAGCGGCGCAAGGCGCGACCAATCCACCGTGAGCCTGGGCTGAAGCACGTGTTCGATGCGCACTACGTTGGGCCAGCGGATTTCGTAGGCGGCTTTAGCCGGGTTCACCTGCACGAGCGTCTTGGGTGTGGTCGGCGGGGGCGGGCCGCTTTCCGTGCTTTCGTGGGGTAGGAAGGTGAAGGGCACGCCGAAGATGTTGACGTATTCGGGGTCGAACAAACCCGTTTGCGGGTTGATTTCGTAGGAGGTGCGCCGCAAGCCGCGCCCCACCACCTGCTCGCACAAAAGCTGCGAGGTGAAGGCGCGCAGCCCCATGATGTGGGTGACCGTTTTGGTGTCCCAACCCTCGGAGAGCATGCCCACCGAAATAACCTTTTGGATGCGCTCGCCCGGCTGCCCCACTCTGCCCACCGTATCCACCATCAGACGCAGGCGCTCGGCTTTTTGAGCAGCAGTTAGTGGTTTGCGAAGAGGGGTTAGCGGTTCGCTTTCATCCTCACTCTCACGCTCACTATCCACTATCCACTGCCCACTAGCCACTTCCTCCTGCGCTTCGGCTTCGTCCAGCACCTTAGAGTCAATGTGCAGAATGCGCTGCGGGTCACAGAGTTCGTCAATGTGGATGCGCCGCGAATCGAAGGCGTGTTTAACGCGCGCCGCGGTCTCGGTGCGGTTGGCGACGGTGATCATCACCGGCGGGGTGGGCATGCCGGCAGCCTGCCAGGCCTTGAGCGTTTCGCGCCAGTCGTAGCCCAGCAGATAGTAGGCATTCAGCACCAGGTTCGGCAGCGGCTCGTGCGGCTCAGCTTTGCGGTTTAGGTCATCCTTCACCTCCGGGTTGTTGTAGATGTGGTAAAGGCGCGAGCGCTAGGTCTTGGCGTCCGGTACAGCGTCGTCTCGGATGACCACGCACGGGGTCTTGACCAGGCCGGATTCAATGGCGTCGTTCAGGCCAAAGTCGCTGACAATCCAGCCGAAGAGCGTCTCTTCGCCGCTCTTGCCGCCGCTGGGGGCAAAAGGCGTGGCGGAAAAGTCGTAGCACTTGAGCAGGCCGCGGGCGCGATGCAGGCGGTCGAGGCCGCCGATCCAGACTGTGGCTTCTTCGGCAGAGTCTTTTAGGTCGCGTTGACGCAGGTACTTATCACGCGCTTCCGGGTTGACGCGCCAGGCGTGATGGGCTTCGTCGTTGATGACCAGCAGGTTGCGGGCGTTTGCCATCTCGCCCAGCACCTCGCGGGTGTAGGCCTCGTCGCTCTTCGCGCCATGCTTGTCGACGCTCTTGCGCTTCTTGAGCTGCTCTTCGCTTTCCCAGGCCAGGGCGTGCCAGTTGCGCACCAGCACTTTTCCTTGGCGTAGCTTATCGAGCAGCGCCTGGGGGACGATATCGAAGGCTTCGTAGTAGTTGCCTTCCGCCGCAGGGTAGAGCACTTCCAGCCGCTTCTTGACCGTTAGCCCAGGTGTAATCACCAGCACGTTTTTGGAGAAACGAGCATCCTGCGGGTTGGTTACTTTATTGAGGATATGCCAGGCGATGACCATCGCCATCACAATGGTCTTGCCGGAGCCGGTGGCCATCTTGCAGCACTGGCGGAGGATCTCGCCGCCGTCGCCGGGGATTTCGATGCCGGTGCGTTCGGCCTCGGGCGCCTCGGTTAGCCAGATGAGCGTTTCCACGGCTTCCAACTGACAGAAGAAGAAGCGCCGCCGGTCGTAGGCTTCTGGATCCTGCCAGTGTTCGAGCAGGCGCTTGGTGATGCTCGTTACGCCCGGATAGCCGCGTTTGCGCCACTGCTTCAGGCGCGGGCGAATGGCGTTGACCAGCGGAATCTCCACGAACAGGCCGGGGTCATCGAAGGCTTTGGAGCCAGGGGTGGCGATGACGTAACCCGCCGGGCGGCGGCCTTCGGCAAGGTTGAAGAGTTTCGTGGCCGGGTCGTAGCGCCAGTGATAGCGCGGTTCCTCGTAGGGCGAGTTGACGATGAGGCGGTCTATGGTGGTTTTACCCATCACTCCACCTCCACCACCTTCAAACTCTCGATGCCCCGGTCATCCACAATTTTGACGGCGACGCGTTTGTATTCTCCCAGCTCAAAGGGCAGCGAGACCGTGCCCCAGTAGGCGCGGATGCGCTCCGGGTCAATTTCAGCTTTCAGGTTGCGGGCGAGGCGCGCCCAGGCTTCGTCATCGCCGGCCATCGGGAAGAAGACCTGGCGCGGGTAGAGGCTACGCCCGTCGTAATCGGTATCCAGCATCCACAGGGCGATTCTTTCCTTGCCGCCCGATTCCACGCCGCCGGTCTTGGTGTTGTAGTAGTCAAAGCCGTGGACAGTGACTTGTGCGTAGTGGATAGTGGTAGCGTCAGCGACGCAATGATTTCACGAGCCCGGTCAGCAATTTCCCGATTTCGTCGCAGGCGCTCAATGCGTCGTTGACGTTCTCCTGGGGCAAGAGATTCAAGTTCCCGCACAAAATCAGCAGCGTCTCCAATTCAGCTAGGGATCCCCGTGCTATGCCCAGAAACTGAAGAAACTCCCCGGTGCTGTGACGCGCCTGCCCCTCGGCGATGTTGGCCGGGATCGACACCGCCGCCCGCGTCAGTTGAGAGCGCATCCCATAGGTCTCTTCTTTGGGCAATTGCGATGCATAGCGATAGATCATCTCGGCCAACTCCATTGATTTTTGCCAGACGATCAACTCCCGATAACTTTGCAACGACGTCATAGGGCGCCAATGCCTCCTTCCGGCTATTCACTATCCACTCTTCACTCTCCACTACCACATCCGGCTGGCCGATGAGCCAGAAACTCTCGTTGCCCGCGCGCTTTTTCTTTAGGTCGTCGGTCAACAGGTCAGCGTTCATCTGTGCCTTGAGCAGAGTGACGCCCGGCCAGTTGGTCTCGTCGATGTCTTTGGATGCTTCGGGATCGAACTGGAATGCGGCAAAGACAATGAGTCTGGGCTTAGGCACGAGGCGCTGGGCCTCTTCGATGGCCTGCGCCACCTGCCGCTGTTCGAGCGGGGCGTGTTCCGGGCCAAAGGAGACGACCACGCGCATGGGGTTGTAGGCTGGGGCCTCCTCGCGCACCGAATCAGCGCCTTCGGCGCTGGGTTTGGTTTCGCCCTCGGCGTGCAGCCAGCGGCAGCCGGGCAGCGGCTCCAAGCGGCTGAAGCGGATGGATTGCCCCGCCTTGCCGCGGATGCCGGTCCTCAAGAGTTCGTCGCGCCATTCGCCCTGGCGTAAGGTCTCGCCGCTTCTCGCCGCTGTTGCGGCGAAGTGGCTAGTGGCTAGTGAATCGTGAATAGTCTCTTGCGGTTCGCTTCTTTCGCCATCCACCATTCCCAATACACTATCCACTGACTTCACCACCGGCGCAGGCACGGCCTCCACGGTGAACGGCCCGGTCACGCGCACCTTCTTTCTGTCAACAAACGGCTGATCATGAAGCGTTTCCTGGTCGGCGTGGCGGGCGATGGCTTCGTCCATCTTCTGCTGCATGGCGCGGCGCGCGGCGTGGAAGGTAGTGAATAGTGGTTGGTGGATAGTGGTTAGTTGTTGGTGAAGGCGCTCTTTCTCGGTTTCGGGAGCCTCGATGTGCAATTGGGCAAGGAAGTCGACCCAAGTGAAAGGGATCTCCCATTCGAGAAGTGCGTTGACCTTGACCACCTGACCGCTGGGCATGGTGAAGATGGCATCGTCTGGTGCCGAGAAATCAACAACCTGCCCTTCGCGCCCGCCGGTGGTGACCTGGAAGTGAATAGTGGTTAGTGGCTGGTGGGTAGTGGTTTGTGAGGAGTAAGGCGCGCTCTTCACTATCCCCTGACCACTATCCACTATCCCCTCTCCACTCGCCACTCTCTTCAGCGCGGCGTTCAGATCCGCCAATGCTTTTTCGATGGCCGGGTGCATGCGGGCGTAGATGCCGTCAATCTCCGGATTGTTGGCGATGGATTTGAGCGTGACATGCGGCACGGTCTTGTATTTGAAGCCGGAGCCGACGCCTTCTTCGGGATGAGCCAGTTCGTAGTAGTCAAAGATGGCGGTCATCAGGCGCTGCCGTGCAAGCGTGAGCGCCACGCGCGAGGTGTCGCAAGTGATCCAGCGCCGCCCCCACTGCTCAGCCACGTAGGCCGTGGTGCCACTGCCGCAGGTGGGGTCAAAGACCAGGTCGCCGGGGTCGGTAGTCATTAGGAGGCAGCGAGAGATTACTTTTGGTACAGTTTGAACTACATAGTCCTTCCCTATCAACTCCATAGTGTCGTTCCAAAAGTTTGATATTTCCGAGACAGGGAAATCTGTAAAATAGTGGATAAACTTTAAAGTGCTTTCAGACTAATATATGCGTTTGGCTCCTGCCAAATTATCTAACCCTTGTCTGATTGTTTTCCAGCATCTATTACTTCCTGGATAGTATTTCCTGTCATGAAATACATATTCAAAGGTGGTGGTTTCTGAGTATGTTCCTGAAAGAAGTGGTTGATATGTCAGATATCGAGATCCTTCAGGAATCTCAAGTAGATCTTTTGAGTTGACTACTTGATTATTGGTTAGCTCAACTTTGTCGTAATATGTTTCAAGACCGACTTCCTTTGTAATAAACAGTCGGTTATATTTTGCACTTTCCTTTTTCTTAACATACCAGATGATAAAATCATAAACTCCTTTAATGAGTTTACTGGCAAGGCCACTTGTGGTTTGGAATGCAATGATCTTGACAAAATTCCCCGCCCCAAACACCTCATCCATCAACTCCCGCACATGGTGCACGTTCTCATCGCTGATCTGCACGAAGATGCTGCCAGATTCATGCAGCAGCTCCCGCGCCAGAAGCAGCCGGTCGCGCAGGTAGGTCAGATACGAGTGAATCCCCAGCTCCCAGGTGTCGCGGAAGGCCTTGATCTGCTCCGGCTCGGCGGTGAGGTCTTCGTCCTTGCCGTCCTTCACGTCGCGCTTGTTCACAAACGGCTGAAAGTTGGAGCCGTACTTGATGCCGTAGGGCGGGTCGATGTAGATCATCTGCACCTTGCCCTCCAGGCCCTCTTTCTCCAAGAGCGAGTTCATCACCAAGAGCGAATCGCCGGCGATGAGGCGGTTCGACCAGCCGTGCTTGTGCTAATAGAACTCGACGGCCTCGCGCAGGGTTTCCTGGCGCTCCTCTTCGAATAGCCCCAACTGCACCGGCTGGGGCGCGCCGTTCTTCTTGCGCGCGGCCTCGATGATGGTCTTGGGGTCGATGCGCTCGTGGACGTGCAGCGAGACGGTCGGCACCTCAAAGGAGGTGTGCTCGGCCTTGCCCGCCCAGACCAGTCGTGGATCCAGATGCGGATCGTAGGCGTAGGTTTTTTTCTTCTGCCCGGCGTCGGGGTCGGTCTCCGGCGTCACCAGCCCGGCGGGCGGATTGTTGACGCGATGTTTGTCGCGGTGTTCGTAGGATTCGATGGGGCGCTTGCCAGGTACTGGAGTCGAATACTTCTTACGCGGCATATGGTTCCCCCGTGGTGGCGTAGGCCCATCTGAAGTCGGCCTTGAGGTCGGCGAACTTGTCGTCGTGGAAGGTGTCGGCGTGTTCCTTGCCGATGGTCGGCTGCTTGGCTTCGGATTTGAGCTTGGATCAGCGCGCCTCTTTGGGCACCCAAAATATGTTGTCGGCCTGGTACTCGTCGGGGTCTTCCTGGTCGGCTCCCTGGGCTCGGTCCGCTTCGAGCTTCGCATATTGTTCTTCGAAGGCATCCGAGATGTATTTGAGGAAGATCAGGCCCAGGACGACGTGCTTGTACTCGGCGGCGTCCATGCTGCCGCGCAGCGCGTCGGCCACCTGCCAGAGCTGGGCCTCGTAACCGACGGTGGCGCCCGTGGTGTTTGCAGTGCATGCGTTGTTCTTTCGCTTGGCCAATGGCTACCTCATTGGATCGTTGCGCTGCGGCGGTTCTCAGAGGCGTCTAACAAGAGGTTTCTGCGCCTGCCAGTTTTGAGCGCAAAGCAGATCGCGCCGGGAGGGGGAGCCTCCTAATTTCAGGGCTCCACTCCCAAGCAAGGGGGCTCTGCAGGGATCCCATCCTCCTGTAGGCACCCTGTTTGCTAACGTTAAGCTTGCCGGTATGACCATTGCTTGACCTTTTTTGTTGTTAAACCTCTCCCATGTCCACCCCATCCAGCAGCAGCGAAGCCGCCCAACGTTCCGCCCGTTTGGAAAAAGTCCAACATCTCCAGGAGCAAGGGATCCCTCCCTATGCCTATTCGTTCGCGGTTACCGATTTGGCGGGGGACTTGCAAGAGAAATTTGCTGATCTCGAGCCGGGTGCTGACCGAGAAGATGTGCAGGTGGCTGTGGCCGGGCGGATTCGGGCGCGGCGGGTCATGGGCAAACTGGCTTTTTTCACCCTCCAGGATCGCTCCGGCAGCATCCAGCTCTATTTGGAGAAAAAACGGCTGACAGAGCGGATGGGGGAGATGGCCTTCAAGAATTTGGATAAGCTCATCGACTCCGGCGACTGGATCGGGGCTAAGGGCTGCCTGAAGCGTACTGAAAAGGGGGAACTATCGGTATGGGTGGATGAGTATCAAGTGCTCACCAAAGCCCTGTTGCCCCTACCGGATAAGTGGCATGGCCTGCGGGATGTGGAAAAGCGCTACCGCCAGCGCTACGTGGATTTAATCGTCAACCCCGAGGTGAAGCAAACCCTGATTGATCGGGCCAAAACCATTCAATCATTGCGACAAACCTTAGAAAGTCAAGGGTTTTTGGAGATCGAAACCCCCGTGTTGCAGTTGATTCCTGGTGGGGCAGAGGCACGGCCTTTTGTGACCTACCACAATGTCCTGAACTTGGATCTGTACCTGCGCATCGCCACGGAACTGCACCTGAAACGCCTAGTGGTGGGGGGCATCGAGCGGGTCTACGAGATCGGGCGCATTTTCCGCAATGAGGGCATTTCCACCCGTCATAACCCAGAGTTCACCTCTTTGGAGGTGTATCAAGCTTTCGCCGACTACCACACCATGATGGAGCTGACGGAGACCCTGATCTGCAACGCTGCCCAAAGCGTGCGGGGATCCCTGCACCTGACTTACCAAGGGGAAGCCATTAACCTCACTCCCCCCTGGCGACGGGTGACGATGCAGGAGCTGGTGGAAGAGGCAACTGGGATCCCTATAGACATGGAAACCGGATCCACTACTGCTCTGCTGCCTGCCCTGAAAAAATTGGGGATCCCCGATCTCTCTGGGCAGGACTCCCCCGGCAAGCTGCTGGTGAAAGCCTTCGAGCACTGTTGTGAAAGCCAGTTGCGCCAGCCCACCTTTGTCTTGGACTATCCAGTCGAAGTATCTCCCCTAACCAAACCCCACCGCAGCAAACCGGGGTTGGTGGAGCGCTTTGAGCTGTTTATCGTCGGGCGAGAGACGGCCAATGCCTACTCGGAGCTGACGGATCCGCTGGATCAACGGCAACGGCTTGAGGCACAAGCAGCCCTGAAAGCAGCCGGGGATGAAGAGGCCCATTTTCTGGACGAAGACTTCCTCACCGCTCTGGAATACGGCCTACCTCCTACGGGCGGCATGGGCATGGGGATCGACCGGCTGGTGATGCTCTTGTGTGATGCCCCTAGCATTCGGGATGTGATCGCTTTTCCGTTGCTGCGGCCAGAGGCTGCTGAAGGAGCCGATGAAGCCCAATAGAAGACAAACGGGTCGAATGATCCTGCAAGAACGCTATCGGGGATCCCTGCTGGGTCTGGCAGTGGGCGATGCCCTCGGAACCACCTTGGAGTTTAAGCGCCCCGGATCTTTTACCCCAATTACAGAGATCACCGGGGGCGGCCCGTTTGGCTTGCCTCCCGGCTACTGGACAGACGACACCTCGATGGCCCTCTGTCTGGCGGAAAGCCTGCTTGCCTGCCAGGGGTTTGATCCTGCCGACCAAATGAACCGCTACGTGGACTGGTGGCAGAACGGTCATCTCAGTTCCACCGGACGTTGCTTTGATATTGGTGGCACTGTCAGCCGTTCCTTGGCCCGTTACCTAGAGGACGGGGATCCCTATAGTGGCTCTAGTTCCCCCAGAACTGCCGGCAATGGATCCCTGATGCGCTTGGCTCCCATTCCATTGTTTTTTCTGCAGGATCCCCATCTGGCCTTGCAGCGGGCTGCCGACAGTTCCCGCACCACCCATGCGGCCCCCACCTGTCTAGATGCCTGCCGCTACTATGCCGGACTGATCCTCGGGGCTCTGCAAGGGCTCCCGAAGTCTGACCTCCTGACCCCCTACTTCTCTCCCATTGCTGATGGCTGGGCCTCTCAACCCCTAACCGATGAGATCGCCGAGATTGCCGCCGGATCTTTTCGACAGCGCCACCCCCCGGAAATACAGGGATCCGGCTATGTGGTCAGATCCTTGGAAGCCGCTCTCTGGGCCTTCTATCACAGCGAGAGCTTTGCTGAAGGGGCTCTGCTGGCGGTAAATTTGGGGGATGATGCCGACACCACCGGGGCCATTTACGGACAACTGGCTGGAGCCTACTACGGCAAGCGGGGGATCCCGGAGTCTTGGCTGGAAACCCTCGCCCTACGCGAGACCCTCGAAGACTACGCCACTCAGCTCTACAAGGCTGCACTGAACCAGACCTGAATCGCCTCTGGATAGGGATCTGAGAGGCCACGCATGGGATCCCTATCCAACCCTTGGGGGCTCCTCTACCCCTGAGAGTTTGGCAGAGTTTGGCTTCAGCCAGTGAATCCCTGCCGCAACAGCAAACAAAGTCAGCACTAAGAGAGTGCTCAAAGCTGCTGCTTGGTGGGTATAACCCCCCTGTTGCAGACCAAAAACCAGCCATCCCAACGTTTCAGTTCCGGATCCAACCAAGAGTGCGGACAGAGTCAATTCCGCAAAAGATTGCAAAAAAACCAACAACATCGCTGCTGCCAAAGCAGGTGTGAGCAAAGGCAGCAAAATATAGCGGAAGCTCTGGATCAGGTTCGCCCCATCGATGTTGGCGGCTTCCTCTAAACTGGTGTCGAGGCTACGCCAAGCAGCTTGAATCGGCTGCAACGAAAAGGCCAAAAACCGTCCCAAATAGGCGATCAAAATTAGCCATAGGGTTCCATAGAGGGTTAACCCAGGCAGGGGAGAGGGCAACCACACCAAAATTAGAGACAACGCAAAAATAATGCCCGGCAAAGCGTAGGGCAAGTCCACGATTAGGCTGAGAACCAGCAGCAGAGGCATTTTCAATCGCGTGAGAGCGTAGCCCAAGATCACCGCTATACAGCTACTGAGTACTGCTGATCCCGAGGCCAAACCCAAGCTGTGCACCGTGGCGCGGCGAGCTCGCTCTAGGTCAAAAATCACAAAGCGGAAATGCTCCAGAGTGAGATTCGACCACAGCAAAGGCAGTCCATAGGCCCGTAGCAAGGCAGTGCTCGCCATTGCCAACAAAGGCCCGACGATTACCAGCAAGGTCAGCCCCATCAGGATCCCGCTCCACCACCAGCGCTCCCAGCCCAGGCGATACCGTTCGGGGGGCTCATGACTGGGATCCAACCCCTCCTGCCCTCGCCCTCTCTGTTGTAGACCCAGAAAGAGAATGGCCGGTAAACCAAACAACACCGCCAGCGCCGCGCTGCGCCCAAACCCATCACCACTAAAATTGATTACCTCCTGGTACAGCAAGGTGGGCAAGGTCGTGTACCGTCCCGGGATCGCCAACAAAGCCGGGATCCCGAAATTGCCCAAAGCTCCCAAAAAGGCCAGCACCGCCGCTGCCCCGATATAAGGTCGCAACAGAGGCAACGTAACGTAGAGCCAAACCTGCAGCAGATTAGCCCCATCCAAGCGAGCCGCTTCCTCCGTCTGTTTCTGGAGCCGACTTAGCCCCGAAACCAGGGTCAAATAAACAATCGGCAGGGTAAAGAGACTGAGAAGGAGGATGATTCCCCCCGGCGTGTAGAGGCTCCACAGCGCCCCCTGCCGACCCAAAGCCAGCCGTAGCCCTTGTTGCAAATAGCCGACCGGCCCAGCCCATTGGATCCAGGCCAAGGCCAATACCTGAGGCGGAATCACCAAAGGAGATAAAAAGAGCACCCGCAGGATCCCTCGACCCGGTAAGTCCGTTTGGGTTGTGATTACTGCCAGCACCAGGCCACCCATGAGGGCTAACCCTGTAGAGACCGCCGATACCCAAAGGCTGTGCCGCAGTGCCAGATGAACTCGCGAGGTTTCCAGCAACCAATGGATATTCTCGAGACTGATCCTTCCTTCGCGGCTTAAGGCCCGCTGCATCAGCATCAGCAGGGGATACCCATGGGTGAAGGCGAGAAGAACGGCTACCCCCATGAGCCAGGGAGCCACAGGGTGCCTCCACCCATTCCTCTGTCCAGAGAAAAAATCGCTGCGTTTTCGCAAGAGTCTATTCGGCCTGTCCTCAGCAGTCTACGAGCAGTTTATGTAACTGGTCACTGGCGGCATCCTCCCGCTTTACTCCCCAAACAGCTCAGAAAACCGAGCTTTATCCGCCTCACGGGTCTCGGCTAACTCCGCAGCAGGAGCGCTTAAAACCGTTAGCTCACTCAAAGCCGGAAAGCCTTCTGGAGGGGTGACATCCTCCCGGAGCGGCATATAGCCAATGTCCACAGCTACCTGCTGCCCTTCCTGAGACAACAGAAAGTCTACAAAGGCTTGAGCCGCCTCCAAATTGGCCGCCCCTTTCACGATTCCGACAGGCTCTGTGATGAGCGGCACCCCCTCACGGGGATAGATCACATCCACCGGGGATCCCTCATTACGATTGCGGATGGCGAGAAAATCTACCACCATCCCATAGCTTTGCTCACCGGCAGCCACATTCCGCACCACCGCTCCATTGCCCTGAACCAAGACTGCATTGTTGTCTTTGAGCGCTTCGTACCAGCTCCACCCCAGCGCTGGGTTGCGGGTGATGACCCCTAAATTGTAGGCTGCAGCACCCGAGTAGGTGGGGCTAGGCATAACCACCTGAGCATCGGGAACCTCCGCCAAAGCGGCCCAACTGTCGATGGGTTCGGCCAAAGCAGTGTTGTAGACAATCACAGTGGCGAGAATTTTCGTGCCGAAGTAGTGACAATCTTCATCGTAGTAAGTGGGAGCAATGGCTTCAGCCTCAGGGCTACAGTACGGCTCCAACAAATCGCGAGATTTCAACAGTTCAAACGTGGGTGCATCAGCGATCAACAAAATATCCGCCTGGGGTGCTCCTGCTTCAGCCTCTAACAGAAATCGGCTGATCACTTCTTCGGTACCTGACCGAAAAATCTCTACAGAAATCTCTGGATAAGCAGCCTGAAAAGCAGCAGCGGTCTGTTGAGCATCTGCATCCGGCTGAGAGGTGTACAAACGCAACGTTCCAGAGGGCTGTGCAAGCGCTGGATGCAGGGATCCCTCGACAAAAGGCTGCACAAAAGCAACCCCACACAGCACTGCCAAGAATGATAAAGGACGCACAGTGAGCCTCCTAAGCAATTCGAGAACTTTTTTCTTTATTCACCGTACCGCGACTTAGGGCAATCTCGAAATTGATCGAAGATCAATCTCTTGATCTCAAGATTTTTCTAAGGTTAGGAAGATTACAAATGCTTCTCAAAGATTATCTCTTGGTTATTGCTTAATTAAGAAAAGGTTATTTCAGAAAAGGTTGTCAAAAACGTGGTTTGGGAAGAGAAAGTCGTGCCAAGACTCCTTTCGCTATCCGCCTCGGCTAACAATCGGACTCTAGACCACTCCAAAGCCGCCTCTCACCCATAGCTGATCAAAGGCCAGAACTTGTCTGAGACTGACTTGTTAATGCTGTGCAAAAAAGCGGGCGGACGGAATCGAACCGACAACAACAGTTTGGAAGACTGTAGTTTTACCATTAAACTACGCCCGCACAGGCACTCACCTGTACCGGATGCCTATGATAACACCTCTGCTCCACCCAGAATCCGCAACCGGCTTTACAGCCTTTTCCAGCCTTACCTGATACAGCAGATTCAGGTCAATCCCTTGCTCCATAAAGTTTTTTGCCTAGCTCAAGGGCCTGCGTGAAGTCGGAAAAGGCTGTACTAGGGATGTGGATGTTTTAAGCGTTTCTTCTACTACTTGTGAAAGTCTTTCTCGTAACGCTCTCCCTCGGTATGGTAGGTATTTCAGCCCTTGAGGGAAACCGCCAAGCCCCAGCTCAGCAACACAAACAACGACCAAGACAGCCCTCCGCCCGAAAGTAAGTCCAACCTCGCCAGAAAGCCATTGACGATCCCGTAGCGACCAAGCAAATGGTAGAACTGATGGCGGCGGTAGTGTTGAAAGTCCTGATGCTGGCTGTTCATCTGCCGCTAAGATTCCCCCATTCCTGTTCGGCCAGCTCCAGCTCTGCGGCCATTTCTTGCGGTTGAGGACGGGTAAATTCTCCCAGGCGCGGTTGGCGGGCAATAGCCCGTTGTCGGATCTGTTGCACGTCTTCCTGGCTATACTGGGATCCCGGGCCCACACACAACTTCATAATCCTTAATTTAAGCCGGCTGGATCTTGCAGCTCATTAAGCTCCTCATTGTCTGGGATCCCAGCCGCTAGACTAAACAGTAAGCCTGCTCCTGAAGGTTTCGATGTCCCTGTGTTTGCCCATAACTTGCTCTTTGTGCCAATAGGGCTATGACCTCTACCCGCTCTAGACCTGCCTCTCGCCAGAGCCGTCAGAGTCGTACTTCCCTACTGAGCGATCTGTTGGGGGCTTTGCCCCACCTGCGTCCGCAGCTGTATTTCAAATCCTCTCTGGTTGCCCTTAGCCACGCCATTGAGGATCAGGTCTTACAAGGTCAGGGATCCCCGTGGGTATTCGCCAATTTTCAGAAGGAGCGCTACTACCGACAGGAGGCCCGCCGTTACCGTCGCATCAGTGCCGTTGCCCAAGATGTCTTTGTATTAGCGACCCCGGAAACGGATTTTGCTCAAACAGAGCTGCCCTATCACACCATCCCCCTTGATCCGGCAGATCCCTTGGCGCAGGAATGGCATTTAATCGTCATCGATGTCAGTTACACCACCTGCTTGGTCTGCCGGGAACGGGCACAGATCAAGCGCAGCCAATCCTGGGGGGGCAGCGATATGGATACGGCCCGCCAGTTTGATGGGGTTTGGTCTTTTGATCGCCTCACCACTACACAGGCGGCTTTGGCCCTGCTACCCAAGATCCTCAGCTACCGACCGGATTTGACCCCTCGCATCGAGCCGATTCGCCAGCACCTAGAGGGATCCCCAGCGGATAGCACCAGCCAACTCAACCCCGGCCCTTTCACGGAACGCTTGATCACCTACCTACAGGCGGGGCAATACAAACTGCAGCGTACCTACCGCACCATTCAGGCCCAAGAGCGCAAGGAACATCTGATCAACCGCATCAGTAGTGCCATTCGTCAGTCTTTGGATCCCGGCGATATTCTCGCCATTGCCGTGCAGGAGTTGGGTCAGGTGGCGGCAGTAGGGCGGTGTCTGGTCTACCGCTATGATGGCCAGGCCCCTGAGGCCCGGATCGAGCAGGAGTATCGCACGTTAACGATGGGCAGCCTCAAGGGATCCCTTTGGCCGATTCAAATCAACCCCTTTTTGCGGGAGGCCATTCAGTTGGGGCAGCCAGTGTGCTGTGAAGACAGCGAGAGCGATCAGCGCCTACAGGGGAGCCCAGAGCTGTGGCAATCTGCCAAGATCCACGCTTGGGTGGCCATGCCAATTCTCTACCAAGGACGGCTACTGGGCATCTTGGAGCTGCACCATGAGCAACCCCACCGCTGGCAATCGGCCACCCTGGAGCTGGCAGAAGCCATCGCCAATCAGGTGGGGGTCGCCCTTCTGCAGGCGGAAGCCTACCAACATCTAGGGGAGCTGAATCAGCAACTGGAAGCTCTGGATCAGGCCAAATCGGAGCTGATCGCTGTGACAGGACATGAGCTGCGCACCCCCCTCTCCACCATTCAGGTTTGCTTAGAGTCTTTGGCCAGCGACCCGGATATGCCCTTGGAGATGCGCCAGGAAATGTTGAATACGGCCCTGCAGGATGCCAGTCGGCTGCGGGAGTTGGTGCAGGATTTTCTCACCCTCTCCAAGCTGGAAAGTGGTCGCATCCGTTGGCACATCGAACCCCTTTCAGCACAAGAATGTGTGGATCTGGCCCTGAGCAACATCAAAGCCCGTCGTCGGCATGAGGCATTGCCCGCCATTGAGCAAGTGCTGCCCAAGCGGCTACCGATGGTGAGCGCCGATGGGGAATGGCTGGTGGAAGTGTTGCGCAAGCTGCTGGACAATGCCTGCAAGTTTACCCCCGCCAGTGGGCAGATCTGGATCCGAGTCGAGGTGGTGGAAGCGGCTGCTGGATCGGTAGGGATGGTGAAGTTCACCGTTGCCGATAGCGGGCGCGGCATTGAGCCGGATCGGTTGCAGGCTATTTTCGAGCGGTTTTACCAAGCGGAGGGATCCCTGCGGCGTTCGGTGGGGGGGACGGGCTTGGGACTGGCTATTTGCCGATTGATCATCGAGGCAATGGGGGGTCGCATTTGGGCGGAATCGGCGGGTTTGAACCAAGGTAGCGCTTTCCATTTCACGTTGCCGATGGTTCATCCCCAAACCCAAGGGAAACTCTCGATTGCCGCTTGATCTAGAGCCTGAGTCTGAGGAGATTGACGGAGCAACAGTTTTTGAGTTTGAACTTTTGTCAAAAGTTATCGACTCAGGGGCCACCAGCTCACCTTGCCACGGGTGTTGCCGTAGATCTCATCCAGTTGCTCCAAATCTCGAATTAAGAGGCCATCGTTGCCTGCTTCTGGGTGCAGTTGAATCACCCCAACCTGGGTCATGCCTTTGAGCACTTGTTCCACGGTACGGGGGTTGAGCTGGCTGGCTCGGGCGATGATGTCGATGGGCAGATCGAAGCTAAAGATCCCGGAGCTATCCGGCTGGTTGCCCAGCTCTTGCTCTTGGTAAACTAAGGCTTTGAGCACCGTGGCCACTGCCTGTGGGGGATAGGCGCTGCAATTGAGCAGATGATATTGAAACTTTTCCCGTAACTCGAATAGGCGCTTGTAACGATGCTGAAGGCTTTCGTGGTTGCGGTACAGCTCTTGAAACGCCTCCAGGGAAACGCGCAGAACTGTGGTGGTTTTGTAGGCTTCCACCAAGCTGGGAAAGGCATAGTCTAACAGGCCGTAGCTGAAGGGCAAATTGCGCATGCCCAAGCAACTACCGGGGTAATTGATGCCGATGATACGATCCAGAGGGCTGCTGCGGATGATGATCGGCCCACCGGCAAGCACAACATAGAGGTTCTGTAGAGATTTTTCCGGTTGGAAAGCGGTAAAAAGAGACTGGCTGGCGTAGAACTTCTCAATTTGATGGGCTTCAACCTTCAGCTCCCCTGCCAAAGCAACGGGATCCCAGCTGCGAAACAAGTACGAGTCCTGCACCAAGCCCTGTAACACCTGTGAGAGGGGGCCTGTGAAACTGTCGGGGATGCGCGTACTAGGCATACAAGGGGCTGAGGGCATCTCTGGCAACAGGCTAGCATCCTCATTTTGCCCACACAACGCCTGTTTGACCGCCCCTTAAGGAGTTTCGCCCCTGCTAAACACAGCCTAGGGGTTGTTCGTCTAGGTCTGAGGCTGGGTACCCACCTCTGCTGGCGGCAGCTCCACCTCACCACTAATGACCTTGTAGATCAGGGATCCCAGCAGTGCGCCGATGATCGGAGCCACCCAGAACAACCACAGTTGGGCCACCGCCCAATCACCGACAAACAGGGCCACCCCCGTACTGCGGGCCGGATTCACAGAGGTATTGGTCACAGGGATGCTGATCAGGTGAATCAAGGTCAGACAAAAGCCTATGGGGATCGGGGCGAACCCCTGCGGAGCGCGGGAGTCGGTGGCGCCGAGGATGACCAGCAAAAACATCATCGTCATCACCACTTCACACACCAGAGCGGCCAACAGTGAATAGCCCCCCGGCGAATGCTCCCCATATCCATTGGAGGCAAACCCCGCCGAGACATTGAACCCCGGCTGACCACTGGCGATCAAAAAGAGGATTCCGCCCGCTACAATACCGCCGATTACCTGGGCAACGATGTAGGGAATCACTTGATAGGTGGGGAAGCGGCCACTAGCCCACAAGCCCACTGAAACTGCCGGATTCAGGTGGCACCCAGATATGTGACCAATGGCGTAGGCCATGGTTAAAACGGTTAACCCAAAGGCCAGAGAAACCCCCAGCAATCCGATGCCCAAGTCTGGGAAAGCAGCCGCCAAAACAGCACTGCCACAGCCGCCCAGAACCAACCAGAAGGTGCCGAAGCCCTCAGCAATGTATTTCTTCACAATCGATTCCTTAATGGATGATGATCTCGTCAGAAAAAGCTGCTTAGTAAATTATTTTACTGGTATCTTAAGTGTTAGAAAAAACACCCAAGAAATTGTCCTCCTGGGTTGATTATCTCAGAGGGATCCTGTTTCGAGAAGATGATAATTCCGAGATTTGTCATAAATCTTTTCGAGAATCTCTTTTCTCTTGCAGGAGGTTGCGGGGGAGCTGTATTTGGGGTAGTCCGTGGTTTTCAGCCGTCTTGAGGCAAAGAATATGGCAAAGTGAGGTGGGAGCATTCAAGACTTGGCCATGTCTGCACCTCTTTTGGTTCTCCTTGCTGTGGTCGGTGGCTACTTCCTCGGCTCAATCCCAACTGGATACTGGGCGGGGCTTTGGTGGGGGGGCATCGACATCCGCACACAGGGATCCGGCTCTACGGGGGCAACGAATGTGTTGCGCACCTTGGGCAAAGGGCCAGCGCTACTGGTGTTGCTGGTGGATACTTTCAAGGGAGCAGCCGCAGTTGGTTTGGGGTGGGCGTTGGGATCCCCGTGGTGGGTGGTGTTGGCCGCTTTGCTGGCGATGATCGGCCATAGCCGCTCCTGTTGGCTGGGCTTCAAGGGGGGCAAATCGGTGGCCACTAGCCTGGGCATTTTGTTAGCCATGGCTTGGCCGGTGGCCTTGGCGATTTTTGGGGTGTGGCTGCTGGGGATCACCCTCACCCGCATTGTTTCCTTCAGTTCTATTCTGGCGGCAGTGTCCGCTCCCGTGTTGATGTGGGTGACTGCTCAGCCCCTGCCCTATCTGTTGTTTGCCTTGGCGGGGGGAGCATATGTAGTCACCACCCATCGGCGCAATATTGAGCGGTTGCTGGCGGGATCCGAACCGCGTATCGGCCAAAAATGGGCTCAATCTCCCTGATCTCAACCCCTAGCGATGGAGCGGCAATCGACGACGGAGGTTTTTGTCTACGGATCCCTGCTGCGGGGCGGCCAGTATCACAGCCTGATGAGCGGGGCTGAATTCCTGCAAGAAGATAGCCTAAGTGGGATCGATCTCTACGATCTCGGCCCCTACCCGATGGCTATTCCCGGACAAAATCGCCTTTACGGCGAGGGTTACCGCATTCCTTTAGCCTTGTTGTCCCGCTTGGATGCCCTGGAAGAACATCCGCGGGTGTACGAGCGGCAATGGTTGCGCCTGGATAGTGGCACCTTTGCTTGGATCTACTTGGGCCGAGCAGAGCAGGTGCAGGGGTGTTTACTCATCCCCAGTGGTCGCTGGCTTTCCTGAGGAGAACGGTACACTTATGGAATCCTCTGGAATCCTCCGCCCTTGGCTTTTGTCCTTCTCTTCTCCTTCTCGCCATGTCTGAGCCCACCGCTTGTGCCAGTTTGCTCTACCACGAGTTCACCAAATATTCCCCGGAAGGACTGGCCCGCAACACTCGCCAACTGGATTGGAGTCGTCAGCCGCAACCCTACAAAGACTATCCCGCTGGGGTAGGCACAATGCTGGATCTACGCACCCATTTGCAGCAGGGTGGGCCAGAGCCGGAATCGCAGCCCCCAGGCGAGGAGCTATCCCAGTTGGCGCTATGGCATCGGCGGCGGTTGTCGCAGTTGTTGTACTTCAGCTATGGGGTAACTTTGGTGCTCCCCTATGCCAACCAACCTTTCTATATGCGGGCCGCCCCATCGGCGGGAGGATTATATCCGGCTGAACTATACCTGATCTCACAAGGGGTGGCAGGGATCCCGGAAGGTCTGTACAACTATCAGGTGCGCAGCCACAGCCTGGTGCGGTTTTGGGATGAAAGCCGCTGGCAACGCTTGCAGGCCGGCTGTGCGGAAGCCACGATCTTGAGCCAATGTTCGCTGGCTCTGGTGGTTTCGGCAGTATTTTTTCGCTCCGCCTGGCGCTACGAGGATCGAGCCTATCGCCGCATTTGCCTGGATAGCGGCCATCTACTGGGCAATATCGAGTTGGCGGCCAACCTCACCGGTTACCGAGCTTATCTCTTGGGAGGTTTTTGCGACCAAATCGTGGAGGAACTGCTGTTTTTGAATCCCCAACAAGAAGGCGCCTTGGTGGTCATTCCGTTGTTGGATCTGTGGCAACCAACCCCTGCCGATGAACCCCAAGAGATGTCTCAGTGGCCCGTCAGTGAGTTCACGGCTCTCAGTTCCCCGACGGTGACCCATGTACCTGAGCTGCAGGATGGGGACTGGTTGCCATTTTTGCACCGGGTGAGCCGGATCGAGAGCGGATCCCTGGCCCGCTTACTCCAGCCTGTAGCCTCTGCTGAACCGCCTGCGGACAAATACAACTTCCCCTTTTGTCTGCGAGTCAGTACCGCCACTCAGCCCATCGATTGGGGACAACACCTCCAAGAATTGGTGCGCAGCATCCTAAAACGGCGCTCTACCCGCCACTTCACCGGCGAAGACCTGCCACTGCACCGACTGCTGGCACTCCTAGATTTCACCTATCACCCGGAACACTATACCGCCCAGGGGCTGGATGGTGCCCCCGACTATTTTGATCGCAGCTTGGTGGAGACCTTTGTGGTGGCCAATGGCGTGGAGGGGCTGGAGCCGGGGTGCTACTACTACGCGGTACAAGCACAAGAACTGCGGCAGATTCGCTTCAAAAATTTCCGCAGTGAGATCTTCCAACTGTGCTTGGGGCAAGAACTAGGCCGGGACGCGGCGGCGATCGTTTTTCACACCGCAGATTTGGCCAAGGCGGTGGTGCGCTATGGGGAACGGGCCTATCGCTACTTGCACCTGGATGCTGGGCATTTGGGACAACGGCTGAACCTGGCAGCTATTGGGTTGGGACTCGGGGTGAGCGGCATTGCCGGGTTTTTCGACAACCAAGTCAACGAGGTGCTCGGGATCCCGACCTCAGAGGCTGCCCTTTACATCACCACCCTCGGGATCCCCCGCTCAGCCAGCGCCCCAGACAGTTGAGAGGGGGGGAGCATTTCTGCCAAAGCTCACTCAAAGATCCACTCAAATCTAAAGATCAAAATGCAGCTTGACTCCATCTACGTACTGGGGCAAAGGCTCCGACCCGAGCGGATCCCGGTCTTCCGTTAGGGGTTCTGACTCTTTTGCCGTCAGGGTATTGGCTTTGCCAGCCGCATCCACCGGGCTGGAAATGCGCTCCAGGTAATAGATGCGATCCCCCCGTCGCCAGATCTCCGGTTCCGGCAGATAGAAAGCCCGACTTGGCTGAGACAAATCGCCGCTGACCCGCACCCCGCCGCCGCGCAACCAGCGCCCCAGCCGTTGAGGCCGCAACAGCAATAGCGGCAAACACAAATCTGCCTTAATCCGGTAAGCAAACTGATCCCGTAGCCGTTCCAAAACGGGATCCCCTAGGCCCATCTGAGCAGAGAAGGGGTTGAGCAGGGTGGCTCGGGCTGCCGAGATGGATTCTTTGGCCGCCGTAAAACTCAAGTTGGGGTCGGTAGTGTCCAGACCCAAATCTGCCAAAGTGGGCAAGGTGATGGAGCGCAGCTCAGTTCGGTTGGCTTCCACATAGCTGGCCCAGCGCTGCAGTTGTGGGAAAGGATTTTGTAGGGTGCGGATCCCTTCTGAAATCGGCATATCGGGGAGCAACACCGTCCAAATGGTGGCAGAAACTGAGAGCTTGACCATCAGCTCGGCAATGGCCCAGTTCACCTGTGGGTTCAGGGTCATGATCAGCAGGGTTTCCGCATATTCGATATCCGCCTTCAACAGGGCCGATTCGCTCAGCACCGCCTCCTGCAGGGATCCGGGGGCTGATTCTGATCTCGGGGGGTCTTCCGGCAGTCTGCCATTGCTGGGCGTACTTTTGGCCTCGGTGAGAGACAGTTTTTCGCTGCTTTTGCTGGAGGTGCCGTTGGCCTCTGCCCCCGTGTGGGCTGAATCGGCAGCTGAACGATTGGATTTGGAGCCATTTTGCCCATTTTTGGGGGATCCCTGCGCTGACAACAACGGGATCACTTCCACCGTCTGGTTGAGAGAACGCATCAACTGGGCCAACTGGCTGGTGAGGGGATGATCGCCGATGATCACGGTGGAGCTGCCCTGATCCAAGCCCAACCAACGAGCTACCCAAGCGGCGGTTAACCCCTGTACTGTCACCGTCAGAGAAATTGTCAGGAACACTAGCGCCTTGAGGGCGTCCCCCCCGGTAATGCCGCGCTCTGTCAACAAGATGGCAAACAACGAGGCCACTGAAGCTGCCACAATGCCCCGTGGAGCCAACCAGGCAACGAACAGTTTCTGGCGCCAGTTGAGGTCACTGCTCAGGGTACAGAGCCAAATGCTCAAGGGGCGGATCAACAGCATCAGGCAGACCACCGTAGCCACGGATCCCCAGCCCAAGGCAAAGACCGCCTTGATGGAGAGGGTAGAGGTGAGGAGAATAAACAGCACCGAGATCGCCACCACCACCAACTGGCCGTGAAACTGCCGCACACTGCGCTCGGCAATCGCCGCCTTTTGCCGTACCACCAGCCCCGCCAGCACCACCGCCATCAGCCCTGCTTCAGACCGCAACGACTGGGCCAAGACAAACACCCCCAGTGCCCCCGCCAGCACCACTGAGTTGCGCAAATCCTCCGTTAGAAATTGCCGTGACCAGAGCAGGAAGGATCCCATCAGCCAGCCCCCCAGCGCCCCCACCGCCGCCCCAATCGCCAACCGGCTGGACAACTGTTCCAGAGCCATCAAAAAACTAGGATGGCCGGAGAGCACCACCTGCAGCACCACCACCGCCAGGATCGCCCCCACCGGATCGATCAACACCCCTTCCCCCTCCAAAAGGGTGCTCACCGCCGAATCCACCCGCACCCGTTTCAGGATCGGGTTAATCACTGTCGGCCCCGTCACCACCACCAGGGATCCGAACAAAAAGGCCAGTCGCCAGGGGAATTCCCCCAAATAGTGGGCCGCTACCGCCCCCCCCACCAAGGTGAGCAGGGATCCAAACAGCACCAGATTGCGCAAGCTATCGGAAACCTGATTCAGGCGTTGCAACCTGAGGTTGAGGCCTCCCTCAAACAAGATCAGGGCCACCGCCAGAGACACCAGCGCCTCCAGCCCGGATCCCATGGTTTGCGGATGCACCAAGCTCAAGCCATCTGGCCCCAGCAACAGGCCAAACAGCAACAGGAAAACAATGCTGGGCACACCGACAAAATTGGCCAGCACCTGAGCTCCGATCCCAGCCACCAAGGCCAGCGTAAACAGGATCGTTAGCTCAAATGAGTTTTCCATGCTGAGGCTCAACCTCCCTTAGCGAGGACTCCGTCCCGCTGTCGCGATCACGTAAGCGGTCGCGCAGGCAATGCATAGCATCATGCGTAGCATTAACGGCTTGATGACTGGATGGTTCAGTTGCGGGGGGCTCCAGAGCTGGCCAGACAAAGGTGTGAGCAAAGAAAGACATCATTCAGAACCGAATGTGACATTGCTGTCGCACTTCATTACAAGGTAGCTCAGGCCGAGGACAGCCTCAACCGCCGGCCATCGGGAACCCTCAGAAGGTTAGCCTCCTGAGCCCACAAATTATCCAGATCAATCCAGGTGATCTGGATGCTCCAGAAAGCCCATCTCCCGGATAGCGCCTTGACGGTGGCAGACAGCGCCGTTGAGTTGGGACAAGGTGGGTGGGATGGGCGGCTTAGATCCCTTCTCCTTCGGAGCTGAGGCTGACCTCCAAGGGTTTAACGCGGCGAATCGGTAGGTTGGCAATTAAGGCTGTTGTCCCCTCTTCCGTGGCCAGATTAAATTGCAGCCCCTCGGAGTCCAGCTCCACATAGCGCGACACCACCCCCAATATCTCTAGGCGCATCGACTCTAGGGCGGCTGGGGTGAGATCGGCGCGGTCGTGGGCCAGGATCAGCTTCAACCGTTGCTTGGCTTGGTCACGGCTGCTACCGGGGTGCCGGGAAAAAAGCTGATCCAAAAAATCGAGGAGCATAGGCTTGGTGGGTACTAGGTTACTAACAAATCAAAATCGCCATTCAATCGGGATAATCCAGAGAAAACTAGTTCAACAGCGGTCAAAAAGCCACTCAAATCACCTTTTGATTCAAAAATCGTCTGGCCTTTTCCCAAAACGACTCCCCCAAACTGGCTACATTCGGGAAGTCCACAATTTCGCCTTCCAATCGGCGGGCAATGCGCTGTAACGCCTGAGCTGCCAGGGGAGGGTTGGCCGAGAGCACCAGAGGCTCGCCTTTGTTGGTGGAGACGATCACCTCGCGATCTTCCGGCACAATCCCTACCAACGGGATCGCCAGCACTTCCACCACATCCTCCACCGACATCATCTGGCTAGCAGCCACCATATCTGGGCGCAGACGATTGACGATCAACCTTGTTGATTGAATCTGGGCTGCCTCCAACAGGCCCACCACCCGATCCGCATCCCGCACTGCCGACAGCTCAGGAGTGGTGACGATGATCGCTTCATTGGCCCCGGCTATCGCATTGCGAAACCCCTGTTCGATCCCAGCCGGGCAGTCGATCAGCACATAGTCATGACTGCTGGAGAGCTTATCGATCAGTTGTCGCATTTGATCGGGGCTGACGGCTGTTTTGTTGCGGGTTTGGGCGGCTGGCAACAACGAAAGATTGGGGGTGCGCTTGTCTTTCACCAGGGCTTGTTCGAGGCGACATTCCCCGGCGATCACCTCCAGGGCCGTGTATACCACCCGATTCTCCAGCCCCAGCAACAGATCCATATTGCGCAGGCCAAAATCCGCATCCACCACCACCACCGAGCGACCCATCCGCGCCAAGGCTGTGCCCAAGTTGGCCGTTACTGTGGTTTTGCCGACTCCACCTTTACCGGAGGTCATGACGATGATTCGGCTCATACCTCTCTCCGCAGAAAATCCTGAATGCTGGCGATGCAGATGGCATTATCCTGTAAGTAAACCACCTCGGGGGTGTTGAGCAGGGATCCCCCTTCCGGTGGACGAGCCACTTGGTTGGCAATACGCAGCTGAGTGGGATCCAATTGTAAAGCCAAGATCAGGGCCTTTTCGTCGCCATTGGCCCCGGCATGAACTACCCCCCGCAGCCGTCCCCACACCCAAATATCCCCCCCAGCGATGATCTCCCCCCCAGGGTTGAGATCCCCCAACAAAAAGACTGAGCCACTATGACGGACAGCCGTGCCGGAGCGCACCGTAGAGCGCAAATACAGAGGCGTGGTATCTGGCGGAGCAGGGGGAATCGTCTCCAAAGGAGAAGATTGTTCCACAGAATAGCCCAGTGTGGCCGCTGCGATCGCCGTCGAGCGGGCCGCGGTTTGTACCCGCCACAATTGCAAACAA
Organism: Synechococcus sp. Nb3U1; assembly: GCF_021533835.1. Classification (NCBI taxonomy): domain Bacteria; kingdom Bacillati; phylum Cyanobacteriota; class Cyanophyceae; order Synechococcales; family Synechococcaceae; genus Synechococcus; species Synechococcus sp. Nb3U1. Next base: position 210,567 of record NZ_JAKFYQ010000002.1, on the reverse strand, counting down.
TGTTGAGATAAGAGGGCCGAAAGGGTTTGTAACGTAGGCAAATCCAGCTCCCACTGTTGGCTCCAGAGGGTGAGGGGAGCTACTCCGGCCCAGTAGGGTTTGCGGCTGCGCAACTGCCAAATCAGGCTTTCCCAGATTTCTTCCCAGTCCATGGCGGCGGGCAAGTGCAGATGGATGCCTTGAGAGTCGGAACGGAAAGAGACGCTTCCTGCCGCCAAATTCCGTTGGGCTGCTAGGAGCGACTCAAAGACTTCAGAGTTCAATGCAGGGGATCCCATTGTGACGGAGATGGCACTGCCAGCTAAGCGTTAAAAGGTGGGAATGAGTTGAGACCCAATGAAGTCCTATCCTACTCCTCGGAACAACCGAAGGTGGCGGATTTCTCAACATTTACCCTTCATGTACCCTTCATGGCAGAGGGATTTCGACTTTGCAGTCATTCTATCGGGGCAGAGAATCGTTAGCTTGAGGGTAAGACCTTTCAAGGAGGCATCTCGATGCTTCAAACCTGCCCATCGACTTGGCCTGTTCGTTCTGGGGTAGCCCTGCTGGTGATGGGATCCCTAATCGGATCCCCTGCTCAAGCCCAAGACTGGGGGCGCTTGTTGCTGCAGGGGGTGCAGCTGATGCAGGTGAGCCAACTGAACGATGCCCAAGAAGTGAGCCTGGGTCGCCAGATCGATCAGCACCTGAAAAGTCGGGGGGATATCCGCCTCAGTTCGGATCCCTACTGGGTGAGCCGGGTAAATAGCATCGGCCAGCGGGTGGTAGCCCACAGCGAACGGCCCCAATTGCCCTATACCTTTCAGGTGGTTGAGGATCCCACCATCAACGCCTTTGCCACGATGGGGGGCTTTGTGTATATCACCACCGGCGCCCTGCAAGCTGCCGACAACGATGACCAAATCGCCGCCGTATTGGCCCACGAAGTAGCCCACATTAGCGAGCGCCATGGACTGCAACAACTGCAACAGGCTGCCACGGCCCGTTTTGGGGCACAACTATTGGGGGTGAACAACAACAACTTGGCGGCTCTGGCCCTAGAGGTCGGGGTACGAAGACCGCAAAGCCGTGAAAACGAGTTTATTGCTGATGAAAAAGGTCTATGGGCCGCCTATCAAGCCGGATTTGACCCACAGGGCATGCCGCAATTTCTGGCCAAGCTGCAATCCCGGGGCTCCCTGCCGGATTTTCTTCGTACCCATCCACCCGTGCCGGAGCGCATCGCCCGCCTTAACCAACTGATTGCCCAACACGGCATGATTCGCCCAACCGCCCAAACTGCCCCCCAGGGATCTGGCGGACGGATTTTGCCGCCAGGCCAGCCGAACCAAACCCAACGTACCGAAATTGAAATTTTGCCGGTGCTACCGGTACTGCCTTGAACAGACGGGATCTGCGCCCTCTGTTTGCCCTCTGTTTTAGGAGTTCTGATTCTGGATAGAGCAAGAGGGATCCCTAGAGCAACGGCAAGCCGCGCATCCGCCGGAGCTGATTCAAATGGGCAGGACAATCACAGCCAAAAAGAGCAATGGCGGTGTTGCTCTCCTCCAGAGTGAACTCCAAGAAAGGATGCTCTGCCTCATCCGCCAACCCCTCTAGATTAGAAGGATCCGCCGGCTCAAAGACCATCGGGGGCCGTTGCCAGGGCAAAGTCCGAGAGCGAACAATATTTAAGTCGAACTGAGGTTGAAGCTCTGAAGCGGATGCTTGGCTGGCCTGAGCAGCTTGGCCCGACAACAGCAGCAAAGCCAAAAGAGCCGGTGCAGCCCCGCTAGCCCAGCACATGTAGCAGCGCAGATGGTGGATGCCTGCCATCCATTCACCCCTGAATCACTCCAGGTGTAGTGTATCGCCTATTTCTGGCTCTGTTCAGAGGGATCCCCGCAACTGCCCGCAACTCATTGGAGAGAGGTGGTAACAACCGGATTCCAGCCTCAACTTTGGCTTAACTTTGGTTTAGAATATTGGCATATCCTTCAGAATATCTTTAGAATCGGGGATCCCTACTTCACTGCCTCCGTGCTCTTGGGGGGTGGCGAGTATCCAAGCCCTTTTCCTTTTGCAGTACCGCATCGAGCCCAACCCCGTCTCGACTTCCCATCCCGTCAATTTAGGAGATTCCCATGGCTGCTCGTAATGGTCATTCCAGCACCCTACCAGAGCAAGAAGTTCCCACCGGATCTGGTAACGGCCTTAATTTGGCTCCTTTGCCTGCTGACCAGGCCTCGGTTCCAGCTCAGGTGCCAATGGCTCCCCAAGGCAAACCCAGCCAGTATATGGGCCCACCGGTGTTTACGAGCTCCGTCAAATTTACTGAAATTGGGATTGACCAGCGTCCTATTGGGGCTTCCAGCCTGAAGGTGGTGGACTACTACGCTGAGGGACGCCCTGTTACTGCTTCAACCCTCAAAGTGCTAGACACTTGGGGTGAGGGACGACCTACTGCCGCCTCTGAGGTTAAATTCCTCAATGACCGTATGCCGAATCGCCCGGTGATGGTCGATGGCTTGAAAATTGTTAAAACCTTCATGGGCAACCGTCCCATTGAAGCCAGCTCCCTCAAGGTGGTTCATTGACCTTTCTACCACTTGGGATCCCGCTTGCTAACCTGGGTTGAGTCCACATTGGCACATGGCACATGGAGATCCTGGCGGGTCTGTTGGGGTTATTGGCGGGGCTAGGGGGTGGAGCGGGCTATCTTGCGGATCAGTCGGCGCGGCAGCTTTTGCTAGATCAGTTGGATCGGGCGGAAGTGCTGGAGGTGCGTATCCAAAGTCAGCCCAACTATCGCCTCCTGAATGGCGAGGCAGATCGCCTATTGATAGCCGGACGAGGATTGTATCGAGCACCTTTTCCTCGTGTTGATGTTTTGGAGCTAGAAACCGATGCCCTAGCGATTAACCCTTCCTCATTTCAAGGGGATCCCTTGCGGTTGGAGCGGCCCCTGCAGGCAGCGGTGCGCATTGTGGTGCGGGAGGACGACTTGAATGCTGCCCTCAACTCACCAGAGGTGCTAAGCCAATTCCAGAACATTGAGGCAGATTTGCCCTTTGGCGGACGCCAAGAAGAACCCAGCCGTTTTGATTTGCGTCAGCCCCGCATTGAGCTGTTGGATCCCAACCGCATCCAGCTTTCCGCCATTTTGGTGGAGCGCAGCGGCGAAGTGGAGCAGTCTATTGATGTGGCGTTCAATGCCGGGATCCGGGTCGAAGGGGGACAAAGCCTGAGGCTCCAGGATCCGGAGTTTGTGGTTGCCTCTGTGCGGGTACCCGATGAAATTTCAGAGGCGTTTCTGGGCGGGCTCAACGAGGTGTTCAACCTGAAAGAACTCGAAGATCTCGGGATCCTCCTGCGAGTCCTGAACCTTGAAGTGGGATCCGGCCAATTGGAGGTGATCGGATTTGTCCGGGTCGAAACTTTGGATCATCTGACGGGATCCCGGCGGGCCGCTCTGCCCTGAACCTCAGCGCCTAAGCCTAGAATAGGGCTGGCGTTGCGCCAGGAGAACCATGCAGGGACTCGCAGGAAAAACGGTATTGGTGACCGGGGCCAGTTCCGGCATAGGCCAGGCGATTGCCCTCCGCTTTGCCCAGGAGGGCTGCAACGTTGCCATTAACTACCGTAAAAGCCTCCAGGAAGCCGAGGACACCCAGGCCGCCATGATGCAAAAGGTGTGCGGGGATGTGGAAGCCTGCCATGTGCAATCGCTGCTGATTCAGGGGGATGTCTCCCAAGAAGCCGATGTCATCCATCTGGTTCAGCAGGTTATTCAACGCTGGGGCCACCTGGATATCCTCGTCAACAATGCCGGGATCCAAACGGAACGGGCTGCCCACGAGATCAGCCTGGAGGAGTACGATCGCATCCTTAATGTCAACTTGCGGGGTTCCTTTCTCTGTGCCCGAGAAGCCCTCAAGCATTTCCTTGGGCGAGGATTCGGCGTGATTATCAATGTGTCCAGTGTGCATGAGATCATTCCCCGCCCCTTTTATCTCACCTATTCCCTCAGCAAGGGCGGCATGGGCAACCTGACCCGCAGCTTGGCCTTGGAATATGCCGGTCGCGGGATCCGCGTCAATGGCATTGCCCCTGGCGCCACCATCACCCCGATCAATGAGGCCTGGGTACAGAACCCGGAACAAAAAGCCGTGGTGGAAAGCCACATTCCCATGGGCCGGGCTGGTACTGCCGCCGAGATGGCCGCTGCTGCCGCCTTTTTGGCCTCCGATGAAGCCGCCTACATCACCGGGCAGACCCTTTATCCTTTATATCGATGGCGGCCTCACCCTCTACGCCGATTTTCGGGAAGCTTGGTCTGCCTAACCCGTTGACCCTCCCGTTGGATCCCAACCGGATCTGTGCCTGCCGTCAAGATAGGGAATGACCACCATGAATGCGGAACTGCAACGCCTTGCCGACCATCAGGCTCGTAAAGCCCACTGGCTGCGCTGGGGCCCCTACCTGAGTGAACGGCAATGGGGTACGGTGCGGGAAGACTACAGCGAGACTGGCGATGCCTGGAGCTATTTTCCCCATGACCACGCCCGCTTTCGCGCCTACCGCTGGGGAGAAGATGGCATTGCCGGCATTTCGGACAATCACCAACGGCTGTGCTTTGCCCTCGCCTTTTGGAACGAAGGGGATCCCTTCCTCAAGGAGCGCCTGTTTGGACTCACCGGCCCCCAGGGCAACCACGGCGAGGATGTTAAGGACTACTACTTTTACCTGGACAACAGCCCCAGCCATGCCTATATGCGCTACCTCTACAAGTACCCGCAACAGGCTTTTCCCTATCAAAGCTTGGTGGAACAAAATGGGCGGCGCGGCTATCATGACCCCGAGTTTGAGCTGATGGATACCGGCATTTTTCAGGGCAATGCCTACTTCGACCTGTTTGTTACCTATGCCAAAGCCAGCCCTGAAGATCTGCTGATCCGCATTGAGGTGGTCAACCGCGGCTCCACCCCTGCTCCTCTCCACCTGCTGCCCACCCTCTGGTTTCGCAACATCTGGTCTTGGGATGAAGGCCGGATCCGACCGCAGCTGCGCCAAATGCCCAGTGATGATGCCTTTGCCCTGATCGAAGCAGAAGATCGCCGTGCAGAACCGGATCCCTTCTTCCCCAGCCTCGGCAAACGGTGGCTGTACGCACAAACTGACAACGGATATCGCAACCTGTTGTTCACGGAAAATGAGACCAACTACGCGGCTGTCTATCACCATGCCAACCCGACGCCCTACGTCAAAGATGCCTTTCATCGCTATGTGATTGAGCAGGAGCACGCAGTCATTAACCCCGACCGAGTTGGCAGCAAAGCGGCAGCCTATTATCAACTGCTGGTGCAACCGGGAAAGTGCCAAATCATCCAACTGCGCCTTACAGACCGGCCCGATATCCGGGATCCCTTTGGAGCGGAATTTGAGCAGGTGTTTCTAGCCCGCCAACAAGAAACCGATGCCTTTTATCAAACCTTTGTGCCCAAAGGCTGCAGTGGCGACCGCCAGCAGATTCAACGACAAGCCTTTGCCGGGCTGCTCTGGACCAAGCAGTACTACCATTTCGTGATTGAAGATTGGCTGCGAGGGGATCCCGCCCATCCCCGCCCCTACCGGCAAAAGGCCCGCAACATCGAGTGGCAGCATCTATTCAACGACGACATCCTCTCCATGCCCGACAAATGGGAATTTCCCTGGTACGCCGCCTGGGATTTGGCCTTTCATGTGTTGCCCCTAGCCATGGTGGATCCCGGCTTTGCCAAACGGCAGATGGATCGCCTCACCCGCGAGTGGTACATGCACCCGAATGGGCAAATGCCCGCCTATGAATGGCACTTCAGCGATGTCAACCCACCCGTTCATACCTGGGGTACCTGGCGCGTTTACCAAATTGAGCAGGAATTTTACGGCCACCGAGATACCGACTACCTAGAGCGGGTGTTTCAGAAACTACTCCTCAACTTCACCTGGTGGGTGAACCGCAAAGACAATGATGGCAACAACGTCTTCCAGGGGGGCTTTCTGGGGCTAGATAATATCGGGATTTTCGACCGCAGCTCCGAGCTGCCCACCGGCGGCTATTTGGAGCAATCGGATGGCACCAGTTGGATGGGCATGTATTGCCTGAATATGCTGACCATTGCTCTGGAGTTGGCCAAAAGCAACCCCGCTTATGAGGATATTGCCAGCAAATTTTTCGAGCACTTCCTCTATATTGCCGATGCCATGAACCATATGGGGGATAGCGTCAATCTTTGGGATGAAGGGGATCAGTTTTTCTACGATGTGCTGCACACCCCTCAAAATGAGCGCCATCACCTGAAAGTTCGTTCGATGGTCGGCCTGATTCCAATTTTTGCCGTGGCGGTCTTGGAGCCGGAGATCTTCGTTCAGTTCCCGGGGTTCAAACGGCGCTTTGACTGGTTCATGAGCAACCGCCCCAAGCTGCGGCAATGTATTCACACGCTGGTGCAAACGTCGCAACACGGCTCAGGGGACAAGACCCTACTGTCTATCGTCAACCCTGACAAGCTACGGCTGATTCTGCAGAAGATGCTGGATGAATCGGAGTTTTTTAGCCCCTACGGCATTCGTTCCCTATCCCGCTATCATGCTGAGCACCCCTACACCTTTTATGTGGGATCCCAGCAGCACCGGGTCGATTACACCCCCGCTGAGTCTGACAACGGCATGTTCGGGGGCAATTCCAATTGGCGCGGCCCGGTTTGGTTCCCGATGAATCATCTGATTATCGAATCACTGCGGCAATTTCACCGCTACTTGGGAGAAGATTACAAGGTGGAATGCCCAACCGGATCCGGCCAGTGGATGCACTTAGATCAAGTGGCGGATGAGATCTCGCGTCGGTTAATCCGCATTTTTGAACGGGATCCCCAGACTGACCGGCGGCCCTTCCACGGAGAGTATGCCCTCTTTCAAACGGATCCCCATTGGCGGGATTTGATCCTGTTCTACGAGTATTTCCATGGAGATCGCGGCTGTGGCCTCGGGGCCAACCATCAGACGGGCTGGACGGGCTTGGTGGCCGCCCTGATTCAACAGGTGGGGGGGAGTAGCACCTAAACCATTTTGAAAAAGGATCTGTTCACCTGATTTGTTTAACCACCGTAGTAGTTGATGGCCAAAGCCCCCACCAACGTGAACTGAAGCGTCAAAATCACCAGATAAAAAATAGCTCTTGGCTTGAACAAAGTCAGCATCAGACCAATTGCCTTTAAGTCCACCATCGGCCCAAACACCATAAACGCCAACAGGGATCCCGGTGTAAAGGTGGCCGCAAAAGAAAGGGCAAAAAAGGCATCCACCGTCGAGCAAATGGAGATGATCGCTGCTAGCGCCATCATGATCAAGATCGACACCAGCGCATCTTGGCCATAATCCAACAGGAATGAACGGGGGATCACCGTTTGAATCAAGGCCGCCATCGCCGAACCCAAAATCAGCACGGATCCCAGCTCGCGGATCTCTCTGGCCCAAGTTTGCAGCAGCACAGACCTTTTTTGCTGCCAAGGTAGGCGGGGGGGAGCAGCTAGGGCCGATTGGTAAACTTCCTCCGCGGTTTGTAGGGTCAACAGGGATCCAGCAGGGGCAGGCTGAGCTGGTGTGGGTCGAGCTCCGCGCCAGAACGTGCCCCCTTGAAGTAGTGAAGAGCTTGTGGACGTGGCTAAGGCATCTGTTGGGGCGGTGTTACGCTGTAGTTCCCGCCAGACCGCCGGGTGCAATAACGGTTGGAGATCTTTTTGCAGGCTAAAGAGCAAGCCAATGGCCACCGCGATCCCAAAGGAAAAGAGAATCCGGTAAAGTACAATCTCCGGCATGGCGCGAAAGGCGATCCAAGTGGAGAAAATCACCACCGGGTTAAACACCGGCGCCGCCAACAGAAAGGCCACCGCCACATGGGGAGGGATCCCTTTCAGCACCAGTTGACGGGCCACGGGTAGGTTGCCACATTCACACACCGGGAAAAAGAACCCCAAGGCTCCACCGGCCACCGCGCTGCCCACCTTGCCTTTGGGTAAAAAGCGGGCCAACTGGGATCCATCCACAAACACCGCCAGCAGCCCCGAGAGAAAGACCCCCAAGAGCAAAAATGGCATCGCTTGCACCACAATGCTCAAAAATAGGGTGAATCCATCCCGCCAAAGGGGAGAGTCCAAAAGACTCAAAGCACCACCTCACACACAATTTAGACCTTATTGAGTTTGGATCCCGGCTCTGTCGCCTGTCAAATAGACCTCAACAGACTTCAACCCCGCTCCGCCAGAGGGATATAGCGTTGGTTCCGTTCGCCAGTGTAGACCTGTGTCGGTCGGAACAGCCGATTATCCGACAACTGCTCCCGCCAATGGGCCAACCACCCCGCCGCACGAGCAATGGCAAAAACCGGCGTAAACAAATCTTCCGGGATCCCCAACTTGGCGTAGACCAACCCTGAGTAGAAATCCACATTCGGATAAATCCCCTTCGGCCCCAGCAGCTCCTCACATACTCGCTCTATTTCCACAGCGATGTCGTAGTATTTGTCGTGGCCGTAGCGCTCAAACAGTTCTTCCGCGATTCGCTGCAAGGTAATGGCACGGGGATCCTTCACCTTATAGACGCGGTGCCCAAGGCCCATAATGCGCTGTTTTTTGGCCAGCTTATCTTCGATAAAAGAGCGCACATTTTCCACCGAGCCGATCTGCCGCAACAGCGTCATCACCTGTTGGTTGGCCCCCCCATGCAATAACCCCGAAAGGGTACCCACTGCCGTCGCCAGGGTGCTGTAGGGGTTAGCCAAGGTGGAGGCACTCACCAAAAGGGCAAAGGTAGAGGCGTTAACGGTGTGTTCGGCGTGCAAAATCAGGCAGGTATCGAAAATGCGGGCCAACCAGGGATCCGGCTTCTTGCCCGAGAGCATGTAGAGAAAATTGGCGGAATGATCCAGGCTATCGTCCGGTGGGATCGGGTCGTTGCCCTGACGCATTTGGTGGAACATCGCCACCATCGTCGGCAGCTTCGACAGCAAGCGGGTGACGGTGCCGAACACATAATTGGGATCCACATCCTGTAGCGGGTAAAACAGACCTAAGCCCGCCACACAGGTTTGCAGCGCATCCATCGGGTGGCCCGACTCGGGAAAAGACTTGATCATGTCGCGGATACGGTATTTCACCCGCCGATGGCCCCGGATCGCCTGCTCAAAACTGTGCAGATCCGACTGGGTCGGCAGCTCCCCAAAAATAAGCAGATAGGCAGTCTCCAAAAAGGTACTGTGGGCGGTCAACTCCTGAATCGGGATGCCACGATACTCCAGGATCCCCGCCTGGCCATCGACAAAACTGATGTTGGAGCGTGTGGCCGGAACGCCCTCTAACCCTGGTTTGTATTCCCCATCCGCCATACTCAGCTCCCAAAATGATGCTGGAGAGAAAGTCCACCCTCAAGGTGACTGAACTCAGCCCCCTTGATCGTATTTGGCGGCACTAACTTCGCTACAGTAAAGCAGATCTGGATCCCGTCAGCCAAGCCAAATGTTATCGCTTGCCCTCTCTCTGCCAGTGGGCGCAGGCTTTGTGTCAGCATAGGGATCCTCCCGCAAACCTTTCTCTCCTGAAATGTCCGCTTCTTCTCGCTCCTCCTCTCGGCTGATCGCTGTCCTCTCCCGCCGTACTTTGCTCAAATGGGCCGCCCTCACCGGGGGATCCGCCCTGTTAGGCTCCTGTGCCGCCCTCGAACGTACCCCACCCAGCAGCAGCACACCCACCCTCAACCTGTTCACGGTTTCGGATCGCTTTGGCACTGCTTTACAGCAGATTGTCCCTCAGTTTGAGGCTGCTAGTGGCATTCGCATAGTCATCACCATCAACGGCTATCCAGAACTCTACCAACGGGCCATTTCCGACTTCATCGGCGGTACGGCGCAGGCGGATCTCTACGCCGTGGATATCGTCTGGACAGGAGAATGGGCGGAAAACAACTATCTGGTGGATTTGACCGATCGCTTGGAGGAGAATCGCGCTGCCCTCGCGCTCGATGACATTTTGCCCGTGATGTGGAAGCTAGGGGAATGGCAGGGGCGACAACATGCTTTCCCGTTGGCGGGCTATGCTGGCATGCTCAACTATAACCGCTCTGCCCTGGCTGGGGTGGGCTATCCTGAGGGCCCCAAAACCTTAACAGAATTGCGAGAAGCCGCCGAAGCTCTGACGGCAGGAGATGTCTACGGTATTGCCATCAACGGGGCGCGGGGGGCAGCCGTTGCCCAGGATTGGATGTACTACATGCTGGCCCATGGGGGTAGCCTTCTGGATGAGAATGGCCAACCTAGCGTCGACAGCGCCACCAATATCGCTGCTTTGGAGTACTTCCGAGATCTGTTTTCCTTTACGCCACCCGGAGCCATTTCTTATGCCTGGCCGGAACGGGAACAAGCCTTTAACGAAGGTCGGGCAATGATGCAAATGGCCTGGTCAACGGGGCTGCGGGACAAACTTAATCCCGAAACCTCTCGTATTGCCGGGGAACTGGGCATTACGGGCCTGCCTCTAGCAGATGGGGTGACACCCAAGTATCCCTTTGGAGGCTGGGGCTTGGGCATCAACTGCAACTCCCCTAATATCGAGCCGGCCTGGGAGTTCATCCGCTGGTTGGCACAGCCGGAGATGCAAAAAGAATTCGTTCGCCTGGGATCCGAGCCCATTCGCCGTAGCACTCTTACCGATCCAGACTTGCTGGCGGAGTTCCCCTACTTTGCTGAGGTCTTGCCTTCTCTAGAACAGGGAGATGGCGACTTCCGCCCACGGGTACCCCAATACGCCCGCCTACAGGATGCCCTTGGGTTGGTGGTGAATCAGGTGATCACCGATCAACTGGATCCCGATGTGGCTCTACAGCAGGTGCAAGCTGAGATGCAGCCCTTTTTTCAATCCTAAGGTAAGGTGGAGGGCCCAAATCCGGTTGGGATCCCAGCCCTCCTCATCCCATTCACCCGACTAGTAGAACAAGATGCCGATCGGTCGCTGCAGAACAGGGGTGGGCGCCACAAAGGTTGCCCCTGGATCTCCAGCAGGGATCCCAGCGGTGGTGTTGTAGCGCAGGAGCGCCCCGATATTATTGGCCCCTTCGCGGTAATCAAAGCCGACACTGTAGAGAATGCCGTTCAGGCCAAAGCTGAGGCTGCCAACAAAGTTGCCGCTGGGATCCGCCCCGGTAAAATCGGTGGAAAAAGATCCCAACTCGCTGCCGCTGCCCAGGTCGTAAAAGCGGATCCCACCCCCAAAATCGCTGACGTAGAGAGCGCCATTCGGCCCAATCGCCAAGCCCAACAGGCTGACAAACCCGGCTCCACCCTCCAAAGGATCCGGCGTGGCAAACACACTGGAGCTGCCGCTGCTGAGCTCGTAGCGCAGGATCTGGCTGGGCAACCCCCGGCTGAAATCCGGCTCCCCCTCCACGGCCACACTACCCTGGGTGGTGACATAAAGCGCGCCATCAGAGCCAAACAGCAATCCATTCGGGCCATTTAACCCACCCGGCAGACCATCTCCCTGGGCATAGATATCCAGAAAAGCCCCTGTGGAGCCGCTGTAGCGCAAAATTTGATCCGTCAAGAAGCTGGATACGTACAAATTGCCATCCGGCCCAAAGGCGATCCCATAGGGGCGTAGCAGGCCACCCGTTTCATCGGTATCGGTAGCAGGGTCGTCGGCCACAAAAGCATCCAAAAAGGATCCCGTCAGACCATCAAACCGCAACACCGAAGAGGCTGCCTCCCCGCTGCCAGCCGGTTGATTGCCGCTAGAAATATAGAGATCCGGGATCCCATCGCCATTGGCATCGGGGCCAAGAATGATCGCATCGGGGGAGAACAAACCCCCAGATCCTGCTGGGATGAACTCTCCCAAGTAGGCCCCCGATTCAGGATCAAACTGCACCACGTTATTGCCACGGGTATTGCCCACCAACAGCCGCCCCAGAGGCAAAGGACTCATCACCGGGCTGGTGGGGGAACTGCTGCCACAGGCACTCAGCAACATCAAGGCCAGCGATCCGGCAGCCCCAATCCAACGGAAACCCCATTCATTCTTAGAACTCATAACGAATACTCCTCACAAGGCAAAGGGTCAAAGACCAACCTCGAAAGATTGGCATGACCCTCAACTGTAGGAGGCCAAACCCACCCAGACTGTATCCAATGTGCTCAAACGTGTTCGGCTATACAGACCCGTAACGCCATGGATGAGGTAGCCCTCGAACAAGCCTCCATCCGCAACTGCCGGGCAGCCCATTTGCTCGTGGATCACAGTAAGTTCCAACGCTCTGATTTTTGGGTGATTGGGCAACTGACGCAGCTCAAGGCTGTGATTACAGACGCCAGGATCCCTTGTATTGTCGCCTAGCTGTAGCGGATCCCGGCCTCCAGCCAACGGTCAATGGCTTGCCCCATGCGCTCACAATCGGCGATTAAGCTAATGCGCACATAGCCCTCGCCCCCTTCCCCAAAGGCATTGCCGGGAGTCACCACTACCCCTGTTGACTCCAAAACCCGTAGAGCAAATTCTGTCGAGCTTTCGGCTGCCCCACTGGTGGTACGGGGGGTTGGGATCCAGAGATACATCGTCGCCTGAGTTGGAGGAATGCGCCAGCCCAGTTCCGCCAAGCGACCAATCAAATAATCGCGGCGGGCGCGGTAGCGTTCTTGCACCTGATGGAGATAGCTATCCGGCAGGCGCAAGGCGGTTTCGGCAGCCTTTTGAATCGCGGCGAAGATGCCGTAATCCAGGTTGGTTTTCAGGGTGCGCAGGCTTTGGATGATCTGGCGATTGCCCACCACAAACCCCACCCGCCATCCGGCCATATTGTAAGTTTTGGAAAGGGTGTGAAACTCCACCGCCAGATCTTTAGCTCCCGGAATTTGCAACAAGCTAGTGGGTTGATACCCATCAAAGGCCAACTCTGCGTAGCAAAGGTCATGCACCAAAATCAGATCGTAGCGCCGAGCAAACTCCACCACCGCCTCAAAAAAAGAGCGTGGGGCAACAGCCGCCGTTGGGTTATTCGGGTAGTTGAAATAGAGCACCCGCGCTTTCTGGGCCACTTCTGCAGGAATTTCCTCCAGATTGATCAGCCAGTTCTTCTCCGCCCGCAGGATCATGGGGTAAATCTGCCCGCCTGCAATCATCGGCCCCCGGAAATGGGCTGGGTAGGCGGGGCTGGGCACCAACACCAAGTCCCCCGGATCCACATAGGCCAAGGCCAAATGGGTCAACCCCTCTTTGGATCCCAGTAGGGGTAAAGCTTCCCCATTCGGATCCAACTCCACCCCATAGCGGCGGTGGTACCAGTCCGTAATCGCCTGCCGGAAACTGGCGGTGCCTTCAAAAGGTGGGTAGCCGTGGTGGGCGGGATCCGCAATCGCCGCCTGGGCGGCTTCTACCACCGGCTGCGGGGTGGGGCCATCGGGATTGCCCATGCCCAAGTCAATCAGATCCAAACCTTGCTGGCGGGCGCGGGCCTTCAGCTCATCCAAACGGGCAAAGACATAGGCGGGCAGTTTATTCAGCCGTTGAGCGGGGATGAGGGCGCGGTTCATAAATACTGGGGAATCCGGTGCAACTGAGGGCTCATGGTGCCTTCGGCACGCTGGCGCGAATGGGGTTAGCTATCCAACTTACCGCCAGAGTTGGATCCAAAGCAATGACCTGTGTCCAGCATCTTTGCTGGCAAACAGTTAGAATAAATATCCCGAATTTTTTCAATGGGTTGAACCGTGCCGTTACCGCTTGTGGCCATTGTGGGTCGCCCAAATGTGGGCAAATCCACCCTCCTCAATCGTATGGCGGGGGCGCGTTCGGCCATTGTGCATGATGAGCCAGGGGTAACGCGGGATCGCCTGTACCAAGAGGTGGAGTGGAATGGGCGCCGGTTGCGGGTGGTGGATACCGGCGGCCTAATTTTTGGGGATGAGAGCGAATTTCTGCCCCACATTCGTCAGCAAGCGATGGCAGCAATAGCTGAGGCTCAGGCAGTGATCTTCGTGGTGGATGGCATGGAGGGGTTGCTCCCTGCCGATGCAGAAGTGGCGGATTGGCTGCGCAAACAACCCCTGCCGGTGGTGGTGGCGGTCAATAAGTGCGAGTCCGGGCAAATGGGCCTGGCACAGGCGGCAGCCTTTTGGGAACTGGGGCTAGGGGATCCGATCCCTTGCTCTGGCATTCATGGCAATGGCGTGGCGGAGGTACTAGAGGCGGTATTGCCACACTTGCCCGAGTCGGTTGCAGACGCCTCAGAACCAGAGCCGATTGCCATCTCCGTAGTGGGGCGGCCCAATGTCGGTAAATCCAGCCTACTCAACCGTCTGGTGGGATCCGAACGGGCCATTGTCAGCCCCATTTCCGGTACCACCCGCGATGCCATCGATACCGTGATCGAGTGGGAGGGGCAGCCTTATCGCCTCATCGATACCGCCGGGATCCGCAAAAAAAACCGGGTGGACTACGGGGTGGAGTTTTTCAGCATCAACCGCGCCTTTAAGGCGATTCAACGCTCAGATGGGGTGTTGCTGGTGATCGACGCCTTGGATGGAGTGACGGAGCAGGATCAAAAGCTAGCCAGCCGCATTGAAGAAGAGGGCCGCGCCTGCGTGATTGTGGTCAACAAATGGGATGCCATCGAAGACAAAGACACCTACACCCTCAACGAATTCACCCGCGATATTCGTGCCAAACTTTACTTCTTGGAATGGGCACCCATACTCTTTGTCAGCGCCCTCACTGGCCAACGCACCCAAAAGATTTTTGAACACATCAACAGAGTTGTGGCTGCCCATCGCAAACGCATCTCCACCGCTGTGGTGAATGAAGTCTTGCAGGATGCCCTCTCCTGGCAATCGCCCCCCACCAATCGCCAAGGCAAACAGGGAAAAATCTACTACGGCACCCAGGTTTCGGATCGGCCCCCCACGTTTGTGTTGTTTGTCAATGACCCGGAACTGTTCAAGGATAATTACCGTCGCTTCATGGAGAAGCATTTCCGCCAAAACCTAGACTTTACAGGTACCCCGATTCGCTTTCGTTGGCGCGGCAAATCCGAGCGCTCGGTAGGGCGGGCTGTGCAGAAATTGCAGGGATCCCCAGCCTCTCGCTAGGCCAACTCGCTAGACCAAACCCAGACCTGTTTGCTTTGAATTAATTCCCAGCCCAACCCTATGGCCGTTGATCCTAATGTCAAAACTATTGTCGATAACCGCCGTGCCCGCTTCGAGTACGAAATCTTGGAGACCTACGAAGCCGGGATCCAACTGACCGGGACGGAGGTGAAATCGGTACGAGCGGGGAAGGCCAACCTGCAAGATGCATTTGCCCTCTTTCGGGATGGAGAAGCCTGGCTACACAATTTACACATTTCCCCCCACGGCACCGCCAGCAAAGTGTTTAACCACGATCCCACCCGGCGGCGCAAGCTGCTGCTACACCGCAAAGAGATCAACCGCATGATGGGCTTGGTGGAGCAAAAAGGGCTGACGGTGATCCCCCTGAAGTTGGTGCTCAACCGCGGCTGGATCAAGGCTCATCTCGGGGTGGCTCGTGGCAAAAAATTACACGACAAGCGCCAAGCGATCAAAGATCGGCAAACCCAGCGGGATATCCAACGGGAGTTGAAAGAACGGTAACCCATCCCCCTCGGGATCCCATTGAGCCAACTCACTCCAGATACATTACTGGGGAGGGGATCCCGTAAAAATGCGGAGCTTGCTTTCTAACTTCCTGCGAATCTGGCTCCAAGAAATTCTGGATCTCTATATATTTTCATATTTTCGGTTTCCCCAGTTTTTTCCCTGTGGAAAGCTAGGATGAGGTGCCCAAGTTTCGGATCCCTTTCCTAAAGTAGGTACCCGTGAGCGAATGGCTGCACGAGTGGTTCTCCCCGCAAGGATTCATGCCCCATGGCCAGTGCTATCTGTGGGAGCAGGATTTGCTGTGGTTACACGCCATTGCCGATAGCCTGATCAGCTTGGCCTATTGCTCGATTCCGCTGTTGTTGGTCTACTTCATCCGACAACGACAAGACGTTCCATTTCAGCGAATCCTCGTTTTGTTCAGCCTCTTCATCACCTTGTGTGGCCTGACCCACCTGATGGAGGTATGGACGCTTTGGCACCCCGCCTACTGGGTCTCTGGCTGGCTTAAAGGATTGACAGCACTGGTTTCTCTTTATACTGTTGTTGAAATGATCCCGATTTTACCAAAAGCCCTGAGCTTGCCCAGCCCTACCGCCCTGGCCGAGCTCAATCAAGCCTTGGCCCGCGAGATTCAAGAACGGCAAGCAGCCGAAGGACAAATCCGTCAATTAAATGAACGGCTGCAAAGCCAGGTAGATGAGCTGGAGCGGCTGAACTTTCTGAAAGATGATTTCTTGAGCACCATTTCCCATGAGTTGCGCACTCCCCTCACTAGCATTTGCCTTTCGGTAGAGTTGTTGCAGACGTCTTTGCGCCAGCTCCCCCTCTCTGAAAAGCAGCAGCAGTATCTGGCTTTGCTGCGGCAGGAGTGCCAACGGGAGATTGATTTGGTGGAAGATCTGCTCATTTTGCAAGAGCTGGAGATCAATTCCTATTCCAAAAGCCCAGAAGATCTAAATCTTGCTCAGCGCCTACCCACCTGGGTACAACCGCTGCAGGGGCGGGCACGAGCAGCTCAACAGGATCTGAGCTTGCAGATTCTCTCTTCCTTCCCGCCGTTGCGATTGGATGCCAACAGTTTGGAGCGCATTTTGAGGGAGCTGATCGTCAATGCCTGCAAACATGGAGATCGCCCCGGTCAAATTCAGATACAAGCCAGCCTAGAGTCCAACCCCATCAGCAAAAACGGCCTCTCCTGCCTGTTATTGCAGGTGCGCAACACCGGGAGTATTCCCCCGACAGAGCTGCCCTACCTGTTCAATTCGTTTTATCGGGTGCCCCAGGCGGATCCCTGGAAACAAGGGGGCACAGGGTTGGGGCTAGCCTTGGTCAAAAAGCTAGTGGAGTCAATGCAGGGCAAGATTACCGCCAAAAGCGAGGATGGCTGGGTTAGCTTCCGGGTAGAGTTGCCGGTGGCTCTCAGCCTTGAGGCAAAAGCCGATATCTCCCTCAACCACCGTTAGAACCGCTCCCCTTTGTCCAGTACCCCTTTTTGGTAGTGCTCGATACAATGCGCTGTGATGGGATCCCCATGATGGAACTTGGGATTTTTATTTAGATCTCTTAGAAGATCTCTTGGATCTCTAACTGTAGGATCTCTATTCAGATCTTTACCAATCTCTACCCTGCTGTCTTGCCGGAGCTGCTTGTGAACTGGAGCCTTCCCTCTACCCTTTTTCCGTTGAAAAGTTTGGCGATTGGCCTATCGGTTGCCGCTTTGCTGGGATCCGCCCCCACTTCGGCACAGGAGGACACCTTCAAGGTGGGCATGGTGTTGGTGGGGCCGATGCAGGATGGCGGTTGGAGCCAAGCCCACGTCGAGGGAAGCGAATACGTCATGGCCAAGTTGCCTGGCGTGGAGTTTGACTATCTGGATAAGGTGAACCCAGCAGATCGTCCGAATGTGCGCGGATCCCAAGTGGCGGATGACATGATTGCCCAAGGGGCCAAGGTAATCATCTTTACTTCCGACGACCACAAAGATGATGCCCTCGAGACCGCCCGCAAATATCCTGAGATCGCCGTCATCCATGCCTCTGGAGACATGGCCTGGCAGGAAGGGAAGAACTATATCGAGCAGCCCAACCTGGCCAACATCATGCCCCAGATGGAAGAAATGCGTATGGTGGCGGGATGTGCCGCTGCCCTGGGATCCGAAACCGGCAAAATCGGCATGTTGGGTCCCCTGATCAACGATGAAACCCGCCGTTATGCAGCAGCGGCCTACTTGGGGGCTAAGTATTGCTGGGACAACTACCGCGACCGCCCCGAGGAACTGGAATTCCGCGTCACCTGGATTGGCTTTTGGTTCAACATCCCCGGTGTCACCCTAGATCCGACCAAAGTGGCGGATGATTTTTACAATGGTGGCTTTGATGTTGTGATGTCGGCGCTGGATACCCCCGAAGCGGCGGTACAAGGCAAGCGGGCTGCCGAGGCAGGACAACGGGTACGCTACACCGGCTATGGTTTGGCTACCGGATGCGATTTTGCCCCCGACATTTGCCTAGGGGTTTCTTACTACAACTGGGGCCCCGGCTATAAGGAGATGATCGAGGCTGCCAAGGCTGGCACTTTTGAGAGCGAGTTTGTCCGCCCAGCCATCGATTGGTCGGATATCAACAATCCCGACACATCTTCTGCTGGCTTTGTCATCGGCGATGCCCTGGGATCCGAAGATCGGGCCAAGTTAGAAGAGTTTATCGCTGGCTTGGGAGATGGCAGCATCGAGCTGTTTAAGGGACCGTTGAACTTCCAAGATGGCACGCCTTTCCTCGCTGAGGGTGAAGTGGCCAGCGAAGCCGACATTTGGTACCTTGGCCAACTGCTTGAAGGGATGGACGGCGCCAGCAACTAACGCCCCAAACAGGGATCCCGATTGTCCATCGGGTTCAGCAGCGTACTCCAGTGGTGTGTTGCTGAGCTTGTTTTGTGAATGTGATCCAACTCACGCGGGATCCTTAACTGTGAGGCTATAACCCAAAACAACCTTCTCGAACCAGGCAGGAGAAGCGAGTGAATGTGTTGAGGTTAGAGCCAGAGGACACTGAGCCAGAGAAACCTAGGATCCCGCCCACACCCATAAGGAGTTGGCTTCTACCGGGATTGCTGGCAGTTTCCTGGCTGGTCGTCCACTGGGGATCCCTGGTGGAATGGTTGGGGGAACTGGGATCCCAGCTGAGTTTGATCCTGTGGCTGCTGGCAGGGTTGGGCTTGGTGATCCTGGTGGCTGGGGCTAAGCCTAAGGAGATGCGACTGGAGCCGGGTTGCCACTGGGGATCCCTGGGGATGATGCTGGTAGCGGGTTTGTTGCCCTTTGTGGGGGGATCCCTGCCGGAGAGCATCGGGCAGTCGCTTCAGCTCAGTTGGGGCCTGTATGGGTTGCTAGGGTTGGGCTTGGCCGGATCCCTTTGGTGGCGAGGGTTGCCGTTTGCTCTGGGGATATCGGTGTTGCTGCCCTTCGGGGCTGCATTTGGCAGTGGCTTGGGTTTTCCGGCTCGGCTGGTGGCGGCCCAAGTGGTGGAGCAGGTGCTGAGAGCCAGGGGCATAGCGGCCATTTCTTCCCACGACATTATTCTGCTGGAAAATGGCATTGCCCATGTGGATCTGCCCTGTAGCGGTTTGAAGGGGCTGTGGGTGGGCGGCTGCTTTTTGCTGGGGGCCACTTGGCTGGAGGGGCGGCGCATGGGCTGGCGCTGGCTAGGGGTGGCGAGTTTTACTTTGTTTGCCCTGATGATGGCCAATATCTTGCGGGTGTGGGGTTTGGTGGAGGTGGGGTACGGCCTATCACAGCCTCAACTGGCGGAGCTGCTGCATGTGCCCCTCGGGGTGTTGGGGTTTGTAGCGGCCTGTGGGCTGAGCTGGCTGGCTTTGCAATCGGTGGGGGTGATCGCTCCCCCTGAAAATTCTCCCCTGGTATCGGCTTCCCAAAAATCACCTCCCTGGGGGTTGTGGCTAGTCTTACCCCTGCTGTGGCTGGGATCCCTTGGGTTGCCTCAATCCGTGCGGATCCCGCAGGCCTTGGATCTGCACCGCTTGCAGATTGGCTCCCCCACCTGGATAACAACCCCTCTAGAATTGACCGCCGCTGAACAGGAATTCTTCCAACCACAAGAGGGCACAACAGTTGTGAAAACTCACTTCGATACGGGAACCGTACAGGGATCCCTTCTTTTGGTGGGGAGCCACAGTTGGCGACAGCACCATGCCCCCGAACTCTGTTGGGCCGCCAGTGGTTTGCGGGTGGCAAAAATGATCCCGGTGGAGCTGAATCCTGATCTCAAGGCCCGCTGGCTAACCTTAGAACAAGGGATCCCGGGATCTGCGGTGAGCAGTTCAGGATTTTATTGGTTTCAATCGGCCCAGGGCACAACAGACCATCTCCTCAGTCGAATTGGGGCAGAACTGCGAGGGGCGATACAGCAAACGGATCCCCGCTGGGTTTTGGTTTCAGGAGTTTTGGAGGGATCCTATTCTCCAGATGAACCAGAAATTCAGTCTTTAACCCTTCAGCTCCAAACCGGATTAGAGTCTGTCTTGCAAGCATAATTGTTTTTTATTACTTTTTTCTTGAACTTTTTCTTGAGAAAACCTATCCATACCACACCTAAAAATAGGGATCCCTATCATGACTGCTGCTACACCTAAGCCTCAGAAAATAAGTTGGATACGACGACTGTTTAACTGGGCCTGTTACGGCATTTTCTGGAGCTGGAATACGGGATCCCTAGCCTTGATATACTTGGGTTTTCTTCCTTTGGTTGGATTTTCATTTCTCTTTGCAATTGGGCGAGAAGAATTCAATCTCAATCTTTTCTTGACAATTCTCCTGCTGATGCTGGTGCCGGTGGGATGTTCGCTCTGGGGTTTGATCCGCTATCTCAACAAGCCAGGACAATTGATGCATCTATTTTTTGGCCTAGAGGCACCACTGATTTTGCTATGCTTAATTCGGCTGTTTGTCTTTCGGCAAATGCCTCTCTCTAGCCTGTTTATAGTGGTCACCTTCCTGTTGGCACTGCTGGCCTATGGTGTGGACTTGGCGTGGCCCACCCGAGCCTGGGGACGCTGGGGCAGTTGGTTACAACTGACTGGACATAGTTTGTTAATCCTGACCGGGCTTTACGGCGGGATCCTCTTAAGCTTATATGTACCGCCTACTGCCATGATTTTGGCTAAAGGGGTAATCGATTGGGTGGTCGGCTTTTTTCGGTTTGAGTGGGTGTCTAGCTTGCAATACACCCCCTGGGAAACTTTGCCTTTCTTTTTACTGATCTACAGCAGCATGTTATTGATTTTGGGAGCAGGGGGATTGATCTTTATCCTGCTGCCCTTCGTCATGACCAGTTTATATTTGCGTTCCGGCTGGCGGAAGATGAAGCAGCTTGCCACCACTTGGGGATCCACTCGTGTTTTTGTTGGATCGGCGACTGTTTTGAGTATATGGTTAGGACTATTCCTGTCATTACAAACTCAACCTCAAGTGCGGGCCTTTGCATTACTAGAGAATCCGCCTGCCAGCGATCAGGCTCGACAGGAATTGCTCCAGCAATCTGATTTAATTCGAAGTGGTTTATTGAATGCCTACCTGTCTCCCTATCGCTATCTCAGCACCCGCGCTGAAACTCAAAATTTGCGGGAAATTTACCGAGAAGTGTTTGGCTGGCCACGACCTATCGGGGAGAAAATTCAGGCGGTTCACAACACCTTATTTTCACCCTTTTTATATGATGGATCTCTGGAGGAGCAAACCAAAGCTGCTCAACTCTATGAACAGTTCTTCGATGAACCGATCCAAAAAGGCCAAAGCCAACTCATTCGCCATGCCTTGGAGGCCAGCATCAACAGAGATGACGTGCAGGCTGGCCTACTGGATATCGACCAAAAACGGGTTTGGCTGGCCAAACAGGAGGTGAATGTTCAATCTCAGGGGGATATTGCTCAAGTTGAGATCCACGAACTTTACGAAAACAATACCTGGGAGCAGCAGGAGGTGTTCTACGCTTTTTCCTTGCCCGAAAGTGCCGTCGTCACCGGCCTCTGGCTTGGGGAAACCGAAGACTTGGCGCAACGCTATCTTCATGTGGTAGCCCCACGTGGAGCGGCTCAACAAGTGTATACCCAGGAGGTGCGTCGGCAGGTGGATCCGGCTCTGCTAGAACAGGTTGGCCCCCAACAATACCGCCTGCGAGCGTTTCCCGTTCCTCCCAGAACCCATGATCCCCGACAATCTGGCCGCTGGATCCCCGGTCAAATGCACTTGTGGATGACCTACCAAGTTTTGGCTCAGCCGGGAGGATGGCCTCTGCCGCACCTATTGGAGCAGCGCAACATCTACTGGACACGCCAGACCGAGCGCTGGCAGAACGGCGAAAAAGTCAGCTCTCTAACCGAGCGCTGGTTCCCCACCTACGTCAGGGCTACGGCACAACCTCAATCGCATCAGATCACCCTCCCCAGCGACCCACCGACCACCCTGACAGCCCAACCTTTCCCAGAGCAACGGATTCCCAAAAACCGACATTTCGCGCTGATTTTGGATACTTCCTACAGCATGTGGCAGCAACGGGGATCCCTGCGAGAAACTTTTTTGTGGTTGGATGCCCTTTTCTTGCCGCAAAACCAGGTGGATGTGTATGTCAGTTCTGCCGAGGGCATGAGTCCCCGCTTTTTGGGGGAGATGGGGCACTTGGAGGCCCAAACCCTGACCCTGTACGGATCCCTGACCATTCAGGACATGCTGCATCAGTTCCATAGCCTGCGAAACAGTCGCCCCTACGATGCCCTTGTACTCGTCACCGATACCGGCAGTTATGAACGTTCTCAAGGGGATCCCTTGCCGGTCTTGGAGGCCCCCCTGTGGATCCTGCATTTGGGAGATTTGCCTGCTGCCTATGATGATCCGGTGCTGGAGGCGATCACCGAGACCGATGGGGGCGTAGATACCAACCTTCAAACCCTGATGACCCGACTGGAAACCCAACTCAGCGCAGGATCCACCGTCTTGGATGGCTACCGTTGGCAGGTGCAAGCAGAAGTAGAAGAAGCCGGAGGGGATCCCTTCTTTGCCCCATTAGCGGCCCGCTATTGGATCCGGCATCTGAGCCGGCAAAACCCCGACCGCACCCTAGCCGATTTGGATCGCATCCACACCCTCGCCAAAGAGCAAGATATCGTTACCCCCTTTTCTTCAATGTTGGTGTTGGTGAATGACGAGCAACGGCAAGCCCTTGCAGAAGCCGAAGCTGCTGAAGATCGCTTTGAGCGGGAGGTGGAAACCGGCACCGAGGTTCTCACCCAACCGTTCTCACCCTTCACGGTTACGGGGGTACCGGAGCCGGAAGAGTGGCTGCTAATCGGCATTGCCTTGGCGCTAGGATCCGGGATCCTTTACCGACAACGACGACGGGCTAGGGCATGAATGGACAGTGGAATCCACTGCTTGGATTTGTGCTAGGGCTTGTTGATGCAAACTGGGGTTGGCGGCGGCTAGCACTTCGCCCGTAGAGGCGCGGCTTAAGGGATCCCCTTGCCAATCGGTCATCACCCCGCCGGATCCCTCAATCACCGGGATCAAAGCAGCAAAATCGTAGAGGGCAAGGCCACACTCCAGCACCAGATCAATATGCCCACTGGCCAGCAGGCCGTACTGATAGCAATCACCGCCGTAGGAGGTAACGTGAACGGACTGGCTGAGATGCTGAAAACGCCGTTGTTGGTCGGGTTGGGTGAATAAATCAGGGGTAGTGCAACTGAGATAGGCATGGCTCAGATTGGTGTTGGCTTTGGTTTGGGCGGGTTGGCGGTTGAATTGGGTTGGTTGGCCGCGCACCCCTAGCCAGCGTTCGCCCAAAACGGGCTGGTCAATGATACCTAAAATCGGACGATCCTCTTCCAAAAGGGCAATCAGGGTGCCGAAGGTGGGCTTACCGGTGGAAAAAGCGATGGTGCCATCCACCGGATCCAATACCCAGGTGTAGGGGGATCCCGTCTGGTGCAGGCCAAACTCTTCGCCGAGGATGTTGTGGTCTGGCACTTGGGCCATCAGCAAAGCCCGCATCGCTCGTTCTGCCTCCCGATCCGCCACCGTCACAATCGGGGAACGGGCCTGCTTGTATTCTGCTTGCAAGTCTCCCCGAAACAAGGGCCGAATCACCGCGCCGGCAGCATCGGCCAGGGCCTGTGCCAATTCGATCCAATCTGCCTTGACCACCTTTTGCCCACCGTATCTGCGTGTCTCCTCTCTTAGCATAGGGAAAGATCTCCCCTTGCTTATGCGCTCTGGCCTGCTCTTAACTCCTTTGGAATGGCTATGGACGGCGATTGGGGTGATCCTGACCATTTTGGGCACCCTGACTCACCTCAGTTTTCCTGCAGAGATACCCTGGTTGGGAGGCTACAGCTTTTCATTGCAAATTGGCGGTATGTTGCTGACGGCTTGTTTGGCGGGGCCGGTGGCGGCGGTGTATGCCCAGATCGTCTACCTGGGGTTGGGGCTGGCGGGGTTGCAGGTGTTTGCCCAGGGGGGAGGGTGGCAGTACCTGTACCAGCCCACATTTGGCTATCTCCTGGGTTTTTTGCCAGGGGCCTGGATATGTGGAACGATTGCCTTTCGCAAACAGGATCCCAGGCCATCCCCCTCCCGCCGGGGGCCTCAAGGGCGGCTCAGCTTGCCTGCTGGGACAGCGAGTTTGCCCCAACGGATCCCACCGGTAGGCCTTCAAGACTTGGGATCCGGCAGCTTGGCAGCTTTGGCTTTGGTTCACCTGACCGGGATCGTCTACCTCTTGGCGACGCAAAGCTGGGATGGGGAGTTGCTGGGTTTAATCCAGCTTTACTCAGGCTATACCCTGCCAGGACAGATGATCGTGGCCAGTTTTGTCTCGGTGATGGCTTTGCTGCTGCGACGCCTGCTGATGTTCTAGGGCAGAGGAAAAAATATGCGGCAAGGCCTATGAATTTTTGCGTCGTTGTGGATTTTTTCTGGGACTGAGGCGGCGGCGGGTATCTTAGAATCGAGCCACGCCAGACGGCAACCCCTGATGAAGTCTGGGTCTTTTGCTTTTTGTGAGTTTTTGTGAGGAGTTGAACGACGATGCAACGTACCGCTTTAACCGTTTTGGCCACCAGCCTCTTGGCCGCTGGACTGACTGCCTGTGGGGACAGCAGAGGGACAGGCGGGTCGATCGTACCCCCAACCCAAAATCCAGCTGTCTCTTTCATTAATGCGCCAACCTCCGTGCGAGTAGGGCAGGCTACACCTCCTTTTACCGTTCAGGTCAGCGTGCCTGGCGGTGCCCGT
The DNA here is from genome assembly GCF_021533835.1 of Synechococcus sp. Nb3U1. Taxonomy (NCBI): domain Bacteria; kingdom Bacillati; phylum Cyanobacteriota; class Cyanophyceae; order Synechococcales; family Synechococcaceae; genus Synechococcus; species Synechococcus sp. Nb3U1. The sequence continues at coordinate 185,584 of NZ_JAKFYQ010000002.1, read as the reverse complement.
TCCAGCCAGTTTATTGAGCTAGAAACCTTCAACCCAAGCGGCGCACGGATACAGAATCAGTTCTTCAACCCGCAGCAGGTGAATTGTAATTCGGGATCCACCTTCTGCAGCTTCAACACCGACTTCTTTGTACAATTCGGTCAGCCTACTGGCGTTTGGCAATTCCGGGTCACCGCCTTTGACCAGCAGAACCGCTCGGGATCCCAGACTTTGTTCATCACGGTGTTCCAGTAGAGGCTGAGTCATAGGGCTTGGTAATTTTGCCAGGCCTGCCAAAAGATATAAAGGGCGAGGATGGCTAGAAAGCTGCGGAACAGGAGGCTGACGGTTTCATCGGGTAATTTGGGCAGGGTGCGGGTACTGATCTGAACGCCGATCAACCCGCCTGTCCCTAAGATCAACCCCGGGATCCACAGCACATTTTGGTGAATGGTTCCATCCCCCCATCCCAGACCATTCCAAATCAGGTCACTCAGTCCGGCGTGGCTGGTGGTGGCGGCAATCGCTGTGATTACAATCGCCCCGAGGCTGGTTTGAATGGCAACTTTGATCGTCTCCTGCAACAGCAGAATCTGCATCGGCACCATAATTACCCCACCGCCAATGCCGAATAGCCCAGCCAGCAATCCAGCGGTGCCCCCCGTGAGGGTGCGGGCCAACCAAGCAGGCATGGTTTTACTAGAGCTTGGCAACGGGATCCCTTGCGGTTCATCCCCCACCCCCAGCACCTCAACCGGAGATTCCGCATCTTCAGGAGCAACCTGATTCTCCAACACCTGGGCCTGACTGGCCACTGTTTTGCGCAGCTCCACCAGATAGGTATTGGCCAACAGCAACGCCCCAAAGGCGGCTAACAGCAGGTAGCTGGGAATGCGGCTGGCGATAATCGCCCCTACCTGAGCCGTGATCAGAGCTGGGATCCCCAGCAAAATCACCCGTTTCAGATCTAGCAAGCCCATGCGCCAGTTTTGAACACTGCCCGCAATCGAGGTCATGACAATGGAAAGATTGCTCGTGGCCACCGCTTGTATCGGCGGGATCCCCAGACTCACCTGTAGGGGCACCAAAATCGTGCCGCCGCCAATGCCCAAAAACCCGGCCAGGATCCCAGCGACCAGACCGCCAATGCCCAAGGCCAGACCATTTTCCACCATTGTTTTTTAACCCTGCTCATCAGCAAAACATCCGCCATCATCCCATTCTTCATCCCCGACAGGACTAGCGAGGGATACAGACAGCCCAGACCCCCTTGGGGTGGTAACCGGCTGCAAAGGGGCGCATCATAAAAGCGTTGGGCAGTGATCTTGACTCGAGCTTGCCTCTAAATGGCTGATCCCAAACCCCTACACAAAAGGAAGCCTCCATGGTTGCGATCCATCCGGCAAATGATCTAACAAACGATCTAGATGAGCTAGAGGATCTGAGGTCTCGGGCAGAAACGGTAATATCCGGCTCTCAACCCGCTTGGTGGCCGATGGCTCCGTTGCCACTGCCACCATATGGAGATTCAGCCCCTTTGCAACCCCTGGGATTGGTCGCTTTGGAAGGTTTGGCCACCTGGGGAGATCGCCTGTTGGGCTTGGATCGGCTACGGGGCTACTTGGTGCAACTGCAAAAGAACAACACCTTGCTCCTGAATCCCCATCATGTGCACACCTTTCAGGATGCCTACGGTTTGTGGGTGGAGTCAGAGGGGGAGCAAGCCTGGATCTGGCTCAGTCGGGAACAGGAAGGGCAAATCCTGCGCATTCCCATGGCGGCTTTAGAACAACCGGGTTCCCTGGAGGCATTTCAAGTGGGTACCTGCCCCTACCCGATCGAAGGGATCGCCCTTTGGAAAGATGTTCAAGCCGGATCCTCGATTCTCTATGCCACCTGTTACCAACGGGAAAAGATTCTGCAATTGGATCCCGCCACGGGCACGGTTCTGCGGGAGATGCCCGCTCCTGGTATTGGCCGAGAACAGATTGCCTTACAGGGAGACTACCTTTGGGTGAGCGACCGGGTAGAAGAGACGATCTACCTGTTGGAGCGGCAGAGTGGGCGGGAACTGGCCCGCATCCTCACCCCTTTTCCGGGGCCGACGGGCTTAGCTCATTGGCAGGGACGCCTGTGGGTGGCTTATGCCCATGAAGAAGCCTTCATCCACGACAATCCCAACGATCCGGATCCCTTGTCGGTCGCTTTACGAGATAAAACCTGGGTCACCCCCCTACGGTTGCGACCCCTGGATCCCCCGCCCCCAGAACCCCTGCCAACGGATCCTAAGCCTTCGGACGAGGCGTTCACATTAGCGGAGCAGAGTACTTTTGCTTGCCCGGTGGTGTTTCAACCGCAGCAACTGGGGGAACGGGCCACCTACACCCTTTCCCATGGTTACCGGGTGGAGCTGACCTATGTTGAAGAAATTGCCCAAGAAGAGCCGCGTCTACTCCCAGATTTGGTGTGGCGCATCGCCCTGCCCTGTAACAGCCCCCGCCAACGGGTACACAGCTTTGACTGGGTAGGACTTCCCTTTGAATTGGAGGAGCAATCGGGGCAGCAGGTGGCAGTGTTTTCTCTGGGAACGTTGGCTGCCCATGAGGTGCGCTTGTTTGGCTGGCGGGCGGTGCTGGATCTCTACAACATTAAGTACTGCATCGACCCCAAGGATGTGGAGGATGCCGTTTTTCCCATGGAGCTGCGGGATCGCTATCTGGTGGATGACGATGATCTGGCTATGCACACCCCAATTGTGCAGGAGGCGGCGCGGCAGGCGATCGGTAGCGAGACCAACCTGTTGCGCAAAATGCTGAATATCCGCGCCTACGTTTACGACAAGCTCTCCTATCGGGTCACACCGCGTATCGATCCGCCGGATGAGGTTTTGCGGCGTGGCTCTGGTTCCTGCGGAGAATACGTGGGCCTGATTTTGGCGTTGGCCCGTCTGAACGGGATCCCCTGCCGAACGGTGGGGCGCTACAAATGTCCTCCGCATCCCGAGCTGAAGCGGATCCCGCTGTTTCCGGAATACAACCATGTCTGGATTGAATTTTATCTGCCCGGTTGGGGGTGGGTGCCGATGGAGTCGAACCCCGACGATCTGGGGGAACGCCCTTACCCGCAACGCTACTTTATGGGCCTACCCTGGACCCATGCGGAGATCGCCAAAGGGATCCCGTTTGAGACGATCAACACCGACCAAGCTTCGATTGGGGAACTGGCCATTAACCATGTCCAATTTCGCATTCTGGAAGAACTCTGAAGGGGAGCCCACCATCTACTACCCACCCGAGCGGGCTCAGCTCCTACAGCACCTTTAGGACTAAAAGAAGTGAGTCGGGTTCGTCTAATCAGTCCCGCTGCTGAGGATTCCTCCCCAGAGTTGCAATCGGTGTTGGATCTCAACTTGATCGAGTGGCAAGCGGGATCCATCTATCATCTGGAACTGGGCTTTGACGGGGAACCCCTGGGCCAGCGGTTGGATTTTGACGCTGGAAAAGGCTATCACTCGGGCTTGAGCAAAGCAGCCACATCTTGGCAGGAGCTACCGTACCAATCTTGCTGGGCTTGCAGTTCTTCTGCTAAGGATCCCGTCGGGCCAAAGTCGGGACAGGGGTAACCCAGCGAACGCAAACCCGCCACCAACACCTGTGGGGCAAGCCACCACTGCTGAGCCAACCGCAGCAGATCCACTTTGTCTTCGCTGTGGAGAGACTGGCGCAGTTGTTGACGTAACCCCTCACTGGAAACGAGGGGTATCCTTTGGCTGTGAACAGAGATCCTGAGGCTATCGCTAGGGCTGTAGTGCAGTAGCCACTTTAAGTGCTCCAAAGAAGGGGGCCAACTCCACAGCCAGAGATGATCGTAGCGATGACCCGCTTGCGGGCGATCGTAATGCACCACCCGGCTGGGATCCCTTGATGGATGGAACGAAAGAGTGGGGCGGCGGAATCCGTAGAAGAGGATGGTGCCCTGAGCTTGGGGCAACAGCGTTGAAAATCGCTCCACCGGTTGCCAATGCAGGGGTTGGGTGGGGCGGGGGGCGGGGCGATAGATCAGCGTCAGTTCAGACGGAGATTTTGAGGCGGAAGTAGCGGGCTGAGAATGGATCTTGGGCATTGGTGGGGAAAGGGGGATTGGAGGAGGGGGGGAGTCAAGAACCTGAGGGGACTGAGCGGGTCGGATGCCAGCGATTTCCAATTCCAGTTGGGCTTCCCCACGCCAGGTTTTCGCTTTCAGGGTATAGGCCAGATCGACCCGCTCCGGCAAGGGGTAAAGCTCGGCCCCCCGCCACCGGATGGCCCAGAGGGGACGGTTGCGGGTTCCAGAGGCTGATTGGGGAGGGGGATCCTCTTGTACCAGCAGTTTCAGGTGGCTTTTGTCGGAGCCATTGCCTTCAGGGGAGCTCCGTCCGAAACATTGTTGTTGCAGAAGGTGCAAGTTACGGCTGCAAAAGATGGGTTCGGGATTGCCGATGCCACAGGGCTGCAAATGCTGCATTTGCTGGTAAAGCTCCAGGTTGAGCTCTGCCAGAGAGGCTTCTATATCGATGTGCACCAGGGGTTGAATCTGTTCCGGTTCTAGGTGAAGTGCGGCAAACTGTCGTAGTCGTTCCTCTAAGGCAGGCCAATCTGGAGCCGCCAGGCTAAAGCCCCCTGCTGCCGGATGCCCGCCCTGTTTGTGAAACAGGTCTTTGCAATACTCCAGCGCCACAAACACATTAAATTCCGGGATCCCTTGCCGTGCCGAGCCGCTGATCTGTCCCTGCCGCGATTGGCTGCCGATAAACACCGGACACCCGTAGCGCTCCGCCAACCGTGAGGCGACAATGCCAATCACCCCTTTGTGCCACTTGCGTTCTGGGGATCCCAGCACCGTCAAGACCCGATCCTGTCGCAGATCCCGCCTGCGCTGGACAATTTGCTCTAGAGCTTCACTTTCGATGCGGGCACACATCTGTTGGCGTACCTGATTCAGCCGTTCACAGCGTTGCGCCAGTTGGTCTGCTTGGGTCGGATCATCCGTGGTCAGCAACTTAATCACCATGCCCGCTTGGCCAATCCGTCCGACGGCGTTGATGCGGGGCCCCAGCCCAAACCCGATCGATTCCGGTCGTAACCCTTCCGGACTGGCATCTGCCGGAGAGAGCAACCCCATCACCCTTAAAAGGGCGCGGATCCCTTCCACCCGTGAGGTGGGCAGCAGTTGCAACCCCTGACGAACCCAAAGGCGATTGACCCCTGTCAGGGAGGCCAGATCAGCAATGGTGCCCAGGGTAAACAGCTCCAGCGCCATGCGACCCAGAACGGGATCCCCGCGTTTTTCCGCCAAGGCTTGGGCGAGCAAGTAAGCCACCCCGACACCGGCCATACCGCGATAGGGAGAAGTTTCCGGGATCCGCTTCGGATTGAGGATGACATCCGCGGGTGGCAACTGCGGCGGCAAATCATGATGATCCGTCACGATCACTGTTAGACCGAGTTCCTTGGCCAGTTGGATCGGCTCCTGGGCGGAGATGCCGTTGTCTACGGTCAAAATCAGATGAAAGCCCTCTTGGTGCAGCTCCTGAACCATGCGGCTATTCAGGCCATAGCCCTCTGTCATGCGGCTGGGGATGCGGTAAAGCACCTTGCCCCCCAATTTTCGCAAAGCCCGCAGGAGTAGCGCCGTGCTGGTCATGCCGTCGGCATCGTAGTCTCCGCAAATGGCGATTGGTTGCTGAGCCTCTAGGGCCTGATCCAGAAGGTTCACCGCCAAAGGCAGATCGGCAAAATCGCTGGCTGGCGCTGGCAACTGAGCTGGGTTGGGATCCCAGTATTGCTGGGCCGCTTCCGGGCTAGAGAGGCCACGGTTGAGCAAAATTTGCCCCAGCAATGGGGATATTCCCACCGCCTCGGCCAACTTCTGTGCGGCCTGCCGATCGACCGGATGAAACAGCCAGCGTTGTGAAGGGATCCCGGCCATACGTGTCGGTGAATCGAGCGGCAATGTTACAGTTGGCCTATGCGCCATCACTCTACAGCTTTTTCCGACTTCACGCAGGCCCTTGAGCTAGGCAAAAATCTTATGGAGCAAGGGATTAACCTGAATCTACTCTGAATCTGCTGTAGCTGTATCAGATAACGCTGGCAAAGGCTGCAGCTTGACCTTAACCCGAACGTTTTTCTCTTCCGCCCATGTATTCTCTGCTGCTCACCTATGGTCTGAATCCCCTGACGGGCTTGAAGGTATTGGTGAAATCTCCTGAACGAGCTTCCTTGTGGGGGTTGGCCCAGCAATTTTGGGGTCGCTCTGGAGCCCGGCGCCGCGAGCCACGCCTACAGATCTCGTTGGGCCGGTTGGTACCGGAAGAAACCGAGCATCTTTCTAAGTTAGAAGCTCTGCTGCGCCTAAGGTTTTTCATCGCCCTAGAAGCGGAAACTCCGGAAAAACCCTTACCTGCCCTTCCCTCCGGCCAGGGATCCGCCATTCAGGTGTACCGCCACGCCGAAGGGACTGAGCACTACAAGACAGAGGTGATCCGCTTTGCGGTAGGAGGAGCCCGGAGAATCCGCCGTCGCCGTCGTTAAATATAGGGATAGAGTCTTGCCAGCATAACTATACTGGAGGTGCACTAAATCTGTGCCCCGCCTGTGGAAAACAACTGGCTATATCATCGTCACTGTTGGCCGAAACGAGGCTGTCGTCTGTTGGCTGCCACGCTGGCCATGCTCTGTGTCACCCTGCTGGCTTGGGGGATCCCCTCTCTGGCGGCGCCACGGCTGGTGGTGGTTCCCGATGGCCCCGGGGTTTTGGAACGGGTGCATAGCCTTGCTCCGGATGCTTTTCGCCGTCAGATCGGATCCACCTCGGTGATCCAAGTGGGGGCCTTCCGCCAGCAAGACAGCATCGATCTGATGTTGGGATCCCTAGCTTTACTGGGCTTGCAGGGTCAGGTGTGGTCGCCAGAAGCTCCGGGGGTTGGATCCGGAGGAGGGGTACCAAGGGGGGGGATCCCCTTTCACTGGCCCTATCCGGTTGCCCCGGAGGTTTCTCTGGAACCGGTCAGTGGGCCGGGGGGTCGGGTGGAACGGCTGCATCGGGAGGCCGCCCAGGCTTTTCGGCAAATGCAACAGCAGGCCCAAGCCAGTAGCATCTCGCTGGTGCCAATTTCCGGGTTTCGGGATCTCTCGGTACAAACCGCCCTGTTTCGCCGCCAGATCCAACGCCAGGGATCCGAACAAGCGGCCATGCGCCTCTCTGCACCGCCTGGCTACAGCGAACACCATACCGGCTATGCCCTCGATATTGGCGATGGGCGGCATCCACAAACCCATGTGCAGTACAGCTTTGCCCAAACCCCTGCCTACGCTTGGCTGGCTCAGTACGCACCGCAGTTTGGTTTTGAGCTGTCCTTTCCGCAGGGCAATGCGCAGGGGGTCAATTACGAACCCTGGCACTGGCGCTATGTGGGATCCCCACAGGCGGCCTCCCTGTTTGCCCAGGCTCGTCTGGCCTCTCGGTTGTAAGGTTGCCCGCGAGCGAACCCTTGAGTTGCCACCAATTCCGACACAGGAGATGGATCCATGCGCAACAGCCCTTTTGCCACCCTGAGCGGATCCCTGGGGGGATTCTGTTTAACGGTTGCCCTTACCTCACCGGGGGCCTTTGCCCTAACGCGCTACCAGGTGCGTGTCCTTTCTGAGAGGGCGGCAGACTTGGCCCAGGTGCAAACCCAGGTACCGGATGCCTATTGGGTTCAGGGGGATGAGCAGGTTTTCATCTTGGCGGGAACCTTTATCAACCGCGCCCATGCGCAACGACGCCAGATAGAACTGGAGCGCTTGGGACTTCAGGTGCGGGTGGTCAGCCGCGAAGAGACGGATCCCCCTTTGCCCCCTGCTGTGGCCAATCCCCCCAACCAAGGCTCGTCCTCACCGGCAGCCTCTTCTGGCCCACCGGAAACCGTTCCTGCTGCAACCGTACCCAGTTCACAACCTTCTGCACAACGGCCTTTTGCCACGCAAGTGCCCAACCCCACCCAGGATCCCCGCCTTGAGGAGCAGGTGCGCCGCTTCTTCCCGGGAGCGACGGTTGTGGAATACCAGGGGCAAGCAGCCCTGCAAACCGGGGAGTTTTCTCGCCTATCCCTGGCTCAAGACCAAGCTCGTTGGTTAACGGCTCGAGGACTACCGGCGGTGGCTGTAGCAGTAGCAGATACAGAGACGCAGCCCTTTCCATCTGGGGATCCTGTATTGGCGAACCTGGAGCAAGGAGAGAACTACTGGGTGCTGGTGGCAGATCCAACCGGCGAAAAACTGCCGACCCTAGAGAGCTTGCTAACGAGATCCCTACCCCTGATCTACGACGATCTGCGGGTGGTGCGTACCGGCGGGTTTGCCCATGCCCAAGCAGCCGAAGAACAGGTGCGCTATCTGGCGAGCCAAGGCTACGAAGCGGGGGTTTTTCCGGCGGATCTACGTCGTTCTCAACCGCTACTACAACGGGATCCCGATCCCGTCCCCACCCCAGCTGCTCATTCCGCTCCAGCCTCCCCTTCAGCTCCCCCAGCCTCCGAGGCCCAGAGCTTTTGGGTGTTGGTACAGGCGGGAGAAGAGGTACTACCTCGGCTACAACAGTATGCCCCAGATGCCTTTGTGCGCGGCTCCGTGATCCAGGTGGGCACCTACCAGCAACGCTCCAATGCGGAACAGGCCCAACGGTCTTTGTCTGAGGCGGGGTTCAATGCTCGGATTGTAGCTGCCGAGAATTAGTGTTCGTGTGCCCTTGGCGTAAAGAAAGGTCTGTATTCCTTTCCCAATCCCCTACAGTATCCAGAGGCTTGTGGGCTACGCCATTTAGCTTGATTGGCGGGTAGACCGCAGGTCGTTCCTAGCCCCGCACTGTACCTTCAGGTCAGTGTCGGGATGAAAGCCGTGCTTGTTGAGTGTGGCAATGCTTACAGCAGGCTATGCCAACGATGCCGCACTCAACAAGCCCTACCCAACGAATCAGTCTGGGGCATCTTAGTTTTCGATGTACTTTTTCAAGACTGAAACTGTCACGCCCCCACAGGATGCGATGAAGTACGATTCATTCTAAAGAACATTCTTCCAATACACTTTATCAACTTCTTCCGGGAACTCACTGCAAATCTTACGACTGGTTAGAGACTTCAAATTACCGATGAACTTTGGAAGTTCTGTTTGTGGGAGGTACTGAAGCAACAAATGGATATGATTTTCTTTCCCATTGAACTCAATCAACTTGCACTGCCACTTTTGGCACAGGTCATTCATGAGTTCTCCCATGCGAGTCAGCATTTCCCCCGTCAGTACCTTACGTCTGTACTTGGTTGTTAACACCAAATGAGCTTTCAGGTCGGACATGGCTCTACCACTTGAAACAAAATCGTTGTGTATATCACTGTTTTTTGTTTATGCTACACTCAATCTATGAGAATTGCCTATCAATACAAGCTACTGCCATCCACTTTGCAACTTGTCACGATGAATCGTTGGCTTGATATGCTTCGGCAGCAGTACAACTGGATGCTGGCAGATTGGTTTGATTGGTGGGAAATGAATCGCTGTCTTGTCAATGCTTGCCCCCTGGTTTGCAACATCGCTGAACCCAGAGAAAAGCCTGAATACTACGGACAGAAACGCTCTCTGGTAAGGCTGAAGCGGGATAGACCCTGGTACAAAGAGATTCATTCTCAAGTGCTACAAGATATGGTGAAGCGGGTCAAACTCGCTTTTGCCCGTTACCTGAAAGGGGACTGCAACGGCAAAAGATCGGGCAAGCTTCGGTTTAAGGGTGTAAATCGGTATCGTTCGTTCACCTACCCTCAAGCTTCGATTGACTGGATTGATGGCAACAAAATCGAACTGCCCAAAATTGGAGCAGTGAAAGTCGTTTGGAATCGTCCATTACCTCCAGGGTTTGAGGTCAAAAGCGCAATTCTGAGTCGGAAAGCTGACGGCTGGTATATCACGCTGTCATTGCAGGATGATTCGGTTCCTGAACAAACGATTGACGTTGTCCCAAATTGGGATAACTCCATTGGCTTGGATATGGGGCTAGAGCATTTTGTGGCAGATTCAGAGGGTGAATTGATTGACTATCCTCGTTTCCTGAGGCAGGCAAAATCCAAGCTTGCCAAGTTGCAGCAAAAGTGTGATGCTCGCCCCAAAGGCAGCGTCGCCCGAAAGAAGCTGAGTCAAAGGATTGCACGACTGCATCAGAAAATTGCAAGACAGCGATATCAGTTTCACTGCGAGACGGCGAATCAGTTGCTTATCAAAGCTGATGTGGTCTTTGTTGAAGACTTTAACCTCAGCAATATGACGAAGCGGTGCAAACCAAAGCAGGACGAAAATGGAACGTTTCTACCCAATGGACAAGCGGCAAAAGCAGGACTGAACAAGTCTTTCGCTGATGCTGGAATCAGTCAGTTCGTGAACCAAATCCTACCTTTCAAAGCTGAAAAAGCTGGAAAGAGAAGGATTAAGGTTAATCCGACTGGCACAAGCCAGCATTGCTGTGTTTGCCTGAACCGTGTCCCGAAAGAGTTGTCGGACAGGTGGCACTCCTGCCCAGAATGCAAAGCAGAAATGCCACGCGATACAAATTCTGGGGTGCTGATCAAAAAAGTGGGGTTGGGACTCGCCTCACTCAAAAAAGCTCAAAGGGCTACGGCTCGGAAAGAAGCCCGCGCTCTATGCGTTGGCACAAGCCTGCCCTAGGCACAGCATGAGCGTCGGGAGTAGTTCACCTTTTGGGGTGCCGGACTTGTTGACATCTGTAAAAGAGTGAATCGCACAAGGGATCCCAGTCGAACCGATTCGCCAAGATGTGTTGACGGGTCGCTATTTCACCTTCTTCCGAGATCCGGATCATCTACCCTTGGAGCTGTACGAATGTCCAGAACAGGGATCCCCGCTCGCCCAGGCAGAAGAAAGCTAGAGTAGAAATCCCGAATCAGTTAGCCAATTCATGGTGATAGGACTCCCTCCCGCTGACGCGAGCAGCGATTCTCTTCGGATCTCGACAACCCCCTCGACTGCCCTGACCCAACGGCCTCGCATCGTGGCGGCCCTCTCTGGTGGGGTGGATAGCTCGACTGTGGCGGCGATTTTGCACGGACAGGGCTATGCCGTAGAAGGGGTTACCCTTTGGTTGATGAAAGGGAAGGGTCAGTGCTGTACCGATGGCTTGGTGGATGCGGCCACCATTTGTGAGCAGTTGGGGATCCCTCACCATGTGGTGGATAGCCGCGAGGTGTTTCAAGCCAATATCGTCGATTATTTGGTGGCAGGCTATGCGGAAGGCATCACGCCTCTGCCCTGCTCCCAGTGCAACAAAACAGTGAAATTTGGCCCCTTGCTCACCTATGCCCGAGAAACTCTCGGGATCCCGCGAATCGCCACCGGCCACTATGCGCGGGTGCGTTTCGATGCCGATTCGGGACGGTACCAACTGCTGCGGGCAGTGGATCGCCAAAAAGATCAATCCTATTTCCTCTACGATCTCAGCCAAGAGCACTTGGCTGGGACATTGTTTCCCCTTGGGGAATACACCAAAGCCCAAACCCGTGAGATCGCCGCTCAGTATGGTCTGGTCACCGCCGCCAAGCCAGAAAGCCAGGATCTCTGCTTGATCGAAACCCACGGCTCCATGCAGAGCTTTTTAGATCTGTACCTCGGGCAAAAGCCGGGGGAAATCGTCGATACCCAGGGGCGGGTGCTGGGATCCCATGAGGGCATTCACCACTACACCGTCGGCCAGCGCAAGGGCTTGGGCATTGCCGCCCCCAATCCACTCTACGTGGTGCGCATCGATGCGGCCATGAACCGGGTCATCGTCGGGGAACGGGAAGAAGCCACCCAAGCAGAAGCGACGGTACGCCAGGTGAACTGGGTCTCGATTGCCAATCCTGAAGAGCCGTTGGCGGTGGAAGTTCAGGTGCGCTACCGAACCACCCCGGTAGCGGCGACCTTGATCCCAGAATCCTCAGGAGGAGCTCGTTTGCAGTTTGCAGAGCCTCAGTTTGGCGTCACCCCTGGACAGGCCGCTGTCTGGTATCACGGCGAGGTTTTGCTGGGCGGCGGGATTCTGGAGCGACCTTCCCATTGACAAAGCCTATGGTCAAAGGCAGAGAAGCAGATGACAACCAGCGAAGATCGGCTCGACCGAGTGGAAACCCTTTTGCTCCAGATGGCGGAACAATCGGTTAGACGAGACCAAGCCATGAGCAAGCGATCCAGAACTTGATGCAACTCACCAGTGAGACCCGTTCTGATTTAGCTCATTTTGCTGAGTGGACAGAAACCGTCACCCAATCCATTGAGGAGATGCAGGAGGTTCTCATGCAAATGCTGAGTATCCTCCAGGGGCGCCAAGATGCACCTCTTGCGGATCTGGAACAACAAAGGCTCCAAAATCAACGAGACCAGGCAGAATTCCGGCAGAGGATGGAAGAACTACGGCAGCGCCAAGTGGAGTCTGACCAGCGCTTCAAAATCCTGCTAAAGGAAATTCGGTTCTTGATTCGGCAACAGAAATCCCCTTGAGTAGGAAAAACTCAAGATGGCCTGTTGATTCCAAACGGGTTCTGAACAGACTTGATTGAGATTGAGATCACGACTGAGATCGGGCTGTTTACAGCCATTGACGGGAGGCGGACTTTTCCATATCCGCTTGAGCCTGCTGCAACATGACCAGACGGCTATCGTGTCCGGGAGACAAGTTCAAGGAAGGAGTAAGGCTACGGGCTTGTAGAGCCATGTGGAGTTGTAGTTCCGTCACGTACTCGCGCAGGCCGGAGGTGGATGAGGTGAGAGCCGCTGAAGGAGAGTAGGAAGCAGACATCACGATAAAGAGTTCCTCGCAAGATTGCCACAATCGCTCTGTTAAGCTATCACGCCTCCCCCCTCACGTAGGGTTCCAGAATGTTAGGTTTGATTAAGCTTTGAAACAGATTTTGCGGACGATGATGCTCCTGAACGATTGGCAGCGCTCCAAGTTGGATCCCAGCGATGACACCCTCTTTTACGACTATCCCCGCTTCGTCACCCATGTGGATTCTGGGTTCATCGGGCAGCTTACTGATCTGTACCGTGAGCATTTGCAGCCCCAGACCCGGATTTTGGATCTGATGAGCAGTTGGGTTTCTCATCTGCCGCCAGAAATGACCTTTGCCCATGTGGAAGGACATGGCATGAACCGTGAAGAACTGGCAGCCAACCCACGCCTTAACCATTTCTTTGTGCAAAATCTGAACCAAAACTCGATCTTACCTCTGCCGGATCAATCCTTTGAGGCGGTGTTAAACACTGTTTCGGTGCAATATCTGCAGCAGCCGGAGCAGGTGTTTGCCGAAGTGTACCGAGTCCTGAAGCCACAAGGGCTTTTCATCGTCAGTTTTTCCAATCGCATGTTCTTCCAGAAAGCGATCCAGGCGTGGCGGGATGGCTCTGAGGCAGAGCGTGTGGAGTTGGTGAAGCGCTATTTTGCCTCAGTGCCGAGATTTGAGGTGGTTGAGGTGATCCAGCGGGTTGCCCCCTTGAGTTGGGTCAGTTTTCTAGGAGGGGGCGGCGGGGATCCCTTCTATGGGGTAATTGGGCGGCGCTCGGCTGAGTAAGGCTTTTCCGTGGCACTCTAGAGCAATCTCTGGATCCCGACACCCTAACTGAACCTTGCCGCTTTGTTCATCCCCAAAAAGGCCCCTTTGTTCTCCAATCTTCCCGCCGGTTCTCCCCTGCAAAACAGCGATTCTTCTCCCCTGCTGATCTCAGAGATTGGCGAGGCAGGCTTACTGCAAATTGTGCAGCGCTATTGCCCTGCGCAGGTGGTGGGGGATGATGCAGCGGTGTTAGAGGCTCCCAAGGGACAGTTGGTGGTGACCACCGATGTGCTGGTGGAGGGGGTACACTTTAGCGATTTAACGACCCCGGCTCATGCGGTGGGTTGGCGCTCGGTGGCAGCGAATTTATCCGATCTGGCGGCGATGGGATCCCGTCCTCAGGCGCTGGTGATTGGCTTGGGCTTGCCTGGCTCTACGCCGATGGCTTGGGTGGAGGGGCTCTACCAGGGGATGCAAGCCTGTAGCTCCAGCTGGGGATCCCTGTTGGTAGGGGGGGATCTGTGTCGGTCTCCCCACCGGTTTGTCGCGATTACAGCTTTGGGAGAAGTGCAGCCAGGACGGGTCATTCAACGCCAGCTGGCTCAACCGGGAGATTGGCTGGTGGTAACGGGGCCCCATGGGGATGCGCAAGCAGGGTTAGAACTTCTGCTTCATCCAGAACAAGGATCCGCAGTGGCCGCACCAGAGCGAGAGTGGCTGATCAAGGCCCATCAATATCCGCGCCCGCGACTGGATTGTTTGCCGGTTTTGCAAGGGATCCCGGATCCGCTGCGCATTGGTGGCATGGATACCAGCGATGGCTTGGCGGATGCTTTGGTGCAACTGTGTCGGGCCAGTGGGGTAGAGGCGAGGATCGATGTGCAACGGATCCCGATTTCTGCTGCCTTGAGGCAGGTATTCCCAGCGCAAGCGCTAGAGTGGGCACTCTACGGGGGAGAGGATTTTGAGTTGTTGCTCAGTCTGGAGCCAAGGGTGGCCCAACAGTTGCTGGATCGGATGCCAGGCTCGGTTTGTATTGGACAGGTCACAGGCTGGGATCCGGAGGGAACCGTCCGGTTGCAGGGAGGAGAGATACTCAGCCGCCAGCAGGCTTTCCAGCATTTTTGACTGCCTGTTTCGGTGAACTGAGACTCAGAACAAGGTAGGGATCCCTCCTGCTCAAGTCCCTTCCGTGTTGGGATTCACCTTTCTTTTGGGGGATTGCTTCCATAATCAGGAAGGGATCCCATCTGTGAGTGCACCCGATGGAGACACTATTGCTAGTTTTGCAAGAAGAGCCAATTCTCTCCTTCGCCTTGTTGCTGGGGGTGATCTTGGTGGTGCCGCTGCTGTTCGAGTGGCTGCGCTTGCCGGGGCTAGTGGGTCTTTTGGCGGCAGGGATCGCTTTGGGACCGCAGGGGCTGAATCTGTTGACGGCAGAACTGCCCACGGTTCAGTTGCTCTCGGATATCGGTGTGGTTTATCTACTGTTTGTGGCCGGGCTGGAGATCGACCTAGAGCAGTTTCGCCAAACCCGCAACCGTTCCGCTACCTTCGGATTTTTCACCTTCGCTATCCCCCTCCTCGTGGGCACCTTAATCGGGCGGTTTTTTGGTTTCGGTTGGAACTCGGCGGTCTTGCTGGGATCCCTGTTTGCCTCCCATACCCCGCTGGGCTACCCGATCGTCAGCCGTTACGGTCTGGTGAAAAATGAGGCGGTACTGGTCACTATCGGCGGCACCATCTTCACAGATATTGCGTCGCTGCTGGTGTTGGCGGTTTGTGTCGGTATTCATGGGGGGGAGTTTTCCCTTTGGAGCCTGCTGGGCTTGCTGGGGTCCCTGTTGATCTATGCAGCAGCAGTTCTGTTTGGTTTGGATTGGTTGGGGCATCGCTTTTTCCGCCGTACCGGCAGTGAAGAGGGCAACCAATTTTTGTTTGTGTTGCTGGCTTTGTTTGGGGCCGCTTTGGGGGCGCAGTGGATTGGGGTAGAGAAGATCATCGGCGCCTTTTTGGCGGGTTTAGCCGTCAACGACGTGCTGCGGGAGGGCCCCGTCAAAGAAAAAATTGTTTTCGTGGGCAGTGTTCTGTTCATCCCTGTCTTCTTTGTGGATATGGGGCTGCTGATCGATTTGCCGGCTTTTGTGCAGACCCTCAGCTCCGTATGGCTGATGTTGGCCATCTTGGTGGGGTTAAGCTTCAGCAAGTACTCTGCTGCCCAGATCTGTCAGTGGCTGTACCGCTATACCCCTGCCCAGAAATTGATGATGTGGTCGCTCTCTCTGCCGCAGGTGGCAGCAACCTTGGCGGCAACGGTGGTGGGCTTTCAGGTGGGTTTGCTGGATGCCTCTGTTCTGAATAGTGTCATCGTGTTGATGTTGGTCACCGCCACCCTGGGCCCGATTTTGACCAGTCGAGCTGGGGCGCAAATGGCTATGCAGGAGGAACAGGCTCAGCTCAAGCCGCCGGTGGATCCCGCTCAGGAGGTGCCGTATCCCGTTCGAGAGCCCTACGTGGTGGTGGTGCCGGTGGCCAATCCGGATACAGAGCAAAATCTACTGGAGATGGCCGCCCTACTGGCCAAACACGAACAAGGGCGGATTGTGCCTCTTTCGGTGGCTACGGGTCACGTACACATGGATGCGCCGTCGCTGCAAGCCTCTCTAGAACATGGCGAGTATTTGCTCAAACGAGCGGTGGAGTTTTGTCAGCAGTTTGGGGTACAGGCCACCCCCCTTAGCCGTATCGATAGCCATATCGCCCAGGGGATTAGCCATGCCAGCCGCGAGCAGAAAGCCAGCCTGATCGTCATGGGCTGGAGCGACACCACTGGATTGCGAGCCCGCCTATTTGGCAACGTGATCAATAGCGTTCTCTGGGCCACCCATTGCCCGGTTGCCGTTGCCCGGTTACAGCATCCTCCCCACAAGTTGCAGCGCATTCTGGTGGCCCTAGAAAATTTTCGGTCCCAGTCGGCCCGTTCGGTGCGCTTTGCCCAAATTTTGGCCGCCGCCAATCAAGCGGAGATCACGTTGCTGCACGTCTGCCCCAGCGGCACTCCCGAACCCGATCGCCACTGGTTAGAAGCCCAACTGACCGTGTTGGCAGAACAGCCTAGCCCCGCCTGCGGTTCCCGATTAGAAGTAAAAGTCCTGGCCAGTGACGATATCGTCAAAACTCTCTTGAAAGAAGCGGAAGTTTTTGACCTGGTGGTGTTGCCGTCGTTTCGTCGGCGCAATCGCAGTGGGGGCTTGTCCTTTAGCGATGTCACCACCGAAGTTCTGGAACGGCTCAACGGTTCCTTGGTCATGCTGGGAGAACCCCTCGAGCTCGGTCAGTAGCGCCTCCAGACGGGATCCCCCTTGATGCCGACAACGTTGGATCAGATCCCCCGATACCCCTACCAACCGGCCCAGCCACTCGTCGGGTAGAGAAGTGAGCAAGCTGGGGCCAAAACATTGGCAGAGATGTTGCCAAAGGAGAGCCGCCCGCCGCAAGCTGGGGTGAGATTCCGTCAGCTTTTGCATGGTTTCGGCACTGTGGGCACGACGACGATAGCTCCACTGCCGCTCTAGGAAGGTGGCGGGAGCCTGCAAGTAAACCTGCCCAATTGGCAGAACCGCCCGGCAATCCCGGTCGATGGCCATGCCGACAGCCCCACCAAACTCTACTAGCTCGACGGTATGGGTCTTCTCCAGCAACAAGCCATGGGATCCGATCCCTTTCACCAGCCAAACCTGGCCGCTGCGCACATGCTCCAGCAAAGTCAAGGGATCCCAGGAGCCGGCCCAGGGTGGAGATCCGCCTGGGATCCCTTCTACAAGGGGTGGAGCACTATAGAAGATGTTGATGGGTATGGGGGTGCTGTTTGATATTGTCGGCATCGCTCACCTCCACCACCGCATTAATGATTCGTCGGGGCTCGACACTGTGGTTCAGCTTAAAAACCCCTTGCTCCGGCGTACAAGTTTGATGGAGAGGAATGTGGCGAAACTCCGGCTTGCTGCGATAGGTGCGAGTAGCCGCTTGAGCTCGTTCCACAAAGTCTTCTCCGGCAAAGACTCCTGCCGGGATGATATCTGCTGGCAACACAGGGATCCCGCCCTTGACAATTTCCGCGTAGGTGGTGGCGTACAGCAGGTGGTAGGAGGTGCTGCGGCGTTCTTGAACCAAGCAATCGAGATCGGCAGCAGGAATTGGCTCTGCCACCTGAACTTCCATCAGGCGACCCTCTTCATCCCGTTGGAAGCAAGTTGCCACCCCTATCACCACATATTCCAGTTCCTGTACCGCGTTTGAGCCGAGACTGAGTTGAGCAGTATCCGACATCAATACAG
The DNA here is from genome assembly GCF_021533835.1 of Synechococcus sp. Nb3U1. NCBI lineage: Bacteria > Bacillati > Cyanobacteriota > Cyanophyceae > Synechococcales > Synechococcaceae > Synechococcus > Synechococcus sp. Nb3U1. The sequence continues at coordinate 167,659 of NZ_JAKFYQ010000002.1, read as the reverse complement.
ATCTCCACACAGATCTCCACACCAGTGAACCCGCTGCCTCGGTTTCAGGTTCCGTTGCCGAAACATTGGGGAACAGGCCGTCCTCACCATAGCAACAATTCTGGTGTCGGGCATCTGCAAACGAACATCCCCCTAACGCACATGGGCGATATTCCCGTCGAAACTGCGCAGATTCAGGGAGCCGAGAACCTGATATGGTAGGCGTTATCTTGACTGCCTTGCCTTTTTGCTCAGTGCAGCCACCCCCTCTGATGCGAGAATTGCCCCCTGATGCTTCCAATTCTGCTGGTATACCGCTTGGGGATCAAACCCTGGCTCTGATGCGTGTGCAGGATGCTTTGGATCAATTGGAGGCAGCGATTCTGGATAGTCCCCGGCTGTTCTGGTCCCGTACCCTGATCGAAGAAGACAGCATTTTGGAGCAACTGGACTTTATCCGACTGAATATCCCGACAGCTCTGGAGGAAGCCGAAGAATTGCTGCGCCAGCGGGATCGCATTTTGGCTCAGGCGGATCGCTACGCCCAAGAAATTGTTGCGATGGCGCAACGGAAAGCCGAACAGCTGCTCAACGAGTCAACCATCCTGCGGCAGGCCCAGGCCCAAGCGGAACAGTTGTTGCGGCAAGCCTATCAACAGAGCGAGGAACTGCGCCGGCAAACCCTTCAGGAGTCGGATCGCCTGCAGCAGGAAGCCCATCACTACGTGGATCAGGTTTTACAAGACCTAGAGCTGCGGTTGCTGGAGTCTTTGCGGGTGATACGCAACGGGCGGCAAAATCTTCAGGCCTAAGTTATTGACTCAGGGACTGTCCAGTTGTCCATTTTTAAGTCAATATAGGGGTAACATCCGAGCTTGCTTACCCTGCGGATTCGTGGTAGTCAAACTGGCCTCTTGCGGGGAAGACGAAGATAAGCTCTGGATGCCTTGTCAGGAACTCGATCCGCTGCCGATTGCTGTTGCCGAAGGGATCCCGACCTTTCGCGCCAGTGTGACGCAGTTCTTCCTTCGCTTCACCCGAGAGCGCGTGTCACTCTTCTTCAGCGATTGCTACAGAACTGTATTTCCCAGCCATCTGTGCCAGCGGGCTCATGTTTTAATCTGCGAGTTCCGGCTTCCACCCCATTCGGGGAGCCACCCTGTCGTTTAGGAGATTCTATGCCCATTGAATCGAGAACCCGTAAGAGCCGTGAAAGTACCAGCTCGCGCCCGCGTGACCGTCGTCGTGAATCTGCCAGAAGCAGCAAAGCAGCAGCTCTCACCACTAGCCTCTCTCTGCCCAAGTTGATCCAAGAGAATGCGGTGCTGCAATCTCGCAGCCAGTTGCTGCTGATGTACAGCGACTTCCAAACCGAAATGCCCAACGATGGCAAAACAGGCATTGGCACCTGGCTCCAGTCCCGCCTCAAGGAGCATGGCATGCCCAGCCTGATGCGGTTTGGCCCCCGTTCTCGCCCCCAGGTTTTCCGCCGCGATGAATTTTCCGAGTGGATCAAATTGGCTCTCACTCCGGTGAGCCCCAAAAGCGATGCCATTCACTAGATAGAGAGATAAGCGGGTTTGCCCTATGTTGCCTTAAGCTAAGCGCTGAGGGGCAACCTGGGGGTAGTAGCCCGTTGCCCGCCCGAAGTCGGCCCAGGGATCCCATTGCGGGAATGGGTTGAACTGGGCTCTTCAGCATCCGGCAGGAGCAGATCCCGGATCAAACGAGCTGCGGAGCGTTGCAACCAGCGGGAGGCCAATTGACGCCCCAGTTGCTGGGCTTCCGGTTTGGTGGCTACCTTGGCCACGACCGGGAAAAGCTGCATCGGTTGGAAGGTGGGGTTACCACTCAACAGCTCCCACAGCCGTTGCAAATGTTCCATCGTATCTGAGGTGGGCTGAGCCGGGGATCCCGTCTGGGAGCCTGGGCTGGAGAAAATCGCATCCACCAATCGCTCTCGTAGAAAAGCACCTCGTTCGGAAAAGATGAAATCCAGGGCTTTTTCCAGGGATCCCTGCAGGTCGAAATCTTCACTGTTGGTGGCATTGCGCAGCAGATTTTCCAGGCGATTCCAGCGAAATTGTCCTTGGTTAAACAGCAACTCCCGTAGGGAAACCCGCAGTTCTGGGGCCGGATCGCTGAGCAACCGTTGAGCCACATAGGGGTAGGCGACACTCAGCACCTTAAAGTTGGGATCCAAACTGATGGCGATCCCCTCCAGAGTCAGCAAAGAGCGGATGATCAGGGCATAGTAGGCGGGCACGCGAAAGGGAAAGTCATACATCACCCCGGAGAGCTTATCCGTCATGCTCTTAAAGTTCATTTGAGCCACAGAGCTGCCCATGGCCTCAGCAAAGACAGCTTCTAGAGCAGGAATGATCGGGGTAAGGTCAGTATCAGGGCTTAGAAATTCCAGATCCACATAGTCTTGAGCCAGCCCGACAAAATCGCGGTTAACCAAATGCACAATTGCTTTGATCAGCCCATAGCGTTGATGGGGCTGAATGGTGCTCATCATGCCAAAATCGATGTAGGCTAGCCGTCCATCGGCCATGGCCAAGAGATTGCCAGGATGCGGATCCGCGTGGAAAAAACCATTTTCCAAAAGCTGCTTGAGGGAGCAATTCACGCCAATCTCAATCAGGTGTCGCCCATCTAACCCAGCGGCAGTGATTTTGTCCAATTGGGTCAGCTTGGTGCCGTCGATCCACTCCATCGTCAGCACCTTGGTGCGGGTGTAGTCCCAGTAGATTTTCGGGGCGTAGATGGAAGGATGACGATACAACTGCAGGAAGCGCTCGGCATTGTGACCTTCCTGGGTGTAGTCCATCTCTTCGTAGAGCCGTGCGGCAAACTCCTCCACGATCCCGACCAAATCGCTACGGATGCGGCGGAAGGTTTGCTTGGCCCAGACGGCCAGCCCGCGGATGATGTACATATCGAGAGAGATGCGCCCGACCAAGTCTGGACGTTGTACCTTGACGGCAACTTTTTCACCCGTGTGCAGATAAGCTTGGTAAACTTGCCCGAGGCTGGCGGCGGCAATGGGGTTGGGGGTGATCTGGCGGTAGATTTTGTCCACAGGTAAGCCGATCTCCGACTCGATCAGGTCGAAGGCAATCTGGTTGTCGAAAGGGGGCAGCTCATCCTGCAGTTTGGCCAGTTCTTCTAAAAACAGGGGCGAAACCAAATCGGGGCGAGTAGAGAGAGCTTGGCCAATTTTGATCGCCGTTGGCCCCAGCTCCGTGAGAATTTTCCGCAGTCGGGCCGCATGTTTGGGACGGTTCTTCAGCTCTACTCCCCGCCAACGATCCCAAAAAATCCAGGCCAGCAAGCCTACAAAGGGGCTGACTAACTGAAACAGGCGCCGCAACACCAAGTCCCAACGGCCGCGATACTGTTTGGCCAGCTGCTCTGGGTCGTAACGCAGGGCCGGCTCCGAGGGTACAGGCTGGCTGCGGGATCCCGGAGAGGTGGATGGAACCAAAGAACCTGCCGCTGCAGAGACAAGGCTGTGCTGTGTCGCGATCGGTGTTGACGGTGTTGCGCCCATAAAAGCCCCAACGGATCCCGTAACACATCTTAACTTGCTGACTCAGGCAAGCGCCTCTGCAAGGTCAGGATTCGCTCACTCCATCGGGTTGAAGGAATCATGCCAGGGGATCATCACCCGCTCCAGCAGGTTCACCATCTGAAACAGCAACATGGCGAAGGCGGAGGTAACCGCAATCGTGGCCCATAGCAGCTCAATGCGAAACTCAAAAGTGCTCATCACCACCAAATAACCCAAGCCGCGATCGGAGCCAATCCACTCTGCTACCAAAGCGCCGATCACCGCTGCGGCACTGGAAATTTTCAGGGCCGAGAGCAAATAGGGCAAGGCTGCCGGCCAGCGTAACTTAGTAAACACCTGCCAGGGAGAGGCCGCCAGCGTATACATCAACTCCAGACTGGAGCGATCTACAGAGTTGAGGCCACGGGTCATGTTCACCAGTGTCGGGAAAAAACAGATCAAGGCGGCGATGATCACTTTGGGCAACAGGCCATTGCCAAACCAGAGCAAAAACAACGGCGCCAAAGCAACGACGGGAATGGAGCGGATCGTCAGAGCCAAGGGGAACAAGGACTGCTCAAGGGTGCGGGAGTGAACAAACAAAATCGCCAGCAAAATGGCCACCCCATTACCCGCCAGAAAGCCCAAAATGGCCTCTAAAGCCGTCACCCATAGGTTGCGCCAGAGCAAGGCGCGATGCTGCATCAGGGCAACCCCGATCTCGCTCGGCTTAGGCATGATGTAGGTGGGCACCTGTAGCCAACGGGATCCCACTTCCCAGGCCAACAGAATACCCAGGATGATCAGCAGGGCATTGCGGTAGCTGTAGAGCTTGCGCCACAGGTTAGGCCGCACAGCAGGGGTAGAGGATCCCTCCTCGGGGGGCGGCCCAGAGGCCGGCATCTCGGCTACACCAACGGCACCCCGATTCAATTGCTCCTCAGGCATAGTAGAGTGCCTCCCGCACTTGCAAGCTGTAGTCGTAAATGTGGCGGGCTCGGGTGGCCATATCGGTGGCACGGGGTCGGGGCAAGTCGATATTGATGATGGTTTTGATGCGTCCCGGTCGCGGCGAGAGCACCACCACCCGATCGGAGAGGAACACCGCCTCTTCAATCGAATGGGTAACAAACAAAACTGCCGCTGTGGTTTCCTGCCAAATGCGCAACAGCTCCAAATTCATGCGGTCGCGGGTGATCTCATCCAGGGCTCCAAAGGGTTCATCCATGAGCAACAAAGGTGGGTTGAGAGATAAGGCCCGCGCCAAGGCTGCCCGTTGCCGCATGCCCCCCGATAGATGTTTGGGCTGTTTGTCTTCAAACCCGGTCAGATGCGCCAGCTTCAACAGCGCGCGCGGTTTTTCCACCAATTGGGCCGCCGCTGCCCCCATCACCTCCAGCGGCAGTTGCACATTGTGCAGCACATTCCGCCAGGGCAGCATCACCGGATCCTGAAACATGAAGCTGAAGCTGTGCTGCTTACGGGCTTCGGTAGGGGTTTGCCCATGCACCCCAATCTGACCGCTGCTGGGTTTAAGGATATCGGCCACCAAACGCAAAATCGTGGACTTACCACAGCCACTCGGCCCGATCAGGGAGACAAATTCTCCGGCTCGCACGCTCAAGTTGACATCCTGTAAAGCGGTGACCGCCCGCCCACCGGAAAGGTAGGTCATGCTAACGTTTTGCAGCTCAACGGCAGGGGGATCCCCTGTGGTTCGGGGTGGCGTCAGGGGGTCAAGTGTTGCCATGCACCTTCTCCAGCAGCTCGAAGACCAACAGCTGGCTGACATCGATGGGCCTTTCGATCACTTCGGTTTCCACCGCCACCTGATTGGTTTGCTCCCACCGCTCGGGATCCATCCAGAATAGGCCCTTTTCTTCGGTTAGCTCCGACACCATTAGCTCCAAACCGGCGCGGTTTTGGGCGATCTGCTGTGTCAGACTCAACCCTTCGCCATATTTTTCCACCACAAATTGGGCCACTTCATCCGGATTTTGCAGGGTGTATTCCCATCCCTTAAGGGAGGCGCGCAAAAAGGCTTCTAGCACCTCGGGTTTGCGTTCTAGCGTGGCTTCGGTGGCGATGAACGTGTCCGCCTCGAAGCGCAGGCCCATGTCGTAGTAGAGGAACACCCGCGGTTCGATGCCCTGCTCTTTCATGGTCAGGGGCTGGTTGGTGGCGAAGGCGGTGTAGAGATCCACCACTCCCTGCATCACCGGGCTAGGGTCAAAGGACACCACGATCATTTCCACCTGATCTTCCGGGATCCCGTTAATTTTCAGGACAGTTTTGACCACACTACGAGCCGTTTGTTGGTGGCCAATTTTTTTGCCGGCGAAATCTTTTGGGCTCATGATGCCGCTATCGGCCCGACAGACCATGCACCCCGGCGACTTCTGGTAGGTGGAGCCAAAGGCGATCAGGGGTACGCCGCGAGAACGGGCGGCCACCAATTGGGTTGCGGAAGCAGTAATACCAATATCTGCGGTGCCACTAGCGGTGACAGTAGCCGGATCGATCTGGCCGCCACCGGGCAGGATGTTGATATCCAGTCCTTCTTCTTTGAAAAAGCCCTTTTCCAGCGCTGCCCACTGCCCAGCAAATTCCACATTCTTAATCCAGGCCAGTTGCAAATTGGCGGCTTGCAGGGTTTGGGCTTCTGCTGTTGGCCAGGACTGCCAACCCATGGCTCCGGCAACCGTAAACCCAACTGCCTGTTGGAGGAAGGCCCGACGGCTACTGGGCCAACCTGCAAGGGTGACTTTCTCCAACATCTACCCGCTCCTTTGACCTGTTTTGGATTGTTTTGGATATGGATTCTGGAAATGGAGCCACCCGCTGATGCAAAATGGGCAGCCATAGGGTGAGAAAAGGCTGGTTGTACCTTAGTCGGTCTGGTTTCAGGAAGTTGTAGCTGCCTATACGGGGAGCCCATCCCAGGCTTCCAGGGCCCGACTGTTGTGGGAGAAGTGCCCCATGGGTCTGCAGACGGTCGGGATTCCACCTATGGCCACCTTTCGGGATCCTCCTAAAATGGGAAGGCTGCAATGTCTGTCTTTGTGTCTGGATCCCCCATTCTTCCGCCTGCTCAGGATTCAACTCGGTTTGAAGCCCTCAAAGCTCGCCACCTATTGTTGGCTTTTCTGCTGATCAACCTGATGGCGGGTTTGGTGGTGGTGCTGATGGCCAGGCTATTGGATTTGGAAGCAGATGATCCACTGCTGGCCTACTTCGTCTATTGCTCTACGTTCATCCTCATCTGTGTCTGGAGCTGGCAACGGGGGCAACAGGCTGATCTACAGATGGGGCAACTGTGGGGGAACTGGCGGTCTCCGATTCCCTGGAGATCCCTGCTGCGGGTGGTGCTGGCTTTGGTGATGCTCTCTATGGGCACAACCCTGTTGATGCTCTATTTGGTATCGCTGCCTTCACCGGAGCTGGCGGAATCGATGTTGTATTCGCTGGGGGAAGATGCCAGTGGAACGGCTTGGCCACTGGTGTATCAAGGGTTGCGCTGGCTGTCGATCGTGGTGGTGGCGCCGGTAACAGAAGAATGGCTGTTTCGCGGCATTTTACTGCACCGCTGGGGCCTCAAGTGGGGGATCCCCAAGGGCTTACTGGCTTCTTCTATTTTGTTCGGGCTGCTGCATCCTAACCCGATCGGGCTGACGGTGTTTGGCTTGGTGATGGGCTTGTTTTATCTGCAAACCCGCTCCTTGAGCTTGCCCATCCTGGCCCATGTCTTGAATAATATCTTGGCTTTAACGCTGGGATCCCTGGGGGGAGAGGGGGCTGAGCAAAGTGACCCAATTGGCATTTTTTACCTGTACTACAGCCTGTTCTGTCTAATTTTGGCTGGGTTCGTTTTGGTGCCCTTTATCCGCTTTCATTGGCCGGACCGCGGAGCTCGGCTGCCCTATTTTCTCAATAGTCGATGAGTATTTCTACTGTTTTCTCTGTGGCCAGAGGGGCGAGAATCGCTGTGGGATCCCTTATCGGAAAGCAAGTGGGATTTTGCGAGCCCTATCCTAATCTGCTTTGGTAAGGAATGCAAAGAAAACGCTAAAAACTGTCACGAGATCCCTCGAAAAAGCTTTGTGGATGGGGATATCCTGAAACTAGGCAGCAACGGATATTCCACACAAAGCTCAGCCGTAGCTTCCAGTCGGGTGGCCGCTGGGCCGGAAGGTTAGCATGCAAAGGCGGTCTTTTCTTCAAAAGTTGATCCTGGTTGCTGCCAGTCTTGGTCTGCCCCCAGGCTGGATGGCATGGCAGTCTGGGCGCTATGGACAAGCGTTGGCGGCTAGCTCCCGCAAACTGGCGCTATTGATCGGCATTAACCGCTACCCCGGCGAGGGATCCCTGTTGCAGGGGTGCCTGACGGATGTGGAATTGCAACGGGAGTTGCTTCTGCATCGCTTCGGCTTTGCCCCGCCAGAAATCCTGACCCTGACGGATGGAGTCGCTACTTGGAGCGGTATCCAGTCTGCTTTTGCCGAGCATCTAGGGGGCCAAAGCCGTACTGCCGAAACCGTCGTGGTGCATTTTAGCGGTCATGGGCAGTGGCTATCGGGATCCCAAAATCCCTGGCAACCGGCGCTGTTGCTGTCCGGTTCAGAAGGATCGACTGGGATCCCAGCGATCCCTCTCGAGAGCTTCTTTCATCTACTAGAGGGTTTGGGCACGGCTCAGCTCACCACTCTACTCGACTGTGGCTTCACCCACACAGCGCCCTCGGTGCGCGGTAACTGGCAACTGCGGGCTCGTCCGGCAGCGGCTGTGAAGGGATCCGGATCCCCCGCTTCAGATCAATCTGTAGATCAATCTATCGGCAGCGTTCCAGCGCCCCAGCGAGTTTGGCCCACCCCACCCAAGGGCTTGCTAATCACCGCCACCACACCCCAGGATTTGGCCGCTGAGGCCAGTTGGCCGGGATTCTATGCCGGGGTGCTGACCTATCTGCTCACCCAGTACCTTTGGGAAACCACACCCGCCACTCGTTTGGCAGTGGCCTTCAATCAAGTGTCCAGTCGGCGGGAACTGGGGATGTTCGCCTGTCAACGGCCCACACTAGAAGGCAAAGAAACGGCTCGGCGCATCCCCCCCTATTTTCTCAATCTGGCCCAGTCGGGGGTGAGCGGGGTGATTCAGGATGTGAAGGGAAGTCGGGCGCAGGTGTGGTTGGGCGGGATCCCACCTGCGGCGTTGTGCGGTCTGCAACCGGGCACACTGTTAACCCCTATCCCTACAGACGCTCCTCAGGAGGTCGCTAATCCACCGACCCCGCTGGTGCTTCGGTCTCGGAACGGTTTGTTAGCTCAGGCACAGCTCTCTAGTTCCGAGGGGCAGCTTCCCCCCGTGGGCACACCTTTGCGGGAACAGTTGCGGGGCCTCTCCCAAACTTTGAAGCTCCTGGTTGGTCTAGAAGACAATCTCGGCCGCATCGAAAAAGTAGATATCACCAATGCCATCGCCAGCTTTAGCTGGATGGAAACCGCCAACCCGCGGGAACGACAGGTCGATTGCCTCCTAGGCCGCATCACCCCGGAAATGGCGAGGGCTTTTCAGTCGGATACTCTGCCCAAACCCTTGGAGGTAAACAGCTACAGCCTCTTCTGGCCTGGGCGAGAATTGGTCTTAGACTCCTGTGGGCCGGTGGGGGAAGCTGCTGCTGTGGCCGTGCAGCGGTTGGCCCCGCGTCTGGCTCATCTGCTGGCTGCAAAACGGTTACGAACCACTCTCAATGCAGCCAGTTCTCCCTTGGCGGTTGTGGCGGAGTTGGGATCCAAGGACAAATCTCCCTCTTTGGCGGCACGCTTTACCCAGGCGGTGACCTCCACCCCCGTTGAACTGGGGATGCAACGCTTCATGCGCGGGGATCCCTTGCGCCTCACTCTGCGCAACAACGGTGAGCAAGATCTGTTCGGCTATGTGTTGATGACAGACCCGACCGGGCAACTGCACCTCTTGGCCCCGATGCCGCAGGATAACTTCACCCTGCCGCTGCGCCTGGAAGCCCAAAGCACCTTGGTTTTGCCCCGTTTGCCTGAAACCGACAACGAGTTGCGCACCACCCCAGGTAGTTCGGATTTGTTGACCTGTAACGCTCAGGGGCTAACAGAATTGTTGTTTGTAGCCAGCACTCGCCCCCTGCAGACCAGCCTGGAAGCTCTCAAAAGCATGGCCCGCAAACTGGGAGTAACCCGTTCGCCGATGTTGCTCAATGGGCCGCTGGAATGGACGCAAATGCTGATGGAGGAGCTGACCAGCCGTGCTTCTGAGTCTTTTGGCTCCAGTGATGCCGACTTGCGCCTGCTGGATCCCGCCCAATCCCTTACTCTCTCGCTCACCTATACGTTGATTTAACACTAGCTCAATAGCAGGGCAAATAGACCACAAAGGGCGATACCATCGAAGACCCCTGCCCCACCGATACTGAGAATGCCGGAACAATTGCGCCGCAGCACCTCTGGTAAGTGCAGCAAATCCGCCCCGAGCACCGTGCCTAAAACCCCACCGGCAAAGGCAACGGCTGGGGCCTGTTCGCCTGCGATTAGAAAAGCCGCCAAGGCTGCTGTAGCCGGGGCGATCAGGGGATTCATTTGAATGCCGATCCCTGGCACCACATGGGAAGCAAAGTAGCTCACCAAGGTCACTAGCGCTGTTACCGACAGGATCAGCCCCACATTGGCCCGGCCCAACTGGTACAGCGCCAAAGCCACCGGGATCAACCCACCCCCAACATTCAAAGCAATTACCGTCTCCTGCGGCATTTTCACCAACGGGATCCCCCAGAACTGCCGCATCCACAGGCTGGCCAAATCCTCCACCACCGTCACCTCACACTCCACCCGGTAAAGAGGGATATTGATTGGGCTGCCCACCAGCACCGCCAGCAGCAACAGCAAGGCTACATCCCGCGAAAACCCCAGCTTGGCCACCGCCAGCGCCACCACATCCACCGCCAATCCTAGCCAGATCAGGGGCAGCAGCAGCAACAGCACCACGAATAATAGCAGCGAGACGGGTAGGTAGAACATGGTCAGGATCCCTTCTGCGGCGGGCTTTTGGTCGTTCCATGACAAACCCGGGATCCACTCCGGAACCCCCTTGCCCTTTCAGCCCCTCCAACCTATCAGGTCAGGATCCCTTCGTCACCGTGGCCGCATTTGCGGATCCAGCGCATCCCGCAGTCCATCCCCGACAAAGTTGATACTTAGCACCGTCAGGAAAATCATCAAACCGGGGAAGAAAGCCATGTGGGGAGACTGTTCCAGGTAATCGCGGGCATCGTAAAGGAGCCTCCCCCAAGTGGGCACATCCGGCGGAAAGCCCAACCCCAAAAAGCTCAAGGTGGACTCGGTGATGATCGCCGTTCCCACCGACAAGGTCGCTGCCACGATCACCGGGCTGAGCACATTCGGGAAAATATGGACCCAAATCAGCCGATGGGCGGGAGCCCCGATTGCCCGCCCGGCCAAGACGAAATCCATCTCCCGCACACTCAAGAAACTGGCTCGCACCAGCCGCGCCACCGACATCCAATTCAAGCTGCCGATCACCAGTACCATCAGCATGAAAATCCCCGTTTCCGGCCCCGCCAACCGCCGCAAGGTCTCCCGAAACAGAAAGATCACCATCAACAACACCGGCAACTGCGGCAAGGAGAGGAACAAATCCGTGAAGCGCATCAGGGCTACATCCAACCAGCCCCCATAGAACCCCGAGATCGCCCCGATCAAGCTTCCAACAAAGATCGCCACCAGCATCGAGGTAATGCCCACCGACAGCGACACTCGCCCCCCCCGCAGCACCCGCGCCAAGACATCTTGCCCGAGATCATTGGTGCCAAAAGGATGCACCCAACTGGGGGACATCTGTGAGCGGGAGAAGTCAATCTGGCTGTGGGAGGCAGTATAGACCAGCGGGCCGAATACACAGGCCAGAACGATCACAATCAGGGTTGCGGCCCCGAACAGGGCCAGCTTATCCCGCCGAAAGCGTCGCCAGGCATCTCCCCACAATGTCCGCGGTGGACGTTTTGGTGTAGCAGCTTGAGCAGAAGCAGGGATCGAAGCAGACATAGGCAAACTCTAGAAAGCTGAGGGGGAAACCAGTGGGATCCCTAGCGCGCATACTGCACCCGCGGATCCAAAATGCCGTAGAGGATATCCGCCACCAAATTGAAAATCACAATCAAAATGGCGTAGATGAAAGTAATGGCCATCACTACGGGTGTATCGCCTCGAAAGATGGAGTCCACCAGCAAAGCACCGATCCCCGGCACCCGGAAAATTTGTTCCGTTACCAACGCCCCAGTAAACACAGTGGGAATATCCAAGGCCACCAGCGTCACCACTGGGATCAGGGCATTGCGCAAAATATGCCGGTTCACCACCACAAAGTTCCGCAAGCCTTTAGCCCTAGCGGTTCGCACATAATCGCGGTTCATTTGCTCTAGCATTGAGGCTCGCACAAAGCGCATCAGCACTGCCGCCTGAAACAACACCAAAACCATCACCGGCATAATCGACTGCCGCACCTGAGCCATAAACGTGGCCCAGTTCGTCACCCGCAGGGTGCTGTTGTAGATAAACGGGAACCAGCGCAGTTGCACACTGAAAATAATGATGAACAAAATGCCGGTAAAAAAGGTGGGCAAAGAAAACCCCACGAAGGCCAGGGTCGTCACCATCTGATCGAAAAAGGTATAGCGCTTCAGGGCAGAGATCACCCCCAAAGGCACTGCCAGCAAGGCCGCCAAGAGGTAAGCCGTACCGACAACCCAAAGGGTGGTGGGCAACCGCTGCAAAATCAAGTTCACCACCGGGCTGCGGCTATTAAAAGAAAAGCCCATATCCCCACGCATAAAGGCCCACAGCCATTTCACATAGCGAATATAGATGGGTTGATCCAACCCCAAAGAACGGCGAATGTTCTCCCGCACTTCGGCAGTAATGGCTGGGTTGGTGGCAAATTCCGCCATCGGATCCCCGGGGGCCAAAGCGAGAATGGCAAACACTACCACGCTGATGGCCAACAAGGTGGGAATAGAGATGAACAGGCGGTTAATCAGGTAGCGAGTCATGGATTCTATAGAACCGGCAGGTCAGCTGGGGCCGAAAGCACCGTCATCATAGTCCAGGCAATGGGGCCAAACCGTTAGAGAAAAACATCTGGGGTTTCCCATGGGATCCGTCCGGTTCGCAAAAAACAAAACCTAAAAAACAGAGGCCAGGGATCCCTTGGGGCTATGGAGGGGATCCCTTGGCGGGATCCCCTCACAGCTTGCCAAACTCCTGAGAGCAAGACTTTTAAGACTTGCGAGTCCAGTCTTTGATATTCCAGGGTTCGAGATCCCAAGGGGTGAGATCAATCCCTTCGATGCTGTTAGCCGCAGTGGCAGGGCTGGATCGGTCGATCAATGGGATCACCGCCACATCCTCCACCGTCAGGAAATTGTTCATCTTCTTGACCTGCTCATCCCGCTCATCCGGATCGGTCATGCTCACCAATTCAGCGAACATCGCTTCGTAGGCGGGGTTGCAGTAGCGAGAATCGTTGGCGCTGGCCCAGTTGTTTTCCTTTTGGGCGATCTCCTCGCAGAGGTAACGGCGCATGTAACCTGTTGGGTCGGGGTTTTCATTGCCGGTGGTGTACATCTGCAGGTCAGCGTAGAAGTGGCCGAGGTTATCGGGGTTGTTGGGCTCACTGTCGAAGAAGATGCTGGCATCAATACTCTTCAGCTCTAGGTCAATGCCGATTTTGCCCAGATCCTGCTTGATGATCTCCTGGGTTTTTTGGCGCACTGGGTTGACAGAGGTTTGGAAGACCATGCGCATTTCCACGCCATCTTTGTCGCGGATGCCGTTGTTGTTGCTATCTACCCAGCCGGCTTCATCCAACAGCTTGGCTGCCTCTTCTAGATTGAATTCCCAGGGGGCATTGGCGCGAATGTTCTCCGGAGAAAGTACATAGTCGTTGGTGGGGGTGCCGGCCACACCGTAGAGTTGATCGGCAATGGTTTGCCGATCCATGGCCAAGCTCAGGGCTTTGCGCACATTCAAGTCTGTCAGGAATGGATGCGGTACATCTTTGTGGGAGCGCTGCCCGTCTTTTTCCACATTCGGATCAGAGAAATTGACAACGATCCGCTCCATGTTGGGGCCGGGCTTGGGAACAATCCGACCAATGCCGGTGGCTTCCAACTGGGTCAGCACTGCTGCTTCCACTTGGGTGTTCCAGGCATAGTCGGCATCACCCGTTTGCAGCACCGCCCGCGCTGCCGATGTGGCATCGCCGCCACCTTTCAGTTCCACCCGCTTAAAGAACGGTTTGCCTTCTTCACGGAAATTTTCATTGGCCACATAGACGATCACATCCCCCGGTTTGACATCCTCGGTGATGTAAGGCCCAGTGCCGATCGGGGCCAGGTTGGCTGGCGCTTCACGGGAGTTGGGGCCATTGTAGGTTTCAAAAATATGCTTGGGGATGATCATGCCGTTGGTGCCGACAAAGGGCACGAACCAAGCCACCGTCGGCTCTTTGAAGGTAATTTTCACCGTGGTCGGATCCAAAGCCTCCACCGAAGCGATGTCGGTATAGTACTCAGACGTAATTGCCCCGACTTCTGGGTTGGAAATGTACTCGTAGGTGAAGACCACATCATCGGCGGTGAAGGGTTCCCCATCTGCCCAAGTCACCCCGCTCTTGAGCTTCCAGGTAACCGAGCTCAAATCTTCTGCCACATCGCCGTTTTCGATGCTGGGAATTTCGGCAGCCAAAAAGGGCACCATTTCGCCACGAGCATCGAAGCTGGCCAGAGGTTCGTAAACCAAGCGGCTAGCTTCAAAATCCTTGGTGCCAGTGGAGAGATGAGGATTCAATAGGGTTGGGGCTTGCCAGTACAACAACCGCAAGGTGTCATCCGCTTGGGCTTGGGCTGGCACCCAATGATGAAGGAGCAAACCACCCACCACAAACAGTGGGATCAACAAAAGCCGCAGCTTGACTAGCTGCATTTTCAGACGTTTAAAAGACATCTATGCTTACCTCTTGTTAAGCGACAACTCAATCAGGGGATTTGCGCCACGGCATCGGAACCACCCCAGAGGGTCTCAGCCTTTGACTGGTAAAGGGCCAGGGAAAGTTCCCACCTTAAGGCCCATATTGAAGTCAGCTTTGTTGGATGCCCACCTGAGCCAGCAACCCCTTCAAATTCCCATCGAAATACGGTAGCAGTTAGGCTCGTTTTTTCTGTGATTTGTTACACAGTATGACAATTCTCAGGCGGGATCCCGGTGAAGCCTCCCTGTTCTCTTAAGGTTTTTCACATTTACAAACGACTGAAAAGGGCACATTTTCCACGCCCATCTGGGCTGGCGGGATCCGGCCAACAGCAACATTGTGTGCCTGCCTATACGGCTGAGATCCCTTGCCTGTGGTACGGTCTTCCCCGTTGATTGCCTCAGGGTAGGGGCAACGGTAGAAGCTCAGTCCGGACAGAGGGGTAACAGCCTCACGGCTGCCATTGAGGTCTTCCTGAAGTTTTTCTGAGGTCTTTAATTGGTTTAGGTCTAAATGATTCAGACTTAGCTAGTGTTTTCTCGTCTGCTCGGCTTACAAAGAATTTTATGTGGCAGGGATCCCGATGGCATGACTCGATTACTAGAAGTACGGCGGTTAGAGACACGGTTTTATACCCAAGATGGGGTGGTACACGCCGTCAATGGCCCCAGCTTTCATGTTGATGAAGGGGAAACCCTCGGCATTGTCGGGGAATCGGGCTCCGGCAAAAGTATCAGCATGCTCTCTGTTATGGGTTTGATCCCTACGCCTCCGGGCAAAATTACAGGCGGTGAGGTGCTGTTTGCGGGCCAAGACCTGCTCAAATTGAAAGAATCGGAAATGCGGCGTATCCGGGGCAACCAGATCGCCATGATCTTTCAAGACCCGATGACCTCCTTGAACCCTGTCCTGCGGGTGAGCCGACAGATTACTGAATCCCTGCAACTCCACCTGGGCATGAGCGCCGATCAAGCACGGCAGCGGGCTATCGAACTGTTGCAAATGGTGGGGATCCCAGCGGCAGCAGAGCGGGTGGACAACTACCCCCACCAGTTTTCTGGAGGCATGCGGCAACGGGTGATGATCGCCATGGGCTTGTCCTGTCGCCCCAAGCTACTGATTGCCGATGAGCCGACCACCGCTTTGGATGTGACGATCCAAGCGCAAATCGTGGAGCTGATCAAAGCCCTGCGGGATGAGATCGGCATGGCGATCATTTGGATTACCCACGATCTGGCCTTTTTGGCGGGCATTGCCGATCGGATCTTGGTCATGTATGGCGGTCAGATCATGGAAGAGGCCCCTCTGCACCAGCTTTACAAAAACCCCCGTCACCCTTACACCATCGGCCTATTGCAGAGTATTCCCCGCCTGGATGAGCGCCGCCACGAGAAGCTGCAGCCGATCGAGGGGATGCCCCCCGACTTGGTGAATTACCCGAAGGGGTGCCCTTTTGCGGCTCGTTGTCGCTTTGTCATCGACCGCTGCTGGAGCGAAGATCCAGAACTAGAGCCGGTTGGCTCCGATCATGCGGTAGCCTGCTGGGTGAAACCGGAGGGGAAAGACCATCTCTTGACGGCCACCCTAGCCAACGGTGAGCGCCAATCTTTGGGGGGAGCAGCCAATGGCTAACTCCATCTCTTTCCCCAGCGGGGGCGGACCCTCGGTCAATGCCAGCAGCCCTACATCGCCTCACCCCAGTCAAACCACTCTGCTGCGCATCGAAAACCTGAAAATGCACTTTCCCATTCTGCGCGGGCTGATCCTGCAGCGACAGGTGGGATCCGTAAAAGCAGTGGATGGGGTGAGTTTTGAGGTGCGGCGGGGGGAAACCCTGGGTTTGGTGGGGGAATCGGGCTGTGGCAAAAGCACCACCGGGCGAGCCATTTTGCAGCTGTATCGACCCACCGCTGGGCATGTCTATTTTGAGAATGCGGATCTTACCCAATTGGAGGGCGAAGATCTGCGCCGGATGCGCCGCCGGATGCAGATGGTATTTCAGGATCCCTATGCTTCTTTGAATCCACGTCAGACGGTGGGGGCAATTGTGGGAGAGCCACTGACGGTGTTCAACGTGGCCAAAGGCAAAGCCCAGCAGGAGCGGGTTAAAGAGCTGCTGGACGTGGTCGGCCTCAACCCCAGTTTTATCAATCGCTACCCCCACGAGTTTTCCGGTGGGCAACGACAACGGATTGTGATCGCCCGCGCCTTAGCTTTGAACCCGGATTTTATCGTCTGTGATGAGCCGATCTCCGCCTTGGATGTATCGATTCAGGCACAGGTGGTGAATTTGCTGGAGGCGCTACAGGAGCAATTTGGCCTCACTTATCTGTTCATCGCCCATGATCTAAGCGTGGTGCGTCATATTTCCGACCGGGTGGCGGTGATGTATTTGGGCAAAGTGGTAGAGCTGGCGGATCGAGACGAGATCTATCAAAACCCGCTGCACCCCTATACCCAGGCGCTGCTTTCGGCCGTCCCCATTCCCGACCCGGAGGTGGAGGCCAAACGGCAACGGATCATTCTCAAAGGGGATGTGCCCAGCCCCGTCAACCCGCCCAAGGGGTGCAACTTCCATACCCGCTGCCCCTTGGTGACCGAGGTCTGCCGACAGGATCCGCCCCCAGTCTTTCGGGATGTGGGTGGGGGGCATTTTGTCGCCTGTCATCTGGTGAAATGAGTGAGAAAGGAGTGCAGGGAGAGGTTCAGGAGGCAACAGATCCAGCTAGCAGATCTCTAGCAAATCTAGAGGATCCCGGCGACACCCGTCCGTCGGGCCGCCCGCACCACGGCAGCTGCCACCCCAGACACCACCCGCCCATCGAATACGGAGGGGATGATCCAGTTGCGATCCAGGTCTTCGACAGGGATCAGAGCGGCAATCGCCTCGGAGGCGGCTACGCACATCTCGGTGTTGATCTGCTTGGCTCGGCAATCGAGAGCCCCACGAAATACCCCTGGGAAAGCGAGCACATTGTTGATTTGGTTCGGGTAATCGCTGCGCCCTGTTGCCATCACCGCCACCTGATCGCTCACCAACTCCGGCTGGATCTCCGGCACCGGGTTAGCCAGAGCAAATAGGATTGGAGCGGAGGCCATGGTTTCCACCATCTCCACTGTCAGGGCATTGGCCACGCTCACCCCGATGAACACATCCGCCCCCACTAGGGCTTCGAATAGGGAGCCGCTTTGCTCGACGGCAACACTGGCTTTTTCTGGAGTGAGATCGGCACGGGAACGGCTGATGATCCCTTGGCGATCACAGACGACAATCTGAGTGGCCCCGGCTCGGCGCAACAGTTGGCTTACCGCAATACCGGCTGCACCCGCCCCGTTCAAGACGATGCGCACCTGATCCAGAGGCTTTTTCGCCACCTTCAAGGCATTAAGCAACGCCGCCAACACCACAATCGCAGTCCCGTGCTGGTCATCATGAAACACCGGTAGGGTGAGGCGGGACTTCAACTTCGATTCAATCGCGAAGCAACGGGGGGCACTGATGTCTTCCAAGTTAAAGCCACCAAAGCCAGGGGCCAGATGCACCACCGTTTCGACGATCTGCTCCACATCCTGGGTGGCCAAACACAGTGGAAAGGCATCGATATCCGCAAAGCGCTTAAACAGAGCCGCCTTTCCTTCCATCACCGGCAGGGCGGCCTCCGGGCCAATATCCCCCAACCCCAACACGGCGCTGCCATCGGTAACAATGCCGACGGTATTGCCCTTGATGGTGTACTCGTACACAGAGGCGGGATCCGTGGCAATTTGCATGGAAACCCGACCCACCCCCGGTGTGTAGGCCATGGCCAAATCGGCAGCACTTTCCAGCGGGCTTTTGCCCATCACCCGCAACTTGCCGCCACGGTGCAGCTCAAAGGTGCGATCCAGTACCCGCTCTACCTTCACGTTCGGCAGGGATCCGACAGCAGCTCGAATTTGCTGGGCATGGTCGCTGCTAGCCGCATCCACGGAAATTTCCCGCACCGTCTCGGAAGGGGATTGCTGGATGAGATCGATCTGGCTGAGGTTACCTCCCACATCGGCGATTGCCTGAGTCACCCGGGCTAGGGCTCCCGGTTGGTTGGGCAAGCGAATGCGGAGGGCAATGCTGTAGCTGGAGCTGGGGGTGAGTTTCGTCATAGCTCCCCATGGTAGACCAAAATCCGGATCCGGTTGCGGCGACCTCCAAAAGGGATCCAGCCCAGGAGCGCCCAGAAGTCTCTCCGCTGGGGGACTGGCCTAGAGAGAAGGCTCAGAAAAGACCATACCTGCAACCTACACCATCCGTCCCTGATATCCCTGCAACTTCAGGCCCATTTGGAAATCCTGACAGGCCCCCGCCAGATCCCCGCTGGCAGACCGGGCCAGAGCGCGGTTGAAGTAGGCCTTGACCTGGTTGGGATCCCGTTCGAGCACCTGGGTATAGTCGCGGATTGCCGAAGGCAGATTGCCCACTTGGGCATAGGCGTAGCCCCGATTATTGAGCACCCAGATCATCTCTTCGGCGTTGAGATTCAGGGGTAACACTTGGGTGTAGTCCTCAATCGCTTGGCGACTGTCTCCACGGCGATCCCAGAGTAGGGCACGGCTGAGCAAGGCTTGGGGATCTTGCGGATTTAGGGCTAGGGCCTGGGTGTAGTCGGCAATGGCCAGATCGAACTGGTTGGCCTGACGGTGCAGATCCCCCCGTTGGCGGTAGGCGAGGGCGGCGTTGGCCATACCCCAAGCTCGATTGCAGTTTAGGGCTTGGTTCAAATCCTCGAAGGCTGCCGCCCCCTCTCCC
This sequence comes from Synechococcus sp. Nb3U1, assembly GCF_021533835.1. Taxonomy (NCBI): domain Bacteria; kingdom Bacillati; phylum Cyanobacteriota; class Cyanophyceae; order Synechococcales; family Synechococcaceae; genus Synechococcus; species Synechococcus sp. Nb3U1. The sequence continues at coordinate 148,271 of NZ_JAKFYQ010000002.1, read as the reverse complement.
AGAGCTTGTTGCACAGTCGCCCGCAGAGCAAACCCCTGAGAGGACTCCGGCTGCCGTTGGATCACCGCCGTGAAATCCGTCAGAGCCCCAGACAGATCTCCTACCTGTTGGCGAGCTAACCCCCGATACAGCAATGCCTCAGTCACCCAGGGATCCTGTTCCCCACCGCCCCCCTGAATGGCCAGCTCCAGCACCCGATCCAGATCGGCAATCGCTCCGGCTGGGTTTTGGCGAAGATGGCGGGTCTGGCCCCGTTTCAAGTACGCTTCCAGATGCTCCGGCTGCCCCTGAATCACTGAGTCAAAATCCGATTCTGCTTCGGGATATTGTCCCATTTGTAAAAATAAGGAGCCACGGGCCATCCTTGCTGTTGCGTGCTGGGGATCCCGCTCTAGGGCACGATTGAGATCCTCTAGGGCCGCTTCCTTCTGACCCAACTGTTGCAAGGCTTGCCCCCGCTGCCACAGGGCTTCGGTATGGTCGGGATCCCGCTGCAAAACCTGGCTCAAATCCTGAATCCCCGAAGCTGAGTTCCCCACCTGCAAGTGGGCGATGCCCCGGCCCAACCAAGCAACCCAGTGCTGCGGGTCTTGCTGCAAAACCGTGTCGTAATCGGCAATCGCCTCTTGCCAATGGCCCAACTGCTGATGCAGCTCTGCCCGTTCTGAGTAAAGTTCCCACAGATTCGGTTCCAAGCGCAACGCTTGGTTCAAATCCTGCAAAGCCGCCTCTAGATCCCCTGCCTGAATCCGTGCTCGTGCCAGATCCCGATAAATCTGTGCCTGAGTCAGCTCTACCCCCAGCTCTAAAGCGCGGCTGTAGTCTTGCGTTGCCCCCTGTACATCCCCCAGGGCGGTTCGTACCTGGCCCCGATGCACATAAGCCAGTCCCAAATACGGATCCCGTTGCAAGGCTTGATCCAAATCCGCCACTGCCCCCTGCCAGTCCCCTTGTCGTTGTCGCGCCATCCCCCGGCGCAAATAGGCATTCACCCACAGCTCTGGCCCATGCGGGATCCCCGGCTGGGCAGCCAACTGCAGCGCCCGCTCAAAATCTGCACAGGCCTCTCCCCAATTTTCGTGGTCAAAATGGGCATTGCCCCGGTTCAGAAAAAGCTGCGGATTGTCCGGATCCCGTTCTAGGGCGGCAGTGTAGTCTTGCAATGCAGCAACCGGATCCCCCAGAAGCAAATGTACCCGTCCACGGCTGCTGTAGGCGCTGGCATCTTCGGGATCCAGGGCAATCGCTTGACCCAAATCCGCCAGAGCCGCCTCGATATGACCCAGATCCAGGTGAGCGATACCCCGATTCAAAAAGGCTTTTGCCTCCTGCGGATCCAGCTCCAAAGTCCGGTTGAAGTCTTGCAAAGCAGCAACCGGATCCCCGAGCCCTTGCTGAGCCAAGCCTCGGTACAGATAGGCCCGCGATAACTCCGGGTTTAAGTCGATGGCTCGTCCGCAGTCGGCGAGCACCAAGTCGAGGGCATTTCTGCCCATGTGGGCGATGGCACGATTCAGATATAGATGCGCTTGAGCGTCGGGATTCTGGCCACTCAGCTCAATCGCTTGCGAAAAATCCTCCACCGCCCTTGCCCAATCCCCCAAACCCTGACGAGCCAAGCCACGGTGGTAATAGGCTTTGCTCTGCTGGGGATCCAACCGCAGCATTTGGGTATAGTCTTCGATGCCACCTGCTAGATCCAACAGGTTGACCCGCGCCACCCCGCGGTTGAAGTAGGCTTCCACATCCTGGGGATCCCGTTTGAGAACCTCTGAAAAATCTTCCGCGGCCCCTCGCGAATCTCCCAGGTTGCCTCGCACCACCCCCCGGTTGAAATAGGCACGGGTATCCTCCGGGTTGAGCTCGATGGCCCGCGAATAATCGTCAATGGCTTCCTGTTGCTGATTCAGTTGCCGGTGGGCATTGCCACGGTTGTAGTAGGCCACCGCCCATTGGGGGTTAAGACGGAGAGCTTGGCTATAGTCGGCGACGGATCCCTCATAGTCCTCTAAGCGGTAGCGGGCGATGCCCCGGTTGAAGTAGGCGCGGGCATCCCCCACCAGTTGGATTACCTGGGTATAGTCTTCAATGGCTCCCGCCAGATCTCCAGCTTTGTAGCGGGCGCTCCCCCGTTGGCTGTAGGCGCGGCTATCTTTGGGATCCAATTGAATCGCCAGAGTAAAGTCGGCAATCGCCCCCATCGGATCCCCTTGGCGGGCCTTATCCTGACCACGGGCCAAAAGGCGGGTCACCAGAACCTGATCCACCCCGACATCGGGAATGGTGGTTTCGTTGTGGGTGGGCAATAGAGGGCGCAACGCCTCCAATACCTCACCAGCAGACTGAAAGCGATCCTGCCAGCGGGGGCGAATCATACGATCCAAAATATCCGCCAGCTCATTGCTCACCTGCACCAGATCCCGCCAGAGCAACTGACCGGTGCGAGGGTCATCGCGAATTTTGTTGGGGGTTCGCCCCGTCAGCGCTTGAATGGCCAGCACCCCAACGGAGTAAATATCGCTACAGGGTTGAGGTTTGCCGTTCAACTGTTCTGCCGACATGTACCCAACTGAGCCGATCACCGTTGCCAACTGGGTTTGGCCGGGGGCATGGCTCACCAACATCCCCACTTCCTTCACCGCCCCAAAGTCGATCAACACCAACTTGCCGTCGGCATCGCGGCGCATCAGGTTGGCCGGTTTAATGTCGCGGTGCACGATGTGGTGGGCATGGACATGGCGCAAAATTTCCAAAACATCTTGCAGCAGCTCCAGCACTTCTGCCTCGCTAAACGGCTTGCCCGCAACCATCTCATGGCTGAGATCGTGCCCCGCTACAAACTCCTGTACCAAATAAAAATCTTGATTCTGCTCGAAGTGAGCCAGCAGGCGCGGCACCCGATCAAAGTGGTTGAGCTGATTGAGAACCTTGGCTTCTCGCTCAAATAATTTGCGAGCTGTGGCTAAGGTATAGGGATCCGTCGAGAGAGGGCGCAGGCGCTTGACGACACAGGGGGTATTAAAGGTGTCTTGATCCACTGCTTTGTAAGTAACACCGAATCCTCCCTCTCCCAAGGGATTGAGAATGCGGTAGCGTCCCTTCAAAATTGTTCCCGCCTTGATCCTATCGTCCATAGCTGCAGCCAACGCTGATGCAAGCTGGCTCGATTCTGCCACAGTCTGACGGGCTGCCAATGGGCCTTCGGGCAGATTGGTGTATGGATCCCGATTTAGTCTTGGATGTATTCGCTGCCGTCAATGAGAGCCGCTTCCGCCCGTTGAAATTCCCGCCCCAAGTAGGCGGCATGGCTCAGTTGTGAAACCACAACTTCCGTTTCTTTTTCAAAAAGTTGCACACACAGTTCCTTGGCAGTGCGCCCAACAAAGACACGCTCTGGAGCGCGATTCACAGAGCCTCGGGCAGGGATCACAGCTCCCGTTTGTGGATCGGTGGCCAGCCCCTGTTCGTTGATCACGGTGCTGAAGTGCTTGGCACAAATCAGGTGTCGCTCCCGATCCAGATAGATGATAAAGTAGCCCGCCGGATCCAGATTAAGGGGTCGGCGGGAGAGATGCTCATCAATGCTGCGAATCTGATCGCTCAAAGGTGGGAGGGAAGTGGGCATGGAGCTGCTGACAAGAGACAGGACAGAGAAGCGTAATCGAGGCTACTTTCCACTGTTTTCATTGTGGCAGATTAAACTCCCTCAGCGGGGTGTTTACCCTCTGTATCCGCATCCAGACTCGGATTCAACTTCTAGCGAGGAGCAACCCGATAGAACCTGGTGCTGGTCACCCACTGGTTGGAGGGGATCTCTTCTACGACAATGGCACGGGCAATCGCATCGGCAAACTGGGATCCCTGGACGCGCACATCGGCAAACTGTCCACCCCGCTCAAAGGAGGCAATTTCCTGGATATTGAGAGGGCGAGGGGCTGCTACTGCCAACACTTGTGCTTGGCCGAAAGGCGGAGCGATGGTCAACTGGTAACGGGCTCCGGGCGGCGGAAAGCTACGCACTTCTCCAGCCCGCAAAAACTCATTCCCCCCCGATAGGCGGTTGGGCAAGATCAAGTTAATGCGGCCATCCGCCTGTACGCTAAACAAGTAAACGTAGGCATCGCGGTTAGTGCTGAGGCTGATGCGAATCGGCTCGCCAGCACGATAAATCGGGTTGGAGCCGCGCCGATCCAGCTCCAGATTCACACTCAGGTCGGAAGGCACCGGGTTGACGATAATGGAGCGGGTGCCGATATCCAACTGACGGGTATCGGCCACTTGTAGCCTCTGCAGAGACGGATAGATGCCCAAAGTTTGTGGAAAAACGGCTGTGGCCGGAGCCATAGACAACCCCAGGGCCAGCGGCAGAAACAGAAGTTTGGCGTTCATGGTCCACACCGGATCAATTGCTACGTTCATCTTAGGAAGTGGCATGGGTTAGGAGGCTCAGGCTTCGCGCAATGTCACATCGCCCGCTCCAGCAGTTTCCCATACTGCAGATGGCAGCTCCAATGGGGAAAAGCCGCTGAACCCACAGGAGCACCCCGAGCCCATTGAGATTCAAAGGCATGAGTCTTCAGGCCAAGACAGGACTAGGAAGGGCTAAACTGCAAATACAAGGGATCCAAGCGGGATCCGGGCCCAACTCAGACCATCGCCACAGCTTAGGCACTCATGACTTTGCGACTGTACGGGATCCCGACTTCTGGGAATTACTATAAAGTGGAGCTGCTCCTCCAACAATTGGGGATCCCTTATGAAGTGGTGCTCGTCAATTCCAGAGAAGGCGAGAACCGTCTACCAGAGTACTTGGCCAAGAATCCCTTTGGACAGATCCCGGCCTTGGAGCTGGAAACCGGAACTGTTTTGGCAGAATCTGCCGCGATCCTGGTTTACTTGGCGGAAGGCACCCCGATGTATGGCCAAACCCAGCTGGAACGGGCTGAGATTTTGAAATGGCTGTTCTTTGAGCAAACCCGCATCGCTCGCTACATTGCTATCACCCGGTTTTGGGTGCGTGCCGGTAAAGCTGAAGCGAATGCCAGCTTGATCGAACAAAATCTCAAGTCCGGCACCGATGCCCTACAGATTATGGATGCCTATCTGGAAGGGAAAACCTTTTTTGTGGGCGAGCGGTACACCATTGCCGATGTGGCTCTTTTCACCTACACCCATGTGGCGGAGCAGGGCGGGTTCGACCTCAAGCCCTTCCCTAACCTACAGGCCTGGTGTCAACGGGTGAAAGCAACTGACCATTTCTTCCCCCTGCCGGGAGCCTAAGCTCAGGACAAGGACTCAACCCGTGGTCATACCCCATAGCGCAGAATGTCGAAGCGAAGTTCCTGGGTCGAGAATCGTACGTTCAGGTTCATCCGCCATCGGTCAAGCAAGATCCCACCAAGCGGGTTTTCCCCGGATTCATGAGTCCATAGGGATCCATCCAATGCTTTAACTCCAGCACATCTTGCACCGAAGCTCGCATCCCATCCTCAATGTAGTGGCTGTGGTTATTGGAGAAGGTGATCCCAAGGGTACGTTGATAGGCTTTGATCTCCTCTAGTCGCTCCGCTGTGGAAAACTCCACCAACTCCAACGACGAGAATCCAGCGGCGCCATTGCCCCGGAAAAACTCGAGGTGCAACATGACTTCCGATCCTTGGGGTCGCTGAAAATGCTCATGCACCTGCACGGCAGCCTGGATCCCGGCCTCACCCCGAGGGAAGCGGGCAGCAATGTAGGTCAGATTAGGGTTGGCGGCTCGTGCATGTAGCGTGGTGTGGTTAATGGCAAATTCTGCTAGGGTCAGCCCTTTGCTGGCTTCTTGAGGGGTTTTGGAATAGCACACCCGGCCACCCCATTCCTGCGCCAGTTCTTGCAACGGCTCGATGGAGGGTTCTGCCACCAGGATCAACACACAATGGGATCCCTCGGGGATCGAGCTTTTCAGGGCAGTGAAGTAACCTGGGATTGGCCAGGCATGACCACTGATCAATTTCTTGATGATGCCATCACTATCCGCTAGCGCTTGGGAAAAGCGCAGCAACGACTCAAAATCCGTGAAGCTAACGATCCACTCTGCCCAAGGATAAGCAGGAGCCAGAGGCACCTCCACTTCCGTAACAATGCCGTTTAGGCCCCAGCCATGATTCACACCCCGCAAGGCATCGCCACGTAGCTCCACCACCTGGGGTTCATCTTCCAGAGTGACGACTTGAACTGCCAAGACATTGCCCCGAGCTGACAAACCACTGAACTGAATGCCGCCAATACCACCGCTTCCCCCGGCCACAAACCCCCCCATGGTTGCAGTTCGGAAGGTGGAAGGGATCATGCGCATTTCCCATCCCATTTCTTTTGCTTTTTTATCCAAGGTTAGGGGTTTTACTCCAGCCTCAACACGAGCAGAACCGGCCTTGATCCAACACAGGCGCTGCATCCGTGATAGATCCAAGACAATGCCACCATAGAGAGGAACTGCCTGCCCATAATTACCAGTGCCAGTGCCACGCAGGGTGAGCGGGATCCGATGTTGGACACAAGCTTTGGCAACTCGTAAAACTTGCTGTAAATCGGTGGGGCAAACCACCAAATCCGCCCGCTTCTCTGAGAGCTTAGCCGTCAGGATCGGGCTGAAGAGGCTCCAGTCTTGAGAGAGTTTGGCCACTTGGGTCGGATCTGTGATGATCGAGATCCCCTCCAATTCGGCTTGGAAGGCTGCCCAAGTTGAAGGCCGATGGAGAGCAACGGTCATGGTGGCTTGACTCCCAATAGTTAATGAGGCGCTCAGAGCTACCTACCCCCAGCAGGAGGGAGGGCCTAGCTCAAACGGATCCCTAACAGTTGTACGATAAGGAGTCTTAGCATCTGAAAGTGTTGTATCAGTTACTTCTGTGGGATTGATCTCACCTGAATTTGCAAGGGATGAAGTCCACACAACCGAGGATGCCCCTCCGAAGGAGCCGAGAATTCAGCAATTGTTCTCCTCTTGATCCCTGAAGCTTACAAAAACCATTCATCCGGCTGGGTAGGGAGTTGAGGCGCTTCTGGAACCTGAGACGAACCCACCAATTCAGTCAGGGCATCCTGAATGAAGCGGCTATGGCTAATCCAGACCACATCCGGAGCGACATCATCATCTTCAGCAAAGATCAGTTCCGGTACCATATTGGCCATTCCTAGGCCAGTGTTATCGCTCCATTCATCCAAAAATCGATAGATACGACTGGCAGCATACTGATGTTGCCAACTGGGTTGATGGGTCACATACAACTCTCCATCAATGACTTCGTAGCGTTTGCCATCGTCCGGCATCAGAGCCAGATCTGAGGAGGTAAAGCGGTGGGCAGCAATCATAGCGCACCTCAAAGACTAGGATTCTTTAGAGCAGCCGACCCAGACGTTCTCGCAACTCAGCAGCAGCTTGTTCCAGGTGATCAGGAGTATACCCAGTGGTCTCCACCATAACCGCCATATGGGTGTCTTCGCTCTCGTGGAGATGGATCCACAAAATATGCCGTCCGTCAGGTGTTTTCGCGGGGAGGACTTAAGGGCATTTTTGGAGGCAGCCTAGGCTCGGGAATCATACCGGATGAGATCGACCCAGGGGGTGTCCTCCAGCAACTTTTCCACTTTGGGCCAAGTGAGGGGACGATGATGTGCTTTTCTGGTTTGGACTTGAATAACATCTGATCGATCTCTGCCGGAATCAGGTAGGTTTGCTCGAATGATTCTCTGTTGAGTGCTTTCTTGAAGATAGGGTAGATAGAGCAGAAATTTGTATTGCTCATGGATGTAGCAGACTGGGATCCCCAGTTGATTGCCCACTAGGGCCATGATCATAGTCTGGGCTTTGAGTCCGCCGGTGGCAGCAAACGTGATATATCCCTTGGCGTTGTCAATCAAGTTTTCCAAAAGTTGAGCCATTCGCTCCAGTGAGGATCCCTTCTCATCCAGGTCATAGTTGATACCAGGTAGATGAGCAGAGCCTGGTTGCGGCACTGAACAACCGTTCCGGGTTCTGTGAGGTAGAGAGTGGTCATGATTTTTTCCGTCTACCCTTACACTGGGAGCCAGGTCTTCCAGCAACAGGGCACTATGACCGAACAACGACTCAGCCTGTGGACCAAGCTTGCCTATGGAGTTGGAGATCTGGGCACGGGTATGACGGCCAACATTTTGGTCTTTTTCCTGTTGCCTTTTCTCACCAATACCGTCGGCATGGCGGCGGGCTTAGCGGGAAGCATCTACGCCATCACCCGCTTCTGGGATGCCATCAATGATCCGGTGATCGGCATTCTCAGCGACCGTACCCGCACCCGTTGGGGACGCCGCCGCCCCTGGTTACTATTCGCGGCCATCCCTTTTGGTCTCACCTTTTTGGCCCAGTGGTGGATCCCGTTTCCAGGCCGGATCGGTGCGCTGTTTGCCTACTACCTGCTGGTGTCGTTGCTGTTTAACACCTTTTACTCTGCCGCCAATATTCCCTATGCCTCTCTCACCCCGGAGCTGACCCAAGACTATGACGAGCGCATGCAGCTCAATCAATTCCGTTTTGCTTTCTCCATTGGCGGCAGCATTGTGGCAGTGGTGTTATTTCCTTTGCTCTATAATTTGCTACCGGATCGCAGCGCAGGCTATATGCTGGCAGGAACTTGCTTTGCGCTGATCTCCTCTCTGCCATTACTGCTCTGCTTCTGGGGGGTGCGGGAACGGTATCAGTCGGAACGGGATCCCTTGCCCTTGGCGCAACAAATGCGGGTGGCCTTTCGCAATCGCCCTTATCTATTTGTGATTGGGATTTATCTCTGTTCTTGGCTAACCTTTCAGTTCACTGCCACGATCATTCCTTACTTCATCGTCTTTTGGATGGGCTTGCCGGAGGTGTGGATTTCCTTGACAGTGTTGGCGGTACAGGGGATCGCGGTACTGACCCTGTTTATGTGGACGCAACTGAGTGCTCATCTGGGCAAACGCACCATGTATTTGATTGGGGCGGGGTTTTGGTTGATTTCACAAGCGGGCTTATTTTTTTTGCAACCCGGACAATCGGGGATCATGATTGTGCTAGCCCTCATTGCCGGGGTAGGGGTATCGGCTACTGCTTACTTGGGGCCTTGGTCGATGATCCCGGATGTGATCGATCTGGATGAGTTGGAAACCGGAGAGCGCCGGGAGGGGATCTTTTATGCCTTTATGGTGCTGTTGCAAAAGGTGGGTCTAGCCTTGGGGCTGTTTTTTGTTGGGCAGGCGTTGGATCTAGCCGGATTTATCTCCTATGTGGCGGGAGAGGCTCCCCCCATTCAACCGGAGTCAGCCCTACTGGCTATTCGCTTTGCCATTGGACCTTTGCCAGCCGTATCTTTGGTAGGGGGGATCCTGTTGGTGTGGTTCTATCCCATTACTCGGCAGCAGCATCAGCAGATCTTGGCGGAATTGGAAGAAAACCGGCAAAAATCCCGACTTAATCCAGAAAAATCCTCATAAACTACCGATTTTCAGCAAAAGAGGCTACGGTTTCTACAGAAGGCTCCACTAAGATGACAGTACAGATCCTGTGTAGTCTGTTTAACATGGGCTAGTTCATCTACCGCCATTTCAGGTAGCAGTGAGGTTGAGTGTGCTCTGTGCCCTCGGGGCTTCTGTCAAGTTTGCCCAAACCATTCGTGTAGAATCTCCCTCCCTCTTCAGGGTGTCACTGCCGTCACTTGGTTGGGGTTTGGGGCTGCTGGGCTACGGGATCCTCGCCGTCTTGAGCCAGCTATATCTCTATAGGCTGGAGACAGTCCAAGCTCGGCAAGCTTTGCAACAGTTCCTTTGGCAGGCAGCGGTAGAGTCCTTACCTGAACCCCCGGATAGCGTTTCGACCTCCACCCGTCCTGGAGAAGTTCGGGATCCCCTGCCCATACCCCGAGTCTTTCCCCAGGAAGCACAGTCCTCCCCATCGAGCCAGGATTTGCCCACAAAGATCATCGACTCTCTCCTGGCTTCGCGGGATCCCTTATCAAGCGAGATAGAACCCACAGATGTTGCTACTGCGGTGCAGATCTACCCCCTCAGGAGTCTGGAGCCCCAACATCAGGATAGGACGGCCCGCCTAAGCCAACGGAATCTTGCGCAGGGCATCGAGAGTGTTGCCGGGATCCCGATTCTCGTCGAACGGCTGGATGCTCAAACCCTGGCTAGCTTCGCTCTATTGCAGAGAGTTCCTGTCGCAGAGGATGAGGCGGATCCCGCTCAAATCAACGAATGGGTGGTGCAACTCAACTCTTCACGGCCTTTTCCTCATCTGCCCTGGGTTTGGGCTGGGGTGGGGATGCTGTTGGTGGCGGCTGGGTGGCTGAGTCAGGCGGATCTGCAGCGGATCCGGAAACAAGAGGAGCGCTATCGGGGCATTTTGGCCAAAGCTTTGCCCACGGTCATGTTAGTGGATCCGGAAACTCAGCGCATTTTGGAGGTGAACCCGGCTTTTGAAACCCTACTGGGCTACTCCTGGGCAGAGGCTGCCAGCCTCACTTTGAAAGATCTAGTGGTACCCCATCTGGACTCTTTAGACGATGCCCGTCACACCGAAATTCAAGGCAACCTCCTGCACATCCTGGAGGGCAACAGCGAGCAACAGTATTGGCGGCAGGATGGTACCACGGTGGATGTCTCCGTGAGCGCCAGCAATTTGGTGTTGGGCCAGCGCTCTTTGCTGTGCTTAATCGTGCAGGAGATCAGTGAGCGCAAACGACTGGAAGCCCAATTGCGTAGGGCTGCTTCTCTGGATCCCCTCACGCAACTGCCCAACCAACCCTCTTTTGTGGCCAAGCTGAAGCAAGCGATGCAGCGGATGAAGGAGCAACAGGCTCTCTTGGCCGTGCTGTTTTTGGATTTGGATGGCTTCAAGGTGATTAACGATAGCCTTGGACACCGTGTTGGCGATTACCTGTTGGTGGAGATCAGCCAGCGCCTATCCAGTTGTTTGGACAGCAGCGAGACCCTAGCCCGCTTTGGCGGTGATGAATTCACCATTTTGCTGGAGTACGTGCAAGGGATCGAAGATGCTCTGCATGTGGCCCAACGGGTGCTCGCCGCCTTCGCCAACCCCTTCGAGATCAAGGGACAAACGGTGCCAGTGCATCTGAGCGCCAGCATCGGCATCGCCATCAGCCGAGACTTGCATGAGTTGCATCAGGGGAGTGGATACATCATCACGCCAGAGGAGTTGATCCGCAATGCTGATACAGCTTTGTCTTGGGCAAAGTCCCGCGGTAAGGCTCAGTACGCTGTTTATGATGAGGTGATGCGGCAACGGGCTCTGCAACGGCTGCAAATGGAAACCCAGATTCGCCAAGCCCTCCGGCAGGAGCAATTTCGGGTGTATTACCAGCCGATTGTGCAACTGAGTACCGGTCGAATCGTCGGGTTTGAGGCCCTTCTGCGCTGGGAACACCCGGAACGGGGGCTGATCTCTCCTGCTGAGTTCATCCCCATTGCTGAAGAGACGGGGCTAATTGTGCAATTGGATCGCTGGATTCTTCAGGAAGCCTATTGGCAAAATGTGCGCTGGCTAGCTCAAATGGGCAAAAGGGCGGCGGTGACCCTGAGTGTGAACCTCTCGGGCAAGCAGTTTTCTCAGCCCGGGCTGGTGGAGTTTATCGCCCGGCTCCTGTCCAATGCTGATTTGGATCCCAGTTGCCTGAAGCTGGAAATTACCGAAAGCCTGATCACTGAATCGAATGGGGAGGTTGTGGAGCAACTGGCTCAACTGCGCAAATTGGGGGTGCTAATCAGTATTGATGATTTTGGCACCGGCTACTCCTCCCTCAGCCGCTTGCATGATTATCCTATTGATACCCTGAAAATCGATCGCTCCTTCATTGCCCGCATGGGGCCGAACGGCGAAAATGCCGAGACCATTCGCATGATTATCACCCTGGCTCATAGCTTGGGCATGGATGTGGTTGCCGAGGGGATCGAAACCGTACAGCAACTGCATTTGATTCAGTTACTGAACTGCGAGTATGGGCAGGGCTATTTCTTCGCCAAGCCTCTCCAACCAGCGGATGCTGAAGACCTGCTGCGCACACAACTGGGGTAGCTAACGGGATCCCGACTTTCAATCCCGGATGATGCGAATGCCGCTACCGGAGGGGGGCACCGTTCCGGAGTTGGGCAGAATGCGAATGCCACTGCCAGAGGGTTGAGCCACCGTATTGTCAGTATTCACAAAAAAGGTGTTGGATTGGCGATCGCGACGATAGACCACCACATCGTTGCGGTTGAACCGGGAACGGCAGATGATCGGGGCATCGGCAGCCGCTGTGGCAGCACTACAGCGGTAACCTGGGGCAGAGACCACATTGCCTGCCTCATCAATGCGAAAGCGTGCCCCCGCAGGAAACCCGGGATTGCCGGGATTGAGGATAACAGACCCGCCGGTGCTCGGTTCCACCTGAATGCCGCGCCCATCGATGATGATCCGCTGCGCCTCCGCAGTCGGGGTGGCCACCAAGCCCAAGAGCAAAGCCAGGGTGGCACAGCCGGCCTTAATAGTAGGGGAGAGGGTGTTGGTCAAGGTCTTCATCAGGGGTCTCCTTCTGCCAGGAGCAGTAACTGTTCTTTCATCATGAAGCGTCTGATGATTTGATCTTGGCCTGTACACCAGAGGTAAACCAGGGCGGAAGCCGTCACTGCTGCTGCGAAGATGGGCACTTTCTCCTTGGCCCTCTACCAGAGACCCGAGCGCCCCAGCGCCAATCCGACCACCAGCATTCCCAACACCAAAAAGGGCTGCGCACTGGCCTGATATTTCACGTCGTTCTTGAGGGGATCCCTTAGGAAATACATATCTTGAAAGGTGATTTGCGGGATGATCAACAGCACCAAAATCGCCGCGTACAGTTGCATGCCCGCCCCCACCAAAAAAGAAGCCATGCTGAACTGGAATAAGTCAATCATTAGCACCGAGATCCAAGCGGCCCCCATCGCCCCAAACATAACGGGCAGTGAGGCCAAACCAAATTGCTTGTCGCCCTCGATACTTTTGAAATCATTGACCACGGCAATGCCCAGACCGGCCAAGCTGTAGATCAGGGTGAGGGCACAGACTGTCCAGTTCAACTCCCCAAACAGGGCATGTCCCGTCCACCAGGGCAGGGCGATGTAGCTGGCCCCGAGGGCATAGTTGCCCAGCCAGCCATTTCGTTTCAGCTTCAGGGGCGGGGCCGAGTAGATGTAGGCCACCAGGGATCCCCCTAGGGCAATGCAGGTGATCACCGGGAAGTCATGGCCTGTGTACCAATCCAATCCATAGGCTAGCCCCACCCCTAAAATCAGTAATACCCAGATCTGCGCGATCACCCGCCCCAAGGAGATTGCCCCAGATGGGATGGGTCGGTAGGGTTCGTTGATGGCATCGATCTCGCGGTCGTAGTATTCGTTCACCGTCTGGGTGTAGCCCGTCATCAGCGGGCCAGCCAGGATCATACCCACTAAGATCAAACCGACATTTTCCCAAGTCCAGGTGAAGTGGCCGGAGGATGCTGCGCCTGGGATTAACCCCCACACCAACGGGATCCAAGTCACCGGCTTCATCAATTGCAGGTGCAGTTGCCAAATGGAGCGTGATTCTACTTCCGCCCCTTTCATACCCAACAGTTGTCGGGCCCGTTTGGATCCCTTGCTGGCCTGAGACTCTGGGGTAGTTTCTTCTAGAGGAGGAGCTGAAGCTGAACCTTCTAAACTGGGATCTTCAGCAGAACCTGTGGCAAAGGCTATTTCGGCCGCCATTTCCGGCAAGGATGGATCTTGAGGGGTACTTTCGCTCATGGTGGGGTGCGCAATAAAAATTCAACAACTGGGATAACCTCCCCTATTCTGGGCTATCTTTCCCGATTCCTCAAACGGAAGCAGAGTGTCGGAGAGTTGGGAGATACAGCCTTTCTTGACTTCACGCAGGTTCTTGAGCTAGGCAAAAAAACTTATAGAGCAAGGGATTGACCTGAATCTGCTGTATCAGGTGACGCTGGCAAAAGCTGTAAGCAGAAATTCTAGAGGGGTTCCCAGATCCGCATCACCCCAAGACCGAATCGGCGCGAGAATGGTTTCTAGAAGACTTTGATCTGAATCCCTTGGGCCAAACCCCTGTCAGGGCTACCTGAAGGGTTCTGATAGGGCCGAATTTTCGTTTTTCCTTCTGGATGGGATCCCATGACCGACCGCACCCTCATCTCGACTGGCACCCCCTGGGAGAAGTTTGTCGGTTATTCGCGGGCAATCCGGGTGGGAGCTGTGGTGGAAGTGGCGGGCACCGTGGCCGCAGATGAGCACGGACAAGTGGTGGGATCCGGGGATCCCTATGGGCAAACCCGCTTTATTTTGAGCAAGATTGAGCGAGCCCTCAAGCAGGTGGGGGCCGAGCTGGCGGATGTGGTGCGTACCCGCATTTACGTAACGAACATGGCCTATTTTGAGGGGGTGGGACGCGCCCATGGAGAGGTGTTCGGGGAAATTCGCCCTGCCTCGACGATGGTGCAGGTGAGCGCCTTGGCTAGCCCGGAGTTTTGGGTGGAAATTGAAGTTAGCGCCATCGTGTCGGAGTAGTGTTCAATACCCCTTAAAGTGCTTCAGGGCAAAGCCACAGATTTGCAACAGCCGCAAACCATCCCGCACGTGTTGGATATTGGAGCGGCCATAGGTTCTCGGGAAATAGCGCACCGGAATATCCAGAATCTTCAGACTGCGCTGGGCGGATCCCAGTAGCAGATCAAAATCCCCAAACGGATCAAAGTCACCCCATTCTTGGCGCAGCTTGGCAATCTCTAGATAATCCTTCCGCCGCAGGGCCTTGGTTCCGCAGAGGGAGTCTTTGATGCGGATGCCAAGAATGTAGGAGAGCAGGGCGGCGAAAAAGCGATTGGCCCACTGGTTCAGCCGAGGCATTGACTCCGGCTTGAGGGGGTAGATCAGCCGACAGCCATTGGCAAAATCACAACGACCGGAGGCCACCGCCCAGAAAAACTTGGTCATATCCTCCGCCTGCACAGTCAAATCGGCATCGAGAATGATCAACACATCACCTGTGGCGGCGGCAAACCCCTTGCGCACCGCATCCCCTTTTCCTTTGCCCTCCTGCTGCAAGCCCCGGATATCGCGGATCCCTTGATATTCAGCCTGAACCCGTTGGATCTCCGCCCACGTCTCGTCGCTGGAATGACCCTCCACAAAGATGATCTCGGTGTGGGATCCCATTGGGGGTAACCGCTCCACACAAGGGCGAATATTGCCGGCTTCGTTCCGAGCCGGGATCACCACCGTACAGGAGGGTTGCTGGTTAGCAGGGGGATCCCAGTCGGCAGCAGGTTGCAATCGAGCAATCGTATATTCCGTCAAACAGAGGGCATTGATCCCTGGCAGTGGAGCGATCCCTTGGTTAACCACCGCCGAAAGGACTGGGATCCGACGGGGCAACAACAGCCGCTTACCCTGCTGAATGACCTCATAACCCGCCAGGTGCAGGAGATTGGCCACATCCGCCGCCGAGAGCCAGTTGGTCGTGGGCAAAGGCATGCGTTGTTTGAGGGTGGTGGCTAGGGCCAGGATCGGTTCCCAAAGAGGATTGTGGTGGGAGAGGATCAAACGGGTACGGGGGCTACAAAAGCGGCGCAGCTGCTGTAAAACCTGCTGAATGTCCGTCAAGCTGCCCAGAGTATTAGTAAGCAAAATAACATCAAAGGGATCCGCCAAAACGGGATCATGCTCCAGATGGTCTAGGCTATGGGCATCTTGTACCCGAAAATGCAGGTGGGGAAACTCCACCTGAGCTTGAGCGACGATCTCGGCATCCCGGTCGATCCCCACTCCCACGCTGGGCTGAAGGGCATTGAGTAGGGATCCCGTGCCAGAACCAATCTCCAGAATGCGCAGGCCGGGAGGAACGAAGAATCGATGCAGCCGCTCTAGATCCTCGTGGTAGTAGCGGTTTTTGTGCCGCCAATAATGTAGGGGGTGGCTAAACTCTGGCAAGGGATCCCTGTTCTGTTGCACTAGCTCAGCTTTTGATCATAAGGGTTCATGGGTAAATGGTTGACAGATCGTTCGCAGATGTTTTGCAGAGGGAAGAACAGGACGCTCAAGAAACTGTATAAAGTATGCGGAGCAAGATATTCAAGATATTCAGAAAAGATTAGAAAAAATTAGAAGATTTTGATGCAGGATGCTTGCGATCTTTCCAGGGCTTCACAGAAGAGCTGAACTCACAACCCTTGCAAAAGCTGCAAAAACGCTAGCCTAGAGGGTGGGTGAGTCTATTCTCAACTCTCAAGTAAGGTCAAATAAGGGACAAACAAAGGGATCCACATCATGCGCATTGCCATTACGGGCGGAAGTGGTTTTGTCGGGCGCCGCTTGGTCGCTCGCCTACTAGAGCGAGGGGATCAGGTTTTGGTCTTAACCCGCAATCTTGTGCCAGCCCGCCGGACATTAGGGGATCCCGCCAACCTCAAGCTGCTCCAATACGATCCCTATCAACCCGAAACTTGGGCTACCGCTCTCGAAGGCTATGAGGGCATCGTCAATTTGGCGGGCGAACCCCTAGCCGCCTCCCGTTGGACAGAAGCCAAGAAAAAAGAAATCCGCCGCAGCCGTGTGGAAACGACCCAGGCGTTGGTACAGGCCATTGCCTCCCTTACCCAAAAGCCGCAGGTGATGGTGAGCAGTTCAGCCGTGGGCTACTACGGATCCCATCCCGAAGCGGATCCCTTGCCGGAAACCGCCCCTCCTGCCCAGGATTTTCTAGCCACAGTCTGTCAAGCCTGGGAGGCTGCCGCCCGGCCCGTTCAGGATCTCGGGATCCGTCTGGCCATTGTACGCACGGGTATTGTGTTGGGGCCGGATGGGGGAGCGCTAGGGCAGATGTTAGCCCCTTTTCAGCTCTTCATCGGCGGAACGATTGGCTCTGGCAAGCAATGGCTCTCCTGGATCCACCGCGAGGACTTTGTGAGCCTGGTTTGTTTCCTGCTCAAGCAGGGATCCGGCATCTTCAATGGCACAGCCCCCAATCCGGTGCGAATGGAAGAGTTTTGCCAAACCTTGGGCCAGGTCTTAGCTCGTCCCTCCTGGTTGCCCGTCCCCGAACTCGCCCTAGAACTACTCTTGGGAGAAGCCGCTCAGGTGGTACTCACCGGGCAAAGAGTCCTTCCTCAAGCAGCCCTAGAGGCGGGCTTTACCTTTCAATACCCGCACCTAAAAGAGGCCCTACGGCAAATTCTGATCCCGTAAATCCGCCATCGCTAGGCTAGAAGAACCCCAAATGGATCTCCCAAATGGATCTCAAGGAGCACCCACCATGAGCACCCCTGTTGTTAATTCGCCGAATCCCTTGCTGGAGGAAGCCTATCTGCCAGAGCTACCCCCCACCCAAGATGAGCTACCCTACGACGACGGAGTGCCCATGGAAACCTGGCGGCACAAATGTCAAATGGATCTGCTAATCACCATCACCGAAGCTTGGCTGCAAAAACGATCAGATGGCTTTGTCAGTGGCAACATGTTCCTTTACTACAGCCTGGAACAATCCCGTGTTCGAGATTTTAAAGGCCCCGACTATTTTGTGGTGCTGGGGGTACCCAAAGGGGAACGCAAAAGTTGGGTGATCTGGGAACAAGGCAAAGGGCCGGATGTGGTGATTGAGCTGCTTTCTCAGAGCACCGCCCAATCCGATAAGACCCATAAAAAGAAGCTCTACGAACAAACCATTCGGGTGCCGGAGTACTTTTGGTTTGATCCTTTTGCGCCAGAAGATTGGGCAGGGTTTCGCCTGCTGGGGAGTCGGTATGAGCCAATTGAGCCGGATGGGCAGGGGAGGTTGAAGAGTGAGACACTGGGGCTGTATTTGGTGAAGTGGCAAGGGAGCTTTCGAGGCATCGAGACCACCTGGATCCGGTGGGCCACTGAATCGGGAGAGTTGCTACCCACAGAAGCAGAAGAGGAGCGGCAATCGGCGGAACAGGAACGGCAACGGGCGGAACAAGAACGACAACGGGCGGAACAAGAACGGCAACGGGCGGAAACCGCCGAGCAACGCGCCGAACGCCTGGCTCAAAAGCTTCGGGAACTGGGGGTGGATCTGGGTACCCTAAGCTAGGGAAAAGACTAGGGATCCCTTCCTATGCAGTGCAAAGAGTTTATTCAGGATCTCACCCAGGCGCTGGCGCAACCTCAAGACCTTGCGGATCTCCTCGATCGGGCCCTAGCCCACCTACACCCTGACGAGATCTTTTGCCAGATTGGATGGGTGGATCCCTCAAAGCTGCTGGCGGTCATGCCGGATCATCCCGACAAGCTAGCGGTGATTTTGCAGGATCCCCTTCAGAATCCATCCCACAACCCGGCAAGTATTGCAGATATCCAAACCCAAATCGCCAAACGGGGCCTAGAAGATCGGGTTCTTCTGTTGGAAGGTTCCATCCCCATGCTTTTGGCAGAGCTAAACCAACTGTTTCCGGATACCCAAATCGGCATTTGTTACAGCGCTATCCTTACCGATTACCGCACCCATTTGCTGCAATCTTTGCTCCTGCGGCAGTTTTTTTCTGAGATGGCCCTTTACATCGTCAACCACTGCCAATGGGGATCCCTTGTCCAAGCCAACCTGGATTTAATGGGGGTGGATCCCTGTTTTCATTTACAGAACGTTTTGCCCCATTTGGGTCAGGGCATTCACCTACTCACTTGGAACTCTCGACACAAGGGTTTAACCGAGCAAGATCTTACCCAGATCCAAGCCGTAGCCCCCGGATCCCTGTTGGCTGCTAGCCCCGGATCCCTCACGTTTGCTCAGCCGCATCCTCCTGAACCGGCTCGGTTTTACCCTTGTAAATACATTAGGCTGGATGACTTTCTGCCCACCGAGGTGAACCAAGCGATTTTGGAAAATGCCCTTACCTGTCAAGAGCAGTTTATCTCCTCCAAAAGCTACACAAAAAACAACACCGAAGCTGAATCGCTCAAGTTCCGCCGTTCCCTGCGACTCGATTTTGCCCATTTTCAGGAGTATGGATCCCTGGTGAGAGAGAAAATTGCCGCTGTTGCCCCGCAAATCTTTGCCGAGCTAGGCATCGAAACGTTTGATATCCAGATCTTCGAGATCGAGATGATTGCCAGCTATGATGGCTGCTACTTTACCGCCCACACCGATAACGCCTACCCACAAACCGCTTTTCGTCAGGTCAGTTGTGTCTACTATTTCCACAAGGATCCCAAGCCTTATAGAGGCGGGGAGTTACGCATTTACGATACCCAAAGAATAAAGCCCAATCCCCCCCTAATCCAGGGTGCTTTTGAGGAAGTTGAGCCCATCAACAATAGCATGGTCTTTTTCCCCAGCAGTTGCCTACATGAAATCTTGCCAGTCTTTAGTCCCACACAATCTTTTGCGGATAGCCGCTTTACCATCAATACCTGGCTCGGCATAAAGTGACAAACAAAAAAGCTCCCCATAGGGAGCATAAAAATAAACTTGATGCTGCTTTAGGGATTAGTCGAACACGTTGCAGCTCTTGCCCACGAAGGTCGCCTCAGTAACCACAACAGACTCACGGGAGCCCAATCCAATGGTGCACTGAATAGGGTTACCAGAAGAGTTAATAAACTGGGTTTTGGCTGCGTTAGCAGTAGTATCCCAGCGCATACCTTGGGGAGCCACACTATTGATATCACTGGCTACAGGATCATCATAATTAGGGGCGCTCCAAGGATCATTCATGAACTTATCCCCATTAGCACCGCAGGAGTCTACGTCAGTGGAAGAGGGACAACCGTACTCGATTCTAGTGTAATTATCTGGATACTGAGTGGTATCCAATCGATAGGCTTCAGAGCCCCGTCCTACGGCAGTCAGAGCGGCTTGGGCCTCAGCAGTACGAGAACGGCGCACTTGGTTCAAGAACTGAGGAATCGCCACCGCAGACAGCACGCCCACGATCACGATCACCACCAGCAACTCAATCAGGGTGAAACCTTTGGCTCCGGAGAGGATCTGCCGAGCCAACTTGGCCCGCAGCAGAGATTGACGAGTCTTCGCGCTCATTGTGTAAATCCTTCAGTAACTTGTGAATGAACTTTGCAGCTTACCTGCCAGACCTAACTTACCCACACCAGGGGGGCTTCATATCAGCGATAGCCTACGCATAGTTGCGGATCTTCGAGGAAGTCGCCAGTGGCTTGGCTGATTCAGGTCAAACGTGTCAGATTAAGCTCACGGTTTCCTCTCCCCCCTTCTCCTGCATGGACACAACAGCTTATATCCCTCCCCTTGCTTTGATCACCGAAGGCAAAAACCTCCTCAACCAGCGGCCCGATGCTTTCGGAAGTTGGATAATTGCTGCCTACCAGAAGCACGAGCCAGAGACTTGGGGGAAATTTCTTCATAGCCTTTATGATCTCCCTCCAGCAGAAGAGCTTCCATCTTTCTATCAGCCCTGTGATCCAGATCGTCAATCCGATCAAATCGCATTAACTTTATCGGCACTACAACAAATCCTGATCTCCAATCAGTTGCGCCCCGCTTATCTACTCTACACGCCTCTGATTGAAGCAGGGATCCTCCCCAGAGAAAAGGTTCTAGAGCTTCTGCTCTCTCTTGTCAATCGTCTAGAAAATAGTCCAACTCGTCATCCTGAGCAACGCTTTCAAGTTTGTTTGCAACTGCGGGAAATGGCTTTTGAACTGGATCCAATTCAACGAGACAACATACAAGTCTTAATAATCCTCGCCTTGCGAACAGAAGACGAAATGGCTGTCATGCTTTACGGTCAGGCCCTGCTCGACAGTTTGGCCAATTTAAGTAAATTAGATCCCATCGATTTTTATCAAGAACCCCTGCTTATTCAACTGCTGACTCAACTTTTAGATGCAGGGTACCAAGATCTATTTTTTGAAATTGGCACTGCTCTACAACCGCTTTTACTAGAAGCTCAAAAATCTGGCTTCGCGGCACTGCTGGCCCAGCTAGCTGCTGTTATGGATCCGCCACGACTTGGAAGCTATGAAGGATTATGGGCTATAGAAGATCTTGTTAGTGATTTCTTTAATAAGTCCGCTCGAGCCCTTTTCCAAAAATCTACGAGTGATGCCTACTCCATTCTCGGCGAAGCCTTGTTGACTGCTGTTGACCAAGCTAAAGAGAATTTTACACTTCATCTATCACTTTTGTCAGAATCCCTAGAAAAACTTATTCATGCTGCCCAACCAGAACGAATTGACTTCGTGATTCGAAAGATTATTGATATACTTTCTTCGCTGCCCTTGAGATCTCTTGAAGTCAGCGACGAGAATATGGTTGATAGCCTGACAATCGCCAAAGCCATTTTGTTCAGAGTTTGCTTTTGCTGGAGCTATCTCAGTGATGATCGTTCTTTGATTCGTTCCTATCAACAGCTGGGAGGAAAAATCTTTAATGATTGCATGAGCTTAATGGCATCTCAAAGAAGTTTTCTCTGGTCGGAGTATTGGCAAAAAAACAAGCAAGAATACCAGATGAGTGCATCAGCCAAGAAAAAATTGAGAGTAGGGTTCTTGGGTAACTGCTTTCAAAGACATTCTGTTGGTTTTTTGAGCGAAGCTACTTTGAAGAATATATCTCGTGAACATTTGGATATTTCCTATTACTACTATCAAGGTTGGAAGACAGAGGAAATAGCCTCACGCGATGTCATTTATCAAAGATTCTGCGTCCAAGATAATCTTTATTTTCGATTTTTTCCTGAAAATACATCGGCTCCACAAGTAGCTGCTCAGGCTCGTGAGGATCACATTGATATCATGATCTTCATGGATTCTCTTACCAGTCATGATGCCAATATTGTAGCGGCTCTTCGAGCTGCCCCCATTCAAATTGGCTGGCTAGGGGGTGATGCTGTCGGCTTGCCAGAGTTCGATTATTTCTTCGCAGATCCGTATATTTTGCCGGAAGATGCTCAGGCTGACTATCATGAAGAAATTATCCGATTGCCCAGTTATTGTGCGATAGAACAGTTGGATGTTATTGCTGCTGATGAGGTTGAGTTTAAATCAAAACTTAGAATAGAGCCCTATCATATTGTGTTTCTGACTGCTGCCAATGCCTACAAGCGCACTCCAGAATGTTTGGATGCTCATCTGAAAATACTCCAGCAGGTTTCCAATGGTATTTTGATTGTCAAAGGAGCAGGTGAAATCACCACAGTGATTAGTCGTTATCAAGCCAGAGCCAAAGACTTTAATGTTTCGGATCGGGTGCGTTTTCTAGAAAACACAAAAAGCGTGGAAGAACACCGGGGTCAATTGGGGTTGGTTGACCTTGTGCTAGATACGTTCCCCTACACAGGAGCTACTCACACCATCGAAGCTCTCTACATGGGTGTGCCTGTGCTTACGTTAGTGGGTCGCCACTACTATGGCCGCATGAGTTATAGCTTGCTCAAAAACGTGGGCCTTGACGACTGCATCACCTGGTCTATCGAAGAATTTATCCAACGCGGTATCCAATTGGGTAACAATCCGGAGCGCTTGGCGAAAGCCAAACAAACCATTCGAGATTCCTATGACAAGTCGGTGATCTGGGATCCGAAGCGACTAGCAAAGGCAATGGAGAAGACATGTTTTGATTTGGCATACAAGCGTGAATTGATTGAGCAAGTACCTAATCTAGATTCAATAAAGGAGGATCTAGATCCTGCGAAGATCGTATCTGAAACCATACGTCTACACATTGGTGGAAAAGAACCGCACCCAGACTGGAAGATATTTAATATCCAATCGGGCGAAAATGTAGATTATGTTGGCAATGCCATTGATCTCAGTCAATTTCCAGATAATACCCTCGAGGCCATCTATACTTCCCACACCCTAGAGCACTTTGATTACACGCAAGAGTTACCTAAAGTCCTCAAAGAATGGCACCGCACCCTTAAGTTTGGTGGACAACTAATGATTAGTGTTCCAGACTTACCTACCCTCTGCCGCCTTTACTTAAAAGAGGGAATCACGCCTGCTCAACGCTTTGTCATTATGCGAATGATGTTTGGCGGGCAAGTAGATGAGTATGATTTTCATAAAGTGGGTTTATCTTGGGAGCATTTATTTATGCTTCTCAGTCAGGTAGGATTTAGAATCATCCGCAAGGTCGATCGATTCAATTTATTCGATGATTGTAGTGAGATCGTTGTCTTTGGAGAGTTGATTAGCCTCAATGTGATTGCAATCAAGTAAATAGATCAGCATTCACTCTCGTTCACTCTGTTTGTGGAGCCTATAAATATTGTCTCTAGATCCAATTCTCAAACAACATTTCCAGCTGCTCCACCTGCTCATCCAGTCTGTTAGCTCTGGCCTCTAGTTCTGCAACCCGCTGTTCCTGTAACTTTGACTTTTCACGGAACAGACAGGCCAAATCCCCAAGTTGCGCTTGAAACCGGGGCTGTGCATCCACTAGCTGGGAAAATTGATCATTCAACTGAAATTTCGGAATTGCGCCAACGTCAGGTGGAAACTGATGCTCGCTTTAATGTGTTGCTCGATGAATTCGCTGCTTGATTCGTTGGCAATTCCCTGAGGATGGCTAGTCCCAAACCCCGTAGTCATAGCAGCCTTTACACAGGGTATTTCCCCAGGGATCCCGCACTTGTGGCAAACTGAGGAGAAGTCGGGTTTCTTTCCTCTATGCCGCCGCAACCGCAGCCCCCCCGCAAACTAGAAGATCAATTTGTGGAGAATGTCTCCCGCTATCCCATCTACTTTGTCACGGTCTTGCTGGGAGGGATCTGGGCTGGTCTACAGCCGTTTGTGAATCTGTATCGCAAAAGTCCGATGGCAGGGACAATGGTGACCCTAGGAAGCCTTTTGCTGCTGTTGTTTGTCTATTTCACCTTGCGGGGCATGACGGGCGATACTTTTTTGCCGGGATGGATATTGCGTTGGGGTAACCCCTCAGGGGGTCTCTCATGAGCGAAGCGGTGCAATGGACTCCGGAAGCGGAAGCTCGCCTTAAAGAGATCCCTTTTTTTGTGCGCCCCGCCGCCCGTAAAAAAATTGAAAAATTTGCCCAAGAATCCGGGATCCAACAAATCACCGTGGAGGTGTACGAACAGGCCAAGCAGAAATTTGGGTCTTGAGAGGCGCTGCTTTGAGAGAGCCGTAGCAGGGTGATTGGATTTGTCGCTAGCTTGGTAGAGGTATTCTCCCTTATTCCCTTCTTTTTGCAACTCATGGCAGATTGGATCCTCTTGGCACTGGTGGGTTCTGCAACTTACCTGCTGCTCCAAAAAAGTGTGGCCCGCCTCTCGAAGGTGCCGTGGCGGATCCTGTGGCTGGTGATGATGATGCCGCCCTTGGTGTGGGTGCTGGGGCGTCAGGTCTTCCAGTACGAAATGCCGCCTCTGGTGATGTTGGTACTGTTTCTCACCTCCTACTTCACCAGCATGACCCTGGTGCGCCGTGGACGTATTCGCCCCCCGGTAGCAGGCCCTAAGTCAGAGTCAGAAATCTCTTTAGGCTCTTTAGGAGAGGCTTCAAAAGAAGACAGGGATCCCGAGTTAACCTCTGAAAGCAACCCCGAACCGGAAGACGCAGATGCAGATGCTCCAACGGATCCCATCGTTGCGGCCCTTGCCCATACCCCCATTTCAGATGTGCCCCGGGAAAAGCTGAGCAATTGCTTCCCCTGGAATGTCTTTTATCTGCAAAACGTGGAGTACCGTCCGCAGGCAATCATCTGTCGGGGCAACTTGCGGGCGGATCCCAGCGAAGCCTACGAGCGGGTGCAGCAGAATGTGGAAACCACCTTTGGCAATCGCTTTCTGCTGGTGCTACAGGAGGGGTTTGCTGGTAAACCCTTTTTTGCCTTGGTGCCCAACCCGGCGGCGCGGCGCTCTTTGACGGGCAATGGCGATCTGCCGATCTTGGCGGTGGGGCTACTGCTGTTTACCTTCTGGACAACCCTGAGTGCCGGGGCCCAAGCTGCCGGGGTTAGTTCCGACCAGTTGTTGCACCTGCCTTCACTGATGAAGGGGTTACCCTACGCTCTGGCGATCATCGCCATTTTGGGATCCCATGAGTGGATCCGCTACTGGGTGGCCCGCCGCCACAACATCAAAACCTCCCTGCCCTATTTCATCCCGGTGCCGTTTGTGTTGGGAACCTTCGGGGCCTTTATCCAGTTGAAAGAGCCGGTGCCCAATCGCAAGGTGTTGTTCGATATCGGCATTTCTGGGCCTTTGGCAGGCAGTGTTGTCGCCTTGACGATGTTGCTGCTGGGGTTGTTTTTTTCTGAACCTCAGACTGCCCCTGCCGTGCCAGAAGGGCAACCCACCCCGATTAGTTTTCATCAAATTGATCCCCGTCTGTCGGTGTTGCTCGGGATCCTCTCCCGCATCGTGCTCTGGGATCAGTTGGGGCCGGGGCAGGTGATCGATTTGCATCCGCTGGCCTTTGCCGGCTGGCTAGGGTTGGTGGTGATTGCTTTTAACTTGATGCCGGTGGGCCAACTGGATGGGGGCCATATTGTGCATGCGGTGTATGGGCAGCAGATGGGGGCCAATGTCGGTCGAGTGGCCCGCTGGCTGGTGCTGTTGCTGGCCTTGACGGTGCAGCCCTGGCTGTTGTTGTGGGCACTGTTGTTGTTTGTGATTTCCAGCGCCGATGAGCCTGCCCTCAACGATGTGACGGAATTAGATGAGGTGCGCGATCTGTTGGGGTTGGGAGCGCTGACGTTGCTGGTGCTGATCCTGTTGCCGGTGCCGCCTTTTTTACAGACTTGGCTTGGCTTGGCCTAAATCCGGGGTAGGATCCTCACCACGTCTTGATGGGGTACCCGGTTGTCATGAAGTCCAGCCTGATTGTCCAAAAATACGGTGGAACGTCTGTCGGCTCCATCGAACGGATTCGGGCGGTGGCCAGGCGGGTGGCCCATACGGTAGAGCAGGGACACCGAGTGGTGGTGGTGGTTTCGGCGATGGGGGATGAAACCGATCGCCTGGTGGATCTGGCGGAGCAGATCCTACAGGGATCCCCAACTACCCCGAGCCAACAGCGGGAGTGGGATATGCTTCTGTCCACCGGGGAACAGGTGAGCATTGCCCTGCTGGCCCTCGCTCTGCAGCAGTGGGGGTGTGCTGCCCTCTCCATGACGGCGGCGCAGGTGGGCATTGTTACCACGCGGGATCACACTCGCGCTCGCATCTTGGAGATCAACACCGAACGCCTACAGCACCACTTGGAACGGGGAGAAGTGGTGGTGGTGGCCGGGTTTCAGGGCATTACCAGCCCGACGGAGCTGGAGATTACCACCCTAGGTCGGGGTGGATCCGATACCACGGCCGTGGCCTTAGCGGTGGCGTTACAGGCACAACTGTGTGAGATCTACACGGATGTACCCGGTATTTTTACTACCGATCCCCGCAAGGTACCGGAAGCCAGGCTGCTGCCAGAGATCACCAGTGCCGAAATGTTGGAGCTAGCCAGTTTGGGGGCACAGGTGCTGCATCCCCGCTCAGTGGAGATCGCCCGCAACTATGGGGTAAAGCTACGGGTACGCTCCAGTTTGCAGCCCTTGCAGGGGGAGGAGGCGAACCTGGGCACATTCATTGTGTCTCCGCCCCCGCGTTCTGGCGTCCGCAGTGGTGGCATTGAAATGGGCTTGGCAGTGGATACCGTCGAGTTGGATCGGGATCAGGCCAAGTTGGTGTTGGTGGGGGTACCGGATCGGCCCGGGATTGCTGCTCAGCTTTTTCAGGGGATCGCAGCCGCCGCTGTGAATGTGGATTTGATCCTGCAATCCCTGCAATTTAGCCCAGACGATCCATCCGCCTCGGCTCAGCCTACCAATGACATTGCTTTTACGGTCAGCCAGTCTCAGGCCGGTACAGCAGCAGCCGTGGCCCAACGCATCGGCCAGGAGCTGGGTTGTGGGGCGGTGCTCGTAGATGAGGCGGTGGCCAAGGTCAGCATCGCCGGGGTGGGAATGATCGGTCGGCCTGGGATTGCTGCCCAGATGTTTCAGGTACTGGCAGAAGCCGGGATTAACCTGCAGATGATCTCAATGTCGGAGATGAAGGTGAGCTGTGTGGTGGCTGCCGATCGGGCCAGCGATGCCGCCCTGGCGCTGGGGGAAGCGTTTCAGGTGATCCCGCGCTTACATCGGGCGGAGTTGCCCCCCAGGGATCCCGGCACTCTCCCAGCCCCTCCTCCCCACAGCCAGCCTGTACGGGGTATCGCTCTGGATCTGAAGCAATCACGTTTAGGTATTCGCAAAGTGCCGGATCGACCCGGCACGGCAGCCTATTTGTTCGGGCAGTTGGCGGCTGCCGGGATCATCGTCGATACGATCATCCAAAGCCAGCGGGGCTACCACAACGGGATCCCCAGCAATGACATTGCCTTTACCGTGCCCCAAGATCAGGCGGTGGCCGCTGAGACGGTATGTCAGCAGGTGGCCCGTGAGCTGCAGGCCGCCGGGATCGACACAGACCACGATATCGCCAAGGTCAGCATTGTCGGGGCGGAGATGGAGGCTCATCCTGGAGTGGCGGCCCGTCTGTTTGCCACCCTGGCTCAGGCCGGGATCAACATCGAGATGATTGCCACCTCCGAGATCAAGGTGAGCTGTGTAGTGCGGCGAGAACAAGGGATCCTCGCCCTGCAGGCCATTCACCGCACCTTCGAGCTGGATAAACCCTAGACCCCGACTCAGACCCTTACAGGAGCACGCCGCACCTGTTTGTCCGTGATCAGCTCCACCACATCCATGCCATTGCTGATCACCCTCGGCACACTGGGATACCCAGCGCTGGCCCCCACCAAAAACAGATTGGGCAGTTCCGTTTCATAACCGAGGCGATGCAGCCCCACTTGTTG
The DNA here is from genome assembly GCF_021533835.1 of Synechococcus sp. Nb3U1. NCBI lineage: Bacteria > Bacillati > Cyanobacteriota > Cyanophyceae > Synechococcales > Synechococcaceae > Synechococcus > Synechococcus sp. Nb3U1. Next base: position 120,398 of record NZ_JAKFYQ010000002.1, on the reverse strand, counting down.
GGGCACCAACTTGGCGCCGTAAATATTGCCCCGCGGTTGGCCCAAAAAGTATTCGCTGGTGGTGGGGGTGCCGTACACCTTCATGCGGATGTAGCGATCCACATCCGGGATCCGATCCCGCACGCTGGCCATCACCGCCTGGTAGACCTCCCGTTTTTTGGCCTTGTAGGCTTTGGGATCCTCGTCATGCAGTTGCTTAAAGGGTTCGTAGGGGGCAAACGGTGGCAATCTCCAGCACATGATGCCCGGGGGGGGCCATGCCCGGTGCGGTGGATTTGAGAGTTGGGCAAGAGAGGAAGATCCAGGGGTGCTCCAGGTTGCCCGCCAGTTGTTGGTCGTAGGCCCGGTTTAGATCCCCGTCGGGATAGTACCAGATGTTCCAGTTGCCGATGCCATATCTGGCAGGGTTAAAGCGGCTATCCAAACCCAGGTAAAGGTTAAAGGCGCTGGCGGAATATTCATAGCTCGTGAGGCGCTGCCGTTCCCCTTGGCTCAGGGATCCCCTGTGCATCAGCTCTACCGTCAGTTTCGGGTCAAGATCGCTGATGTAGGCTTTGCTAGCAACAAAACTCGTGCCCCCTGCTGTTACCCACTCCACCCTACCTTTGTTGACTTCAATGTGCTCCACTGAGGTGGAATAGCGAATCGTGCCCCCTTGTTGCAGGATGGCATCCACAATCGTGTCTACAAACCCCTTGAAGTGATCTCGTGGATAATAGGCCCCCTCAGAATAATCCCAAACCAGCGCCGTATGAGTGAGCAGGGCGATCTCTTTGGGGGGGAGGGCATAATCTCCACTTTGGCCCGCCAACACCGCTTGTAATTTAGGAGAAAGGCCGACGTGATTGTAGAGATCCTGGAGTGTCCAGTGGCGCTTCTGGAAAAGGTTGAAATACTTGGGCAGTTTTAGCCAGTCGTACCATTTCGGGTCGTACCAACGCACCTCTTGGTTGAGGTGGTGAATATCGTTATGCAAGCGTTGAATTTCATCGCAGTAGCGATTGATGGCCAGTGCTTCTTCTGGAAATTGCTCCAAAAGACGGTCGCGCAAGTTCTCCCAGCCTAGGGGAATGGCAAACTCCACCTCAGGAGTGATCACCCGGTCAATACAATCGGGATCCAGTGAATTAAATTCAACCTCACGGCCAATATAGTTGAGGAACTGATCAATCGCTTGCCCAGGCCCACATTGGGAAATGTAGTGCACATCTGCACAAAAGCGATAATTCCCATAGTCGAAGGTATGGCAGCAGCCCCCGGGCAAATAGTGCTTCTCCAGCACCGCCACCCGGGATCCCTGACGGCTCAGGCAGGCCGCAGCTGCCAGTCCCCCCAATCCAGCACCCAACACCACATAGTCAAACAGTTCCATGGCCAGATCCTCCCTCTAGGGTCAATCGTCCCTATCGCAGATGAACACTCCTCACCGGCCATCATTCCGCATTGACTTGCACTAATCTCGGCTCATTGCTAATTGTCTTAGAGTCAATTGTTTGTTAGTTAATTCTATTTTTTTAGGTTGATTGTCAGCTAATGGATTGAGTTTCTTCTGCTGCCAATAGCATCGGGAAATGATGGGCATTGGGAGCATGCATCGCTTGGAGCCCCAGGTTGGCGCGGTTGAGCACATCGGCATAGGTGCCAATGAAATGCCCCTGGCTATCCAAAATCGACTGGTTGAAATTCAACCCATTCAGGTTGAAGCTCATCAGGCCAATCCCAATCGCTGCTGCCCAAATGCCAACGGTGGGCAGTGCTGCCATCCAAAAGTGCACCGAACGGCTGTTTTTGAAGCCGAAGCTGGGTATCCACAGCCGTCCCAAGAAGCTATAGTGTCCTGCTAGGAAGTTGTAGGTGATCTCTTGTTGCCCGAAGCGATAACCGGTATTGGCAGATTCTATTTCGCTGGTTTCTCGAATCAAGCTGGAGGTCACCAAAGAACCGTGCATGGCAGCCAGCAGCGCTCCGCCCAATACCCCCGCTACCCCCAGCCAACTGCTGGGATGCATCAAGATATTGTGGTCAGCCTGGAAGGCCAGCATGAAATGGAAGGTTCCGGCAATTCCTAAAGGCAAGCCTTCGGAGAAGCTGCCTTGACCCATCGGGTATACCAACAGCACCGATGTGGCAGCCGCCGCAGGTGCAGAAAAGGCCACCGCAATCCAGGGGCGCATCCCCAGCCGATAGCTCAGCTCCCACAGCCGCCCCAGATAACACCACACCCCGATTAAAAAGTGCAGCACGATCAGTTGGTAGGGACCGCCGTTATATAGCCATTCATCCAACGAAGCCGCTTCCCAAATCGGGTAAAAATGGAGGCCAATAGCTGCTGAGGTGGGTACAACTGTCGCCGAAATGAAGTTGTTTCCCCCCATCAAGGAGCCGATCACTGGCTCACGGATCCCATCCATATCTACAGGTGGGGCGGCAATAAAGGCAATCACAAAACAAATAGCCGCCGCCAGCAAAGTGGGGATCATCAGCACCCCAAACCAACCGATATACAGTCGATTTTCAGTGCTGGTAATCCATCGGCAAAAACCATCCCAGCTCCAATTGCTTGTTGTGCTAGAGGAGCGTTGAATCAGAATGCTCATCAGCAAATGACTCCTGAACAATCACCGACACAGCCTGCCGATCAGTCGATCCGTTGTACCTCTGAGCCTTGGTGGAAAGAACGGGATGATAATGGCTCAGTGAATCGGCAACTGACCAGCACAAAGATGCAAGATGCAAACAGTTAAACACTCACACAGCACCCCTCACACAGCACAATGTGCCTTAGGCCCTTTAGGCCATTGAAAAAGGCTGGATCAGCCTCTTCTTTCAGGCTAAACAATCCAATTCTGAGCAACAGGGATCCCTAGGGGGAATGTGAAACAAATTCATCTTCTGATACAAATGGGGCCGGGATATTGCAATCTTTGTCAGTCTGGGAGGGAGGCAGTGGGATCCGATTCTGGTCTCAGATGTCAATCTCAAATGTCAAACCCTAAGCATGAAACTCCTGCAACGACTTCACCCCGAGGGATCCCGATTGCAGGGCGCGAATGGCGGCGGCAGTGGCTCTGGCCCCAGCTAGAGTAGTCACCAAAGGGATCTTGTAGGCCAAGGCGGTACGACGAATTTTGTGACCATCCTGCTGGGCTTCGATGCCAGAAGGGGTATTGATGATCAGCTGAATCTGGCGGTTTTTAATGGCATCAATCACATGGGGACGACCCTCATGCAGCTTGAGGATTTTCTCCACCGGGATCCCCTGCTGGGTCAAAAAGGTTTGGGTGCCCTCCGTGGCCACCAGGCGAAAGCCCATGGCGGCAAACTCCTGTGCCACTGGGATCACCGCCTGTTTATCGCGGTCGCTGAGGCTGATGAAGACAGTTCCTTGGAGGGGTAGATCCTGGCCGGCAGCAATTTGGGCTTTGGCAAAGGCACGTCCAAACTCCGTGTCAATCCCCATCACCTCACCGGTGGAGCGCATTTCCGGCCCCAAGAGCGTATCGGTACCGGGGAACTTGTTGAAGGGCAAGACCGCCTCTTTGACGGCGATGTGGGGGGGGATCACCTCCTGGGTAAAGCCCAATTCCACCAGGGTTTTGCCACTCATCACTTGGGCGGCATAATCTGCCAGAGGATGGCCGATAGCCTTGCTGACAAAGGGCACGGTGCGAGAAGCCCGCGGGTTGGCCTCCAGAATATACACCTGGTCTTTTTGCACGGCGTACTGCACGTTGATCAACCCCACCACTTTGAGGGCCTGGGCCAATTTCACCGTCCACTCCCGGATGACCCGCAAAACCGCTGGGCTGAGGGTACGGCTGGGCAACACACAGGCGGAATCGCCGGAATGGATCCCAGCCTGCTCGATGTGCTCCATAATGCCACCAATAGTAACAGCCCCCGTCCGGTCAGCGATGGCATCCACATCCACCTCCACCGCATCTTCCAAAAACTGATCCACCAGCACCGGACGTTCTGGATCCACCGCCACCGCCAGTTGCATGTAGCGATTCAGATCTTGGTCAGAGTAAACAATCTCCATCGCCCTGCCCCCCAACACATAGCTGGGCCGTACCACCACCGGATAGCCAATGCGTTGGGCAATCTTGAGACTTTCTTCCACACTCCGGGCAATGCCGTTGGCAGGTTGCTGGATCTCCAGTTCCCGCAGAATCTGCTCAAACCGCTCCCGATCTTCGGCAATATCGATCGAGTCGGGGGAGGTTCCCCAAATAGGAGCCTGGGCCGCCGCCAATCCCTGGGCCAATTTCAGGGGGGTTTGGCCGCCAAACTGCACAATCAGGCCCACTGGCTGCTCGGCATCCACCAGGTTCATCACATCCTCGTGGGTGAGGGGCTCAAAATAGAGGCGATCGGAGGTGTCGTAGTCGGTGGAAACGGTTTCCGGGTTGGAATTGACCATGATCGCCTCATAGCCGAGGCGGCTGAGGGCAAAGGCAGCGTGGCAGCAGCAGTAGTCGAACTCGATCCCTTGGCCGATGCGGTTGGGGCCACCCCCTAAGATCATCACCTTCTCTTTCTGAGAGGGAAAAAGCTCCGATTCGCTTTCGTAGGTGGAGTACTGATAGGGGGTACTGGCTTCAAATTCGGCGGCACAGGTATCTACGGTTTTGTAGGTGGGGCTCACCCCCAGTTCTTTGCGGTAGCTACGCACCTGGCCTTCGGAGGATCCCGTCAGGTAGGCAATTTGCCGGTCGCTAAAACCCATCCGCTTAAGGTGGCGCAGATCCGTCTCAGTGAGGGATCCCAACTCCCGTCCCTTCACGGCCTGTTCCACCTCCACCAACTCTTCCAATTTATCAATAAACCAGGGATCCATCTGGGTGAGCCTAACAATTTCTTCAGCCGCAAAGCCCATCAATAAAGCGGCGCGAATGGTGAGCAAACGAAAGGGGTTGGGAATGCGCAGGTTGGCGCGCACTGCTTCCGGGGGGGGAAAGGTCTCTGGCTTGTCGGCACCAAAACCCGGGCGATCAATTTCCAAAGAGCGCAGCGCTTTCTGTACCGATTCCTGGAAGGTGCGGCCAATCGCCATCGCTTCCCCCACCGACTTCATTTGTGTGGTCAGGATCGGCTCCGAGCCGGGGAATTTCTCAAAGGCAAAGCGGGGCACTTTGGTGACCACGTAGTCGATAGTGGGCTCAAAGCTAGCGGGAGTTTTACGGGTGATGTCGTTGGGGATCTCCGGCAGCGTGTAGCCGACAGCAAGTTTGGCGGCCATTTTGGCGATCGGGAAACCCGTGGCTTTGCTGGCCAGCGCTGAGGAACGGGAAACCCGCGGGTTCATTTCGATCACCCGGACTTCTCCATTCAGAGGATTGACGGCAAATTGCACATTGGAGCCGCCGGTTTCTACGCCAATTTCGCGGATGATGGCGATGGCGTAGTCCCGCAGCCGTTGGTATTCTTTGTCGGTTAAGGTTTGGGCCGGAGCCACAGTGATGGAATCGCCGGTATGCACCCCCATCGGGTCAATGTTTTCGATCGAACAGATGATCACCACGTTGTCCGCCAGATCCCGCATCACCTCCAGCTCAAATTCCTTCCAGCCGATCACCGACTCTTCCACCAAAATTTGCGAGACGGGGCTGGCATCCAATCCAGCGGTGCAGATCTCCTCAAATTCCTCTTGGTTATAGGCCACTCCACCCCCTGTTCCCCCCAGGGTGTAAGCAGGGCGGATAATCAGGGGATAGCCAATGTCCTGGGCAATCTGTTTGGCTTCTTCCAGAGTGTGGGCCAACCCCGACTGGGGCACCGCCAGGCCAATCCGCTGCATCGCCTGCTTAAACAGCTCTCGGTCTTCGGCTTTTTCGATTGCTTCCTGCTTGGCCCCGATTAGCTCCACCCCGTATTGTTCCAGGATCCCCATTTGCGCCAGCTTGACTGCCACATTCAACGCAGTTTGTCCCCCCATGGTGGGGAGCAGGGCATCGGGGCGTTCCCGCTCGATGATCTTGGCCACAAACTCAGGGGTGACCGGCTCGATGTAGGTGCGATCCGCCATGCTCGGATCCGTCATGATTGTAGCCGGGTTGGAATTGACCAAGATCACCTCGTAGCCTTCCTCCCGTAGGGCTTTGCAGGCTTGGGTGCCGGAATAGTCGAACTCACAGGCCTGACCAATGACAATCGGCCCAGCTCCGATCAGCAAGATCTTTTGAATATCGGTACGGCGCGGCATGAGGGATCCCGTGGATTGCAGAGTCAGCATCTCATTGTAGAGGGCGCCTGCCGGCTCAGGTAGCTATTATCAACGGACTCACTCTGGTGACTGGCAATGTCAGTGACTTTGTTGGAACAGGGGTGCTTCTCGTCAACCCATTTACAGCCTTTTCCAGCGTTATCTGATATAGCAGATTCAGGTCACTCCCTTGCCCCATGAGGGTTTTTGCCTAGCTCAAGGGCTTGCGTAAAGTTGGAAAAGGCTGTAAGCCTTCACAACAAACCGCGGTAGCGAATAAAGATTAAAATTGCGGCCCAAGAACCCAATGCCACCTTGATCCCAACCAAGATATTCAGGATCGGGATCCAGCCGCCGCTAATCAGAGCCCCTAGTTCGCCTGTGGGCAGCTGCCAACCGGCAAGGGCAACGATCGCAACACCAATAAACGCCACCACCGACAGCTTCTCCCACATCGCGGCCCGCCACTGGGTGTAGATCTGCTCCATCCACGTCGAAGAGGCCGTGATCGCAATCAATCCAATTGCCGTACCCCCGGCCACCCCTGCAGCAAAGCCGCCGCCCGGAGTGAGGTGCCCTCGAATCGCTAGCTCGACCGCAATCAAGGCCGAAATGGTCGCCCCGACTCGCGCCAACACAATGGAGGGAATATCGCTAAACTGAGCCACACTTGCCGTCGGCTGTTCATCTGTCAGCAAGTATTTCGCACCCAAAATTGCCGTCGAAAATACAACCACTTCAAAGACCGTATCGTAGAGACGATTGCGCAAAATTAAGCCCGTCACTGCATTGGGCACCCCACTCTCCGTTGCCAGAACCTTCACCGCGTCAACCGTCGGGAAAACAGCCCCCGCAGAGGACTCCGTCCCACTAGCGCGAACGGTGACAATCAGCCATAACGCCACCAGTAGCGTCGCCACACCATAAAGCCATTTCATGCCGCGATCACCTCAGAGACGATGGTTTGCTGGGCCAAAATGGCTTGCAGGCGGGGCACGCGCGTGATCAGGCGATAGCCAGTCGTTTCGCTGGTGGGCTCAAGGGCAATACTGTGCACCTCGCGATCGCGAAGCGCTGCCGCCAATGTTTCGGGACTGGCATAGGCGGCCAATTCTAGGCGCATATGCTGCGGCTGCAACCCCTTACGAACCTGCTGCAATAACTGCCGCGCCGCTGACGTGCTGGCATCCAGTACGGGACTGCCTTCGAGTACCCCTAGGCGCATACTCAACGACGAACGCACCGCGATGGCGTAGAGCGTAATCGAAAGCATCGTACCCACCAGTGCCTCAGTTAGAGCCACATCCGCCGCCCCAAACAGGGCATAGATCAAGGCCGCGATTGCCCCCAGAATCCCCCGCATCACTAAGGCATGATAGGGATTGACCTGGGTGACCACCAAACTCGCCGTCAGGGGTAGCAGCAACACAATCACCAGCAACACAGTCTCTTCCATATTGCTCCGCAACGCTAACGCGAACGCATCCTCCTACAACGGCTTGCGCTGCGAGCAAAACGCCAGCACATAGCCCAAAATCGTGTTCCAAATCGCCAGCGAAATCAGCGCCAACACCAACAGCGGCCATTCACGCGGGATCCGCAGCAACAGCCCGATCATGATGCTCATCGAGCCCAACGTATCGGACACCGAAAGACTATGCAGTTTAAACAAAATCGAGCGATCGCCAATCAGCGGGGCCGTTCCCCAAAGCCAAAACAGCACCCCGATGGCGAACAGAACATAGCTCAGACCCTCGATCAGTCGTTCCATCATGCCACCCCCTAGAGCATTTCAAGACGCTTGAGCACATGTGCCAAAAGCATCAGCGCCGCATTCCCCACCGACAAAATCAAAACCCCGACGATGCCGATCATCCAATCATCCCGCAGCACCGATACCACCAAAATCATGATCGATGTCTTGGTGGCCAAACTGGCAAACGCCAGCATCGTCTGCCAAATATCCTCCTTCAGCCACGCAGCATACAGCGGCAAGCACAGCGTCAGTGTCAACAGAAACAGCAGTAAATTCACACTTCCTCCCGGGGCTTCACCACATGCACTTCATAAGTGCCTTGGGCATCGCAATCGAGCACAATGGTCTTGGGCGTAAAGGTAATCAAAAAGATATCCAGAAACACCAACCCCGCCGAACGATTGGGGGGTGCTTGTTTGTGAACAACCGCCTCAACGGTGTGGGGCTTGAGGATCATCTCAAAGGCTTCCCGGTAGGCCTGCGGAATGGCCAGCACAATTTCCTTGAGTACACGCCCCCAGTCGCGCCATTGCACTGGGGCGGAGGCTTGACGCGGCAGCAGTAGCGTTGCAGCTACACCGATGGCGATATTGGCCCAGCTCAGATCGCCCGTCAGCAAAAACCAGATCAAAAGCCGCAGGCCAATTTCTAATAAACCCAACTTAGGGTAGTGCGACATGGTTCACCCCACCGAACAGAACCAACATCAGCACCAACACCACACTCAAGCCCCCAATCACCGCTTCTAGCCTCTCATCCAAGCGCCATCGCTTCTGCGGAACACGCTCCCAACACCAGCCGAGGAGGATCCCAAGACTGAGGCTGGCCAGTGCCTTGAAGAGACTGGCAGAACTGTAAGCCGCCGGTAGCCAGCCCCAGAGCAAGCCCCCACCCCAAATCACCAGCGCCGCCTTATCTGGCCAGCCTACTTGATGGGTGATTTTCATTGTCGCCTGGGGAGGAGGTGCCAACAGCACTCGTACTACCACACAGGTTGTCCCCACCGTCACTCCCGTGAGCAGCCACTCGTGCCAAGGGGCTAGGGCAGCTAAGCTCAGGGCTTTTGCCGCATAGCCCACCCCCCCCGGCAACCCCGCCAGTGAAGCCGCACCCAGCATCAGCATCGGCCAGCGCCAGCGATGGGTCACGGCTGTGCCGATAAAAAGCAACGGTTTCGCTAAGCCGTGGGCAAGGCCATACAAACCCGCCCACTGGGGCGCCGCAATCACAAATCCCATCTGCGATACCGAACTCCAGGCCAAGAGGCGCTGCGGTGTCGTTGATACCAGGGCAAACGCGATCCCAAAAACGGCTGAGCCTGCACTCAAGTAGGGTAGCCACTGCGCTAAGACCCCCGAAGTTTCACTACAGCGAACCAAGGCCATGGCTCCCGCTTTGGTCGTAAAGCCGCTGAGCACGGCTACGATGACGGGGTCGGCACTGATATAGGTCAGGGGCAACCATAACCCTGGGACGAAGATCGCCCCCTTCGCCAAGAGACCAATGACAAGCAACGCCAAAGCAGTCGGTGGGGCCGTAGCCAAACTGCTCATGGCAAAGGAACCCGTGCGCACATAAACCAGCACCGTACCCATCAAATAGAAGAGCATGGCGACATTGCTCATAAACAGGTAGCGCAGCCCCACCCAGAGCTGACGTTCTCCCACCATCGGTTGGTGCGCGGCGCGCCGCCCGTAGGTTAAAAGCAAAAACACCCCAACACTCAACACTTCGAGGGCAACGTAGACACTGATCAGATCGGCGCTAATAACAACTGCGTTGGCACTGCCGTGGACAATCAGCAGTTGCATTGCCACAAAGCGATTGCCCACAAACTGCCGATCCAAATACAACGCCACAACCAGCGTGACTAGGCCGTGGGCCAAGAGCATCGGTGCAACATTGGCATCAACGCGCAGCGTCACCCCAAAGTGATCCAGCAGCCTTAGCTCCAGCGGCACGGCTGTGGTACCGGGCAAGCCCCCGTGCTGCACCGCGTAGGCCACCGTCAACACTGCCATGCCGATCGCGCCAGAGCGTGTTAGAGCTGGAACCAGGTAGGTTGTGAATGCCAACAAAAAGGGCAGCGCCACCCATACCAATGTCAGCTCAGTCATCTGCGATGGCCTGCTCGATACTCTCGACTTCTAGGGTGGGGTGGTTGCGCGCCAGCTTCATCGCTCCCACCAGCATCAAGGCTTGCACCGATAGACCAATCACAATCGCCGTGAGGATTATCCCCTGAGGCACCGGATCGGCATAGGTGAGCTCACGCCAGGGTTTATAAATGGGCGTGAACATACCGCTCCGCGCCGCCCAAATCACAAAGAAGGCAATGACACCCGTACTCATCACATCCATAGCAATGATCTTCATAATCAGGTTGCGCTTGACCACGACTCCCAAAAAGCCAAGGATGATCGTGATGACGACGGCAGCATTCAACATTCGCACCTCACTCGCCGCGTTTGAGCATGATCCAGTTCATTCAGTATCATTCAGTATCCAGCCTCCACGGTCTTAGCCGCTAGATTCGCAGCCACGACTTTCAACCGGTCACTTCAGCGGCGGCTATGCGTCCCACCTGTTGAGTTGCCAAACCTTCTCTGAGCTTGAGAAGACGGATTGAAGAAGTGGTCTCGAACTTTCAGGAGGTTGTGACGCAGCCAGATACCTACAGCAGGGCCGTGGCCTTAGGATAGAGGGGATTGGGGATCCCGTCTGTGATGTTACCGGTTGCCGAAGCGGAAGCTCTCATTTTGCAAGCTGTTCAACCCTTGGGTACGGAGTGGGTGGAGCTGGGATCCGCCCAAGACCGGGTTCTCGGCCAGACCTTGTGTAGCCCGCAGGATTTTCCCGCCCAGCCCACCTCCAGCATGGATGGCTATGCTTTGCGCTACGAAGATGTGCAACAGGGGATCCCCTGTGAGCTGCAGGTGATCGAGACCATCCCCGCCGGGAAAGCGCCCACAACAGAGGTACAAACGGGGCAGGCAGTACGCCTCTACACTGGCTCGGTCTTGCCTGCTGGGGCCGATACGGTGGTGATGCAGGAATATACTCAGCGGCCATCAGAAACCAAAGTTCGGATTCTCAAAGATCCACAGCAGGGCGAATTTGTCCGGCCCCAGGGGAGCTTTGCACGTCAAGGGGATCCGATCCTAGAGGCCGGGCAACGCTTGAGGGGGGCAGAACTGGCGGTCTTGGCAGCCATACGGCAGGCGGTGGTGCCGGTATTTCGTCAGCCACGGGTGGCCATTTTATCGACTGGGGATGAGTTGGTGCCGATCCAGCAGGGGCCGGGGCCGGGGCAAATCGTCGATTCCAATCAGTATGGCTTGGCGGCTTTGGTGCGGGCAGCGGGCGGGATCCCCGTGAAACTGGGCATTGTGCCCGATCAGCCGCAGGTATTGCGGGAGCGCATGCAGCAGGCGCTTGGGGCTGCCGATGGGGTGATTTCTTCTGGTGGCGTGTCGGTGGGGGATTTTGACTATGTGGAAAAGTTGCTGGAGGAGCTGGGGGGAAAGATTTTCATTCGCAGCGTGGCGATCAAACCGGGCAAACCCCTGACGGTGGCCCGTTTTTCGAATCCGCACGGCCCTGACCAGTTGTACTTTGGCCTGCCGGGTAACCCCGCCTCTGCCTTGGTGACATTCTGGCGCTTTTTGCGCCCGGCCCTGTTGAAGATGGGGGGATCCCTGCCGCCTTATTTAGAGGTTATTTCGGCTACTAGCCCTAAAGATCTTCATGCGGATGGCAAGCGCGAGCACTATCTCTGGGGTAAATTGCGCCTCAAGCCAGATCAAATTCAGTTTCAGCCCGCCGACAGTCACCATTCTGGTAACTTAATTAACCTAGCGGGATGTGATGCCTTGGCGGTGCTACCCCCAGGAACCACTCAAATCCCTGCCGGATCGCCAGTTCAGGTTCTTCGGCTGCTCTGAAAGAGATTGCAAATACTTACTTTGTATTAGGACTATGTTGGAATTGGCTATCATTTAGTTAAGACTGTACTCGATCGTTTAGCCCGATTCACTCACCTTCACTATGCCCACCACCACTGCCACTCGTTCTCCTCGCACCCCCAAAAACAGCACCAGCAGCAAGAAAAGTGAACCCCTCAAGCCCTCCGTGTTGGCCGCCCGCGAACCCTTTTTGGGGCTGTTGCGAGATCTGGCGCGGGCCTATCAAGCCTTTGAAAATTATTCTGGAGTGCATGTTCGGCAAATGGGGCTGACCTCCCCCCAGTTTGATGTGTTGGTTACCCTCGGCAATACCCCCGGCATGACCATGAACGTTTTGGCCAAAAAAACGTTGGTGACCAAAGGAACCCTGACAGGCATTGTGGATCGTCTGGAGCAAAAGGGCTTGGTGCGCCGAGAAGTGCCCCCCGAAAATCGACGCTGCTTCAAGATCGTGCTCACGGAGGCAGGAGAAAAACTGTTTGAGGACATTTTCCCAGCTCACATTGCCTATCTAAAAGAGCGCTTTCAAAAGTTGGATCCCTCGGAGATCGCCGAAATCCAGACTGCTCTGCAACGGCTGCACGCCGTTTTTTGAGGGGAGATTCGCTCCTAATCAGGCTCAAACACTTGCCCCAAGGCTGCGGGCGGAGTCGCCTTCACCGTTTGCTGAATCCAGCGTCGCACTCGTGGCGGGATCCCACGCAAGCCATACTCCCACCATTCCCCGGAGGTGAGCACCAGCACCGAAATCATCAGCACAAAGGGGGCAACTGTAAAGACTTGGGTGGGTACAGCACGGATGGTGGTTTGGGCAACCCCGGCAAAGGATTGCAAAATCCCAAATAGATAGGCTCCTAGAGCGGCCCGCAGCGGGTTCCAACCGCCGAAAATCACGATGGCCAGGGCAATCCAGCCATATCCCGCCGTATGTCGGTGGCTCCAACCGGCCTTAAAATCCAGAGAAAAAGCAGCTCCGGCGATGCCCAACAGGGATCCCCCAAGCAGAGTGTAAAAATATCGCCAGAAAATGACATCGGTGCCGCGAGCAAAAGCTGCCGCCGGTTGTTCCCCTATGGCTCGCAACATCAAGCCGGGCCGAGTGCAATAAAAAAAGAACCAGGTTCCCACGATGAGAACGTAGCTGGCATAAACCAACAGATCCCCGCGAAACAAGAGGGGGCCCAACAGCGGCACATCTCTCAAAAAAGGAATCGGCCAGCTCGGCACGGTTGGCCCTGGGATCCGCACAAACGGGTTGCCCAAAAAAGAGGATAAATCCGCCCCCAACAAGGCCAAGACAAAGCCAATGGCAATTTGAGATCCTTTCAAACTAATGGATCCAAAAGCCACGATCAGCGCAAACCCTGCTCCTACGGCTGCAGCGGCTAAAAAACCCAGCCAGAGGTTTCCGGTCAGCTTGGCTGTTGCAAACCCGGTCATGGCCGCCAGCATGATTGTCCCCTCCGCCGAGAGATTGATCACCCCTGCCCGTTCGGTGAGGGTTTCCCCCACACAGGCAAACACCAGCGGTGTGGCGGTGGCGATGGCGGTGGAGAGGATGGCGATCAGTTGAGCCGTGTTCATAACTTACCCATTGTGGGGCGAAAATACCTTAGCCCAACACCCAGAGCATGAAGGCTACTCCTAGAGTGACAGCGCCGAACAGAGCATAGCTGATCTGGCGCAGGGGCTTTAGTTGCATCGCATGTAAGGTTTTCAGCCAGCCTAACCCCAAAGATTCTACGAAGCGATCCAGCACCGTTTGCATCGGGTAGGCGTAAACCGAGTCGCTCTCTTTAAAATTCACCAGCAGAATCAACAGCGTAGCGTAGCCCCAAAGACTGCCCCAGAGCAGGGCACTCAACCCGATTAAGATTGGCTCGAGCATCTCTCTCCCTGTGCTTCCTCAAGCCTAGTTGCAGCCAGAAATGGATTAGCTCTCATTTTCCAGCCCTTTTTCCGGTTTGAGCTAGGCTACAGCCTTTTCCGACTTCATGTACGACACAAAGTCAAATAGTGTTGCCGGGGACGAACAGGTTGGCTAGACAGGACTGCCTAGATGAGGACTCATGGGTTGGTCGGGGCAACAAGGTTAGCTGCGAAGGAAGCCCTGTCGGGATCCCGAGTCGGATGGGATCCCGAAGGTTGTCACCTGCCGAGGGTAGAAGCTAGAACCCCCGCTCAGAGGCCATCAGGTGTAGAGCAGCGCGGGCAGTGTGGCGGGCAGCACGACTCTGGGCAAAATCCTTGAAGCTGTAGCTGCCGGGAGCTGTATTGACATTGCTTAACAAGTCCTCTGCTTGCTGCATCAGCTCAGAGACTCTACTGTCACTGTTGCCGTAGTAAGCTAGCTCTGCTTTCAGGCGAGTAAGGTTCTCTTGGGCGCGAAAAGGAGCTTCGAAAAAGGAGCGACTGGAATGATGGCCCATATAGCCAGTTTCCCCCTCGTAGAGGGCGTTAGCTGCCTTGAAAAGGTTATCGGCTGCTTTGGCAGCCTCTCTGGCGGCAAAAAAGTCGCCTGCCTGGAAGGAAGCCCGTGCCTCCTGTAGGGTCTCCCGACCCAGCTCGGTCAGGGTGGCTGCCTCGGAAGAAGATAGCCGCTGCGCGAAAAACTCCGCCTGTAGCAGGGAGCGCTCGGCTTTTGCCAAATCTCGACCGGCGCGATTCAGGGTTCGCTGATCAAAGACTGCCGGTTGAGAGATCTGAGGTTGTTGGACTACCCGAGAAGAATTCCGCCCCCGCTGGGCTGCAGCCGGAGATACCAACAGCAGAGGGGTAAGTAAGACCAACAAGGGCAAGAGGCGGGTATGGTTGGGATTCAAAGTACGGTTCATCATGAATGATTGTTCCTAACAACACGTAACAACACGAATGCAGACAAGACCGCTCGAAATCAGGGATTCTGTGACCACAGCCGGTGGCGAAATCGGGATCCGCTCCCCTCAGCCGGGTATTTCCACCGAAGTCTGAGCAGTACATTCCAAAGGTGCAGAAGAAAGATGACGAGAAGATGACAAGGGCCATCGCAGGATGAACTGGGATCCCTTGCCCACTTGGCTGGTCACTTGCACGGATCCCCCATGAGCTGCGGCGATCTGCTTCACCAGAGCCAATCCCAGTCCAAACCCCCCTGTATGTCGTGCCCGTGTCTCATCCACCCGGTAAAACCGCTCCCCCAAGTGGGGCAGATGCTCCGCTGGAATGCCAATGCCTGTATCGGCAACCCCAATTTCTAGCCAGCGATCTCGGAGGGCCAGACTGAGGCGAACGGATCCCCCGACTGGGGTATATTGCAGGGCATTTCTGAGGAGATTATCGATGGCTTGGCGCAGCAGATGCCGCTCTCCGCGCACCAGCCAGGTTCCAGGCGGAATCTCGTAGACCCATTTCAGCCCTTGCGCTTGGACCTGGGGTTGATAGATCTGGCTCAGCTCCTGAAGTAACTGGGTCAAATCTATCTCTGGCAATTGGCCCACATCCAAGGATCCTTCGTGGCGGGCCAAGGTGAGCAGAGTCTCCACCAGAAAACTCATGCGGCGGGTGGTGTTCACCACCTTTTCCAGACGGTGCTGAGCTTGGTCGGGAGACAGAAGCCCCACCTGGGCATTGCTCATCAAAGCTGCCAAGGGTGCCCGCAATTCGTGGGAAGCATCGGCAGTGAACCGTTGCAACTGGGTGTAGGAACGGCGAATCGGTTGCATAGCCAAGTCCCCCAGGATCCAGCCTGCCCCCGCGATCAAAGCCAAGGTTCCCGGCACTCCCAACACCAATATCCAGCGCAAGCGGGCTAGGGTTACGTGCAGCGGGGTTAGGGGTACCGCCATCTGCAAATAGCCAATCAACTGCTCTTCCTGTTGCACCGGGATGGTGAGCTGACGCAGGGATCCCAAGGTTTTGAACCCCGGCACATCGGATAAGACCCTTTCCGGTCGGGATCCCACGTATTGCCGCAGGGATCCATCAGCCTCAAACCAGCGGACATAGACCAGATCATTGTCAATGGGCTGGCTTTTGCCCCCCAAAAAAGGCACCTCGTTCAGAACCACCCGCCATTGGCCTTGGCGCAGTTCCACCTTCACTGCCGATGCCATCACCGTGGCCTTAGCCTGCAAATCCTGATCGAAGGCCCGCAACTGATTGTGGGACTCCCAAGCGTAGAGGGAGCCGGCAAACACCACCAAAATCCCGCCCATCACCGCGGTAAAACTGCCCGCCAACTGGCGACGACTGCGGTTAAACAATTGGGAGGGAGTTCCCGTACTCATGCGCCCCTAACCGTTCTTGCAAAAGCCCGCAACTGACCATAACCCTTCAGGTTTCCCCTGGTGGGATCCTCAGGCGATAGCCCTGGCCATAGACCGACTCGATCCACTCTTGGGCCTCCACCTCCTTTAACCGTAACCGCAGCCGCCGCACAAGCGCCGTGACCGCATTGCTCTCCGGCTCGGATCCCCACTCCCATACCGATTGCTCAATTTGCCCACGACTCATCACCTGTTCTGGGTGACGCATCAGATATTCCATCAGTTGAAATTCTTTGCCCGAAAGCTGCACCTCCTGCCCGTGCCGCTCCACCCGCAAGCTGGTCAAATGCAGTTGCAGGGATCCCAGAGCCAGCGTATCCTCCCGCCACTCAGGCGAGCGTCGTCCCAAAGCCCGTACTCGTGCCAGCAATTCCACCACATCGACGGGCTTAACCAAGTAATCATCTGCCCCCGCATCCAACCCCTGCACCACGTCCTGGGTGGTATCTTTGGCGGTTAGCATCAGCACCGGTGCTGCCCCCTTCTTTTGCCGATACTGACGACACAACTGCACCCCACTTTGCAGGGGCACCATCCAGTCCAAAATTAACAAGTCATAGCTCTTTTCCTCCAGTAACCAGGCGGCGGTCTCCCCCTCTCGAACCGGATCCACCACATGCCCGGATTCCTGAAGCGCCGCCTGCAGAGGCTCCAGTTGTTCGGGATCATCCTCCAACAACAAAATGCGCACGTCACTGCTCCACGCTACTTAGGTTAGGATCAACGCAGTTGACAGCTGTTTGCAAGGAAAGATTCCGCTGTGTTGCTGGGGAGAGCGCGCCACTTACACCATCTCCTGTACAAGCTGGGCTGGGAGTTCTGGTTGCCCTTGCCTCTGGTGGGGCTTTCATTCTGGGTGGGGGGGCAGTGGATTACGGAGCAAGCCCTCAGCCAACCGCGACCTCTGGATCAGCCCCTAACCATTACCAGTCAGCAACAGGCCACCTTGGTTTTGGATATCTTGGCAATTGAAGCCGAGATCCGCACGAACCGGGGCTACACCAAGGTGGATGTCACCACCTCCAGTCCTGTCTTGCGGAAATTGGAGTACGAGTTTGCGGAATTGGATCCCAACGAGGTGACGCTCAACTTGGCCCGGCAGCTTGGTTTAACAACCCAACAGGTAGAGCGGCTCACCCGCTATCGCTTCAGCGACTAAATCTTGAACTAAATCTTGGACTAAATCTTGGACTGAATCTTGGTTGGCTCTGGGCTAGGGATCAGAAGGATCAGGCAGAATCGCTCTGGGATAAGTCCACTTCCACTTCCCGCAAGACCTGCAGGGCGCGGTAGGAATGTTGTAGAGCCTGCAGCTGCTGTTGAGATTGCTCGGCCTGCTGTGCCCATTGGTCTTGTTGTGAGCGCAGCTCCTGGTTTTCGGCCTTTATGTGGCGCAGCAGGCGCTTCAGTTTCTGCTGCTGTTGTTGCAGTTGGGCCCGTTCTGCCTCTGTGTGTTGCAGTTGGAGCCCTTGCTGTTCCAATTCTGTTTTGAGGGTGATGATTTGAAATTGAAGCTGACGGAGCTGACGGCGCAGTTCTCCCTCTTGGTTGGCTTTTGGGGATGGGGGAGGGGTGTGCGGGGGCAAAGTTTGTAAGTGCTGTTGCAGCTGTTGGGCTTGGGCCTGGAGGGCTTGACAGCGTTGTTGCTCGCTGCGCAGTTGGGCTTGGGCCTGTTCACAGGTTTGGATCTCCGCCCGCACCTGTTGCTTGATGCGGTTAAGGAGCTTTTGATGGCGGATCTGGATTTGTCGGATCTCTTGTGCGATTTGCCCAGGGCGGGGCTCCACCTCAGGTTGTCGGGGCTTACCGCCATGCTCCGCCGGATCAAAGGGCACCCAAGTTGCCAGCAATGACGCTCGCAAGTCCGCCCAAGAATCCGATGACAGGGCCAGTCTCAGTGTCTTCAAAGCCCCATAAGTCGCCCCAACACCCACCAGGATCCCAGGGAGCCAAGCCAGCGAAATCGAAAGTTTGGGCAGTGTCGGCAGGATCTGATCGAATAACCCCACCACCAAAGCCAATGTCATGACCCCGAGCCCCGCAGCAGCAGCACCAGAGATCCAAGAGGAGCGGGAAACCATCCTTACCCGAACCCATCAGAACCCAGGCCAGTTGCAAACCAGCCTGTCACTAAAAGTTTATCCCGAGAGTTGCTCCTGTCCATCTCGCTTTCCACCCTCTGGGATCCACCCGGGGACTTGCACACAAAAACTCCGTTCCTTTTGAATCGCAAGGGATGTGGGATCAAAGCAGGCGGGTGCTCTGGCTGAGGGAGGGATCCCATCCCAGTTCCAGTGGCTGAATCGGGGATCAGGCTCTCCAGCTCCCCTTTGCCTGCCAAGAGTAGGAGATGGCAGACTGAAGGTATACCTGGTCAATATTCTATGAGTTCCCGCTACTTAGTTCCGATGACCCCCAAATCCACCGGTACAGCCTATGCCTTTTGGTGTTTGGGTTTCTTCGGAGCTTGTGGCATCCACCGTCTCTATGCAGGCAAAACCGGCACAGGCATCCTCTGGCTACTCACTTTTGGGTTGTTAGGCATTGGCCAGTTGATCGACCTGTTTTTGATCCCAGGCATGGTGGAAGATTACAACTTCAAGCAAGCGGTTCTCCGCAGCCAGGGATCCCAGCCCAGCCTGGAACCTCCAACCCAGACAACACCGGCTTCCCTACCCCAGGAACCCCTGAAAGGACAGGCCCTAATGCGGGAGATCCTACGACTGGCCCAACAGCGTCAGGGGATCCTCACCCTCTCGGAAATTGCCATCGACTTGCCTGCTGATTTTGATGAGATCGAACAGGCGCTGCAAGAACTGAGTCGCCGCGGCATGGCTTTCCCCGAGAACAACCGGATCACAGGGGCAGTGGAATATCAGTTTGTTCACTTGTTGCCCCGCTCTCCAGATCAACCTCTTATCTAAAAATACGGTTGCTGAGGTGAGAAGTGCCGGTGCTACGATAGCGACAGCTCGCCGTCAGGCGTTGGCTACGGACGAGTTCAACTCCAATCTGTGGTTCGCTCTGCTCCCCTTCTCCCCCCTTCCCCTCTAGTTCCGATCTCAGACAGCAACCGCCTCAAGATCTTCTCGGGCAGTGCTAACCCAGCTCTGGCTCAGGAGGTAGCACGCTATTTGGGCATGGATCTGGGCCCCATGGTGCAAAAGCGCTTTGCCGATGGCGAGCTGTATATCCAGATTCAAGAGTCGATTCGTGGTGCGGATGTTTACCTGGTGCAGCCCACCTGTCGTCCCGTTAATGATCACCTGATGGAATTGCTGGTGATCATCGATGCCTGCCGCCGCGCCTCTGCCCGACAAATCACCGCAGTCTTGCCCTACTATGGCTATGCTCGTGCTGATCGGAAAACTGCAGGGCGTGAAGCGATAACCGCCAAGCTAGTGGCCAACATGATCACCCAGGCGGGGGCACATCGGGTACTGGCCATGGATCTTCACTCGGCCCAAATCCAAGGCTACTTCGACATCCCTCTTGATCACGTCTATGCTCAGCCGGTGTTGCAAGCTTATTTGAAAGAGAAGGGGGTGCTAAACGAAGAGATCGTGGTGGTTTCACCGGATGTGGGAGGGGTAGCCCGCGCCCGCGCCTTTGCCAAAAAACTCAAGGAAGCCCCTCTGGCGATCATCGACAAGCGCCGCCAAGCCCATAACGACGTAGAAGTGATGAATTTGATCGGGGATGTACGGGACAAAACCGCCATCCTTGTGGATGACATGATCGATACGGCGGGCACCATTTCCGAAGGGGCAAAGCTGTTGCGCAAGCTGGGAGCCAAGGCTGTTTACGCCTGTGCTATCCATCCTGTTTTCTCTGAGCCCGCCATTCAGCGCCTTCAGGGTGGGTTGTTTGAAGAGGTGATCGTCACCAACACCATCCCCGTTCCCGCAGAACAGCGTTTCCCAGAACTGACCATTCTGTCGGTGGCTAACGTGCTGGGGGAGGCGATTTGGCGTATCCACGAAGACAGCTCTGTCAGCAGCATGTTTCACTAGAGTTTCACTAAAATTGAGGGCAGACCTGATATAGCTGCAAGGGATCCCGGACTCTTCCTAGCTGCGGATCCCCCCAATCGGGTACTTCAGATGTGATGGGTTGGATTGAGCTAACCCCTTAGCCAGGTTTTCTCATGTCACCTCCTATTTCTCGCTTGCCGGGATCCCCTGTCAATGGCTTGGTTGCTCAACAGGCTGCCCCTGTTGAAGCTGATCCTGAATCAGCCTCACCGCTGTACCCGTTGCTGCAAGTGTTAGGACGCCTGCTGAAGGTTCCTTTGATCTACCTGGAACTTGACCCGCTCAGAGCCAAGTCCTGCTCATTCTCAGCTTCCGAGGAGATCCTTTATCGAGATCCACAGCTTTTGCCCAATGGGGATCGGTTCGGCCCCGATCTTCACCTAGCTCCTGAACAGTGGCTCTTTCATCAATCGATTGGCTTGCAAGATGACCAAGGATTCCGGCTGGCGGATCTTCATCTATTCGACTGCCACCCCCGCCAACTGAGTCCCTCTGAACGTGAGCAGATGGCCCTAATTGCCCTTAGCCTCAAGCGAATGCTCATTCAGCTCCAAGAACATCAGCGAGTCCAAGAACATCTCCAGACACAACTACAAGACAGCCAAAACAGTGCCACCCGCTACCGACAGATCTTCGAAAACGCCATCGAAGGTATTTTTCAAACCACCCCAGAGGGCAAACACTTGGTTGCCAACCCAGCTTTGGCCCACATTTTTGGGTACGACTCCCCAGAAGATCTGATGCATAATGTCTCAGATATTGGTAGCCAGATCTATGCCGATTCAGAACGCCGTGCAGAGTTTGTACAGCGAATGCTGACCGAAGGCCAAGTGGTGGATTTTGAACATCAGGTGTGTCGTAAAGATGGAAAACTGATCTGGGTTTCTCTCAATGCTCGCACCATTTATAACGACCAAGGAGAGCCCCTTTATTTTGAAGGGTTCGTGACCGACATCACAGCAGCCCATCAGCTAAAAGAACGACAGCGGCAATCGGAAGAAGCCTTGCGAGAGAGCGAGTTTCGCTTTTTACAACTAGCGGAGAATACCCAACAACTATTTTGGATTACCACAGTTTACAGCAAAGATCTCCTCTATGTTAGTCCTGCTTGTGAGACTATTTGGGGACGCTCTGTTGAAGATTCTTATGCTAATCCTCAGGCCTGGATCCGTCAGATTCATCCCGACGATCGTTGGCTGTTCCCCGCCATCTTAAAGGCCCAATCGGAAGGCCAAAAAACGGATGTTATCTTTCGTATTATTCGCACTGATGGTCAACTAATTTGGCTGCGGGAACGCAGTTTTCCCATTCGTGATAAAAACGGAAAGGTCTACCGGGTAGCGGGCATTGCCGAAGATATTACAGAATCCAAGAAACTAGAAGCCGAACGACGCCAGATCGAACAAGCTTTGCAACAAAGCGCCGAACATTTTCGACAAATCTTTCAACTGGCTCCCAATGGCATTGCCCTTATCGACTTGCAGGGACGGTTTATCCAGGTCAATGATGCTTTTGCCCAAATTATTGGATACACCCCCGAAGAATTGAGGGGACAGCAACAGCTCGATATCCTTTACCCAGAAGATATCACCCAATTGCTAGAGGCTAACGAGGCGCTCCTCACCGGGAAAACATCGGTTAGCCAGCGGCAAATTCGCTACACCCATCGTTCGGGTCAGGTGATTCACCTGCTCTTTCGGGTCACTCTACTGACAGATGAAGCGAGCAATCCTACCGAATTTCTGGTGCAGGTGATCGACATCAGCGCCCGTGTTGAAGCAGAGCATGCTCTGAAAGAGAGCGAAGAACGGTTTCGGCAGACCTTTGAATTGGCTCCCATCGCTAAATCTATGACCAATCTCAAGGGTGAATACCTACAAATCAACTCAGCTTTTACCCAAACCCTTGGCTACACCCTGACTGATCTACAAGATAAAACCATCCTTGACATTACTCATCCCGAGGACGTGGCGGCCACAGTAGAGAATGGCAACCAGCTGTTGACTGGAGCTGCGCATCAGTGTGAACAGGAAAAACGCTACCTTCACAAAAATGGCCAAATCGTCTACGCAATCCTCCGTATCACCCTTGTGCGCACAGCCCAAGGGGATCCCAGCTACTTTCTCAGCCAAATTCTCGACATCACTGAGCGAAAACAAACAGAAGCAGCCCTGCGCCAAAGCGAGCTGAGTTTACGGGGTATCTTCGAGCAATCGGCTTTGGGTATCTTCATCGCCGATCAAAGCGGCCACTACATTAAAGTCAACCCTGCCCTAGAAGAGATGTTGGGCTATAGCGCTGCCGAGCTGGCCAACATGAGCTTTTGCGACTTCACTCATCCTGAGGATGCCCCCCAAAATTGGCAGCTTTTTCAGGAAATTCTAAATGGTCGACGGGATCATTATCGCCTGGAAAAACGCTACATCCACCGCAACGGACAGGTGTTTTGGTGCCGACTGGCAGTCTCTTCTGTACGCGACCCAGAGGGCAAGAACCTTTTCACCATCGGCATCTCTGAAGATATCACCGAAGAGAAGCGAGCCGAGCTGCAAATTCAGGCGGCCCTCCAGGAAAAAGAAATTTTGCTACGGGAGATCCATCACCGTGTTAAGAACAACTTGCAAATCATCTCCAGTCTGCTGCGCCTACAGGCCGACCAGATCAAAAGCCGCAAGTATGCCCGTGTGTTTAAGGATGCCGGCAGCCGCATTCAAGCCATGTCCCTCATCCACGAGGGTTTGTACCAATCTACCAATCTGGCTGCGGTGGATCTGAACCAGTACCTCCACAATTTGATCTCCAACCTCTTTCACTCCTATGGAGTTAACCCGGAGAGCATTCGCGCCAGCATTCGGGCCGAAGGGATCCGCCTCAGCATTGATGATGCCGTCTTGTGTGGCCTGATCATCAACGAGCTGGTGACCAACAGCCTCAAATACGCCTTTCCGAAGGGGGGCAGTGGCGAAATCCGCGTCCACTTCAGCCAAACTCATAAAAACACGCAACTGCGGGTCTCTGACAATGGCATCGGCCTACCTCCCGATTTCGATTTCAAGGAAACTCAATCTTTGGGTTTACAACTGGTTGCAACTCTCACCGATCAGCTGGAGGGCAAGATAGAATTAAAAAGCAAAGCTGGTACAACCTTCATCATTACCTTCCCGAGGATCGAGTCTTGAAGAAAGTTTCCCCACTGGTCAAAGGCAGTATTCTGGTCGTCGAAGACGAAAAGATTATTGCCAAGGATATCGCCACCGTTCTGAAAAAATTTGGTTATACCGTGCCTGCCATTGCCTCCTCGGGAGAAGAAGCGATCCGGCGGTTGGAAGAGGCCCGTGTGGATTTGGTCTTAATGGATATCGTCCTGAAAGGGAATATCGACGGTATAGAGGCGGCTAAGCGCATTACTGAGCGGTTCCATATTCCGGTGGTGCATCTGACTGCCTATGCCGACGATGACACTTTGGCTCGTGTCAAGGAAACTCAGCCCTTCGGCTACATCATCAAACCCTTCAAAGAGCGGGAGCTGTACACCACCATCGAGATCGCCCTGCACAATCACCGGCAGAATATTGAAAACCGCAAATCAGAGGAGAAAAAAATCGAGGAGCTAAGGCAAAACCTCCAAAAGCTGCAGCAGTTTACCGATGTGAAGGACACTCTGTTCAAAAAGTTCTTGCAGGATCTGAGCGAGCCGCTATCCAACCTCAGCTTTGCTTTGGAACTTCTTAAGGATGCTGAGGTTGACCCCAAGCGCGAGCACTATCTGCAGGTGTTCGAAGACGAATTTCGCCGCGAGTTGGAGCTGATCCACCAGACCTCTAACCTGGAAGAGCTACTCAACTTGGAAAATGTCGGCCTGCTTAGCCAATTCAGCCTCTTGCGGCCTCAGGAACCTAGTCAGGGTCGGCTGGCGGAAGGGGAAAGGCCCACTCTGTCTGCGCCAACTCCGCCCGCTGGAGTCGCTACTATGCCTATGCAGGCAGCAGTTTCAACTTTTCCCCCTGCGACCCCGGTGGTTACGGGTGAGGCGATCACGGTACCACGGGCGACGCTACGCCCCCTCAACCAAACTCAGTTGGCAGAACGTCTAGGGGTGGTGGTTTCCGCCATCACCTACTGGAAATTCAAAACAGGGTTTCCTGAGTGGAGCCGCAGCCGGGATCCCGATGGCATCTCCTGGCGGTATTCTTCAGATTCCAAGCGGTTTTCCCCCATTCCTTAGGGCTGCACCACTTCCACCCGTACAGGGACAACCCCGGAGCGCACCATCCCTAGCACCTCTGCTGCTCGGAGGGAGACATCAATAATACGACCAGGAATAAAAGGGCCTCGATCGTTGATGCGCACAATGGCCTGGCGGCCATTTTCCA
This sequence comes from Synechococcus sp. Nb3U1, assembly GCF_021533835.1. NCBI lineage: Bacteria > Bacillati > Cyanobacteriota > Cyanophyceae > Synechococcales > Synechococcaceae > Synechococcus > Synechococcus sp. Nb3U1. Next base: position 95,761 of record NZ_JAKFYQ010000002.1, on the reverse strand, counting down.
CATTGGTGACCCGTACCTCTGTGCCAAAGGGCAAGGTGGGGTGGGCGGCGGTCATTTCGTAGCGGGTTTTGTGCAGGTCGTACCAGGAGGCAATGCCCTCTTGCACAGGCCCAACGACGCGAGTGGCAGTAGGAACCGGTGGTTGCGGGGATCCCGTCTCGTGGGCGGTGGCAGTTAGGGTGGGAGCTTGAGGCAAAGCTGGGGCTTGAATGGGGGGGGCATCCAGTAACAGACGGCGCAAGCGGTTGGTAGCCAAAACTGCTGTATCTACCTGACGCTGGTTATCCACCAACAGAACCCCATTGTCGATGCGCAGCAATTCCTCGTCGTTGACATGGATGGCGTAGAGGAGGGGGGCTGACTCCGTCTCGTGCGGCTCCGGTTCTGTCCAATCGAGGGTGATCGTCGTGTCTTTCAGGGATCCCTGGGCCATTTGGTTCAGCTGAGCCACCAGAGAAGTTGCTCGTTCTAGTGGAGCATCCAACTCCGGTCGCTCCACAAAGCTGACCACGGGCAGATCTCGCACATAAACCGTCACCACCTGCTGGCCGTCCATCTGGTAACTGTACAGGGTGGAGATGGGCTGGCTGGGTTGCTGCTGTTGTTCACCAATCTTGAGGGCAGATTCTTCGGCAGGAGTGGGAATCGCTTGGCGGGCCTGCTCCAGGAGCTGTTCCAAATTGAGAGTGCCCGGCTTGGCAGGGGCAGGAACAGTAGCAGTGGCAGGATTTTTCTTGGGTTCGACCCGGGATCCCGCTTGAGCCATTCCAACGGTGCTGGATTGGACTGCAGGGATGAGGTCGGCAGTTGGGACTGGGGGAATAGGCTCGGCTAACAACTCTGCTGCCCAACCACTGGGGGATCCCACTCGAGTCGAGGCTTGTGCCCGTGGGGCAAAACTACCGACAATTCCGATAGGCAAGCCCAAAGCCGTGACACAGAGGCAACTGACTAAGCCCAATTTCTGGGCGGGCTCGAGTCCCTGTCCAAGCTGTTTCCAATTTCGCATGAGGCCGCGCTCCTCTCCAAACTTGTACAACTTCCGATGCGACAGTTGAAGCAAAAGCTAATGTACCATAGGTTTTTAAGTTGACAAGTTACGGCAACGTGGCACGAAAAGACCAAGTCTCGCCAGCAAAGGACTCTCGGCACATTGGACTACCGTTCGGCAGGGGTTGACATAGATCTGGGTCGTGCCCTTGTCAAGGCGATCCAGGAACGAGTTGCACGTGCTAAAGTTCCGTCTTCAAGTTCCTCAGGAACGCTAGGGGGGATCGGTGGGTTTGCCGGTTTGTTTGAGTTGCCGGGGGGCTATCAAGCACCGGTTTTGGTGGCGGGGACGGATGGGGTGGGCACCAAGCTGCAGATTGCTCAGCAATGGGGTCAGCACCGCGGCGTCGGCATCGATTTGGTGGCCATGTGCGTCAACGATGTGCTGACGGTGGGAGCAAAGCCGCTGTTTTTCCTGGATTACATCGCCACAGGCAAGCTGGAGCCAGCCGCCCTCCTGCAGGTGATCGACGGGATCCTGGAGGGCTGTCAACAGGCAGGCTGTGAACTGCTCGGCGGCGAGACGGCGGAGATGCCGGGATTTTATCCCCCCGGAGAGTACGACTTGGCAGGATTTTGTGTGGGCATTGTGGAGAAACCCGCCATCCTAGACGGATCCCGGGTACACATCGGAGACCAACTGTTGGCCCTGCCCAGCAGCGGCATTCACAGCAACGGCTACAGCTTGGTACGCCGGATTGTGGCTGAGAGAGGATGGACTTGGGATCATCAACCGCAGGGATGGGATCGGCCCTTGGGGGAAGTGTTTCTCACCCCGACCCGTATCTACGCTGGGGCCGTACACCAGCTTCAGCAAGCAGGAATTCCTATTCACGGCATGGCCCACATCACCGGCGGCGGCATTCCGGAAAATTTGCCCCGCTGTTTGGCTCCTACCCAGGCCGCTCGTCTTGAGCCCCACAGTTGGCGGATCCCGCCGGAGTTTCGCTGGTTGCAGGAACAGGGGCAGGTGGAGACTGCCGAGATGTTCCGAACCTTTAATTTGGGGGTGGGTTACGTGTTGGTAGTGCCCCCCGAGGCACAGGCGCAGGTGCAAACTCTCTTGCCGGAAGCCCAGGCCATTGGGGAAGTGGTGGCCTCAGCCCCGGGGCGGGCCAGTTCTGGGGAAGACCCTGTACGAGTCTTGGGTCTTGAGAATTGGGGATCCCTCTGAGATGAGCGGGATCCCCACCAAAAGGGGGAACGGGATCCCGTTCCCGCGAAACCATGCTTGGCTATGCTAAGTTTGCATGTGGCCTAAGCACAGTTGCCTATGTCCCGCAAGGGGATGCAGACAACCCGCGACAGCCTCTGAGGTTCACACACCAGGGCCGTTTGCGAGCCATCGATGACCCTGTAGGAGCCACTGATGACCGTTCTAGGAAACGCGATCGAAGTTGAACATCTGAGCAAAACCTACGGCACTTTCACCGCTATCCGGGATATTTCTTTTCAGGTGAATGCCGGAGAGATCATGGGGTTCTTAGGGCCCAACGGGGCTGGAAAAACCACCTCCATGCGCATTCTGACCGGATTTTTGCCCGCCAGTGAAGGCACAGCACGGGTGGCGGGGTTCGATATCCACCAAGATTCTATGGCGGTGCGGCAACACATCGGTTACCTGCCGGAAAATCCCCCCCTGTACACCGAAATGACGGTGGAGGGTTATCTACATTTTGTGGCGCAACTGAAGCGGGTCAGCCCCGGCAACCGAGCTACCCAGGTGGATCGAGCGATTCAGCGCTGCAGCCTAGAAGAAAAACGCCACACCCTGATCCGCAAGCTCTCTAAGGGGTTTAAGCAACGGGTGGGGATTGCCCAGGCGCTCGTTCATGATCCGCCTGTGATCATCCTGGATGAGCCGACTGTTGGCCTGGATCCCAAGCAGATTATTGAGGTGCGAAATCTGATCAAAAGCCTAGCCGGGGAACACACGATCATCCTCTCTACCCACATCCTGCCGGAGGTGAGCATGACCTGTGACCGGGTGGTGATCATCAACCGCGGCCAGGTAGCGGCCATCGGTACCCCCGGTGAGCTAACGGCGCAATTTCAGGGGCAACACCAGGCCCATCTGCACATCGGTGCTTCCAGCGAAACCGCCATCCGCGAAGCCGTAGAACGGATCCCACAGGTACAAATTCTAAGCCTGGAACCCAGCCCCCCAGCAGAGGGCCAACGTTGGCAACTGCAACTGAGCAGCAGCACCCCTGCCGATAAGTGGATCCCTGGAGTGGCCAAAGCTCTGGTTCAGTCGGAGATAGCTCTCTACGAAATTGGTCGTTCCCAGGCCTCTTTAGAGGAAATTTTCCTGCAACTGACTACCCAAGAGGGAGCTGGCCAAGAGGGATCCGACTCAGCCCCAGACTCTGAGAACCCTGAGGAGGTAGCAGCATGAACGGAGTGATTGCCATTTTCCGCAAAGAGTTGCGCGGCTATTTCACCTCCCCGATTGCCTACGTAGTGGCTGCCGTCTTTTGGGGCTTGGCCGGGTTCTTTTTCACCAATATCTTGGTGCGGGTGATCAACTATTCTCAGCAGGTGGATGTGTTCGCCCAATTTGGCCAAGACAGCTCCTTCGATGCGGCCACCATCCTCTCGCAGCAGTTTTTGAACCTGTTGGGCACGATTTTTCTGTTTTTGCTGCCGATCCTGACGATGGGATCCTATGCCGAAGAACGGCGGCGGGGCACGATGGAGTTGCTGGCCACCTCCCCAGTCACCAACTTGGCGGTGGCGGTGGGCAAGTGGCTGGCGGTGTGGGTGTTCTTTATTACGCTGCTCATCCCGCCTTTGGTGTACCAGTTGCTCACCTTAAGCAGTTCCAATCCGGCAGTGGATTATCGGCTGCCCCTGGTGGGCTATATCGGGTTGGCGCTGATGGCGGGCAGTGTCATGGCCTTGGGGTTATTCGTCTCCTCCCTCACCGACAATACCTTGATTGCGGCGGTAGCCACCTTTGGCTTGGTGCTGCTGCTTTGGGTGGTGGATGCGGCGGCTGGGCAGGAGAGCAACTGGATTGCGGCCACCCTCAGACATTTGTCTTTGTTGCAGCAGTATGGCAACTGGGTGCAGGGGCTCGTCAGCAGCAGCGGCCTGATCTTGTTCCTTAGCATCACGGTGTTGGGGTTATTTGCCACGGTGCAATCGGTGGAGAGCCTGCGCTGGCAACAGAGCTAGAGCGGAGGGGCGATCGCTACGGGATCTACTCATAGATGGCCAAAAGATGACAAGGTTTCAGGCTGAGCACTCAAGATTTGGGCATGACCGAAAATAGCGGTTTAGGAGGTGGAGGATGAAAGACTGGCAAGCCTTATCCGATTGGACGGGCATCGTCGGCATTGGGGTGATTGCCATCGGTTTGATGCTGGGATCCGCCCTGACGGGTTGGACAGCCATTCCCTTTGCTGTGCTGGCCACCGGGTTGGGGCTGCTGGTGTTTTGGGGTATCACCCACCGGCAACAGGTAGGATCCTTCCTGGGCTTGCGCTCCACCCAAACCAACGCCAATATCCTCGTATCGGTGGCAGCCATGGGGGTGATTCTGGTGCTGCTGAATGTGGTGGCGGTGCGTTACGATGGCCGCCTGGATCTGACCGAAGGGGGGCTATTTACCCTGTCTCCCCAAACCCAGCAATTGGTACAGGGCCTACCGCGCCCGGTGAAAGTGTGGGTGGTAACCACCGCTGCGGATCCCAACTTGCGAGAACAACTGGAACGCTACCAGCACCTCAACCCCAGCCGCTTCCAGTTTGAATTTGTGGATCCCAACCGCAACCCCTTGGTGGCCCAACGTCTCCAGGTTACCCAGAGCAATACCTTGGTGGTGGAATCGGGAGACAGCCGCCAACAACTGCCGCAACCGCCCGCCCCCGATCTGGAAAGCAACCTCACCCCAATTCTTGCTAGGGTGGTGAACCGGGGAGAAGCTGTGGCCTACTTTGTACAAGGACATGGCGAGGTCTCTCTGGAAGCCGGTGGCGGCAACCTCAGTTTTGTCCAGGCGGTGGGATCCCTGGGGCGGGAAGGCTACCGGGCTGAACCCCTGAACTTGGTGCAGGCGGAGATCCCTGAGGATGCGGACGTGCTGGTGCTAGCGGGGCCACAGCGGCCTTTGTTCCCAGGGGAAGTCGAGAAGCTGCAAGACTACTTAGCCGATGGAGGCAGAGTTTTGTTGTTGATTGGCCCTCGGGTGGAGGCCGGACTGGATCCTTTGTTGGAGGAGTGGGGGGTGGTCTTGGCGGATGACATTGTTGTTGAAGCCAGCAGCGTTAGCCAGCTTTTGGGGACAGGCCCGGCCGTCGCTCTGGTCACCAGCTATGGCGATCACCCGATCACCGCACCCTTGGCAGCCCAGCGGTTGATGACCCTCTTCCCGCTGGCTCGTTCCGTCGAAACCGAGGAGCGCTCAGGGATCCAGGCCACGCCTCTGCTTCGCACCAGCCCGCAAAGTTGGGGGGAGACCAGCACCGACCTGGAGAATACCCCAGTGCAATTTGATCCCGATCGCGACAAGCCCGGCCCCCTAACCCTAGGAGTGGCTCTAACCCGCAGCCCGGAGAACGACGAGGCTGAATCTGAGGGGGGATCTGAACCGGAAGAGGCCCGCTTCGTGGTGATCGGCAACGTCAATTTTGCCGTCAATGGCAACTTACAACAGCAGGGTAACCGCGACTTATTCTTGAACACCCTGAACTGGTTGACAGAACAAACGGATCAAATCTCCATTCGACCCAAATCGATCACCAACCGTCGCCTGACTCTGACGGGGCAAAATCTGAACCTGCTGATCCTTGGATCAACGGTGCTCCTGCCCTTGCTGGCCTTGGGATCCGGTGCAGTACTCTGGTGGCAAAGACGGTAGAGAAATGGGGCTGCTGGCCGGGTGGGAGAAGGGATTCCCAATCGATTGGATGCCCGTGAATCTGGATCAATCTCTGGATAGATCTAAAGATCTAATCTAAATAGTCAAATAATCTAATCAAATAATCTTGATCTGAATCAGAGAATCAGAGGAGCAAGGAGGACGATGTTCAAGCGCACCACACTGATCCTGTTGGGTTTGGCCGTGGCCTGCATCCTCGGCTATTTCCTCTTGGACAATGTCCAACAACTGCGCCAACAGGCGGAAGCCGAGCGGGCAAAACTGTTCCATTTCCAGACCGATACGATTGCCCGCATCGAGATTCGCCAAAATCGCCCTGATGAGCCGGAAGAGCTGATCCTGGAACGGGTTGCCGATGCGGATCCCCCCCAGTGGCAGATTCTCAGCCCCATTCAGTCGACAGCTCTGGATTTTCCCATCTCCAGTCTGTTGGTGACCTTCTCCCGCCTCACCCCGGAAATCACCCTCGAGGGAGCTCTGGATAACCCCGATGGTGCGGCCTTTGGCCTGGATAGTCCCCAACAGCAGATCACCCTTATTCCTCGGGAAGGGGATCCCTATCGGCTCTCGATCGGCAACGACAACTTTGATGGCTCCGGTTTCTACGCTCGTGCTAATGACGGGGAAGTGGTGCTGATCGCCAGTAACCAAAAGGGATCCCTGTTGCCCTCGCTGCTGGCCCTACGGGATAAAACCCTGCTCAGCTTTGATTCGGCTGAGGTGGATTCTTTCCAGGTGCGGCTAGCGGAAGCAGAGCCCGAGCAATTTCAGATTGAGCGGCAGGGCAATGGCTGGCAGATTGTCGAGCCGAAAGTGCTACCTGCCGATGATGCCAATGTGAACCGTCTGCTCAATACCCTGGCCCGTTTACAAGCCGTTGAGTTCCCCGCCGAAACCCAAGCGGATTTGGCCCCCTACGGTCTGGATCAGCCCTCGGCCCAGTTCACGATTCACCTTGCCAACCCCCCGGAAGGCTCCCCGCCAGAAACCCTCACTGTTGCCCTCGGCTCGGAAAACGACAATCAACAAGTGTACGTGATCACCTCACAGAATCCGGCGGTGGCCACCCTACTCACCAGTACGGCAGATATTCTGCGCTCCGATCTCGAGGATCTGCGGGATCATCGCATTGCCCGCCTCAATATCAACCAAATTGAGGAAATCACCCTAGAAGCCGATGGAGAGGAGATCACCCTGCAACGGCTGCCTGCTGAATCGGGATCCCTCAACCCACGCTGGGAAAACCCCAACCGACCGGGGCAAGCGGTGGAACTGAATACCATTTTTTCCACCCTCAACTCCACCCGAGCCAGCGAGTTTCTGCAGGACGACCCAGAGGCCCAAAACACCTTGAAGGATCCCGCCCTGCGGCTGACCTTCCGGCCAACACCAGATTCTGGGCAGGATCCCCTGACTTTGAGCCTAGCTTCTGCGGGGTTACGGGCCTATGTGCAGAGCAGCTACCAACCGGATATCGCCGTGATTGACCTGAGCACCTTCAACACTCTGGAAACAGAAGTGAATCTGCTGTTTGAGGAATGAGGCAAGTCGTTGGCGTAGGTCTAGGTATATCCTTAACTGGCAGTCGCCATCTCTGCCACGGGAGCAGCCGTTTTCTTCAGGATTTCCCCTTGCACCGTTAGCACGGAGCAGGGGGCGCGGTGCAACACGTAGTTGCTGACGCTACCCATGAACAACTCACTTAAGCCGGAGTGCCCTCGGCGGCCCACCACCACCAAATCGGCCTCCCAAGAGCGGGCCAGATCGCAGATCACGCGACCGGGATTACCGTAGTTAAGGCTAAATTCAGCGTGGATCCCGCGTTCACTGGCTTTATCGGTCAGCGAGCGCAGATAATCCAGCTGGTTTTGCTCGAAGATAGCGCACTGCTCCCGATAGGATTGCCACAGCTCGGCGCTAATGGTGGAACTATAGTCCACTCCCAAGATCATCGGCGGTTCTGGGGCGCCAGGCTCTTCGTGGGATAGAACATGCAGCACCATCAGATTGGCTTGCATGGCTTCCGCCAGTTGGATCGCCTTCTGAAACACCATGTCGCTCAATTCTGACCGATCCAAGGCCACCAAAATTCTGCTGTACATATTGGCTTCCTCCAGGTTGTCAACAGCCGAGCAAGGGATGGAGATGAGATGGTTGACTTGGGTTTCGACTCCAACTTCCTTTTCCTTGCCCCCTATTTGCGTTGTAGAAGATCTAAGTGAGGAAATTGTGAACATGCCCAGCCCGGCATTGGAACAGTAACCAAAATTCAAGGATCTTGACACAATCCAAAATTTATTCGCTTGACAGCCGCGCCACATATTCCAACAGTGCCTGCAGCGCCTGAGCTTGCTCCTGCCAAACCTGGTTTAGGGGCGTACCCCGCAAGATTTCTAGGGTCAGGGTGGGGATCCCCCGTTCCCAGCCGGCCCAAGTGCCCAGAGAGCCAGGGGTGGGGTAGCCAATGTCGTCGGTGACCGGCAAACCGTTGTGGGTAGCCATCACCTCTGCTAGCTCTAGGGCAGGGCCATTGTAATTCACACAAGGATTTTTCTCGCAAGCATGGGCGGAGAGAATGAGTTGGGGTTGGATCTGCTCCAGACAAGCTAGCAATACCTGCGTTTCCGGTTCGGATCCTGGCGCCGATCCCGGTGGATAACGGGCTTCTAAGGGAGTTTGAATCCAATCTTGGGTGGGCATGTTGCGGTTGAGATCCACGCCGCGAGCGTTCACCCTCTGCCCCACTGCACAGCCATCCGGATTCAGTCGTGGGATCACCCACAGGCTTGCTCTGCCTGCCAGGGATCCCCAAAGGCCTGAGGTCACATACTGCTCGATCAGGTTGTACCCCTCTACCTCATTGCCGTGAACCCCTCCGATCAGAAGTAGGGAAGGGATCCCTTGGGTGAGTTGCCACAGGTGGATAGGCCGCCCCTGCACTGAATATCCGAGAACCTGCTGCCGGGGCAATTCGCTCTTTTCTGGGTGCTGCACTCTCGGTCAGTCCTCCGCTCCGCGGCTTGCAAATGGCATGTCTCAGGGTAGAACGACCAACTTTGATCCTCCCGGGCTGGGCGACAACAGCAATGATTTCCCCTTCAGTGATCCGAATCAGATCAGATTGCTCCCTCAACTCCAGGGATGACAAAAGGGTTTGGATCCTTTGGACACTGGTGCTGAGCTCTTGCGGTATGGGCTTGACCCGGCAAAAAGCTAAAACGGGATCTCGTCCGGGTTAGACGGAGCAGCAGCAGGGGCAGGCTTGGGCGATAAGGACTCCGTCCCGCTATCGCGAACGGCAGTTGAGGATTCGCTCATCCCCGTTAAAGAGAGCACCTGGCCGGCTCCCAGTTGATGGATGCGTCGGGCAGTAATTTCTGCCAGTTTCTCCTTGCGTCCGTCTCGCTCCACCAGGTTCATGTGCAGTTGCCCTTCCACCGTCACCTGATCCCCCACACGGCAGTTATCCACCACCTTTTGCGCCAGCTCCCCGAAAGAAGAAACCCGCACCTGATACGCTGGCTCTTCAGGACGCAAACTAGGGAAGCTGAGCAGGAGAGAAGTCACGGCTAGGTTGTCAGGAGTGTAGCGAAGCTCCGGTTCGGCCAGAACCTCACCGATCAAGACGATCGAGTTCATCTCAGTACCAGCAGGGTGTAGAAGGGCAGCTCAAAGCAACTCCATCATGCCCACAGACCGGGATCCCGTCAAACCAAATCGGGCCGGGTCGTCATGTAGCGCAACACACTCTCATTCAGGCGCAATCCTTTTTCCCAGGTGGCCACGGCGCTGGGTTCCGCTTCGTAGTTCATGTGGATGTAAAGCCCTTCCTTAAAGCCTTTCATCTCAAACCCAGCAAAGCGGCGCTTCCCTTTGTTGGTGGTCTCCAAATTGGCCGCCCCATTTTCTCGCAGGATCGCCTCCTGACTGTTGAGCAGCTGCTCGAGAGGTTCATCCGACATGTCAGGACGCAAAATCAGCATCGTTTCATAGGCGCGGGGCATGGAAGTGGGTTCTCCTTTGGGGATTAAGATCAATATCAATCAGTAGAGACGCAGTTGGTTATCTTAACTTCTTCAACTGGCGATCGAAAAGATCGTGACCCAAGAACTTCAAGAGTTGGGCCCTGCTAGCGTTGGTAGACAAGGGCCATACCTCCCAGTAGAGGGGATCCGTTCTCCGATAGAATAAAAGTTGCTTCAATGGCCGCCGGTTGGCTCGGCCAAGACACTTCTATCGATATCTAAGGTTCCAAGCATGAGCGCAGATGACGTTTATAGCCGTGTTCGCAAGATCGTGTCGGATCAGCTGGGGGTAGAAGACGGCAAAGTGACCCCGGAAGCCAATTTCCAGAACGACCTGGGGGCCGATAGCCTCGATACGGTGGAACTGGTCATGGCCTTTGAAGAAGAATTCGACCTGGAAATCCCCGACGAAGATGCAGAAGGCATTGCCACGGTGCAAGATGCTGTCGATTACATCTCCAAAAAAGCTGCCTGACTGTAAAGGGATTTCCCTTTTGCCGCTCCTGACTTAACCGGATAGTTGTTGTTATGGATCCCGAAATTGCCTCTATGCCTGCTCAGCCAACTCCCTATCGTGCTCCGCACGACCCGGAGGGTCATCGCCGCGTTGTGATTACGGGTTTGGGTGCGCTGACCCCGATCGGCAACTCCCCGGCCGAGTTTTGGCAGGGCTTGCTGGCGGGACGTTCTGGCATTGGGCCGATTACCCTCTTCGATGCCTCTCACCACGATTGTCGTATCGCGGGGGAGGTGAAGGGATTTGATCCCCTCGACTATCTGGATCGCAAGGATGTCAAGCGCAACGATCGTTTTGTACATCTGGCGCTGGCGGCAACCCAACAGGCCCTAGAAGATGCCCGCTTTCAAATCACCGATCTCAATGCTGAGCAGGTGGGGGTAATTCTGGGTACCGGCATCGGCGGCATTCGCGTCCTGGAGGAACAGCAGACGATCTACCTGCAAAAAGGGCCGGATCGCTGTAGCCCCTTTATGGTGCCGATGATGATTGCCAATATGGCCGCCGGTCAGTTGGCCATTCATTTCGGGGCCAAAGGCCCCAACTCCTGCACAGTGACGGCCTGTGCCTCGGGATCCAATGCGATTGGGGATGCCTTCCGACTGATTCAGCGGGGGGATGCGCAGGCGGTGATCACGGGCGGGACAGAAGCGGCGGTTACCCCCCTGTCGATGGCGGGGTTCGCCTCTATGAAGGCCCTCTCCACCCGCAACGAGGCCCCAGAGCAAGCCTGTCGCCCCTTCGATCGGGATCGGGACGGCTTTGTTATGGGAGAGGGAGCCGGGATCCTCCTGTTGGAGGAGCTGGAACATGCCCGTGCTCGTGGGGCGAGTATTTACGCCGAGATCGCCGGCTACGGCCTCACCTGCGATGCCCACCACATGACCAACCCCGCCCCTGGAGGAGAGGGTGCGGCCCGAGCGATGCGCCTAGCCCTCAAAGATGCCGGGATCCCCGTACAAGCGGTGCAATACATCAACGCCCATGCCACCAGCACCGGCGTGGGGGATATCGCAGAAGTCCAGGCGATCAAAGCCGTCTTTGGGGAGCATGCCCACGCCTTGGCCATCAGCGCCACCAAGTCCATGACCGGCCACCTGTTGGGGGGATCCGGCGGCATTGCCACCATTGCGACAGCCCTAGCGGTTCACCACGGTTGGGCTCCCCCCACCCTCAACCTGGACAACCCGGATCCCGAGTGTGATCTGGATTTTATCCCCCACAAAGCTCGCCAGATGCCTTTGCAAGTGGCCTTAGTGAATGCCTTTGGTTTTGGTGGCCACAACGTCACTCTGGTGCTGCGGCGCTACCCCCACTCCTAACCCTCCAGCTTATGCCTTCCGATGCTTCCCCTGAGTTGATCCGTCAGCAAGCCTTAGCTGCCCTCACCAGCGAGCTGGCCAAGCAGGGGCATCCGCCGCACTATGCCCAACACATGGCAGCAGCGGTGATCTTCCAAGCAGATTTGGACTTGTGTGCGGCACAACTGGCGCGTCTGCTTAGCTGGCTGAAGCAAAACCATGCTGAAATCTACCCAGAGGCTGTGCAGCTGGTGGATGCCACCCGCGATGAGTTCGAGCGGCGGGTTCAGAACGGATAGATAAGCTGCAAACTCCTCCAACTCAGAACGCTAGGATGAGGGAGCGCTCTTTTTTTCCCTGTCTATGGCCCTGACCCTTATCTCCTCTCAGCAGCAGATCTTGCCCAGCATGTATGATCTGCCCAGCGAGTACCCAGAGGATCCGGGTTTGCCAGATGAATTTCACCTGTGGCAGCCACAATCGAAAACCTATCCCCCGGAACAAGTCTTTACAGCTTCGGATCTGAATCTTGACTACGACTCGCAGCGGACTCACCTATATAAGCGTCCCGACTGGTTTGCGGTTGTGGGCGTGCCCCCCCTTCTGGATCATGGCCGACTCAGCTATGTAGTTTGGCAAGAAGGTCGCTCCTTGATTGTGGTGGTGGAATGGCTTTCCCCCAGGACGATTGAGGTGGATCAGGGACGTGATCAGCAGGATGGATCCCGACGCCAGAATAAGAAGCGAACGAGCGAGCAAAGCAGGCTGAGCAACAGGCAGCACGGCTGGCAGAACAGTTGCAGACACTGGGGGTGGAGGATTCCTAGAGCTTGATTTTAGAACGTTGTAGAGGAAGCGCTCCCCAGAGAGCTTAGGCAGTTGACCATGAAAGACAGCACAATGCCCATCATTGATATTGATGCAGTGGCCACGCTGAGGGATCCGGTTGAGCAGGCTATCACCACAGCGGGATCCCTTTCGTTGGATGTGGGGGGTATGAGTTGCGCCGGGTGTGTCCGGGCTGTGGAGCAGGAGCTGTTGAAACAGCCAGGGGTGGTCAAGGCCAGCGTTAACTTAATTACCGAGTCAGCCTTGGTAGAGTTTGCGGCAGGGATCAGGCCCGACCCAGAGCATTTGGCAGAAATCTTGACAGAAGCCGGGTTTCCAAGTCACCCCCGTCTGCCCATAGACAAGACCGAACCTAGTGCCGAGATCGGGATCCCTGCCGATCCGGTGACCCAACAACGACAACAGACCCAACAGCAAATTCGCCAAGTGTTGACGGCTGCCTTTTTGCTGGTGATCTCTGGGGCAGGACATCTCAACCTGTTTACTCGTGTGGGTTTGCCGATTCTGAACGATGTCTGGTTGCACTGGGGATTGGCCACCCTCACATTTGTCGGCCCGGCGCGAGGCATTATCTGGGATGGCTGGAAAGGAGCGCGACGACTGGCTCCCAACATGAACACCTTGGTGGCTCTGGGATCCGGCTCGGCCTATGCCGCCAGTTTGGTGGGGCTTTTGGCGCCGCAGGTGGGCTGGGAATGCTTTTTCGATGAGCCCGTGATGCTGCTCAGTTTTATCTTGCTGGGGCGAGCCCTGGAACAACACAGCCGTATGCGGGCTGCCAGCAGTCTGCAAGCGCTGGTGAACTTGCGCCCGAGTTTGGCTCGACAAGTTACTCGACAAACCAAGGATGCGCCAGGCGCCGGCGCGCAGGGAGGCGAAGCTGAACTTTCTCCTTCCGGCTTGACAGAAGGTGACCTAGACCTTGGGTCACAAGCTGAGGAATGGTGCCCGATCGAGCAAGTGCGGGTGGGGGATTATCTACAGGTACGGGCCGGAGAGCAGATCCCGGTAGATGGCGAGGTGATTGCAGGACAGGCGACAGTCAATGAAGCGATGTTGACCGGGGAACCGTTGCCGGTGCTGAAGCAGCCGGGGGATGCCGTTGTGGCCGGAACCTTGAACCAGTCGGGGGTGCTGGTCTGTCGGGCCACCCGCACCGGAAAAGAGACTACCCTGGCTCAAATCATCAACCTGGTGGAAGAAGCCCAAGCTCGCAAAGCCCCGATTCAAGGGATTGCCGATACTGTGGCGGGCTATTTTACCTACGGGGTGGTGACGCTGGCCCTGCTCACCTTCGGGTTTTGGTATTGGATCGGGATCCCCCTTTGGGGTAGCGAGTGGCTGATGGGGCAGAGTCTGCATCTGGGTACACACCTGCTGGCCAGTGACCATGTTCCTCACCCTACTCCCTTGCTCAATAGCCTCAAGTTGGCGATCGCGGTTTTGGTGGTGGCCTGTCCCTGTGCGTTGGGGTTGGCCACCCCGACGGCCATTTTGGTGGGTACGGGCCTGGGGGCAGAACGGGGCCTGTTGATCCGAGGGGGAGATGTCTTGGAAAAGGTCCATCACCTGCAAACGTTGGTGTTCGACAAAACCGGCACCCTCACCCAAGGGGATCCCCGCCTGACGGATTGCTTGAGTCTGGATGCCTCCCTAAACCCGACCCGATTGCTACAACTGGCCGCCACCGTAGAAGCTGGAACCCGCCATCCTTTGGCAGAAGCCATTTTACGGGCAGCCCGCGCTCAGGGGTTGCCGCTGCTTTCCGCCACAGCATTTCAAACGGAGCCGGGGTTGGGGGTTGCCGCTCAGGTGGAGGGGCAACGGGTGATCTTGAGATCCCTGCACGGGTTAGCGGATCTGGGGATCCCGATTTCTCCAGAGGCTCAAGCCCAGATCGATGCTCTAGTGGGGGCAGGAAAGACCGTGGTGGGAGTGGTGGTGCAGGGTGCGCCAGGCTCCGGCCCACAGGGATCCCTGATGGGGCTAATCGCCGCCCAAGATCAACTGCGTCCCGATGCTCGGGCCACGCTGCAACAACTGCAAAAGATGGGCTTGCAGGTGATGCTCCTCACCGGCGACCGAGCTGAAGTGGCCGAACAGATGATTCAGTCTTTGAACTTGCCAGGGATCCGAGTGATTGCCAATGTGCATCCGGCTGCCAAGGCAGAAGTGATCCGAGAGTTACAAGCCCAAGGAATCAGGGTGGGCATGGTGGGAGATGGCATTAACGATGCTCCCGCCCTAGCGCAGGCGGATATGGGTATTTCTCTGCATTCGGCTACGGATGTGGCGATTGAAACTGCCGATATCATCCTGATGCGCAACCGCCTTTGGGATGTGGTGGAAGCGATTCGGCTGAGTTCGGCCACCTTCCGCAAAATTCGCCAGAACCTAGTGTGGGCCTTTGGCTACAACCTGTTGGGGATCCCTGTGGCGGCGGGTGTGCTCTTGCCCAAGTTCGGCATTGTACTCAGCCCGGCCATGGCAGGTGGGTTGATGGCCTTTAGTTCCGTCAGTGTTGTTTTGAACTCGTTGTTGTTGCGCCGTACTTTTTCAGAAAGCAAGCCCAATCTTGAACCGGAGGTTCATTAATCCCAAATCGCAGTACCCCGGGGATCTCAACCCCCTCCATAAGGTTTTTTGCCTAGCTCAAGGGCCTGCGTGAAGTCGGAAAAGGCTGTACTTGGTGATACTGGACTAAGACTAATACAATAAGACTCAATAAGACTAATAAACGTAGACTCCTCCTTCTGGGTTGAAGTCGAGGGTGCGATCTCCTCCCCCTTCCTGCAGCAGATTCACTACCACATTCACGGTGATCCGATTTTGGTCTGCATCGCCTGAAACCACATACCGCAGGCTGATCTCGGAAAAGGGAGGTCGGCTGGGGGTATGAATAGATAGGTAGGCAGGCAACTCGCGGATGGTGAGGGTCACTTGTTCATCCGGCAGCAGCTCCTGATCAGAGCCAAGATCGGTGGTAATCCCATATTCCACAGTTGCGTCGGAGCAGTTGATCAACACGACTTGCACCGGGCGGCTGGGATCAAAACGGGCCACAGGCTGGAAAAACCCAGGCTGAAACGTGCTGGAGGTTTGCCCCCAGGCTACCGGAACGCCCAAGCTCAAGGACAAACCTGCCAGGATCAACAACGCTTTGCGGTAACCGGATCCCATCGGATAACCTATCCATCGGTGCAACAGCTACTCAAAATGCTACCCCAGTCTGTTGAGCTGAAGCTAAGAAGTTTGCAGTCGCAGGTGCTGCACCAGGGCTTGCAACCCCAGCAGGTAGCTTTGTGCCCCGAACCCACTGATTTGCCCGATTGCTACCGCGGCGATGTAGGAGTGCTGGCGGAAAGCTTCGCGGCGATGAATGTTGCTCAGGTGTACTTCCACCGTCGGTAAGCCCACTCCGGCAATCGCATCCCGTAGGGCAATGCTGGTATGGGTATAGGCGCCGGGGTTGATCAAAATGCCTTGGTGCTGCTGGTGGGCGCGGTGAATGGCATCGATCAACACCCCTTCATGGTTGGATTGCAGGAGCTCCAACTTAGCTTTGAGGGAGTGAGCCTGCTGGTGCAGGGCCCGATCAATCTGCTCCAAAGACAGGGATCCGTAGATACCAACCTCACGTACCCCCAGCAGGTTCAGATTGGGGCCGTGCAACACGAGTAAGCTGAGAACCTCCAGGCCGGGGGCAATGGCGGTCGGATCAGCGACGACGATGGGATCCATTTTCTACCGGAATGGGAATCGGTTGCGGCTGCGGCTGGGGATCCCCTAATAGGGTGTCGAGCACACGTTCCACCCATTCCCGGATCTTTTCCAGAACTTTTTCCACCCAATCCATTCCGATCTGCCTCGTAGGGTTTACAGAGCTACCAAGGGGGACTCTCCAGCAGACTTCTATGATAACGTTTCTTTTCGATTGGTGTAGAGTTGACCTGCGAGCACCCCTGTGTGCCCGGCAGGGATCCCCCATCCTTTCTGCCTTTGCCGGGAATCTGAAAAAAATCCAAACTCCTCTACCCACGCCACGTCTGGAGCAGCTGGCTCACCGCACGCAACAGGATCCCCTGCAACGGTTCTGCCCCGATCAGATCAAACCGTTCCACTTGGCCCGCCACTGTCAGGGTTACGGTGGATCCCTGTTGCAGGATCAAGGTGCCACCGGGGTTGAGATCCCGCTTGAGCATCTGCTGCTCTTTTTCAGAGGGATCCCGCAACACCACCAGATCACTGCCCTCATAGGCCAAGCCCTCGTGCTCCAGAACATCTTCGTCGATTTCCACCAGAAGTAGATCTAGGTGAGGATGGCGCAACAGGGTTTTCACCTGGCGGAAATGGCTGCCTTGTCGCGGTCTCACAGTCCGGTTGAGCAAGACTCCTTCGCGACAGAGGGATCCCACACACCACTGGGGATGGGCAGCCAAAATGTGCTCCACCAAGGCCTGCACCTCTCCTAGAGCCAAACGATTGAAGGTCAAAATCGGAATACGGGCGGTTGCCTTGGCCGGAAATAGATGGTTGAGGATCGCCCCTGGCACATCTACCCCATCCCCGATAGCAGGTTTCTGGTGCATCAGCACCCCCGGCGCTGCGTTGATCTCGATGATGCCCAGGGATCCCTCAGTCCAGGAGCGTTCCAGGCTGGTGGCAATCACATCAATGCCCAGACACACCAGCGAAAACTGTTGGGCAATGGTTTGGGCCAAGACAATATTATCGGGATGAACGCTGGCGGTAACATCCCGGCTCACCCCCCCCGCCGAAAGATTAGACACCTTGCGCAGATAAACCGTCCGCCCCGGCTCAAGCACACTTTCCACCGTCAGGCCCTGCTCCGCCAAAAAATGCTCCATGGCGTCATCCCACTGGATTGGCCCCAAGGGGGAAGTGGGGGTATCCCAACGGGCGGGATCCTGATTGGCTTGGTGGATCAGCTGACCGATGGTGCTCTGGCCATCTCCTGTCACCGAAGCTGGACGCCGTTCTGTAGCCGCTACAAAACGCCCACCCACACACAATAGACGAAAGTCGCTGCCCTGCAAATGTTTTTCTAAAATCAACTGAATCGGCTGTTCGTAAGGAATAGCATCTACAGCTTTGTCATAGGCAAACTGCAACTCCTCCGGGGTGCGAATGTGGGCGGTGACCCCAATGCCCTTATGGCCGACCACCGGCTTGAGTACAACTGGGTAACCAATCCCTGCAGCCTGCTCTAGGGCTTCTGCCAAGGAGGTGACTACCTCCCCTGGCGGTACTGGAAACCCTTGAGCTGCCAAAAAGGCTTTGCAATCGTCTTTACGGGTGGTGAAGGCGGAGTCGAGGTTGCTGTCGCTGTGAAAGGTGGTGGCAACCCCGCGCACTTGCTTGCGTCCATAGCCGTATTGCATCACCCCCTCATCCCACAGGTAATAGGTGGGGATGCCGCGTTCGTGGGCAGCTCGCAACAGGGCGTACACTGTCGGCCCCCCATACACCGACTCCCGAAACAATTGCTGTAGACGACGCAGCTCGCCTTCAAAATCAAACAACTGCTCTTGAGTGATTGCCTCTAACCAATCCCAGGCCAGGTACACAGCGGCACGGGTGGTGCGGCCATGCAAGGTTTGAACGGCAATGCGCACATACTCCGGAAAGAGGCGGAAGCTCCAACGGTAGAGGTGTAAGCCCATTTGCAACCGGTTCACCTCCGCCACTAGGTGGGCAAACAAGTGGGCATAGGACAGGTAGCTTTCTCCCTGTAGCTGCGGTAGATGCTGACACACCTGGGCTAGATAGCTCTCGATGGGTAACGGCTTGAGGGAGTAGGTGAGGGTGAAGTCGAAGGTGAGGGCAGCGGTATTTAGGTAGGGGTTGGGGCCGAGGTAGTGCTTGAGGTTGAAAATATCGAAAGCATCGAACTCACGCGCATTAATCCGGGGCGTATTAGCCGCCTCGTGCAAAGCCATAATCGACCTCAAACAATGGAAAATAGGACAACCCAGGCTCTGGAGCTCGTGCTCTTCCCGGGCCGCTTCTATTATTCCTGATCTTTCCCTTGTTGCCGAAAGCGCACAGCTAAGCCCAAGGGGGCCTTGTCGCCCCGATTTGAATCGGTCAGGGAAGAAGGCTCAAAAGCACAATATCCATAATCAGGAGTGCCCCGGAAAAGGCCAGCAGACCCCGCACGATCATGCGCTCCTGTTTGGAGCGATGGGATCCCCCTAGACGTAACCACCGGAGGGATTTGGGGATGGAATAGCGCATGGCAGCCAAGGATGAGGGTGTCTAGCTTGGTCAATTGTTAACCATGGGATAGCGCAAGCACATCCTAAAGTGATCATGCCCTATTCTCAGGGGTTCGGATCCAGTCGCATTTCCCCACGCTCGGGGGGAGGCAGAGGTGGGCTGGCTGTGGCGGGCAATTCCCACTAGAGTGAGGGTTAGCTGTTCGCGGGTGTCTATGATCACTCCCCTAGCCCAAGCGGAAACTGTTTTGAATCACTGCTGGGAGCACTGGCAAGCGGTCGCCAACCGTGCTGATCTGAAGCCGGAGTTACGGTCTTTGTCGGAGTTACGCAAGCGGCTTGGATCGCGGCTGTTTTCCATTGCTGTGTTTGGTTTGGTGAATCGAGGTAAATCGGCAGTGTTGAATGCTCTGACCGGGGAAACACGATTGAAAGTAGGGCCTTTGAATGGAGTGACTCAACAGCCGCAATCGATGCTGTGGCGTCCAGAGTCAGGGATTCCGTGGCGGGTGAGGCTGATCGATACCCCTGGTTTGAACGAAGTAGAAGGGGAAGCCCGTGAGCAGTTGGCCTGGGATGTGGCCCGCTCGGCAGATCTGATCTTGTTTGTCATCGCCGCCGATTTGACCCAATTGGAGTATCAGGCGCTACTCGAGCTGCGCACCCTGCACAAGCCGATCCTACTGGTGTTGAACAAGTGCGACCTCTATTCCGCAGAGGATTTGGAAGCAATTCGCGCCCAGATCAGTCGTCCGCAGTTGGGCCTGGGGTTAGAGATTTTAACCGTAGCCGCCTGCCCCAAACCGGTTAAGGTGCGTACCCACTGGCCGGATGGCCGCATCACCACCGACTGGGAACGTCCTGCGCCCCAGATGGATGCTTTGCGGGGGCGAATTTTGCAGATTCTGCAAACAGAGGCGGGATCCCTGCTGGCTTTGAATGTGTTGAAGCGGCTGGATCGCCTTCAGGCCCAAATTCTCCGCAAACAATGGCAGCATCATGCCGGTTTTGTGGATCGGTGGAGCAAAGCCTGTAGCCTCGCCAAAGGGCTTGGGATCGGGTTGGCCCCCCTGGGGTTGGATCTGCTGCTGGCCCCGCTCCTGGATGGCCTGTGGCTGTTGGGCCTCTGTCTGCGACTGAGACTGCCCTGGGGAACGCTACGTGGGGCGCTAGGATCCCGTCAGGAGGGCTTGTGGCGACCGCTGGTGGTGAATAGTGCCCTGCTGCTGTTGGCGGAAGGGCTGGGATCTTGGCTGTGGGGAGGCTGGGGTAGTGGCCTCTTTCCAGGGCTGGTGGCGGGGGTCAGTTTGTATCGCCTCGGAGATCTGGCCCCGCAGGTACTAACCCAGTTCGCAACAGGAGGGTTTGGTTTGGCAGCAAGCCTCAATGCCCTGATTGGAGGAGACAAGCTGGCGACAAAGCAGTCTGCAACCGCCTTGCCAGTCGGTTCTCCTCTGTAACCGAATCAGTACCGCACGCAATAGGCCCCTTGGCGATAGTAGCCATCCAAGCAACCGCTGCTGTCGCGGCCATAGTTGTCTCGAGGGGGTGGCACAGAGGGCACATAGGGTGGATAGACGACCGAGGGCGGCAGCAGAATGGTTCCCCCCGATCCACCGGAGCCATCGACGGAAACCAAGCGGACGGAGCTGATGGTGTCATTGTTGATGCCCACCAACCGGACATCTGGATAGCGTCCTGGCCCCAAGCGGCGACAGTAACCCTGCCAGTTGACATCTTCACAGAGATCCCAAACCCCGCTGTTGATTTGCAAGCTGGTGGTGAGGTCGTTAAACCCTTGAGTGTTGAGGTCGCGCAGGCTGTCGGATACCCCCAAAGAACGGCCCTGGTAGTTGGCGTTTTCGTAGAGGATCAGGGATCCGATCGGTTGCGGGAGAGGTTGAATGCCGCCGCTAGGGGGCAACACGGAGCCCCCACTGCCCCCACCGCTGACCCATCGCACCGAGCTGAGGGTATCGTTGGGGATCCCGAGGCTGGCCAGATTCGGATATACCCCTGGCCCCACCTGCCGACATAGCCCGCCCCGTAGTAGGCATCGGGGCAAAGCTGCCATTGGCCAGAATGCACTTGCAGGCTGGAGGCACGGTCGTTAAAGTTTTGATGGCCCAAGAAGTCGCTATCTCGCACCAAGGTCAGAGAGCGCCCCAACAGATTGACATCCTCGTAGAGGGTGATCGCTCCTTCTCCCGCCGGGACGGTGACGGTGATGCCCCGTTGCAACACTTCCAAGGCCAGGGTAGGTTCCTCGGAACGGATTACCGTCAAAAGGCTGCCTAGCAACAGGATAGAGGAGAGGCCGAAAGCGCCAGGTCGCCTGAGCATGGGTGGAAGCAGGGAGGATGCCTCAACTATCCCCGATTCTGTGGCTGTTGTGGAGACCCTCTTCAACAATCTAAAGTAGTCTCTCGCTCCCAAGGGGTGATCTGGTGGCTAAACTCCTGCCACTGCTGCCGCTTCAGCTTCAAATAGGCATTCACAAACGGATCCCCTAAAGCTGTTCTCAAGACGGAACTTTGAGCCAAGTTATCCAGCGCCTCATGCAGAGAGCCTGGTAGAATCGGGGCATTAGCAGTCGGAGCAGTGTACGTGTTGTTATCAGACCGAGGCCCAGGATCCCGCTGCTGTTGGATCCCGTCCAGGCCCGCTGCAATCAGGCCCGCTGTCAGCAGATAGGGGTTAGCCGAGGCATCCGCTAAACGCAGCTCAAACCGCCCCCCATCCGGAATACGAATCGTATGGGTGCGATTGTTGCCGCTGTAGCTGATGGTACTGGGAGACCAGGTGGCACCCGAGAGGGTAACGGGTGCATTGAGGCGGCGATAGGAATTCACCGTTGGGTTGGTTAGGGCACACAGTGCCGGGGCATGGTGCAGCACCCCCGCTATGAAGTGATAGGCCAGCTTAGACAGGCCCAACTCTCCAGTCGCATCGGTAAACAGATTGGTTGTCCCCGAGGGATCCCAGAGGGAAATGTGGGTATGGCAGCCGTTGCCCGTCAGATGGGGGAAGGGCTTGGGCATAAAGGTGGCGCGGTAGCCCTGCTGCTCGGCAATGCTTTTCACCATGTACTTAAAAAAAGCATGGCGATCGGCGGTAACGAGGGCATCATCAAATAGCCAGTTCATCTCAAACTGACCATTGGCATCTTCGTGGTCGTTTTGATAAGGATTCCAGCCCAGCTTTTGCATGCCATCGCAAATGTCTCGAATCACCGAGAAGCGGCGCATCAGGCTCTGTTGGTCATAACAGGGCTTAGCCTGCTGATCTCGCGGATCGGAAACCGCCCACTCTTCGGGGGAGAAGAGCATGAACTCGCACTCCACCCCCGTCTTCGCCCGCAAGCCCATGGCCTCCGCCTGAGCGAGCACCCTTTTCAAAACCCAGCGGGGCGTTTGCTCGAGGGGATCCCCGTTCGCCTGGATCAGATCAGCAGGCATCCAGCCCAGCTCAGGCTGCCAGGGCAGTTGGTAGAGTCGCTCTCGATCCGGTTGAGCAAACACATCCGGGTCAGCCGGGGTGAGATCCAGCCAGGCAGCAAACCCGGCAAACCCCGCCTGACCATCCGCCATCGCGTCGATCGCTGAGGTAGGCACCAGCTTGGCCCGCTGGATCCCGAATAGATCCGTAAAGGAGAGCAGAAAATAGTCGATGCCCTGGGTGCGGGCGGTCTCAGAAAGTAGCTGTGTCATGGGCTTAGGCTAGGATCTGCCCTGAAGCAAAAATGTGCTTTCTGTTACGAAAGTTGCGAAAGTCAAGCATCCCGGATGGGAGGAGTTTTGCAGTTTGTTATTGTCTCTCCGGTAGCCCTCAAGATCTGTTGACCAGCCCTAAACCCTGATCCATCTCATGGATTCTGTTTGTGAATCAGCTCTCACCCCCTTCATAGTCATAACTGATGGCTAAAAACGCTTCATCACCCGTTGATTCTAGATTTACCCAAAGGGATTCCATCATGTCAAAGGCTTGGCCAGGAGATAACTTGCCCCCGGTTTCTAGAGCCGTGATGATCGAGATTCGATGGGCAAAATACTGTAGCTTCTTTTCAAACTGCTCTAGGGGAGCTTGAGAGGGAAAGCGGTTCATGACACACCTCCTAGATGCGTAGGCAAAGTTTCCAAATTTGATGTTCAATCTTAGGAGTTACCAGGAGAACCCTGAGATATCAGGGTTCTCACCAGATTCTTCCTGTGTGCTTCCTGTTTGCTTAGTTCAATCAGAAGGCTACTCAACCTGAATGCCGAGCAACCACGACACCATGACAAAGTAAAACCACAAGCCGGTGAAATCTTTGATGGTGGTGATGAATGGATCTGCTCCAGGCCCATGATCGAAGCCCATTTTTAACAGAGCCCAAGGTAGGATGGCCCCCAAGACGGCCCCCAAGGTGACCACAAAGAACAAAGCCAGCCCTACTGCCAAGCCCAATTGCGGGACATCATTAGGCAACCCTTGCCAAAAGTAAGCGATCACCCCAGCTGCAACTCCCAAAACAGCCCCCATGGTGGCGCCAATCCGGGCTTCTCGCAGGATGTAGGGGATGATCCGGTTGGTGTTGACGTGTTGCCACGCCAAACCCCGGGCAAAGATGGTGGTGGATTGAGTCCCTGTGTTGCCCCCCATATCCATTACCACTGGGATGAAGACGGCCGCCACCGCCACCGCTTCTAAAACCTCCTCATAGGTGGTGATCACCGTCCCGACGATCATTCCGCCGATGAGGGTGACGATCAAAAACAGAATCCGCAGGCGGACGCTGTACCACATGGATCCTTTGACTAGGTTCTCGCTCCAGACTTTGTCTCGGCTGAGGAGGTTGCCCACCCCGGCTTTGGCAAAGGCAGCATCGGTGGCCTCTTCTTCTACCAGATCGATCACATCGTCGAAGGTGATGTCGCCGATCAGACGGCCTTCTTTGTCCACCACTGCCACCGCTGGTAGATCGTGATCTTTGAGCAGCTTGGCCGCCATCAGATCCCGTTCGGTAGCAGCAATGCTGATGCGCTGCCCCTCGGTTAGAGAGGTAATGGGCAGATCAGGATCCGCTTTGAGTAGGCGAATGGTACGCACAAACCCCCGGTAAAACCGCTGGCTATCGACTACGAAGACAATGGCCAGCTCGTTATCCGAAAGATTTGATTGCCGCACCAGCTCTAGGGCTTCTCGATTGGTAACGGTATCCCGCACCGCTAGGTAGCGGACGTTCATAATGTGCCCGACACTGCGGGGAGGATAGCCTAACAACAGGTTGATGCTCTCCCGCGCCTGGGGGCTAAGGTTGGCCATCAATCGCTTGGTCACCTTGGCGGGTAGCTCGTCGAACAGGCGCACCCGGTCATCTGGCTTAAGGGATTCGATTAATCCCAGGGCCTCTGGGCTTTCCATGGAGCGAATCAGATCCGCTTGCTGCTCCGGTCGCAGGTACTCAAACACCGCTATTGCTTTGTCTTTTTCCAACAACCGAAAGGCCAGGATCCGCTTGTGGTGGGGTAGTTCCAGCAACAGCTGCACCAGCTCCACCGCCGCAATGCGATTGGCCTCTTGCTTGGCGGCTTCTAGAGCAAAGGGTTGCAGGAGATCGTTGAGTACGTTGGCTTTGCTTTGCATAATACACCTCCAGTCGTTTGGATTAACTCAGGATGATGCTCCTTCCGTAAACGCTCAAAACCAATCCCTAAAGATCGCCAGGATCACTAAAATCATTGGCCATCTTCAGCACAGAAATTTGTTGCTCACAGATAGCCTATGAACACCTAAAAAATGTAGCTGTCCTGTTAAGGATGCACATAAGAATGTACAAACCAATATCGGTCATCCCAAGGGATCCCTCTTGGATTGATGACGCAACAAGCAGGGTGCCCGGATAGAGATAACCTCTCCTCCGAAGCACCCAAAGCTGCCCAAATTCTGAACAAGGCAAGCCAAATCGGCTCACACAAACTCTCACAAGGAACACCCTGTCGGAGCTCTGCTCAGTCGCTAGGTTCATCGCCGACCGAGATGAGCTCCCCAAGCCAAAAATTAACTTAGCAAGCTCACTAACCCGATCACCCAATGATCCCAGCCATTTTCAGGGC
Source organism: Synechococcus sp. Nb3U1 (assembly GCF_021533835.1). Taxonomy (NCBI): domain Bacteria; kingdom Bacillati; phylum Cyanobacteriota; class Cyanophyceae; order Synechococcales; family Synechococcaceae; genus Synechococcus; species Synechococcus sp. Nb3U1. The sequence continues at coordinate 70,800 of NZ_JAKFYQ010000002.1, read as the reverse complement.
AGGGTAGGCCACACCTGGGCCCATAAGGGTCTTCATCCGCGAGGACAAATTCCTGCTCGGTAGCACACAAACTACTGCCAGAAGCGTCCATTATTGATCGTTTTCCTCGAAAGAACTTTCGCTAGCACAAAACTAGCAGAGCCAGAAGAGAAACTCTTCAGCCCTACTTAGGTTAGTTCAGGAATAGGATCCCGTCAACCCATTTTTCCGCACTGTTAGAATGCGGACTTTCGTAAGGGATCCCGATGGAAATGCGCTCTTTTGTTCTAGTCCTAATTCAAAGTTCCGATTCTCGTGCCGCCCGTACTAATAATCCTGCTGTGATTAACCCCGCCAAAATAGAGCTGCCCCCATGGCTGAACAGCGGCAAGGGCACCCCTGTTGTGGGCAATGCCCCGGTGACCACGCCAATGTTCAGCAGCGACTGCCCCACCAAAAACACCACACAGCCACAGGCCACTAGGCGGATCGGGAGCTCCCGGCAGCGCATCATCACCCGTAGCCCCACCAAGGCATAGAGCGACAGCAACCCCAAAAACGACAGGGATCCAACCAGGCCAAATTCTTCTGCAAACACTGAGAAGATGAAGTCTGTGTATTGAATGGGCAGATAAAAGAGCTTCTGTTGGGAGAGGCCGTAGCCTTTGCCCCATAACCCCCCGGAGCCAATCGCCAAGAGACTTTGCACCAGTTGATAGCCATCCCCTTGGGCGCTAGCCCAGGGATCCAAAAAGGCCAATATCCGCCGCCGCTGGTACTCTTTGCTGAGGATGCTCAGCACCGCTGCCATTGCCCCCAAGCCGGCTGTGCCAAATAACGTCAGAGCAGGGATCCCTGCTGTCCAGGCCATGATCCAGAGGGTGAGGCCACAAATGGCGGTTGTGCCCAAATTGGGTTGGGTGAGAATGCCCAACAGACTGATACCGAAAATGCCCACCCAAACACAGCGAAACCAGCGGGGATGATGAAACCAACGCCCAAACACCCAGGCTCCTTGCAGTACTAGCAGGGGTTTGAGAAATTCCGAGGGTTGGATGATCGGGATCACTTTCAAATCCAGCCAACGGCTGGCTTCCAACCGGGTCACCCCCAACCCCGGCACTTGGGTGGCCCAGACCAAGCCAATTCCCAGTAGACAGAGGAGTCCGGCCCACGGGAACCAGCGGCGCAACGGGATCTGCACCAAGACCAGAAAACTGAGCGCCCCTAGCCCCACCCAGATCAACTGGCGCTTAAAGAAGTAGAGGCCATCCCCGGTGATTCTTTGGGCCACGGGGTAGGAGGCGGAAAACAGCATCGCCAGCCCCAGCACCACCCAGATTAGGGTTAGCCAGCGCAACAAGCGGGCTTCAGGGTTCCAAGGCAGACTCAGATCCAGAGCAGGCGAGGGATCCCTGGAGGGCTTGGCAGCAGGTGCGGAAATGGTCGCCACGGTGTTCGAAACTGCGGTACTGGTCAAAACTGGCGCAAGCGGGAGAGAACAAGACCGTGATCGGTTGGGTGGGATCCGTCAGGGTTTGGGCTAGGGAGCGAGCCGCCTCAAAGGCTCTCACCACCGCTACATCTAGGGTTTGCACGAGCTCAACGCCAGTATAGTGGATCCTGTCCAGAGCGGCGGCAAAAGCGGGGGCAGCCTCCCCAATCAGCAGCACCCGCGCCACCTTGGTTTGAATTAGATTTAACCAGGCTTGAGCATCTCCCTGTTTGGCCTTTCCTCCCGCAATTAAGAGGATCGGGGGCTCCACTGCATTCAACCCAACCCAGGCGGCATCGTAGTTGGTGGCTTTGCTGTCGTTGACGAAGCGAATGGGGGTGGGGCCGATGTGCAGTTGGGCAACACGCTCCAGGCGGTGGGGCATCCCAGCAAAAGATCGAATCGCCTGTTGAATCGCCGTGTTGGGGATCCCGGCCAGATGGGCTGCTGTTGCTGCCATGAGCAGGTTCTGTAGGTTGTGGTGACCTGGGCACCGTTCACCAAAGGCTTCCAATTCGGCAATGGGTTCTGCTTGAATCCAAAGGCTATTCTTGCGCAGATGCACCGGCGCCGACTGATCCTGAGTGCAGATCCAGTAGGTGTTTGGCCAATCCTGCTTGCGGCCCAAAAGATAGGGATCCTCGCCATTGAGCACCCGCCAGGTGGCCCGATCCACCAGACGGGCTTTGAAGCTGGCATAGCGCTCCAGGGTGCCATGCCGTTCTAGGTGATCCGGGGTAAAGGTTGTCCAAACCCCGATCCGAGCTGGCCCAGATGGGCTGCTGCTCATCAGGCTGGTGCTGGCCTCCAGTTGATAGCTGCTGAGTTCTGCCACGATCCAATCCGGTTGCCGCTCACCCCGTAAGGTGTCCAGAGCTACCTGACAGAGGGGGAGGCCAATGTTGCCACAGGGGATCCCTTTCAAGCCTGCTGCCTGAACCATTTCTGCAATGAGTGCAGTGGTGGTGCTTTTGCCGTTGGTGCCGGTGATCCCCACCCAAGGTAAAAAGTCCAGACTTTGCCAGGCCAATTCCGCCTCCCCCAGAACTGCAATGCCCTTCTGTCGGGCCTGCTCTAACAGAGGATGATCCCAGCGGATGCCAGGACTGACCACCACCTGCTCCACCCCCGCTTGCAGTTGAAACGGTTCCCCCAATCGAACCAGGATCCCTTCTGGTTCCAGTTCTTGCTGAATCTGCTGGAGCCGATCCGAGTTTTTCTCATCCCAGGCCAGTACCTCATGCCCTTGGGCTCGCAAGAGCCTTGCTGCTGCCTGCCCGGCAATGCCCAACCCTAAGACTTGTTGTCGCACGTTTGTTTCTGCTTTTTTGGTTGATTGGGAATACCCGTTCGATCTTACCGAAAGCTCTCTCCCCCACCAGAAAAAGCGTGGGATCCCAGACAGACATCCATTGGGGAGATGTGTCTTAATTAGGAAGTGAATTAAATAATTCCGTACATCTTGCCTATTTGAGAACCTACATGTCACAACCTACCCCGCGCCAAACCCTTACCGAAGGCCCGGTTGGATCCCAGCTGATTCGCCTCACTCTGCCGATGATCTGGGGCATTTTTGCCGTCATGGCGATCGAGCTGGCGGATGCCTATTTCGTCGGGCAACTGGGCACGCTGGAGCTGGCGGCCATGAGCTTCACCTTCCCGGTGACGATGGTGCTCAGTAACTTGGCGATTGGCTTGGGGGTGGGGGCTTCTTCGGTGATCGCGCGGGCGATCGGGGAAGGCAACCCGCAGCGGGTGCAACGCCTGACCACCAATAGCCTGTTCCTGTCCTTGCTGATCGTGGCGGTGTGTGTCCTCTTTGGGTTTTTGACGTTGGATCCCTTGTTCACCGCGCTGGGGGCGGAACCAGACATCCTGCCCCTGATCCGGAAGTACATGCACATTTGGTATCTGGGCATGGTGTTTCTGGTGGTACCGATGGTGGGCAATACGGCAATCCGAGCCGCTGGCAACTCCGAGATCCCCAGCCTGATCATGACCTTGGCGGCCATCACCAATATTGGCCTGAACCCGCTGTTGATCTTTGGCTTGGGCGGGTTCCCCCGACTGGAATTGCAGGGAGCCGCTTTGGCAACGGTGGCAGCACGGGCCTTAAGCTTGGTTTTGGCCTTGCTCTTTTTGCATTTTCGCCAGCACATGCTCAGCTTATTTCTGCCCACTTGGGAGGATGTACGGGGCTGTTGGTCGAGAATTTTGCATGTGGGGTTGCCTGCTGCTGGAACCAATATGGTGATCCCGATCTCAGCGGGGATCATCACCAGCTTGATGGCCGGGTTTGGCCCAGAGGCGGTGGCGGGGTTTGGGGTGGCTTCACGGCTGGAGTTACTCTCCCTGTCTGCTCTAGCAGCTCTTTCCACCAGTGTCGCTCCTTTCATCGGCCAAAATTGGGGAGCCAAACAGTATCAGCGTGTTCAGGAGAGTTTGCGCCTGAGTTTTTTCTTTTGTCTGGGCTGGGGTGTTCTGATGGCCGTGCTGTTGGGGCTGGGATCCACGGCCATTGCCGCCCAGTTTGATAGCAATCCTGCGGTGATTGAGGTCACGGCTTCTTATCTACGCATTGTGCCCCTCAGCTATGCCGGGACTGGGCTGCTCCTGACGGTGAGTGCCGCTTTTAATGCCTTGGGTAAGCCTCTGGCTGCTGTGATCCTATCTCTGACCCGTATGTTTTTGGTTTATGTCCCGCTGGCCTATGTGGGCAGCCAGTTGATCGGCGTGAATGGTGTTTTCTTGGCCTCCTGTATTGCCAACTTGGGGGTCGGCTTGGGGGCTGTCTGGTGGTCTCGGCGCAGTGAGCAGTTGCGACCGCCGATCCTGGTGGAGCAGCCTTTGTCTGGATGAGAGAAGATAGGAAAACTGTTTAGACAGGATCCTGATGCCTGAGCCTTCCCGTTGGCCTGTTTGGGCGAAACTGAACAACTCTCAGTTGTTGCGTATTTTGCTATTCTTGGCCTGCGCGTGGGCTTTGTCTCAGGTGCTTAGCTACTTCGAGCTGGTGATCACCATTTTTGTGATCGCGGCTATTTTGGCTTACTTGCTCAGTTACCCCGTCGGCTGGCTGACACACTTTTTTTCCCATAATTTTTCGGTTTATCTAGTTACCTTTGTTACTGTCATTTCTCTGTCCAGCATGACGGCAGTATTGGGCCTAACGTTGATTTCCCAGTTGCCACAGCTTCAGGAAAGTATTGCCACTTTCTTGAATACCGTTTTTAACGCCATCGACCAACTAGAGCTCCTACTGGGTAACTTCAATATCGAAATCGACATCCAAGAGTTTGAACAACAGATCAAAGATCAAACCCTGAACCTGCTGGGATCTGGGGTATTGACTTTGCGCAGTTTGCTCCTGAGTTTGGTGAATTTATTTTTGATCTTCATCGTTGCCTTTTTTATGCTGTTGGATGGCAAACGATTGTGGAGCTTGTTCCTTAAGCCTTTTTCCGATGAGTGGCAAACCCGCATCACTGAAACGGTGCGGCGAAATTTCTTGGGTTTCTTTTGGGGGAGAGTCGTCCTATCGTTTTTCTTTGCTGTTTCTAGCTTTTTGGTTTTTCTAGTCTTTCGGATTCCCTCCGCTTTGACTTTATCGATGATCGCGGGTTTATTCGACCTAATTCCGGGTATTGGTGCCACGATTGGTATTAGCCTGATCGCGCTCATTTTGTTGCCAAAAAGTGTGTGGCTGTCGATCCAGGTGCTGGTGATTTGTATTTCTTTGCAGCAGGTGGAGGAGAACTTGCTCTTGCCCCGCGTGATGCAGGGATCCCTGAATATCAGCCCGGTGGTAATGTTCTTTTCCCTATTTGTGGGCGGGACTCTGGCAGGGTTACTGGGGGTTTTCCTGGCGATCCCGGTGACGGGGGTCTTGATCAACTTGCTTGAAATTGACGAGATGAAAGGGGATCCCAAACGGTGAGGTAGAGCCATTCCGGGGCTAAACTGAAGCCAGTAGCCGATCCAGAAGGGATCCCTTGCCATGCCTGACCTTCTCACCCCGCAAGTTAGCGACCGCATCTGCAAGCACATGAATGACGACCACGCTGACGCCGTAGTGCTCTATGCCCTGGTGTTTGGGCAGGTCAAGGGGGCTACTCAGGCCCAGATGCAAGCCATTGACTCTGAGGGCATGGATTTGCAGGTGCAGGGGGAAGAGGGAGAGCAGACGGTTCGGATTCGATTCGACCATCCTCTTAAAGATTCAGAGGATGCTCACCACACCCTGATCGAGATGGTGAAACAGGCCCGTGCTCAGGTTCGGAAGTAGCGGGAAAATTTACCTTCAACTGGCTTGTTGCAGGAGGGGATCCAACTGACCTTGGGCCTCAAGATGGTGTAGGTCATCACAACCGCCGATGTGCTGGTTGTTGATGAAAATCTGCGGTAGAGAACGGCGGCCATTGGCTCGCTTAGCCATTTCCGCCCGCGCCACCTCGTCTCCATCGATGGCGTATTCTGTGTATTTCACACCTTTGCGATCCAGAAGTTGCTTGGCTCGAATGCAAAAGGGACAGAAGCGCCAAGTGTAGATTTCAACAGCCATAGCAGAATCAAAGAATGCTTTTATATATCTTAACACTCTTGTTAGAGAAGGATCCCTAGGCTTGTCAACCAGGATTATTTGGCTTCTTTCCAATTCTGGCCGATTTGCAGATCCACGGTTAGCGGCACGGATAGGGGGAGGGCTCCCTCCATTTCCGAACGAATCAAAGGTTGCAACTCCTGCCATTCAGAGGGCTCAACCTCGAAAACCAATTCATCGTGCACTTGCAACAACAATCGTGACTGAAATTGCTGGAGTTTCTTTTGCAGGTGCACCATAGCTACTTTGATAATGTCAGAGGCGGATCCCTGAATTGGGGCATTGATGGCTGCTCGTAATTCTGCTTGTTTGCGATAGCCCGTTAATCGAGACAGGTTGGGAAAGTAGCGGCGGCGGCCCAAAATCGTTTCCACATAGCCATACTCTTCTACAAAGGCTTCCGTGGAGCGCATATAGGTAAAAATCCCAGCATAGCGTTCATTGAATCGTTCCAAAAATTGCTTCGCTTCCGAAAGAGAAACCCCAGCAGTACGGGCAAAGCGTTGTGCTCCCATGCCGTAGATCACCCCATAGTTAATGGTTTTGGCCAATCGCCGTTCTTCACTGGTGACTTCTGATTTATCCAGCAATAAACGAGCTGTGAGGATATGTACATCTTCTCCTGATTGGAAACCTTGTACCAAGGTGGGTTCCTGACTCAGATGGGCCAGGATGCGCAGTTCAATTTGGGAATAGTCGGCAGCAGCCAACAACCACCCTGCTTGGGGAATAAAGGCCTGTCGAATACGGCGGCTAAACTCGGTGCGGATCGGAATGTTTTGCAGGTTAGGGTTTGAGGAACTCAGCCTGCCCGTCGCAGTCACGGTTTGGTTAAAGTCCGTATGCACTCTGCCGGTATCGTTTCTCACTAGGGCTGGCAGGGCATCCACATAGGTAGATTTTAGCTTGGCCAAAGTGCGGTGTTGGAGGATGGTCGCGATTAGGGGATGATCTCCTTCTAGTTTTTCCAAAACAGAGGCATCTGTAGAGTAGCCTGTGGCTGTTTTGCGGGTTTTCCGAATATCCAGTTTTAGTTTTTCAAACAGCAGGGATCCCAGTTGTTTGGGGGAGTTGAGGTTGAAGGTCTCCCCAGCTTGTGTATAGGCGGTGTTTTCGAGGGCTTCTAGTTCTGCTTGTAATTCCTGAGAGAGTTGACGGAGAAACTCTGTGTCAATACGAATGCCCAGCCACTCCATTTCTTCTAGGATCAACGCCAGAGGTAACTCAACTTGGGTGAAGAGATCCCAAAGACGTGGGCCGGTCTGTTGGAGTTTTTCGGTGAGTATGGGCACCAGTTGGTAGGCACAATAGGCATCGGAGCCGCAGTATTCCGCCACTTGGGGAATGCTAATATCGGCGATGGATCCCTTCTTCCCGACTAAGTCTTGATAACGGGTGGTGGGTAAATTCAGATAGGTGGCTGCTAGATCCCCCAAATTGTGACTGGCTTCCGGATCCAAAACGTAGCTGGCCAACATCGGATCGAATTGGATCCCTCGCAGTCGGATCCCTTGGGCACGTAGGACGCTCAGATCATATTTGCAATTTTGTAAGCTCTTGGGCCGTTGGGGATCCTCCCAGATCGGTTGAAGGGCTGATTTGACAAGTTCCCAATTCAGGTTGGTGCCACTGCTGTGAGCGATGGGCAAATAGGCAATATCCTGTTCTGACCAGCAACAGCCAATGCCCACCAACTGGGCATCTCGCGGATCCAAACTGGTGGTTTCTGTGTCCCAGGCCACGATCCCTTCACAGGCCAACAAATCCTGAACCCAAATAGCTAACTTCTCGGGAGTATCCACAATCCACACCGCAGGTAAGGTGCGGGTAGGAGCTAAGGCAAAATCAAACCAAAGAGCTTCGTCATTGTCTACAATTTTTTCCGAATCTGTTGAGCTATTCCCTTCGCTGGGATCCCCTAATTCCGCTTGGATCCCGCCCAAGGAAGCCTGGATTTTACGAACTTGATTGATGAAACTCTGAAATTCCAATTTTTCCAAAAGAGGGATTAACTCCTCCTGATCAAACCCTGTGAGTCTCATGCTCTCCCAGTCTAGGGGCAAAGGTACATCCATCTTGATTTGGGCCATAAACTGGGAATGCTGAGCAGCTTGGATCCCTTCCTGTAGATATTGCTGAACCTTGCCTTTAATTTCAGGAATATGCTTGAAAATCTCCGTCAGGCTACCGTAGCGTTCCAACAGCTCTACGGCTCGTTTGGGGCCGATCCCTTTGACTCCAGGGATATTATCGGAAGAATCTCCACAAAGGGCTTTGTAGTCTACCACCTGCCAGGGCCAGATCCCTAGCTTTTCTTTCACTTGCTCCGGGCCGAACTCGCTAATTCGATCTTTGTTGTTCAAGTGTAAAACCCGAATCTTTCCATCGTTGTCAATGAGCTGAAAGAGATCTTGATCCCCACTTAAAATCTGGACTTTATAGTCTTTGGCAGATGCTGTACTGAGGGTGCCCAATATATCATCTGCCTCAAACCCTGGAGCCATCAAGATGGGGATCCGCAGCGCCGTTAACAACTGCTTGAGGTTTTCCACGTCTTCAATAAATTCCGGTGGAGTTTCTGGGCGACCGGCTTTGTAGGTTTCGTCGGCTTCATGGCGAAAGGTGGGTTGGCGAGTATCAAAAGCAACGGCTACATGGGTCGGTGTATGTTTATCCAGCACCTCCAGTAACGATTTCAAAAAACCAAAGCTGACGCTGGTGGGGATCCCGGTGGATGTGCGCAACCCCCCCTCGCGGCTGTAGGCGAAGGCGTAAAAGGATCGGTAAGCTAGCGAGTGCCCATCGACTAGCAGTAGGGTTGGAGTTTGCAAAGCCATAAGCCGACACCTTAAGGGTGGATCCAGCCTATCGGATCCCACAGGGCAACTCTATCTCCCTCACGATCACGGTATTTCACGGTATTGCAGCCTGACACCCTGTTCTGGTCTTGCTCCCAGCCTTTGCCGATGCGGATCTGGATTGGGTGGTGGGGGGAAGTTTATTGACCGTGACGGGGCCAAATCGTCTCAGCGTTAGGTTGATTTGTCTCTGCAATGGGCTACTGGTTTGAATCCGCTCAGGAGGCCGAAGCGCACTAGGCCACTAGCATAGCCGCGACGCATCAGACCCAAGCCCAAGGCTCCCCGGATCGTCCCCCAACCACTGCGCAGTAAACCTGGGATCCACCGCCAATCGAGGGCAGAAGCGATCACCTCATCCCAAAAGGGGGCCACCTGTTCCGACCAGTCGGCCTGGTAAATCTGCTCAAACCCCACCTGCTGGGCCAAGTGAACGTATTCTGACAGGCTGATCACATAGGGCAGGCAGTAGACATCGTAGATCTTCTGCAAATGCTGCCGATCCTGCGGGCTTAGGGATCCCTCGCGGTGGCACCAGGTCACTAACAACAGTTGTCCGCCCGGTCGCAGAACTCGCCAACATTCCGCCAAAAACTGGTGCTTATCGGGCATATGTTCGCCACTTTCCAAAGACCACACCAGATCGAAGGATCCCGTCTCAAATGGCATTTGCAGGGCATCCGCCACCTGAAACTGTACCTGCTGGCTCAGGCCGACAGCCTCGGCGCGTTCCTGGGCCCGTTTCATCTGTACAGGACTTAAGGTAATGCCCGTCACTCTGGCCCCGAAGCGTTGGGCCAACTCCAAGCTGCTGCCGCCAATGCCACAGCCCAAGTCGAGGATGTGTCGGGGTGAGAAGGGATCCCCAATGTGGCCCCACTTGATGACCTTGTTGATCAAATGCATTTGCGCTTGCCGCCGTCCTTTACCCGGTTGCCCCGCTTCGTAATAGCCATGGTGCATATGCTCTCCCCATACCTGCTCCCACAGGCCCGAAGAAGCATCATAAAAGTTGCGAATACGTTGGTTGAGGGCAGAGGTCATGGATTAGCTCCTGGGCATCCGTATGGTTGATCCAGATTGATCCTGCCATTTGGAAGTCTCCCAAGTCTCCGACTAAGGTGGGAAAGCAGGCACATCAAAATAGACAATTGAAACCTCCATAGTGGGATCCCTTGGCCAGCTCAGATTTTGACTTTGAACAACTGCTGTTTACCCCGGCCACACCCGATGCAGAGGCGGTACGGGTGGTTTACGCTTTTCCCAATACCTACTCGGTGGGCATTACCAGCCTGGGCTACCAGGTGATCTGGAGTATGTTAGCCAGCCGTAGGGATGTGGCCGTGTGCCGCCTGTTCACCGATCTGTCTGAGCCTTTGCCCCAGCAACCGGAGCTATTTGGCTTTTCGGTGTCCTGGGAGCTGGACTATGTCCATATTCTGGCCCTGTTGGAACAGCACCGGCTCCCGATCCAGTCTCAGGCGCGGGGTGAATCGGATCCGCTGATTTTCGGGGGTGGCCCTGTGCTGACGGCCAATCCAGAGCCTTTTGCAGACTTCTTCGATGTGATCCTATTAGGGGATGGGGAAGGATTGGTCGATGAATTGATCCAGTCCTACCAACCGGTGCGGGGCGGATCCCGTGCCCAAAAGTTACTGGCTCTGGCACAAGTGCCGGGGATTTATGTGCCCAGCCTTTACGAACCTCAATACTTGGAGCCAACAGGTCCTGTGGAGAAGATCCTGCCCAAGCGGGCAGGGATCCCAGAGAGGATCCGCAAACATACCTTCCGCGGCAATACCCTTTCAGTCTCAACGGTGGTCACCCCCAAAGCCGCCTGGGAAAACATCTACATGCTGGAGGTGGTGCGCAGTTGCCCGGAGATGTGTCGCTTTTGCTTAGCCAGCTACCTGACTTTGCCTTTTCGCGTCGCGGATGTGGAGGGGCATTTGATCCCAGCGGTGGAGCGGGGGCTACAGGTCACCCAACGGATTGGCCTGCTGGGGGCTTCGGTCACCCAACATCCGCAGTTTGAGCAGCTGCTGGACTACTTGGCCCAGGATCGCTTTGAGCAAGTGCGCCTCAGCTTGGCCTCGGTGCGGACGGGCACCGTTACTCCCCGTTTGGCCCAAGTGTTGTCCAGTCGGGGCAGCAAGTCCATTACGGTGGCGATTGAAAGTGGCTCAGAGCGGCTACGGCAAATCGTCAACAAGAAACTCAGCAACTCAGAAATTCTGGCAGCGGCAGTCCATGCCCAATCCGGCGGGTTAGGGGGCATCAAATTCTACGGCATGGCCGGGATCCCGGCAGAAACACAAGCCGATTTGGAGCAAACCGTTGCCCTGTTCAAAGAGCTGAAACAGGTGGCTCCCCGTTTGCGCTTCACTCTGGGTTGCAGTACCTTTGTGCCCAAGGCCCACACGCCTTTTCAGTGGTACGGAGTAGACCCAAAAGCAGAGAAAAAATTGCAGTTTTTTCAGAAACAATTGCGACCTTTAGGGATCGATTTTCGCCCCGAAAGCTATAGCTGGTCAGTGATTCAAGCCCTAATTTCGCGAGGGGATCGCCGTGTGGGCAAAGTGTTGATTTTGGCACGAGAGTTTGGGGAGTCTTTGGGGAGCTACAAACGGGCTTTTAAGGAACTCAAGGGGCAGCTTCCGCCTTTGGAATACTATGTCCACAGCCATTGGATCCCTGGGGATCCCTTGCCTTGGGATCACCTTGAAGGTCCTCTCACCCCAGAGCGACTGCTGCAACATCGGCAAGAGGCTCTGTCCGTTTAGGAAATCCAGCTTTCCCCAACTTGCGGTTGGCATAGGGAGGATGTCAGTTGGCGAAAACCATTCGAGACAAGCAAGAGGCAGAGGCTTCGCGGTTGTTCTCACGCCTGGATGAAACCCGCATCGAGAAAATTCTGGCGGAACACGGCACGATTGACAAGGTGTAGGCTTCAAGACGGATTGCTGTAAGTATAAAGAATTGAGAATAATCTCAGCTAACCTGGCTCATCTGGATCCGTTCTGCTCTGTGGGATCCCTGCTTGACGGGTTCGTGTCGGGTGATACCGTCTTGTGGCGGAGACTATGACAGCCTTTGATATCTTAGATGGATCCCAGTTGGATCCCAGTGGGGTTGCTCTTCACATTCACCCGAGGTTTTGTCGATGATGTTTGTCTCTCGACGCAGATCCTTACAAGCCCTTTTGTTCACCCTAGCCGGATGCCTAACCTTGGGTACAGCCCAGGGATCCCTGCTGGCCCAAAGCAACGATCTGCTGGCTCAGGTGAAGGAACGGGGGGTGCTGCGGGTTTCTACCGACTCCAACTATCGTCCCCAAAGCTACCTCAACCCCGACGGCACTTGGGAGGGCTTTGATGTGGATGTGGCCCGGGAGATCGCCAGTCGCTTGGGGGTAGAAGCTGAGTTTTTGGATATCAATTTTGATGTAATTACCGCCGGCTCCTGGAATGGCCGCTGGGATGTGAATGTCGGCTCCATGACCGTGACCGCTGAACGCCAGCAAGCCCTGCTCTTCACCATTCCCTACTACTACACCCCTGCCAGTTTTATCGTGCATGAAACCTCCACCACAGCCGATATCCCCGCCCTGGAGGGCAAACGGGTTGGGGTTGGCACTGCTACCACCTATCAAGCCTACCTGGAGGGTACTCTCACCCTGGAGGGGGAGACCATAGCCATACCAGCCCCGAGTGTGGATATTCGTATCTACGATACGGATAGTTTGGCCATCCAAGATTTGGCTCTGGGAGATGGTACCCGGCTGGATGCGGTTCTCACGGCTTTACCGACCGCAGAAGATGCCATTCAAGAAGGTCTACCGCTGAAAACGCTTGGGGATCCCGTCTATTAGGAAGCCCTGGCGGTAGCGTTGGATCGCTCCAGTCCTGCCAACTCAGAGAGTTTGCAAGCCGAAATTACCGAGATTCTGGAAGCCATGCACGCCGATGGCACCCTGACGACACTCTCGGAGCGTTACTACGGCATTGATTTAACAAAAAAAGTCGAGTGAACAAGGACTCTATCCCGCTGGGGCAACCCACCCAGCCGCCGCCACCCCTTCAGAAAGGGATCCCCTTCCCAGTGGCACGGGGATTGTGGTTGGTGCTTTGGCTGGCGTTGTTGGCGTTCGCCTTCAGTGGGCTACGGTTTGAGTTGGCCGGGATCCCGATCCGCACCCTGCGCCTGAACGGCAACTTTGTGCGGGAATGGTGGTGGTTTATTTCGCAAGGGGTAGGCATTACCTTTCAGCTGTCGCTGGTTTCAATTCTCTGTGCCACCACTTTGGCCTTTTTGTCGGCATTGGCGGGCCTTTCACAAGTAGCTTCTCTGAATAGCCTGTCAGCTTTGTATGTGTCCCTGATGCGGGGCACCCCCCTGTTTCTCCAATTTTTGTTTATCTATCAGGCCTTGCCACAACTGGGACTTGTCTTGGGTTCTTTTTCATCCGCAGTGTTGGCGCTCACCCTCAACTATGGCGCTTACATGAGCGAAATCTTTCGGGCCGGGATCCAAGCTATCCATCGCGGGCAAACGGAAGCCGCCTATGCTCTGGGGCTAAAACCTTGGCAAACCCTGTGGCGCATTGTTCTGCCGCAAGCTTTCCGGATTGTTTTACCGGATATTGGCAATCAATTTATCGCTATGCAGAAGGATACGGCTCTGGCTAGTGCCATTGCTTTGCAGGAGCTGATGGGGCGTGCCCGCCAAGCCGGTTTGCCGAGGCAACATTTTTTCGAAGCTTTGGTGGTGGCAGCTCTATGGTACTGGCTACTGACCTTGATTTTGTCCTTTTTTCAGGGGCGCTTAGAACAGTATTTAACTCGTTGAGGGGATGAGAAACATGGGATCTTCATGGGATCCTTCAGTGACCAAACTAACTATCTCTTCCGGGATAATTCTTTTGCCAATTCGAGATCCTTTTTAGCTCAATCTCTTCAGCTACTCTATCAAATCTGGCAGGGATCCAAAATCGAGAAGGGTTTCTCTCAAGGCTTCTAATGACTCTACTGGCTCTACTGGCTCTACTGGCAATGCGCGAATTTGGGTTTGCAGCTCTAAAAAATCAACCAGTGGCTCTCGCAGCTCCGGGTCGGTGAATTGCTCTCGACTCTTTTTGAACAGGGATCCCACTTATAAATTGGTTTTATAGATTGGTTTCTCAAAGTACTCCGCTAAAGGCAAAACTGCCACTGCCAAGCCGATCCTGTCGATCGAAAACGCTAATGGTTAATTGATGGGATCCCGTTTGAGTAGGGGTAAAACTATTTTGCGTCAGGGCGAGGCCGGTCACAGTGCAGGTGGTGGCCCCAACGGAGCAGCCGGGCAATTGGGAAGCATCGAAAGCTCCTAAAGTAACGAAATTGCCCAGTGGAGTGGTGACGGAAGCCAAGAACGCATTGGATCCGCGGATCCCAGCGGGGGCCTCCACCCGAAAAGAGACGACAAAAGTCGGGGTTTGCCCCACCGAAACCGTGCGCGGGGAGAGATCGGTAATGGTGAGGGTTGGGGCAGGTATCGGGTTCGGCAGAGGCAAAAAATCGCTGCCGCCTGTCGTGCCCCCACAACCCGCAACAACACTGCCCAACAGCAAAAACAATGGGAGCCGTTCATTGATCCGTTGCATCATCTCCTCTCCACCCCAAAATGAGCTTCTGTTTGAGTTTATTGTTAGAGGTTTATCCTCACCCAGCCAGTGGATAGAAAGGAGAGAACCTGACCGGAATCGGTCTTGGAGAGTTCGCTTACTCCCCTTGCAAAACCGCTTGGCAAGCTGTGGCAATGGCCCAGTCTTCTTGAGCTGAGATCACCAAAACGCGCACCGAAGCATCAAAGGTGCTGATATCGCAGTTGCGAGGGGATCCCGCATTGAGTACAGGGTCGATTTGGATCCCCAAGAAGCCCAGATTCGCACAGGTGGCCGCCCGCACAGGGGCTGAGTTTTCCCCGATGCCACCCGAAAACACCAGGGCATCCAGCCGATCCAAGTTCATCAGCATTGCCCCAATCTGGCCGCGCAGCCGGTGCACAAACAGATCGAAAGCCAACTCCGCCCGTTCATGCCCGCTTTGCATCGCCTCCAACACTGTGCGCATGTCGCTGCTCAGGCCCGAGACCCCCTTTAGGCCCGATTCCTGGTTCAAAATCCGATCCAACTCCTCAACGCTCATGCCCCGGCGGAGCTGATGAATCAAAATGCCCGGATCTACCGATCCTGACCGGGATCCCATCATCAAGCCCTCTAGAGGGGTGTAGCCCATGGTGGTATCGACACTTTTTCCTCCCCGGATCGCCGCCAGTGAACAGCCATTGCCCAGATGACAGGTGATCAGGCGCAACTCCGACAAAGGGCGGTTTAACAGTTCAGCCGCTTGGCGGGCACAGTGCTCGTGGTTGATGCCATGAAACCCGTAGCGGCGGATCCCTTGTTCGGCCCAGGCATAGGGAAGGGGGTAGAGGGCTGCCGCCGGGGGCATCTGCTGGTGAAAAGCGGTATCGAAGACAGCGACCTGCGGGATCCCAGGTGCCAGTTGACCCAACAGGCGGATCCCGTCCAACGCGGCGGGGTTATGGGCCGGAGCCAATGGGATCAGTTGCTCAATGGTCTGTTCTACCGTTGAGTTAATCTGGGTGGGCCGCTGATACAGGGATCCCCCATGCACTACCCGATGACCGATGCCATCGATGGCCTTGGCCTCTGGAAGTAGAGCCTCTTCTCCTTGCCAAAGGCTTTGAAACAGTGGGGCCAATGCTTGAATACCTGCCTGAGGGGAGGGGAAAGATGTCCAGCTACAGCCTCGCCGACGAGTCTGGATCAGGGTTTCCCCCGGCTTGTAGGTGAAATCTGCTTGAGCTTGCCAGAGGGGAGTAGCATCGACTTTGCCCTCAACTGTTTGAAAAAGTGAGGACTTCAGGCTACTGGAACCGGCATTGATGACAAGAATATTCACAGAGTGTCTTCCGCATCGGCCTCCACAGGGCTTATCGATTTCAACCTAACCGCCAATCTCAGTTTTGACCGTAACCTGAAACAGTTGGGAACAGAAGGAAGCTCAAACGATTCGCGGCTCCCTCAGGCAGTTTGTACCTGCCGAATCAGCCCCGTGGCCGCCAGCGCGGCCAAAGCTCGATCCCGATAACGGCCATAACGCTCCGGTTTGCTGCGGATCTTGCGCCCCTCTAGATTGGGCAGAATGCCAAAGTTTGCGGGCATCGGTTGAAAATGTTTGGGATCTGCGCTGCTAATGAATTGAAACAGGGATCCGATCATCGTCTCGGCAGGCAGCCGAATCAGGGGCAACCCCAAGGCAAAACGGGCCGCATTGGATCCCGCCAGCCACCCCCCCGCCACCGCACAGGCGTAGCCTTCCGTGCCCACCAACTGGCCGGCGGCAAACAGGCTCGGACGCTTCCGAAATTGCAACGTCGCATTCAACAACTGCGGTGCGTTCAAAAAAGTATTGCGGTGCATCACCCCCATGCGCACAAACTCGGCCTGTTCCAGACCGGGAATCAGGCGAAACACCCGCTGCTGTTCCCCCCATTTCAGATTGGTTTGAAAACCGACCAAGTTCCACAGTTGACCAGCCTTATCTTCTTGCCGCAGCTGCACCACCGCATGGGGACGGGATCCCGTGCGGGGATCCACCAATCCCACCGGTTTAAGAGGGCCAAAACAGAGGGTATCTTTACCCCGACGGGCCATTTCTTCGATCGGTAGGCAACCCTCAAAAAAAGAGCGTTCTTCTTGCTCGAAGGCTTTGAGAGGAGCTTGTTCCGCCTGTACCAAAGCTTGCCAAAACCGCTCGTACTCGGCTTCGGTCATCGGGCAATTTAAATAGGCGGCTTCCCCCTTGTCGTAGCGAGAGGCCGGAAACACCACCTCTCGATTGAGAGAATCTCCCGTAACAATCGGGCTGGAGGCATCGAAAAAGCTTAGGTAGCCCAATCCCGTGAAAGTCTGGAGCGCTTCTGCCAAAGGATCACTGGTCAAAGGCCCGGTACAGAGGACGGTGATCCCCTCAGGAATGTCGGTGACTTCTTGCCGTCGTAAGGTGATGCGTGGATGGTTTTGAATGGCTTCGGTCAGGGCTTGGCTGAAGGCCGCCCGATCCACCGCTAGGGCTCCTCCGGCAGGTACGGCATGGCGATCCGCCACCCAGATCACCAGGGATCCCAGTTGTCGCAGTTCTTCTTTGAGCAATCCGGCGGCCCGATCGCTGGCCAAGGCTCCAAAGGAGTTGCTACACACCAGTTCGGCCAGATGATCTGTGTGGTGGGCGGGGCTTTGGCGCAAAGGGCGCATCTCCGAAAGGATCACCTCCAATCCCAGCTCAGCAATTTGCCAAGCCGCTTCCGTCCCCGCTAGCCCTCCGCCAATAACGTGGATAGGCGCAATGGTTAACAGTTCTGTTGACATTTCAGATGTACCAGCCCGGTGGATCATTCAATTCTGTCCTACAGTTCTGCCCTGAAACCCACCCATCCAGGAGCTTCTTGCTAAGACTTCCCGCAGCCAAGCCCTTTTGGGTTCTCTCTGGATCAACACCCTGGATCAACACAGCCTTGACCAAATTCTTGACCAATTCTTGTCCAAAATGAGCCTGTTCGGCTCCTTCTGAGTCGGTTGAGAAGAGCAATCTTCAAGCGGCAAAGTGAATGCGCAGGTAGTCTTCTTCCATTTTGGCGCGGGCTGGGTTCATGGCCGCCAGGGTCTGGGGCAGCACTAGGTTGCGGCGGTGATTGCCGATGCGGATATTCAGCTCATCCCCGGTTTTGCTCAGTTCCACCTGCTCTTTCGGGATCCCGGGCAAGTACAAATCCAGGCGATATTGGCCGTTGTCCGTGACCACATTCATGGTCTGCTCGGCATAGAGCACTTCTGCCGGGTTGCGATCCCCCCAGAGGTCTTTTTTCAAGCGGGCCAAGGCTTCCCAGCCCACCAACTCCTCTGAGTACAGCGGGATCTCAAACACAGGTAGAGGGGCGAAGTTCTCGTGAATTTCCTGGCGATATTTTTGCTGAGAAGCCTTCCAAGTCTCAAAGTAGGGATCCACCACCGTATCCGGCAAAATGCGATTGGCCACCACCAGATCGGTGGCCACCCCGTACAGGCTCAAGTAGGCATGGGCCCGCAAAGATTCCTTGATCACCATCTTTTCCGGGTTGGTGACCAGCCGTACCGACGTGATGCGATTGTCGGTGAGGATCCGCTCCAGCCGCTCAATTTTCTCGTAAAACTCATAGGGGGCATCCAGCACCTGGTTATTGGGCAGAGGGATCCCGGTCAAACCCTTGACAATCGGCTCGGCAATCGGGCGCAGCATCTGGGCCAGACCCTGTAGGGGTTTGTAGAACTTGCGCATATACCAACCGGATACATCCGGCAGGCTGAGCAACCGCAGAGCGGTTCCGGTGGGAGCTGAGTCGATGATCAACACATCAAAATCATCCTCGTCGTAGTGGCGGTTCACCCGCACCAGGGAAAAAATCTCATCCATCCCCGGCAAAATTGCCAACTCCTGCGCCTGTACCCCATCCAGTCCCCGCGCCTGCAACACTTGGGTGATATAGGTTTTGACGGATCCCCAATTCAGCTCCAATTCGTTGAGGGCATCCAACTCCGCGCCCCACAGGTTGGGTTTCACCTCGATGGGATCATGACCCAAGGGTTGATCAAAGCTATCCGCCAACGAGTGGGCTGGATCCGTACTCAGCACCAAAGTTTTCAGGCCAATCTCGGCACAACGCCAGCCGGTCGCCGCCGCCATCGAGGTTTTGCCGACTCCACCCTTACCGGTCATGAGGATGATGCGTTGCATGAAAGTGCCAGTTACATTCTTTTACATTCTCTAGCCTAGCCCATTCCCTCACCCAGCGGGCTTCACTGCTCCGGCCCATTCTGTTTTTGCGGTTAACCCTATTTTCTCCCGGCGGCTAGCTCTAGGAGCAAATCGGGCAACAGTCTGAATTGGCCCATCTGAGCTGCCGCAACATTTCCCCAGGCAGGTAAACTATTGCTAAGAAAAATGAAGTGATTGGAGGTGCATGATGATCAAGTGTTGGCGCAGTTGGCTGCTGGTGGGGCTGTTGACTTTGGGGCTTTGGCTGGGATCCCCGGTGCAGGCGGCCAATTTGCCCCCTCAAGTTCAGGAGCTGGAACAACAAGTCACCCAACTTCAAGGCCTGGTGGATTCGGAAGATTGGCTGGAGATCCGCTCCTACATTCGTGGGCCGATGGGATTGACCCGTAAAAACTTGACAGGACTGGCGGTCACCTTGCCGAAAGAACAAAAGCAAGAGGTCATTCGCCTGACCAAGGAACTGGGCCAAAGCCTGGAAAAATTGGATTTTGCCGCTAAAGGCTACGATCAACCCGAGGTGGAAGCGGCCCAGGTCAAAGTCAAAAAGGCTTTGGCTCAATTGGAGTCTTTGTTCTCCTAGAGGCCGGGGAGGATGTTTCCCGCAATAACTTGACCTGCTCAGTGGTAATGGCACAGCATCAAGGCTAATCTGTCTACAACAGTGGTCTAAGGTTGGGTGGAATTGACGGTTCAGTTCATGTTGGGAGGCAGCGATGGAGGCTCATAAATCTCTAAATGGCCTAGAAAATCAGATGGAGCGGGCTGTTCTGGAGATGGTGAATGAAATCTCGTTGATGGAAAGTCAGCAACGCTACTGCATCTGCGAAAAATTTTGTACCGATGCTGCTGCTTTGGCCTTGAACAATCTCAAGCCCCGCTATGCCACCAGTCTTCACGGTTCCCTTTACACCCTAGAAGCCATCCAAGCGGATCAAGACCTACAAACGCTGATTCGGTTGGAGGTGGTGAAAGCCATGGAAGCCGTGGCGGCGGCTCCCCGTTGCCCAGAACCTGAGTGCCCTTTGCTGCTGCGACACCTGGAGGCGGTAGAGTTAGAGCTGGCCTCCAGCAGCGATTGATCGAATGGCCTTGATATCTTCGCCTGCCCCGATAGCCTTCCTAGGCCCTGCCGGAACCTATACGGAGTTGGCGGCCCTTTTAGCTTGTCCGGAACAACCCCATCTGCACAGCCAGGGATCCCATCCCTTGGTGGCCTACCCAACAATTAGCGCTTGCTTGGAAGCCGTGGCTGCCGGTCAGCAGGAATGGGCGGTGGTGCCGGTGGAAAACTCTGTGGAAGGGGGGGTCTCCATGACTGTGGATGCCTTGTGGCAATTGGAGGGGTTGGGGATCCAGCAGGCGCTGATTCTGCCGATTCGCCATGCCCTGATCGGGCGTGCCTCCCGGCTGGAGCAGATTGAGCAGGTGTATTCCCATCCGCAAGCCCTAGCCCAATGTCAGGTTTGGCTGGGATCCCATCTGCCCCAGGCCACTTGGATCCCGACCCGCTCTACCACCGAGGAATTGGATCGGGTGCAAACGCAATCGACGGCTGCGGTAATTGCCTCAGAACGGGCCGCCAGCCTCTACCAACTGCCGATCCTGGCCTGCCCGATCAACGACTACCCGGATAATTGCACCCGTTTCTGGGTGATTGGCCGAACCCATTCCGTTTCGGGTTCCTGCACCGCTTCTCCCGGGGGCTCCCATACCTCCTTGGCCTTCAGTCTGCCGCAAAATGTGCCCGGAGCGCTGCTGAAACCGTTACAGGTGTTTGCGGAGCGGGGGTTGAATATGTCGCGCATTGAATCTCGACCAACCAAAAAATCGGCGGGGACTTATGTGTTTTTCGTGGATTTGGAAAATACTGCTGGGCAACCCTATCTCAACCCAGAGGTGATCGCCGCGCTTGAGTCTATTGCAGAAACCTTGAAACTGTTGGGCAGCTACCCGGTGCATGACCTCTCCAGGCAGGGGGGCATTGCTTTGGCCAAAAAGACCACCCATTAAGCAACCGGTAGGGGTTGAGGTACAGAGGAAATTTGGGCCAACTGGCTCTCAATTTGCTGGCGTACCTCCTGGCGAAACTCGAAGAAATGCTCCCCATGGGCACACACCGTTAGGTAGGGCACCAATCCCGCCGGATTTTTTCGCCACAGATCCCACAGCTGCCGCCAAAACAGCGCCCGTGTTTCTGCCCGCTGGATCCCTTGTAGCCAGGCGACTCGCACCAACCCCTGCACTTCTGGCCATTTGGGCAATTTGAAAGGACGTTTTCCTTTCGGGGATCCCAGCTCGAGAGCATAGCGGTAGCAGCGTTTCAGAAATAGAGCCGGCTCATACAAATCCCAAAAGGCTTGCATGTATTCTTCGGCGATCTGTTCCAGCGGTCGGGTCGGCTCAAAATTCATCAGAGTGCTCTGGTTCATGCCAGTGCCTTCGCTGCGCAGCCGCCCTTCTTTTTCTAGCCGAGACCAGAGGGCCGTACCGGGCAAAGCTTGCAACATACTAAACATGGCATCGGGGATCCCGGTTTCTTCTACAAAACGGACAATCCGTTCACCGGCACCGGGCTTTTCTCCATCGAAGCCGATAATGAACCCCGCCAAAACCCGTAGCCCCATCCGCGTGATGCACCGACAGGACTCCACCAGCGGTTTGCGGTTGTTTTGAAACTTTTGCGTCAGGGTTAGGCTCTCTTCATCGGGGGTTTCGATGCCCAAAAACACCGAATTGAATCCGGCTTCCACCATCAGCTCCATCAATTCCTCATCCTCCGCCAGGTTAACCGAAGCTTCCGTGATAAAGGAAAAGGGGTAGCCCCGCGCCTGCATCCAAGGGATCAACTCCCGCAACAGCCGCTTCACCTGCCGTTGGTTGCCGATGAAGTTGTCATCCACCACAAACACCGAGCGGTTCCAGCCCAAGTCGTAGAGGGTTTGCAGCTCTGCCAACAGTTGCGCCGGGGTTTTGGTGCGCGGTTTACGGCCATACAGCACGATAATGTCGCAGAATTCACACTGAAACGGGCAGCCCCGGGAAAACTGCACCGACATGGAATCGTAGGCACTCAGCTGCAACAGGTCGTAGCGGGGGATCGGCGTTTGGGTGACATCCGGTTTTTCCGGGCTGCGGTAAATGCCACAGGGATCCCCTTGGGCCAGAGCCTCCAGAAACATCGGGATCGTCAGCTCCCCTTCATCGAGAACCAGATAATCGGCCCCGGCATCCAGAGCATCCTGAGGAATGGACGTGGGATAGGGCCCCCCCACCGCCACCTTTTTGCCGCGGCGCTGGCTTTCCCGAATCAGGTGCAGAAAATCTTCCTTTTGCACCATCATGGCGGAGATGATCACCAGATCGGCCCACTGCCAATCCGCCTCCGTACCCGGCGACACGTTGCGATCTACCAAGCGGAACTGCCACTCCTGCGGTAACAGGGCAGCCACCGTGATCAAACCCAAAGGGGGTAAGAGCACCTGCCGACCCACCAACTTCAGCACTCGCTCAAACGACCAGAAGGTTTTCGGAAAAATCGGCGAGAAGAGCAGGACGTTCATCTCTACACCTGAATCAGTGGGTGTGATTATGGAATTCGCTGACGCACTCGGCTGTCGGCAGTATATCTCAGGCGCTGCGGGGATTGAGAATGATTACGATTGCCTGGGATCCCCGATGGGTTCAGGGCTGAGCGCGATCCAGGTTGCGGTATTGAATCGCTTCCGCAATGTGGGCAGGGGCAATCGCTTCGGCTGCAGCCAGATCGGCAATGGTGCGGGCCACTTTCAGAATGCGGTCACTGCCCCGGGCAGACAACCCCAACTTGCGAATTGCTCCCTCCAGCAAGCTCTGACAGGGATCCGACAGCTGACACCACTGCCGCAAATGGCGAGATTGCATCTGGGCATTGCAATGCAGCCCTGGCTCTGTTTGAAAGCGCTGCCGTTGCCGCTGCCGTGCTTGTTCCACTCGTTCCCGCACCGACTGTGAAGGTTCCCCCGTTTGCGCCTGTAGGATCTCTTCCGGCTTGAGGCGGTTCACCCGTACCTGCAGATCGATGCGATCCAGTAGTGGGCCAGAGAGCTTTGACCAGTAGCGTTCCCGTTGTTGCGGGGTACAGCTACAAGGTTTGACCGGATCTCCATAGAAGCCGCAGGGACAGGGATTGGTCGAGGCCACCAGCGTGGTTTGAGCGGGAAACTCCAGCGAAACGCGGGCCCGGGAAATGGTGACTTTGCCATCTTCGAGCGGTTGGCGCAACACCTCTAGCACCTCCCGGCGAAACTCCGTCAGTTCATCCAGGTACAAAATGCCGCGATGAGCCAGTGAGATCTCCCCTGGCCTAGGATAGGATCCCCCGCCCACCAGGGCCACAGAAGAAGCCGAGTGATGAGGAGCACGAAAGGGGCGCTGGGTGATCAGGGTGGTTTGTCCGCCCAGGTGTAGATTTTGCCGCAGTAGGCCGGCTGCGGAGTAAATACGGGTAATTTCTAAAACTTCCTCCCACTGTAAGGCTGGTAGGATCCCGGGCAAGCGCCGTGCCAACATGGTTTTGCCGGCTCCGGGGCTGCCCACCAGCAACATATTGTGCCCACCGGCTGCCGCCACTTCTAGGGCCCGTCGGGCGTGCTCCTGCCCTTTCACATCCGCCAAATCCAGCGGGGATCCCAAAGTTGCCCGCTGCACCTGTTCCGGTTGGATCTCTACTGGCTTGACCGACTGGGGATGTTGGAGCCAATTCACCACCGCCGGCAAAGAAGGCAACCCATACACCTGGATCCCTGACACCACTGCTCCTTCCAGGCCGTTCTCTTGGGGTACCACCAACTGCCGGATCCCCATCTCGGCGGCCGCACTGGCGGCAATCGGCAAGACTCCTGCCACAGGCCGTAAAGTTCCATCCAGGGCCAATTCTCCGATCACTAGAGTTTCTTTTAGGGATCCCGGATCGATCACTCCAGAGGCGGCCAGGATCCCGAGGGCAATCGGCAGGTCAAAGCTGGGGCCTTCTTTACGCAGATCGGCAGGGGCCAAGTTGATGATGATCCGCCGCTGGGGCAGGGCAAAGCCAGAGTTTTTAATCGCCGCCCGTACCCTTTCTTTGGCTTCCGTCACCGCCGCATCCGGCAGACCGACCAGCGTGATCTGGGGCAACCCTCCGCCAACATCTACCTCCACCGTGACCTGCACGGCTTTGAGTCCTAGGAGGGCAGCGGCAGTGACTTGGGCAAACAAAGAGCTTGTCTCCAGAGGAGAGGATCTCAACTCATCCTGGCAGAAGCTCCTAAAAAAATCCCGGCGAAGGCGTCAAAGCTGCATTCTTGAAAAGAGAGTGTCACAATCATGAAAAGTCTTGTGGTTGCCGACCTTCATGGATTTGTCTCCCCCTGCAACGGGCTCCCTACCTGAACCAGAGCTGTTTTATGTACTGGGATCCGATGGATGTCTAGCGCAACTGAGCGCTGATTGGAAGTCTTGCTTGGGATATGAGCTGTCTGAACTGAGGGGCCAATCCTGCCTCAATTTTCTGCATCCCGACGACCAAACAATCTTTCAATCTTGGTTAGAGACGGGCCGCCGGCAGGAACCACTGCCCCCCCTAACCCTTCGTTTCCGGCAGCGACAGGGATCCTACCAACCGCTCAACTGGAAGGGAGCTTGGGATTCACAGTCCGAAGCCTGGATCGGCTCCGCCCGCCCCATTTCAACCTCTTCCTATCCTCTCAATATCGGGATCCCATCAGAAACAATACCCTCCACTCAGCAGCGGTATCTGGCCACCCTTGTGGAGATCCAACAACGATTGCTCAATCTCAAAAGCACCAACCAGCAGCAAATCTATAGTGTAATGCTGGAGCCCCTGGCCAGAGCCTGTGGAGCCAGCCGCGTCTATATCTTTGAAAACCACAGGGATCCGCAGGAACCAGAACGCCTTCTGCTGAGCCAAAAAGCCGAATGGTGCCAAGCTGGGATCCCGCCTCAAATCGACAATCCTCTCCTGCAAAACTTGCCCTACGATGCTTTTGCTCCCCATTGGCTACCCAAGCTGGCCGCTGGCGAACCGATCTGTGGGTTGGTTCGTGAATTGGGAGAAGCCGAACGCTACTTTCTAGAACCGCAGGGGATCCTCTCCATCTTGCTCCTGCCGTTGTTTGTAGAAGAGCAATTTTTCGGGTTAATCGGCTTTGATCACTGCCAGCAGCCCTACCTTTGGTCAGAAGCGGAGATCCATCTGTTACGGGCAGCAGCCACCTCCTTAGCTCTCACCCTGGAGCGGCAACAAGCCGAGTCTCGACTTTCCCACAATCAGAGGCAATGGGAGGCAGAGCGGCAGGAAACTACCACCGCCCTGCAAGAAAGCCAGAACCTATTTCGGGCCATGTTTCGGCAGGCGGCCATCGGTATAGGCGTGGCAGACCCTCAGGGCCGTTTGCTCGCCCACAACGAAGCCTATATTTCCATGTTGGGCTATACCTCAGAGGAGCTCAATCAGCTCACCTTCATGGACTTTACTCATCCCGAAGATCTTGAAAAGGATGTCACCCTAAATCGGGAGTTACTGGAGGGCAAGCGAGATTCCTTTCGCATCGAAAAACGCTATGTGCGCAAAGGAGGGGATCCCCTTTGGGTGGATATCACCGTGTCTTTGGTGCGGGATGCAGCAGGCCAGCCGCAGTTTACCTTCTCAATGGTGCAAGATATTCACGAGCGCAAGCGGGTTGAACAAGAATTGCAACTGTTGCAAAGTTTGACCCAGGCAATCAGCGAAGCTGCCGATTTTCAGTCCGCCCTGCAGGTGATGTTGCGGCAGGTGTGTGTAGTCACTGGCTGGGATCTGGGAGAGGCTTGGATCCCGCAAGGGGAGCATTTGGTGCGGGGGGCAACTTGGTACAAGCGCATCGAAACCTTGCTGTTGTTTCATCGGGGCAGTGCCGCCTATCGTTTCGGGTTGGGGGAGGGGCTACCCGGCCAAATGTGGTTAGAACGGCGCTCCGTTTGGCATGAGGATGTGACGCAGCTCTCTAGCACGGAGTTCCGTCGAGGGGAACTGGCCCAGCAAGCGGGGCTGAGGGCCTGTTTTGGCGTGCCGATTCTGGCAGACGAGGAAGTGGTGGCAGTGCTGGTGTTTTATCTGGTGCGGGCCAGGCCCCAGGAGCAGCGTCTGGTGAATTTGGTCAAGGCGGCTGCCACTCAGCTGGGATCCATCATGCAGCGCAAACAGGCAGAAGAAGCCCTGCGCCAAGCGGAAGAAAAGTACCGCAGCATCTATGAAAATTCGCTAGAAGGGATCTTTCAAACCACCCCCGCTGGCAACTACCTGAGTGCCAACCCCGCTCTGGCCCGCATCTATGGCTACGACAGCCCGGAAGAGTTGATCCGGGAGCTCACGGACATTGAACATCGCCTTTATGTGGATCCCCGTCGTCGGCACGTCTTTGTGCAGGAGCTGGAAACGGTCGGCAGCATCAGCCGCTTTGAGTCCCAGGTTTACCGCAAAGATGGCAGCATCATCTGGATCTCCGAGAATGCCCGCGCCGTCCGGGATCCCCAGGGGCAGATCCTTTATTATGAAGGCTTTGTTGAAGACATCACCGAGCGCAAGAAAGTCGAGCAAGCCCTACAAGAAAGCGAAATTCGCTATCGGTCGTTGTTTGAGAATACCCCCATTGGTGTCTACCGCACCACGCCTGAGGGGAAGACCATTCTGGCCAATCCCGCCATCATTCGCATGATGAACTGCACCTCTTACGAAGAGATGATGGCCTGGAACCTAGAGGAAGAGAGCCACTATCCGCCAGATTTTTCTCGAGCCGATTTCAAGCGCCAATTGGAAAGTGCGGGAGAAATTCGCGGTTTGGAAATCGAATATTTTCGCCGCGATGGCAGCCGCATTACCGTGCGGGAAAATGCCCGGGTGGTTCGAGATGAATCAGGACAAGTGCTTTACTACGAGGGCACTTTCGAAGACATCACCGAGCGCAAAAAGGCCGAACAGGAATTGCAACGCTCCCTCTCGCTGCTGCAAGCCACCCTTGATTCCACTGCCGATGGCATTCTCGCCTTCGATTTGAAAGGACAGGTGCTCAGCTACAACCAGCGCTTCCTAGATTTGTGGGGCTTGACCTACGCTGAATTGATGAGCCTCTCCCCCAGCCAACGCCTGCGCCGCATGGCCCGCCGTACCCGCCATCCGCTGCGCTTTTTGCGCCGTATCCGCCACCATCTCCGCCTTCAACAGGAGGGATATGACCTGGTGGAGCTCAAAGATGGGCGGGTGTTTGAGTGCTATAGCAAGCCCCGCCAGTTGGGGGAAACTGCCGTCAACCCTACCCAAATTTCCGGATGTGTGTGGAGCCACCGCGACATCACCGAGCGCAAGAAAGTCGAGCGGTTAAAAAACGAGTTTGTCTCTACCGTCAGCCACGAGTTGCGCACCCCCCTCACCTCAATTCGCGGGGCTCTGGGGTTGATCAAGGGCGGGGCGAGTGGGGAATTGCCGCCTCAGGTGCAGTCTTTGGTGGAGATTGCCTTCAAAAACAGTGAACGGCTGGTGATGTTGATCAACGACATCCTCGATATTGAAAAAATCGAGTCGGGTAAGATGCACTTTGATATCCATCCTGTCGAGCTGATGGCTTTGTTGCAACAGGCGATCGAGGCCAACCGAGCCTATGCTGCTCAGTTTGAGGTGGACTTGGTGCTCGAGCCCACCCTGCGCTCGACAACAGGGATCCCTCTGACGGCGGTACAGGTGAATGTGGATCCGAATCGGCTGATGCAGGTGATGAACAACTTGCTCTCCAATGCCGCTAAATTTTCTCCGGCGGGGCAAACGGTGCGGGTTTGGGTCGAACAAGTTCAGGAGGGGATCCGCGTTTGTGTGCAGGATCGCGGGCCAGGGATCCCGGAAGCGTTTCGCTCTCGCATCTTCCAAAAGTTTGCCCAGGCCGACTCTTCCGATACGCGACAAAAAGGGGGTACAGGCTTGGGCTTGAGCATCAGCAAAGCAATTGTGGAGCGGTTCGGCGGTACGATTGGTTTTGAGTCCAACCCCGCTCAAGAGGCACGAGAACCCACTCAGCAGGGCACTACTTTTTATTTCACTTTGCCCGGGTGGCAGCCTCGCCTCGCCTCAACATCTCCAGAACCTGCTGATCCAGAACCTGCCGATGGAGTCCCCATACTGGTGTGTGAAGACGATCCTGACATTGCCATGTTGTTGCAGCTCATCCTTAAGCAAGGGGGATTTCAGGTCGATATTGCCTCCACAGCAGCCGATGCCAAGTACCTGTTACAGCAGCGGCCCTATGCTGCTATGACCCTCGATCTGTCGCTGCCGGATCAAGATGGCCTGTCTTTGGTGAAGGATCTGCAGCAAATGCAAGGATTGGGCAACCTGCCGATTGTGGTGGTCTCAGCAACAGCAGAGCAACGGCGGCAGGCGGAGTGGCTCAAATATTCCTCCGAGTTGCATGAAGGTTCCGTTCCACCCGCCCCACCGCTGGCAGGGTTGCGGCCAGGAAAGGCCGAGGCATTGTCATCGGTGATAGCAGAACACCCCGCCAAGTTGATCGCATGGCTAAACAAACCCATCAACCAAGGGCAGTTGGTGGCGGCAGTCCAACAGGCGGCAGCCTTGGAAGAACGATCGCGTCCCCAGATTTTGCATGTGGAGGATGATCCCGATATCTTGCAAGTGGTCGCGCAAATTTTGCAGAATACTGCTGAATTGGCTCATGCCCATTCCCTGGAAGAAGCTCGCCAGCTTTTGCAGACCCGACAATTTCAACTGGTGATTTTGGATTTGTACTTGCCGGATGGATCAGGGTTAGAACTGTTGCCGCTGTTGCGCTCGGTCAGCACGACTCCTGTGGTGGTATTTTCTGCCCAAGATATTGGCTCAGACATTCTTGAAGACGGGATCCAGGCCACGCTGGTGAAAGCCCGTACTTCCAATCAAGAGTTCCTTAATACCATCCGGGCATTGGTAGGCGGGGAGACGGCACGACGTTCTACACACCCAATGGGGTACCCCCCCAGCGGTGGAGGCTGATCCCGGTGGTACCTCCTGCTTCTGAACCGACTTCTACCCTTTCTGGGGGACTGGTGGATCCGGATCCCGAACTGACTCCGCTAGAAGATCAAATTCAAGCGTTTCGCCAACGCTACTGGGGACAAGTGGCTCAGCTGAGTGGAGCAGAGGTGGTGGTGGCCCTAGAAGAACTTTCGTCTCTGTTAGCAGCCTTGCCAGGGATCCCTAGCGACCTTAGGGTGCGGCTGGATGCAGAAGGTGTCTTGGAGTGGATGGAGCAGCGGATCACGTTGCAAAACTCACTGCTGTTTTTCCCTTTAGAATTGCAGGCTTTGCCCACAGACCGGTTGGCCGAGTATCAATCCGAGCCGGCAGGGTTGCCGTTTCGCGTGTTTTTATCCCGTCTGCTCTGTGAACGGGGCCACCAACAGCCCGAGCCTTTGGAGCGTCTACTGCACCAGCAACACCTGACGGGGCGTTTCGCCTGGCGGCAGTTGTGGCAAACCACCCTCCATGGGCCGGAGCGCCATAACCTCAAGGCCGATGCGGAGAATGCCTATACCCTTGCGGAATTGCAGCGCCTGCAAACCCACCCCAGCGCCGAGATCCGATTGGCGGCATACCAACGCTTGCACCAGCATCTGGAAGCCCATGCCGATCTCTGTGGCTTTATTCTCAGCACCCTGGTTAGAGATCACCTCTGGGAAGCCCGATGGCGGAGTTATGATGCTCCCGTTGAGCTATACCTAGCTCGCCACTGCCTTGCCCAGACTACCTTTGACAACTTAGTAGAAGGTATTCGCGAGCGGGTTGACCTGTTCCAACGCTACTATCGCCTGAAAAGTCGGGAGATGGGCCGTTCCATCCGCATTTGCGATTTGCAAGCCCCTTGGGAAGTCAATGGGGGTATAGCCGACCTAACCTCCACGGAAACCTCGGCTCTGGTGTTGGCTGCTTTGCAGGAGTTTTGCCCCGAGTGCGCCACTCAATCCAAGCCCTGGCTATCTGGAGAAGCCGCCACGGCTCAGCCTGCGATACCAGAAGAAACAGAGTCTGTAGCGCCCCGGGCCCCTATTCAGCCGTTGCTGGAAAGTATTGCCAGGGTAAGCCAAGAGTTACGGGCTGCGGATCCCCTGATTTGGCCGGAACTGGAGGATGTTCAGGCTAGCCCTACACCAGCCGTTCTCGGTCAAGTTCACAGCGAGTTTTTGCAGTTGCTGGTGCTGGATTATCTGCTGCACTCGGGCCGGGGTGGGCGGGCGGGATCCCGTGAGGAGCTGCATCGGAGCAACGGGGTAAAATCCGCTCTGGCTCATGCGCTGCTAATTCATAGTTTGGAGGCTCAGTTACAGGCAGTGTTTTGTCAGAGCCTGATCACTCGGTTGGAGTTGATTCTCTATCGACAGGGAATCCCGGTCTTGGAGAATGGCGAAACCTATTCAGACTGGGTGAGTGAAGAGTGGCTCAAACTGTATCAGGAGCTGTGTGGCGATGCGGTGGAATTGTTGCCAGAACATCAGTTCGACTGGGCCGGGATCCCGGAGTTGTTTCAACGTCCCTTCAGCGCCTATCAAGCCAGCCTCTCCAGCTTGATGGCCTTGGCTTGGTATCGACGCTATCAGGCTTCTTCCCGCGAGTTTCTGCCGCGTTACCTCAATTGGTTGGCCAGTCCACCGGGATCCCTGACATTGGAAGAAACAGCCCTGATGCTGCAGGTGGATATCGCGGATCCCGATGTATTTTTGCAGGCTCTTGAGGAGATGGAAAGCTGGATTGAAACTTTGGAAGAGCTGCTGGAAGATGGGCCAGCCTATGGCACTCCGCGCCGTGCGGAGCACGGTCGTTGAATGTGGGGACAGCACGAAGCAGGATGAAGCAGGGGAGCCGGCTAGCAGCCCAGAAGAAGGCGCGTCCGTTTCTGAAATGGGCTGGGGGTAAAGGGCAGTTGCTGAGCCAGTACGAACCCTTTTTCCCTCAAGAATGGGGCACTTACCACGAGCCATTTTTGGGGGGTGGAGCAGTGTTTTTTCATCTAGCCCAGCGGCAAAGGCCTTTGGATGGGCCAACAAAATTTCCTATTGACCCACAGCCCAACCCACCTTTTCAAGCCACTTTGTCGGATATTAACCCTGAACTGGTGAATGTTTATCGCTGCGTGCGGGATCAGGTGGAGGACTTGATTGCCCAGCTCACTCTCCATCAAGCCCAACATAGTTCTGATTACTACTACGCGCTCCGTGCTGCAAAGGCTCAGGACTCTCTATGGCGGGCGGCGCGACTGTTGTATTTGAACAAAACCTGCTTCAACGGACTTTACCGGGAAAACTCCCGTGGGCACTTCAATGTACCACTGGGGCGATACCGCAACCCTCGCATTTGTGATGCCGATAATTTACGTGCAGCTTCTCAGGTGTTGCAGGGGATTGAGCTTGCGGTGCAACCCTTTTGGCAGATTTTGGAACGGGTCAAGCCTGGGGATTTGGTCTATCTGGATCCGCCCTATCACCCCCTTTCCAGCAGCAGCAGTTTCACAGCTTACAGCCATTTTTCTTTTGGTGAGGCGGAGCAAAGGCAGCTGCGAGAGGTGTTTGGGGCTTTGGTTCAACAACAGGTACAGGTGATGCTCTCCAATTCCGATTGTCCCTTTGTGCGGGAGCTGTACCGAGGCTTCCCTGTTTACACCATCTCCGCCAGTCGTGCCATCAACTCCCAGGGGCACAAACGCGGACGCATTCCAGAGGTGCTGGTGCTGGGCAGATAAAGAGGCTTCGTGTCGTAGGGTTCCCACCCACCCCGCCAGAGAGCAACAGGTTACCCTCGGCATACACAAGGCAGGGGTTAGCCGGGATCCCGGTTTCGCCAAAAAGCGTTTAGCCTAAATATTAAGGATCCCCAATGGATCCTCACCCCATCACAGGGCAACAGCGCATGGATCCACGCGAGATTGAGGAGTTGATCGAGGCGGCTCTCCCGGGTGCCAAGGTGCGAGTGGAAGATACCGTTGGCGATGGCAACCATTTTCAGGCGATTGTGGTGGCAGAGCAGTTTCAGGGACTGACCATGATTAAGCAACATCGTTTGGTCAATGATGCTCTAAAAGCTCACCTCCAGGATGGCCGTCTGCACGCGCTAGCCCTGCGCACCTTTACCCCAGCCCAGTGGGAGCAACTTCACGGACTGGATTCTAGTTCGCAGGTGGGCTCAGCTCGTTAACAATTTTGGGGCGAAAGTCCCCAATCTCAGCCCGGAAAGGAACTCAGCGGTAGATGGGTGTATTTTCTCTGGGATCCCTTTAGCTCAAGGGGTTTTGGGAAAGGAACTCTCGGTCGGTCGGCAAGGGGGCAACCGGCTGGGTGAGGGTAAATCGGCCCGATTGAATCCATTCTTTCAAGATCTCAGCCACCTGCATCGAACGGCGCAAACTGGCCAGTGGGGCTGTGCGAACGTCGCGCCCGTTTAGGGTGATGTGGCCAGATTTGAGCTGGGCATAGCTGACCAAGCCGAAGGTGGGCCGGACTCGGCGGGGAATGGAAAAGTCGATCACAGGCGCCACCAGCTCTTCATCCCGAATGGCGATAGGTTCTAAATCGGCAGGCGAAAGCATCGGGATCGGGATCCCGACGCCTAACATCAAGCCAGGGCCGTAGTTACGGAAGTAGCAGCCCCTAACCCACTCTGGTTGCATTTGTTTGGCATCGCCGATCAGGGCTACGGTGGCGGCGGGGCCGATGGGGGTGTGGTTGGGCAGGCGTTTTTGCAATGGGAAATGCTGGGTTCCCTCCCAAGCCACATAGCCAATCCCTCCTCCCAGAAAGATGCGGCTACCGATTCCTACTCGGCGCAAAAGTGGATCGTTGAACAAGGGGGAAAGCTCCCCCGGATTAGAGTAGACAGCATTGCCCAAATGAGGCTCCAGTAGACCCAAGTAGGTATACAGGGGTCGATCGCCGCCATTGACCCCAACAATGAAGTTTTGGTAAGCATTGCGCGGATTAAACAAGTAGAACTGGTTGAGTTGATCTCGGGTCAGGGTGGTTTCGTAATCAGGGCGCGGGTAGCAATCGGTGACTTGGCCAATTGCCCGCAAATGTACACTCTTGCCCGCAATCAGGTCAGCGATAACGTGTCCGCCCCCATAGGCTTGATCGGTTTGCTCGCTGGGTTGGGCTGCCCCCAAGTAAAGATCCACAGCTCCAAATCCAGCATAGGCTGGAACCCCATTTAGCCAAGCCTGACGAATTTTGATCGGCGGATCTGTATGACCCAAGTTCAAGATCGCCCCGGAAGACTCCATCGACTCGAAGGTGCCGGTGGTGATCACATCCACCTGTTCAAAGGCCGCCGGGATCCCTAGTGTGGCTATCTTCTCCTTCGCTTCCATGACCGTCCAAACCCGCACGTTGCCGGCTGCAATCCGCTGGTTAATCTGGTTAAGGGTTCTTTCCATAGGGCAAAAGGTCTTAATGGCTCAGGGCCGTGCCCGTCGTGGAGACGGAGGCTTATGAATAGCTTACGGGGTGCTCGGCTGGCGTTGCTCAAGCGGTATGGGCCGCTGCTGCCTGCGCTCGCTTTGGTAGGGCTACTGTACGGGGGCGGTTTGCTGTTGGCTCTGGCCCAGAGTGTCGGTCTGTACGGATTGGGCGCTTCTGGCTTTACCCTAGGAGGGTACGGAGAGCTGCTCCGGGATGAGGAGGTGATCGGATCCCTGGGGCTCAGCCTCGGAGTAGCGGGGTTGGCGACGGGGTTGTCGGTGCTTTTCGGGCTAGGGCTGGCCTTGGGGCTGCGGGGGCTGGGGGGGTGGGCCATCTGGATTGGGCAGTTAACCTTGCCGATTCCCCATTTGGTAGGGGTGGCGGGAATGCTGCTGTTGCTGGCTCCCAGCGGTTGGCTGGCGCGGCTGGCTTTTCAGGTGGGGTGGATTGCCTCCGATCAAGACTTCCCCCTGTGGGTCAACGATCGCGGCTATGTGGGGGTGCTGCTCTATTGGCTGTGGAAGGAGATCCCCTTCGCCGCTTTGGTAACGCTGACGTTGCTGCGCAGCCTGGGACGGGATCTCGAACAGCAAGCCCGCCTGTTGGGGGCCTCCGCGTGGCAGAGCTTTTGGGCCGTGACCTTGCCATTGCTGCGACCGGGTTTGCTGGCCACCGGCATTCTGATTTTTGGGTTTGTCTTCAGCTCTTTTGAAATTCCTTTTCTGCTGGGGCCGACTTACCCGCGCACTTTGCCAGTCTTAATCTACCAGCGGTTTACCCATATCAACCTGGATCAGCGGCGGCAGGCGATTGCTTTGGGCCTCATCTTGCTGGGGGTGGCAGCAGCAGCGGTGAGTTTGGCGGCAGGGGTGCTGGGGCAAGCAGGATCCCGGCTGGGAGGGGATAAGCAACCATGAGGAAGGATTCTGTCCGGCTAACCCGAGCAGCAACATGGAAAGCTCTACACAGAATCGGGATTGGTGGGCTGGCGTTGATCTGGGGTTTGCCTTTCTGGGTACTGGGAATTTGGTTCTTGACCCAGTCTTGGTATTTTCCTGATGGATGGCCACAGCAGTGGAGCCTCGGGGGTTGGCAACGGCTGCTGAGCTCGGGATCCCAAGTGGGATCTGGCTTTGGCCAGAGCTTGTCTATCGCCCTGATCACTACCCTATTGGCGTTGTTGCTGGGGATCCCGGCGGGGCGGGTTTTGGGGAGACAGGCCGTGCCCGCTTGGATCCGGTTGATTCTGCTGCTGCCGATTATCACCTCGCCTTTGGCGGTAGTCATGGGAATGCAGGGGGTGTTGATCCGTCTGCGGCTGGAAGGCACGCTGCTGGGGGTGTTACTGGTGCACCTGATTCCGGTGATTCCCTACATGGCGCTGGTGATGGGCAGTGTGTTTTCCCGTTTCGACTCCGGCTATGAGGCACAGGCTCGCAGTTTGGGGGCGGATCCCTGGCAAGTGTGGTGGCAGGTGACCTTACCCTTGGTTGCGCCTGGGATGGCCATCGGGGCGGTGTTCGCCTTTTTGATCTCCTGGAATGAGTTTTTGCTCACCTTTTTGATTGGCGGAGGACGAGTCCTAACCCTGCCGATGCTGCTCTACAGCCTTTTGCAAGGGGGGAACAACACTTGGGTGGCGACGGTGGCCATCCTGTCGGTGTTGCCGGGGTGGTTGGCGCTACTGGGGGTGAGTGTCTGTTTGGGGCAAGCGGTCGGGCTATCCCCCACAGAGGTCAAAGATGGGGGGAGTTAGTACCCTGTCAGGGCCAAGTTGGGACGTTGCAGGGCGGATCCCACCCGTTGCACTCGTGTGCGGAAGCTGCCATCCCGTTCTAGCCACACCTGCCGCAAAGCTGGCGGTATCACCTCCAGACTAAACTCAGTGCTCTTGGGGCGAAATTGAATACAAGTGGAGGGACAAGCGAAATATTCCACCCCTCCCCGTTGGCGGCGCAGATCTTGGTGAATGTGGCCAAACAGCACCAAGCGAATGTGGCTGAACTCGTCCAAAACCTGAAACAGGCGTTCGGGTTGCTGAAGGGTGCTCTGATCTAGCCAGGTGGAATCGACAGAAAAAGGAGGGTGATGCAGGGCCAAAAGCACATGGTGTTGAGCGGCTTCGCTCCGTTCCAACTCTTGTCTCAACCACAGCAGGGAGCGATCCGTCAGATAACCGCTGTCCTTGCCCGGCACAAGGGAGTTCATCAAAATAAAACTCCAGTTTTCTCTGCTGAAACTTTTCTCCGCAAATAGGTGCTTGGCGTGCAGCTCCAGGTTCATGTTGTGCAGGCGATCGTGGTTGCCCGCCAGCCAGTAGGTATCGATGGGCAGGGTTTGTAGGTGGGTTTTCAAACGGGCGTAGGAAGCAGCACTGCCATCCTGCGATAAATCTCCGGTGAGCAGAAGCAGATCCGGCAAGGGATCCAACGCCAAAATGGCCTTCTGCACTTGCAAAAAAGAGATTTCCGTGGTCACCCCCAACAGTTGGTGATGCGGCTTGGCAAACAGATGAAGATCGCTAATCTGAACCAAGTACACGGCCATAGAAAAATTTGAAGAGGGCTAAGCTCGCCGCTTCCAGAGGTGCAAAGCACTACCGTTTTAGCATCTGGCGGCCCAGTTGGGATCTGTGCGCCGTTCAATTGGGCAATCAAGGAATGTCCAGGGAGGCGCCTGAACTCAACTAAGCTTTCAGATCTTTAAGAAACATTCAAAGAGTGGCCGACATTTTTGAAAGTAGTCTCCACCTGCGGCCAGCGGGATTCTTGCGTAGAGGCGGTCAGGGTATAGAGGCGATGATGGCGCACGGTTACGGTCACCAGCTCATGGCGAAGTTGGGATCCCATATCGGTCTGGTATTCCAGCAGGTAATAGGGATGATCTTGTCGCTCAAAAGCTTCAGAAGCCAACAGGGTGGCAGAACGCCTGGATCCCTCAGGGGCCAAAATCTTCTCCGCCACCAATTCCCCCACTGTTTCTGGGCTGCCCAGATCCGCAATGGTCTCACCCTTGTCAAAAGGGGCGATCATCAGGCTGACATTCTCGCTTTCGTAGACCAAGTCTCGCAACAACACGGCTGGCCCTTTCCCTGGCCCCAAGTTTACCGCCACCATGCCGTTGGGGTAGGCAAAGGCAAAGGCCCCACTGGGATCGCTATAGGCCCGCAGGCTAGAAGACCTAGAACAGGCGCTCGTGAGCAAGCTCAGACACACGCAGAGCAGCAACACCATTCTCGGGATCCATCGGCTGAACTGGGCCAACCGCCCTTTTGCTGCTGTCATCGCTGGGATCCTCCGCTCAAATGTGTTGCCTAGCTTCACCATCGTAATATGGGTGCATCGACTCAAACCATCAGCAAACGGTTCTGACCGCTTTTCCCAGGGGTATCGACTACAGCTCATGGGGGCGAATTCCTGGTCTGACAGGGATTCCAGGCCACCTCACTCACATCCTCCATGAGGTCGGGAAAAGCTCTACCCATGATTTCTCTTCTGGGATCCCATCCCAGCTTCCTGGGCCGGGCTAACGGGAGCCGTTCTGATGGCGGGAGCGCAGCACGATCACATCCGATAGCTGGCGCAGTTGGCTCTGAATCTGGGTCAGTTGCTTTTTATCCCGTACATCAATGCACAGATCGATCAGGGCGGTGCGATTGGCAAAGGTCTGTACCTTAGCATTACGCACATTGATGCTTTGATCCGACAACCGGGACAGAATATCCCGCAGTACCCCGACACGATCGATGACCTCTAGGCGCAATTCCACCGGGTAAATCTGGGCATTTTGCTTCAGTTGCTCTTGGTTCCAGCTCACCAACACCAGTCGTTCTCCCGGCACTTGGGCGACGCGGGGGCAGTCTTGATGATGGATGGTAATGCCGTTGAATCGGGTCACCACCCCCAAGATCGGATCCCCAGGCAGCGGGTTGCAACACTTGGCCAATTGGTGTTTCAAGCCTTCCACCCCCAAAATGGGCGATTGGGCTTTGCTGCGGCTGGTCGTAGTGGCTGAACGGGGTAGTAGGGTGTGGGTAATCCCCAATGGAGTGGGAGGCGGTTCTGGTTTGGTACCCTCCTGTAAACGGTTGATCACCAGGGTAGTGGTGGTTTCCCCATAGCCCAGGCCCGCCAACAAATCATCGACACTGGCATAGTTGAGCTTTTCGGCAACCTTCTGCATCCGCTCCGATTTTAAGAGCGCATCAAAGCCGGTTTTGCCTAACTCCCGCTCCAATAAATGGCGGCCTCGCAGCAGATTTTGTTCACGGTTGGAGCGCTTGAACCACTGGCGGATGCGATTGCGGGCGGAACTGGTGGCAACAAAATTAATCCAGTCCAGACTGGGATGGGCATTCTTTTGAGTGATGATCTGAACAATATCGCCGTTGCGCAGATGGGTGTCGAGGGGCACGATCTTGTTGTTCACCCGTGCGCCTGCACAGTGATCCCCCACTTCCGAGTGAATGCGATAGGCAAAGTCCACAGGGCAGGATCCCTGGGGTAGAGCCAACAGATCCCCTTTGGGCGTAAAAACATACACCTCACTTTCGAACAAGTTTTCCCGGATCGTATCCAAGTACTCCTTATCGTCTTTGAGGTCGTTTTGCCACTCCAATAGTTGCCGCAACCAAGTGAAGCGTTCCTCCTCCGGCTTAACGACACTACTCCCAGCTTCTTTGTATTTCCAGTGGGCGGCAATCCCGTATTCTGCGACTCGGTGCATTTCTTCGGTGCGCAGCTGCACTTCCACTGGGCGGCCCTGGGGTCCCATTACCGCCGTATGTAGGGATTGATAGCGATTGGGTTTGGGCAGGCCAATGTAGTCCTTAAAACGACCGGGAATGGGACGGAAACAATTATGCACCACCGCCAGCACCCGGTAACATTCGCTGTTAGTTTGCACGATCACGCGTACTGCCGACAGATCGTAGATCTCGTGAAATTCTTTGCGCTGCTGCTGCATCTTACGATAGATGCCGTAAAGATGTTTGGGTCGTCCGCTAATCTCGAAATGTTCAAGTCCAGCTTTGATCAGCTGTTGTCGCAGCTTCTCGATAAAAACTTGGATCTCAGCTTCTCGTTCAGTTCGTTTGGCATTGACCAATTCCTGGATTTGTCGATAGGCATCGTAGTCCAGGTACTTAAACGCCAGATCCTCTAGTTCCCATTTAAAATGCCAGATCCCGAGTCGATTGGCCAATGGAGCGAAAATCTCCATGGTTTCTGCTGCAATTTGTCGTTGCTTGCTGGGGGCAAGATATTGCAGCGTGCGCATATTGTGTAAGCGATCCGCCAGCTTGACTACGATCACTCGAATATCTTTAGCCATAGCCACAAACATGCGGCGAAAATTTTCGGCTTGCTGCTCTGTTTTGCTAGAAAAGTTGAATTTAGAAAGTTTGGTTACCCCCTCCACCAGCAGGCGCACTTCAGATCCAAATTCGGCTTCTAAAGCCTCCAAGGTAACTTCTGTATCTTCAACAATGTCGTGTAGGAAGCCGGCAGCAACCGTGACTGCGTCCCCTCCCAAATCCCGCAACAAACTGGCAACGGCCACTGGATGGGCAATGTAGGGATCCCCAGATTTGCGTTTTTGGCCCTGATGCAGACAATAGGAAAACTCGAAGGCCCGTCGCAGTAGGTCGGCCTCTTCCGGGGTATAAGGCCGTAGCCCATCGCCAGGATCCACGGCTCCCGAGAGCAAAGCCCGCAACCATCCCGGTGCCTCAAAATCGAGGCTGTTCAGGTCGAGACCTCTATCTGAGGTGGCAACGACAGCAGTCTGACCCATGCGAACCTGAGGGGAAAGGAACGGTTGATTACTGACTATAATTCATTCAGCCTACCGCTAACAGGGAGGAAACACTCCACCCCCCCCCAACGGAGCGGAGAAAAACTCAAAAAAGATCCAAAAAGTAAGTTCAGGGAACCTGCCGTTCAGCTCAGCTCCCAAAGTTAACCTCTTTGCATCCTCTGAAAATGACTCTCGAAGAGGATGAAGCCTAGAAAACACTCCCTCAATCTTCGCGCCACTCTTCGCAACCACCGATCAAATCGCAGATTGGATCAGAAGGGCAGTAGTCCTGCAGCTCTAACTCCTCAGCAATCGACTGCCACTCCCGCTGCGGGAAAAAGGGCTGTAGGTGGGAGATGGCTTCTGAGCGACGCAGGGATCCCTGACGAATGAGGCGACGGGCTTCCTCTTGAATGGCCTCAACCGCGTAGTGGGTGGCTTGTAAAGTGGGCATAACTTTACCTGAACGTATGACTAGGGCAGCACACCAAGGGGCTAGGGATACAAATCTCGACTTGCCTTCCCAATCCCATGATAGAACCTGGTCTCATTTCGTAGCAACAGATACAACTTTGTGTTGCAGTTGACATATCCGGCTGTCGAGATGGAGCCGGAGGTTGGGTCGAAAGGCGGCAAATTCTCTAGGGGTAGCGATTTTCTCTGAGAACCTGTTCATGTTCACGCTAGGGCTGCCAGACCTGTGTCCCTAGAGAGCTCCACCATTCTCCGCAAGAGGCCCCTGGCAGGCGGAGAATTTAACCAAGATTTAACCAAAGCTGACCCGCAGCAGCGAGAAATCATCTTCGAAGTTGGGTTGGCCTCGGAAAGCTTGGGCTCGCTGAGCGACTTGATCCAAGCTGCCGGCACCATCATGATTGAGCAGAGCGATCAAATTGTCCAACCCCCACAGCTCTTTTTCTCGATTGGCCACCTCATAAACTCCATCGCTGAACAGGTAGAGGTGGCTGGCGGCCGGGATCCGCACTTGATCCATTTGAAAGCTTGGGTTGGGCAAAATCCCAATCGGCAAATTGGGGGTTTTCAGTTCTACCGAGGTTGTATGGGTCGGATCGATCAGCAACGCCGGGGGATGCCCAGCACTGGCGAAGGAAAGCAAGCGGGATGTGGGCTGGTAAACCCCATACCAAAGGGTGAAGTACATTTCATTGTGGGATCCCATTTGAAACGAGTGATTGAGGGCGCGCAACACAGCCTCCGGCTGACGGGGATCTATATCCGGCAAGTTCTGAGTGCGCAACTGGTTCATCACCGATACCGATAGGAGGGCAGATCCCACCCCATGTCCGGACACATCCAGCAGATAAATGGCCAAATGCTCCTCGTCCAGCCAGTGGTAGTTAAAAGAATCTCCCCCCAACTCTTGCGAGGGCAAAAAGCGCCAGTCGGTAGCGATATTGTAGTCAGGGAAAAAGTCCGGCTTGGGCAGTAAAGATTTGACATAGTGGGCAGCCTCCGCCAATTCTGCTTGCAATTTGGAGGTTTGCTGTTGCAGGTCGTGGCTCAGTTGGTGCAGCCGCAACCCGGCCCGAACGCGGGCTTGCAACTCATTGGGGTCGATCGGTTTGCTTAAAAATTCATCGGCTCCGGCATCCAACCCCTGCACCCTGTCCTCCACCTCGGTGCGAGCCGTCAGCAAAATAAAAAAAGTGGTGGAAAACTTGGGATCCGATTTGATGCGTCGGCACACCTCAAGGCCATCAATATCCGGCATCATCCAATCACAGATGATCAGCCCAGGGGAGATAAGGTGTGCCTGTTCCACTCCCTCAAGGCCATTGGTAGCCATCTCGACGGTGTAGCCTTGTCGCTCCAGAGACCGCTTCAGTACCAGCCGAATGGTGGGATCGTCATCAACAATCAGAATGGCAGCCATGATCGCTGTATCCGGATCCAAACATCGGTTGAAGGGCAGTCTAGCAAGCGGGATAGAGATTGATATCCAATATCTGTCTAATACCTGTCACCAGAACCGTTGCTATTGTCGCACTCCTTGACTTGTATCGGTGTCAGAATCGCGGAAGACTCCCCCCGAGGGTGGGAGACAGAAGGCTTGCGGTAGCGAAGCTGGTTAGCGATGATAGAGGAGGCCTCAGCAATTTCCCGTATTTCTAGCGTTGCATAGAAGTTTATATAGCTACAAGAACCGTGGTTGCACGATACACAGAGGACGGAAGCCCCAGGATACTGATACCAGAGGAATATTCCCTTTGCCAATGGCTTAAGCGGTGGAGCGCAGCCCTGCACTTGAAGAATGTACAGATGAGTTTTGATGGCGTTCAGCGATCCCTCTTACCGAGTTTCGTTGTACCTGTATGGGGCTTTGTCGCATGAGTGCATCTCCTCTCTCGGAATCTTCTCCACCGATACCAGATCCCCGTGCCACTTTGCCTCCCGTTTCGATCCAGTTGCCGGACGGGGAAATTCGGCTGGAAGATTTGGACGAGAAGCAACTACTAGCCAGCTTGTCTCTGGTGGTTTTGAACCAATCTGCCTGGAGCTGCTTTAGCCTTAGCGAAACTAGCCGCCTGCTGCGCCCACTACAAATTTGCCCCGAACTGACGGGCACACCTGTGCTTTCTCAAGAGGCCACTGCCGAAATTGTCTATAAGTTTCTAATGAGCAATGGCCGGATCGGTACCATGAAGGGGTTGATCTCCATCGAAGATTTTCGCGGGGATCGGCTGCGCTCCGTCTACGAACAACTGCATATTGAGAAAATCGTGCCGACTTTCACCGAGTCGATTGTGGTGCAGATTATTGACCATCTGAAACCGATTTTTGCCCGCGATTTGGATGAGCTACTGTGGCAGGAAACCTTTTTCTTCACAGCCCAGGATCTGCGACAAGAAGAATTTTTGTTGCGCGGCTTGCGACCGGAAGCGATCCCGCGTAGCTTTCGCCCGCATCTACAGAGGGTGTATGAAAAGGTCATGCAGGCTTGCCGAAACCTGCCCAATATTGCCTTCCAACTGTGTTTGCGAGCCTATTTGGAATACAACGAGGTCAGAAATAAGTATCTGTTGGCCACGTTGCTGAGTAAGTATTTTTATACTCTCTACCGCATTGGTGGGTTGTCCCGTCTGCAGAGTTGGGCCCCGATCGAGGTGGGATCCCTGCGTTCTTCTAGCCATCGTGTCCGGGTGCGGGCCCTCTCTCGCCTTCTCACCATGGACAACGACAGCGATGATCCGCTGGTGGGCGTTGGCGGGACAGGGTTGGCGGGCGGCTACTTCAGTGGGGTTCGGGAAGCCTCCAGTATGGAAATGGTGAGCGCAGAAGAGATTCACAGGCTGCGGCAGGATGTGGAAGTGGCCCGCGGCGAGATGACCCAGGCGCAGAAACTGGTGGCCCAGTACCAAGAAGAAGAAAAACAAGAACTGCTCAAACGCCTGCAAGATCCGGATAAATTTTTGCTCTTTAGCATCCATCAATTTTTCGACAATGTTTTCGGATCCCTGCCCGGTGAAGTCAAAAGCGAGTATGGAGCCGTTTGGGTGCCGCGCACCTCCCATCTGGATGAAAAGGAGCGAGACAAGCTGATGGAGCATTTGCGCCTGATCACCAGCGAAACCTACCTGCTCAACATT
Organism: Synechococcus sp. Nb3U1; assembly: GCF_021533835.1. Taxonomy (NCBI): domain Bacteria; kingdom Bacillati; phylum Cyanobacteriota; class Cyanophyceae; order Synechococcales; family Synechococcaceae; genus Synechococcus; species Synechococcus sp. Nb3U1. The sequence continues at coordinate 28,078 of NZ_JAKFYQ010000002.1, read as the reverse complement.
CCGTTCAGCGAAGCCACGATCATTGGCTACTGGCGAGCTTTGGCTGACTCGTTCTACAACCAGTGGGTGCTGAATCAATACAAACAGTTGCAGGGATATGGGGTAGACCTAGAACCCAACGGCATCAATGTTCTGGCCCGCGAGCGCTTCCTGGAGGAGGTACAATTGCGCTTTGCTGCTCGCCACCGCGAGATTGTTGATCAAAGTGTGTTGCAAATTGCTCAGATTGTGGTGGATAGCTTAGCCAAGCGGGTAGCGATTAACACCAGCCAACAAAGCTTTCAGGCGATGCGGGCCAAGCTGACGACAGTTTTGGACATGGATATTTCCCGTAAGGATGTGGGGGAGGTGAAGCGGCTGATCGACTACTTTACCGATGTCTTTTTAGGCAAGCGGGAAGAATTTCGCTCTCCCTATCCTGTCGGAACAATCCTGAGGGTGAAAACAGCGATTGAGGCGCGTCCCCCTGATGGTCGTACGCGCATTGGCCTGGAAATTTTAAATCAACTGTACCGTGAGTATGTCCCGACCCTGCGGCACCTGCCGGAATAGAGATTGAGCCATAGCCGCATAGTGCCTACGGCACGCTGGCGCGAACAGCCTAGCTGACTGTGTAGGCCGCAGAACGTGCATAGCAACAGGAAATCTTGGGTATGAACCAAGGAATCTCCACGCAAATCAAAGATAAATCAAGATAAATCTAAAGATTACAGCCTTTTCCAGCGATATATGCTACCGCCGATGTAAGCCAACCCTTTGTCCGACAAGACTTTCTTCTTGACCTTATGTTGTACATGAAGTCGGAAAAGGCTGTATGCGTGGAGAGAATGTCAACCTCAGGATTTATCCAGGCTGCCCCAACGTCACGCCAGGTGAAAGAGATCCAGGTTCATCACCTTGTCCCAGGCCGCCACAAAGTCCTGCACAAATTTCGGCTGTGAGTCAGCACAGGCATAAACCTCTGCCAGGGCCCGCAACTCTGAGTTAGAGCCAAAAATGAGATCAACCCGGGTTCCTGTCCACTTGAGTGCCCCGGTTTTGCGATCCTGCCCCTCGAACACCTCTTGGGCATCAGAGGTCGCCCGCCAGGTTGTACCCAAATCCAGCAGGTTCACGAAGAAATCGTGGGTCAAGGCTTCTGGCCGCTGAGTGAAAACCCCATGCCGAGTTCCCCCCACGTTGGTATTAAGGACGCGCATACCACCCACTAGCACCGTCATCTCTGGCGCAGTTAGGGTTAGCAATTGAGCCCGATCCACCAGCAACTCCTCCGCCGAGAGGGTTAGGCCGGCTTTCAGGTAATTGCGGAACCCATCCGCCTTGGGCTCTAGTACGGCAAAGGAGTCCACATCCGTTTGCTCCTGAGAGGCATCCGTCCGACCCGGCTTGAAGGGTACCGTGATGTCGTAGCCAGCATTCTTGGCTGCCTGCTCCACACCGGCACATCCCCCCAGCACAATCAGGTCAGCCAGAGACACCTGCTTACCACCCGACTGGGAGCTGTTGAACTCCCGTTGGATCCCTTCCAGGGTTTGTAGCACCGTCGCCAGTTGGGCCGGTTGGTTCACCTCCCAATCCTTCTGGGGTGCCAGTCGAATGCGTGCCCCGTTGGCTCCACCCCGCATATCGGATCCCCGGAAGGTGGAGGCTGAGGCCCAGGCAGTCGAGACCAGTTGAGATACCGACAGCCCCGAGGCAAGGATTTTGCCCTTGAGGGCGGCGATATCCTGCTCATTGATCAATTCATGGGTGACTGGGGGAACCGGATCCTGCCAGAGAAACTCCTCTGCAGGTACTTCTGGCCCAAGATAGCGGGCTCGCGGCCCCATATCGCGGTGGGTCAGCTTAAACCAGGCCCGCGCAAAGGCTAGTTCCAGCTCTTCGGGGTGCTCCAGAAAGCGCCGCGCAATCGGCTCGTAGACGGGATCCATTCGCATGGCCATATCTGCCGTGGTCATGATTGGGGCATGGCGCTTGTTGGGATCATGGGCATCGGGGACAGTACCTGCGCCCGCACCATTTTTGGGGATCCACTGGTAAGCTCCGGCAGGGCTTCTCACCAGCTCCCACTCGTAGCCAAATAGGTTCTCCAGGTAGTTGTTGTCCCACTTAATGGGGTTGGTGGTCCAGGCTCCTTCGATGCCACTGGTAATCGTATCTGCGCCTTTGCCAGAACCAAACTTACTCGTCCAGCCCAGCCCTTGCTCTTCGATGCTGGCGCCCTCAGGTTCTGGGCCCACCAGGGCTTTATCCCCCGCGCCATGGCATTTGCCGAAGGTATGTCCACCGACAGTGAGGGCAACCGTCTCTTCATCGTTCATGGCCATTCGTCCAAAGGTTTCCCGAATATCCCGGCCCGCCGCCACCGGGTCAGGGTTGCCGTTCGGCCCTTCTGGGTTCACGTAGATCAAGCCCATCTGCACGGCACCCAGTGGATCTTCCAGCTGGCGGTCACCGGAGTAGCGCTTGTCCGCGAGCCATTCGCCTTCGGATCCCCAGTAGATGTCTTCTTCCGGCTCCCAAATGTCTGGGCGTCCACCGGCGAAGCCCAAAGTTTTGAAGCCCATCGACTCCAAAGCGCAGTTGCCCGCCAAGATCATCAGATCGGCCCAGGAGATTTTCTGGCCGTATTTCTGTTTGATCGGCCAAAGGAGCATACGAGCTTTGTCGAGGTTGGCATTATCGGGCCAACTGTTAATCGGGGCAAAGCGCTGGTTACCCGTACCGCCGCCGCCGCGACCATCCCCAATTCGGTAGGTGCCAGCACTGTGCCAGGCCATGCGGATAAAAAGTGGTCCATAGTGGCCATAGTCGGCGGGCCACCAGTCCTGGGAGTGGGTCATCAGCTCGAACAGATCTGCCTTCAGGGCAGCATAGTCAAGGCTTTTGAACGCCTCAGCATAGTTAAAAGACTCACCCAGGGGATTGGACTTGGATGAGTGCTGCCGGAGAATGGCCAGATTCAGCCGATTGGGCCACCAGTCTCGATTAGAGGTGCCATGGCCGGCTGTGACCTTCTGCACTCCGCTCATAAAGGGGCATTTGCTTTCGCCACTCATAGTAGTCTCCTGTCGGATGTAAAAGGTGAGGATTATGTTTTTTGAGCTGAGGTAGATACTTCGCAAACAAATAACACATTGCCATCGGCATCGAGAAATCAGATCCGGGGAAATACAATCAATTTCATGATTCGAAACGATGAGAAATACAGTTGCGTTGATCTTGCCAGACGATGCATTTACGAATCTGCACAATAGACTGCACTTATCGCTTGCCAGGGATCCCCTCTCCACCCCGATAGTCCTACGTCATTGCCCACATGGCATACCGATCTCATACCGATCTATAAATCCCAGCCTGTGCTGCTGTGAAAAATGATGTAGACCCACATTTGTAGGATTTTGGCAAGGTATACATCTGTCTTGACTTAGATAATCAGAAGAGAGCGGACAAACAGATTAGGATCGGAAGATTTGACCCGTTGCTAACCTTATTTTTTCCCCTTCTCTATCGAATACTTTTTGACAAAGCACCGATTCTTTGACTGATTCTGGCGAGCAGCATGAATTGATAGAAAACTGCTCAAGACTATTCTGAGAATGGATCCCTGGCTTGTTGTTCACCTACAAGTCCAGCAAAATCTATACGCATCCCTGACCTCTGCTGGGTCAAGATGGATCTTACAAAAAATGGAGAGTAGGGAATTCGAATCCCTGACCTCTGCGGTGCGATCGCAGCGCTCTACCAACTGAGCTAACTCCCCATAGCTCTACCAGAATAACTCGAATCCGCAGCCAGTATCTGCTCCGCCCGCAATTCCACCCCTGGGAACAGCTCAGACTTTACGGCATCGGTCCCTTCAGTTCCAGCGGGTCGTACCACCCCTCATACAACAGCAGCAGGTTCACCTTCTCTTCCAACGGAGCCACAATTTGGCCATGCCGCCCAGTGGGAAGTGCCATCGGTTGGTCGAGCTAGGCTGGCAAATGAAAAATGAGAAGAATACAACAGGTTTCGGGAGGTGAGGTGGTCATAATCTGGATTTCCCGAGAGCCCGCCGCAGCTTCTATAGAGCCCCTGATAGTCACTGTTTTGAATAACGGGAGTATTATATGAGGCCAACTTATCAAGCGATGAGCACCTCCGAACTGGCCACCTATTGGGATGAAACTGGCGATCCCTTAGCCGCTCAAGAGCTAGTGGACAGGATGAAATCGGATCCCAGCCGTACTCCCGTTAACCCTCAGCAAGATCCAGAGTGGCCGGCCAAGCTAGAGGCGCTCATTGTCCATCACCTCAACCCCTCTAGCCCCCAATAGGCACCCACCGGGCCGAAACAGCCGGCCCCACCCACCAAAACAACCCCCTCAACATACAATGCCGAGGGGGAATGGTAAGTCAGGGGGCAAGGACGGAGCCCAGTCAAGAACCCGATTCAATAAAGCTCTTCTTCTTGGTGGGTGATGATGGTGCAGTCGGAGGTAGGGTAAGCCACGCAGGTCAACACGTAGCCCGCCTCGATCTGATCATCATCCAGGAAGGATTGATCGCTTTGATCCACCGTGCCGCTGGTCAGCTTGCCCGCACAGGTCGAACAGGCTCCAGCGCGGCAGGAATAAGGCAGCTCCAAGCCTTGCTCCTCGGCCACATCCAAAATGTACTCGTCATCCGGTACTTCAATGGTGGTGTTCAAGCCTTGCTCTTCATTGATCAGAGTGACCTTGTAGGTAGCCATCCTGGTTATGTCTCCAGTGAAAAACATCCACTCCTCATCCTGCCACCCTTCTGCCCCGGATTAAGCATGATTCTGTGAGGAAATAGGCAAATCTTCCTGTTTTTTACAGAAACATCCCCACACCCCCTGCTGAGTAAGAGTTCTAGCCTTTGCCGGCCGGCTGAAAATCCTCGGGAATACCCCACCGATGCGTACAAAAGTTTCTGTAAATAAGCTGGGCGCAGCGAGTTTAACTGGCCGAACGGGAGCCCGCCCCCGATGTCCTTATAGAGATCTCAACTGGCTCAAGTGGAGCCATTGCTACAAGACGCTACCGATTGAGGCTGAAGAGGCATCTGTATCGACGACCTGAATAGGTCAGGATCCCTTCTTCCCAGGTTTTCTGTCCCGCCAAGCCAGAAAAAAACAGCAATACTTGTCAAACCAGGCAGATCTGCCTGTATGATCTACGGAGTAACCAGAGCAACCGCTGACACAGGCGTGTATGCGTCTCCCACTCGAGTGGCTACCTCCTACGGCTTTCAGTTGCCTTAGAGAGGTTGATCGGGTAAGTTAAGGGAAGTGTTCAGCCGAACCCTACTTTTTGGTAAAGAGGAGAAAGAATGAACGGAAAATCGTATAAGTGGCTGATGAAGTCACTTGGGTCTCTGTCGCTGGCATCTGCAGTGGTGATGCTGCCGATCATCCTGGCCGGTTGTAGTGATGACAGCTCTTCCAGCACGGTGCCCCTGCCCCCGCCCCCGCCCCCTGCTCCGCCGCCAGCACCTCCGGCTCCTCCAGCTCCGCCACCAACTCCGACTCCTGCCAACCTTCTTCTGAGCGTGACGGTCACCCGCACTTCCAGTGGTGGCTCCGGCCTAGGTGAGTCTACTGGCCTGCTTCCTGGTGGAACGGTAACTGGGGTTGCCATTGACACCTCCATTCGCTTCCGGTTTGGTACCCCTGTCAACGTGGCTCCTTTCCTGCAAGCGATTCGCTTGGTGGCTAGCAGTGGAGCCAGTGTTGCATTTACCTGTGTTGAGACAGCTCCTGACTTTACGGAGATAACTTGTACTCCCAACTCTCCACTGGTTAACGATCAGACCTACACTCTTACAGTTACTGCTCAGCCGGATCTGTTTGCGGATGGTCGCCCGCTGTTCCCAACCCCACAAACCTTCACCTTCACCACTGGCAACACTGCAGTTGGCCCTGGCCCGATCGCCTTCTTGGCCACCCAGCTGGCTGCTGTAACCCCGAATGGTCAGATCTTTTCCAGTCCGGTGGCCATCCCGGTGGGCTACGGTATCCGTCGCGCAAGCCCGGCTCAGAACGTTCCGGTGGGTGTTTATACTGACTACCGTTCGGTGTTGTCCTTCCCCATTCCTGCTTCGATTCCCTCCAATGCTGTTGTCTCTCGTGCTCAACTGACGCTTGTTCAGTTGCCCTCTAACGACAGTGTTTTGATTGGTGTTGGTGATTTTGGTCGTGGCTTCTTCTTCTTGGATCCCACGCCCAGCAACGTTCCTGCTAACAACGTGGTGTTCCAGGAAGTCACCTTGGGTGCCACTAACAACGTGGTCTCTAGCGACTTCTTCGCTCCGGCTTCTACGCCGAGCTTCATCGCCTTGAGCATCAACGGCAACGTGTTGGGCGGGGATGTTTCCGCTGGGCCGCGTACTGCTGATGTGGCTCCTGGTGTGCAGCGTGCCGTGTCTGGCAGCCGCTTCTATCAGGTGCGCTTGCAGTGTGCCAAAGAAGTTTGGAACAATCAAGCCTTCCCAGTTTGGGTGGGTGCGGCTACCGCTGGTGGAACCATCTCGGTTACCGCTACCATCACACAGACCGCAGTTGCTACTGCTTCTCAGCAGATTGTTAATACCGCTACGGGTGTCCAAACCCTTTCGGGTACAGGCACCATCAGTGGAAATATTCCTGTTACCTTCAGCTCTTCTTCAGAGACTCAAACGGTCACTTTTGGTGGTGTGTCCATTAGTGGTACCTTTACCATCAATGGCCTGACGGCTAGTGGTACTGGCTCTGTTCCACCAGGAACTGCTACCATTGAGGCTCAGACAGAGGCTGGAACCATTGGCTTCAACGCCACTGTGACCGCTTCGGCTTCCGGCTCTGTTTCTCAGCTTGTCACTAGCACGGGTACTGCTTCTATCTCTGTAACTGTTCCTGGTATTGGAACAGTCACGGCAATTGGTACCACTTCTGTGCCCGCTACAGTAACCAGCACCGTGGTGAACTCTGGCTTAGAAGTCAGTCAGGGGGCTGATGGTGTTTGTCGTGCTGAGTTTGACAAGGGTACTCCTGAGCCACTCACCACCTCCTCTGCTCCTCGCTTGGATGTGACCTTCACGATACCTCGCTAGTCTGATTTCCATCGGACTGCCACGAGTTCGTTAAACTGAGTCTTTGGTTGGGCGATTTCTAGGGATAGAGTCGCCCAATTTTTTTATTTTTTTCTAAAAAATTTTTCTCAAAAAGTAGTGCACTCACGACTACAGCCTTTTCCAGCGATACATACTACAGCTGATCCAGGCCAACCCTTTGTCCGACAATCATTTCTTCTTGACCTTGTGTCGTACATAAAGTCGGAAAAGGCTGTAGCGAGGATCGCCTAGGCTGAATATAGGATCCAACCCTTATAGAGATTTCTCAAGGCCAAAAGGTGAACTTTTGAGCGGTTGGCCATGCAGTATAATGATCACCTACCTCCCCACGAAACCAGGCAAATGACAACAGAGTTTGAGAGCCTATTTCAGGCGGCCACACAGTTTCATCAGGCCAGTCAGTGGGCAGAAGCCGAAGCCGCCTATCGTCAAGCTTTGGTATTACAACCGCAGCAGCCGGATGTTTTGCATTTGCTCGGGGTTCTGCTTTTTCAGACTGGACGTGCTCAAGAGTCGATCGAGTTGATTTCACAAGCGATCCAGCAGCGACCCGAACAAGCTGCCTTCTGCTGTAATTTGGGGGTAGTTCTGCAGTCAGTTGGCCATTATGAGCAAGCAATAGACCACTATTTACGGGCTGAATCTCTCCAGGAGGGATATGTACAAGCTCTCTACAATTTAGGGTTTTGCTATTTTCAATTGGGCCAATCTCAACAAGCAGAAGGGTACTACCAAAGGGTATTGGCCCTGCAACCTGATGATGCACAGGTATTGTTAAATCTGGCACAAATCTATCGGCAGCGAGGATGGATCGCTACGGCTGCGGATCATCTAGAACTGGCCCTAAAACACCAACCCGAGAACCCAGATGGGCTGATGCAGTTGTCTGAGCTGTATGGGGAACTGGGTCGATTGACAGAGGGGTTGGATATTCTCAAGCGCCTGCTCGAACGGGAGCCAACCAATGCTCTACTGCACAATGCCTATGGCCTTTTATCCGAACAAAACGGAGAACATGAGCAGGCTATTCTTTCTTTTCGGCGAGCCATTGAACTGAATCCATCTCTGCCTTCGGTCTATATCAATTTGGGTACAGTTCTACTAGAACAAGACCATCCACAGGAAGCTTTAGAGCTCTACCAAGAGGCGCTGCGCTTGCAACCGGAGAACCCCCGAATTTATCTAAATATCGCAACAGCCTATCGTAAGTTGGGCGAATCTTTTCGTGCTTTTGATTATTATCATGTGGCTATTGGGCTAAATCCTGACTACAGCGAGGCCTATCGGAGCCTAGCCACTCTACTGACAGAAAGGAGCAAAAAAAATCCTTTTGGGCAGGGTAGAGTAGGAGATAGCATAAAACATTTGTCGATGGCTGTAGGAAGAAAGCCTGATTTTGCCGAAGGATATTTTCAGGCAGGGTGTCTGCTGCTTGATCTGGTTCAGAGTGAGAATGCTATCCGTCTTTTTGAGGAGGCTTTGGCTCATAAACCCGATTATGCTCTTGCTTACAATAATATGGGTATTGCCTACCGACTTCTGAACAAGCCAGAGCAAGAAGAGCTTCAGTATCGGCAGGCATTAACCCAGGATCCAGAACTGGCGGAAGCCTATTGCAATTTGGGTTTAATGTTACATAACCAGCACCGCTATGATGAGGCTTTGCCAATCCTGCTGGAGGCAGCCCAACTGAAGCCAGACTTTCTGGATGTTCATCGGGCGTTGGGATCCACCTACAAAGGATTAAATCGGTTGGCTGAAGCTGTCGCTTCTTTTGAAAGGGCCTTGGAAATCAGCCCGGAAGACCCAGCCACCTATGCAGGCCTTGCGGGTACCTATTTACAGCAGTGCCGTCATCGGGAAGCGATTCAGTCCTATCGTAAATCTGCCAAGCTTGCCCCAGGGGTGATCGCCTTCCATGGCAATATTTTGATGGGTTTACATTATGCCCCTGATTTTGACCCTGAAGAGACCTATCGGGAACACAAGAAATGGGGAGATGCCTATCAAGCTTCGGTAGTTCAGTATCGTCGCCCTTATCATCGTGACCGGGATCTAAAGCGTCCACTAAGAATTGGCTATATTTCTGGAGATTTTAAGCTTCACTCTGTCAGCCTATTTTTTGAGCATGTCTATAATCATCATGATCATGAGCAGTTCCAGATTCATTGTTATTCCAATGTGCCCCAGCCCGATGTTGTTACCGAAAGAATGAGGGAAAAAGCAGATGTTTGGCATGATATTTCTAAGATCTCCTCGGATTTGGACGTAGCGACCCTAATCCATGAAGATAAAATTGATATTTTAGTGGATCTGGCGGGTCATACGGGCTACAGTCGCTTGCAGGTGTTGGCATTAAAGCCAGCTCCCATTCAGGCTACCTATCTGGGATATCCTGATACCACCGGACTGAGTTTGGTGGACTACCGCATTACCGATAGCTATGCTGATCCACCTGCTTTGACGGATGGCTTTCATACCGAAAAGTTGATTCGTTTGCCGAAGAGTTTCTTGTGCTATAATCCCATAGATGTTTTTCCTCAGGTTTCTGAGCTGCCGGCCCTCAGTAGTGGTGTGGTTACCTTTGGATGCTGCAACAACCCTACCAAAATTACCCCCAATGTCATCGAGGTTTGGTCTAATATTCTGAGGCAGTTACCTCAATCGCGGCTGCTGCTGAAAAACCAGCGTTACACTGATAGCAGTGTACGGGAGATCTTTTGGAACCACTTCGAGAGCTATGGTATTAGCCGGGATCAAGTGGTACTGGTGGGTGATCGGCAAGGATTTTCTGAGCACTTTCAAATCTACAACGAGATTGATATTGGTCTGGATCCTTTCCCCTACAATGGCACTACCACGACTTGTGAAACCTTGTGGGGAGGCGTGCCTGTGGTAGTACTGGTAGGCAATGCCCATGTGTGCCGGGTAGGTGTCTCGATTTTGTCGAATGTGGGCCTGCCGGAGTTAATCGGAGAGACTCCAGATGACTATGTGCAGATTGCTGTCGATCTTGCTCGGGATCTGCCGCGTTTACGGGAGTTGCGGCATAACCTTCGCTCGATGATGGAGGCTTCTCCCCTGAGGGATCCTCAAGCCCATGCTCGGGCCTTAGAGCGAGCCTACCGGCAAATGTGGAGGAACTTGGTCGTTAGCGGCCATTAGCCGCTAGACTGCTAGGTGCTGCTCGGCAGTGACTTGCTCAAAGATTTCCCAGAGCTGTTCAGCCATAACCGGCCAACTAAATCCTTTGGCTCGCTCTAATCCCTTGCTAATCAATGGGGTTCTGACTTGATAGGTCTGAATTTGCACCAAGGCCTCAGCCAGCTCTTGCAGGGATCCCTGACAGAGCAGAGTCGAAGCTAGAGTCTCACTGGAACGGAGATGGGATTGTTTCGTGCCGGAACGATCATCTCGGTAACTGACCACCGGACAACCGCAGGCCATCGCCTCAAGAGCACTTTCGGCGCGGAAAGTATCATGAGCAATCAAAGCTAAAGATGCAGAATAAGCACAAGCCAACTCGGCATTGGTTAGGCTGAGGTAATGAAGGCCATTTGCTTGTGGCATTTGTGCTTTGGCTGGATCGACGTTTACAGAGCTAGGGAAGGCAAAAACCAGCTCTGTACGGGAAAGCTTTTGTCCTTGCATCAGCTCCCATGCTTGGCTCAAGGCTTGAATGCCGCGATAGTCAACGATTTGTTCAGGTATAACGGCCAGAAAGAAAGGGCGAGTGAGCTTATATTTCCGACGAAATTCTGCCGTCAGGTTGGCAGAGGCTGGCCTTGCCCAGCTTCCAATGGCCGGGTAAACCACCGAAATGTGGTCTGAAGGGATCCCTGGGTAATACTCTTGCAAACCAACTTTTATAACATCTGAAAAGCAAACATAGTGAACAGCATTAAGCAGGCTATTTTTCTTCTCTAGGTACTCAGACTGAAACTGGCTGCCTCGTTCCACCTCCAGATCGTAGACAAATGCTACCGACGGAGTTGACAGCGGGGTCGTATAGCCAGTCGAGATAAAAAGCTTGGCTTTTAATTGGTCGCAGATACTTTGTAGTCCGACCCTATCCTCTTCGACTTCCTCAAAACTAAAGCGAGGTATCTCGGTAAAAAAAGTGCCAGGAGGCAACCAGGTTTGTCCGCGAGTTAAGATCACCAGCTCGGTAGACTTCTTGCTGGTCAGCCATTCAGCGATTAAACTTAACCAAATCTGAGATTGATCGACAGTATAAGAACGAAAGAAACCTTCTGACTGCCAAATAACGCCATCAATCACAATCATAGTTGTTCACCATTAAGGATAAAAGCGATTGAAATTTTATAGAGCAGCAAACATCTTGGCAAGATAAAAATCTTTTAGTCGAGTTTCCATGATTTGATCATGAACACCGAGGATGAAAGCAGTCAAATCATAAGACAAGAAAATCTCATGTAAGATAACAGCCATGACAAGCCTCTGCCGAGAAGAGAGTTGCTCTAGCTGCATAAAGTTCTTGATATACACATAGTCGCACCAAAGCACTTGGGTATAGGGACGATAGGTTCTAGCGGAAAAAGGTTTCAAGCAGGCTCCAGAGTTCGCAGTCATGCCATGTAGCCAGAAGCCATTCTCTCTCAGGGCCAGATCGATATCACTAAATAGGGCCTGATTTTTATATATCGGAATGTATTCAACTTCCGTTTGAATGACCGTTACATTCTTTAGGGTTTTGCCAGCACCACGAATGACATCTAATCCTGCACCTTGAACATCAACTTTTAGGAAATCTACTTCTCCTAATTCAGCAATGTCATCAAGCCGAGTGGTTTGTACCTCTTCAGTTTGTACAACCTGACAGACATCTGAAAGATGCTCGAAATGCCTGAGAATTTCCTCGTCGGGCCTATAGAGAGAAGAGGTATAGCCTACATTGGTTAGATAAAAATTTCGACGAGAGCCGTCACCAATGTAGTAGGGCAAGTAATTCCTCTTGACTTTATCTGCACTTGGGGCTTCGGTGAGTGCCCTGGCATTCAGCTTCTCACATTCCTCTTTCTGGGGCTCAAATCCGATGACTTGGGCATGGCCTTGTTGAACCAGCTTGTCGAAGTTGTCCCCCCCCAAGTACATCGCACCTACATCCACAACCTTGATGAAGGGCATATCCTTGCCAAGAATGTCGCTAATGGGGAAAGGCATAATCTTGCTCCGATTTTGTTTCAATTTTTGTTTCAGCAGTTAGTGCAGTTAGTTTAGAGTAAACCCGCTTCACTCAGATGTGTGAATCGATTTGGATGCACAGCAACTAGGTTTAATGCGCTAGGAGGCTGTACAGATGCCTGAATCGGACTGAGATCCTTAATAAAGGGGTTGTACACATAGATGAGGTAACCAAACTCGGAAAGAATCCTCGCGGATTCTAGTCCCGTGGTTTGACCAGCATGCTGGTTCTCAAACATAACGATGGGGGTACAGGTTTCCAGCATCTTTCTGGCACCTTTCAAAACTGGAACCTCTGCCCCTTCTGCATCGACCTTGAGCAGATCAATGGTAGGCTCTCCCTCTGACACCCATAGGTTATCTAAAGTGATTTGTTCTACGGGCTTTGTTTCCTCGACAACTGACATCGGATCTGTAACGATACGGTTGAAGACACTTACACCTTCATCTACAAGGTAAACCTCGCCCGATTCTTCTCCTACCGCGGCCTCGATCACCTGCACTACTTTATTCAGCTTGTTTTGTTTCGTTGTCGATTTGAGGCACTCCAAGCATCCTGGGGTTGGCTCAATAGCATATACCTTGCCGGATTGAGCCACACATCTGGCAAACAAAAATGTATAGACACCAACATTGGCTCCCACATCGATAACATTCATGCCTGGCCTTAAAATTTGCTTGCACAGCTCAATTTCGCTTTCAAACCAGCGATCTTGCGTGAGCAGGACGAAAGTAACTATACTCGTTAGGTTGGATTCTAGATTGAACTTAAACCCTTCGTAATGGATCCAGATCTCTAACTTTTCCTCTTGACTTGGGATCTCTGGCTCTGCAGTCTCATCTGCGTTCTCAGATGGAAATTCTGAGGTCTCTGGAGCTGGTTTTTCTTTTGGAACATAGCGATCTAGTGCCAATCGGAGACATTGGATCGCCCTTTCTTTGTGACCAGGGTAACGACTGGCAATTCTTTGGAGCAAAAAAGGCCCTTCTGGTTGTACCTGTGCTACCGCATTCATAGCGATAACCATCTGGGCTTCAATATCGTCCGGATCAATGGTTGCGGCCAGACGCCAATAGGGTAGTGCTTCTGGTCGGTAGGAAACTCCGCTGTGATGTGCTAGCCAACGCGCCAGAGTATGGAGATATTTTTCTCGAATGTCGAGTGTGGGGGTAGGAGCTGGGCTTGTTTTTTTGGATCGCCCACTTTTTTTTCGGGCAGAGCCGTTGTCGGCCAAATGCTCGGAAAGCTTGGAAGGATACCAAACAAGCTTAGGCTCAGAACCAGATAAACCCAGGGTCGGATCCTCAAGGTAGCGTTCTGTGAGCAACTTAGAGAGAAGCTCTTTCCCCTCTTGAATAACGGTATGAAAGCTTCCCAGAGCAAGCAGTGCATGAAGACGATTCAGTTGGCAAGGAAGATGATCTGGATCAAGATCCAGTCCTTGACGCCAGGAAACAAGTGCCAATGCCCAAGCTGCACGACGCTCCCGAGAGGTCTTGGCTTGTAAGGCTCGCAGGTGATGTGACAACCCCAGTTCGTTGTATTCATCGGGAGTAGCACACATCCCCATAGGGTTACACCTGCTCGCTGAAATCGCTGGATTATGATAGCACTTCCTTTGCTCCCTCTCCTCCCTTTACCTGTGGGATTGCCTGTGCCTTTTTCTAGCGAGTTCCAAACTTGCCTTGAGGGGTTAGAAAAGTTTGATAGGTTAGGAGGCAGTGGTTTGAGCTTTAAGGGGTGTTCATGTTGCGTCGTTTCCCTGTCTGGATTGCTGTCGTCGCCCTGTGTGGAGGGATCGCCTGTACCCAGGCACCTGTACAAGCGCCCGATCAAGTTGTGAGTACCTTCATCGCTGCCACCGATAAAGGGGACTGGGGGACTGCGGATAGCTATTTGACTGAGCGCTTCAGCAATGCTTTGCGGCCTGGTTCTCTGCCCTCGATCTGGGGCTTGGTCGGGGAGAACCCTCAGATACGCAACCAGGAGATCACAGGCAATACTGCTTACGTCTGGGTGGAAGGGACGGGTTCACTGGAAGATATCGGGCCACGTTTGGGTTTGGATCCCCTCACTTTGCGTACCTACCTGACCGAGCCTGATTTTTCGGATCCCAACTACCAGCAGTTGGCCTCACAGCTAGTAGGGATGCGCCTTGAGGGAGACACCATTACTTCCCGAGTCAAGGTGACTCTTTACCGGCAAGAGGCGGGCTGGCGGATCGAGGTGTGGCAGCCGGATGCTCCAGAGGGGGAGACTTCTTCCCAGGACGCGACTCCGCAACTTCAGCTAGCTCCCCAGGGATCCGAACCGCAGCACTCAGGCGACCTGGATCCCTCTTCGACTGAAGCTGAGGGATCTCCAGAGAACCCAACAGAAAACCCATAGGGATGGCTGGGATTTGAAGCGCTGTAGTCATTTCCGGGATGGTGTGGATGTGAGACCGTGGTTTTTTCTGGTTCTGGTGCTACTGCCCCTAAGCGGCTGCTGGCAGGTCAAAACGGCTGAACAAACTTTGCAGAAGTTTGTGGAGGCTGCCAACGCGCGGGACTTTGCCACTGCCGAGGCACTGCTCACCCCGCGGCTACTGCGAGGGATCCCGCCGGGGGCTTTGGATCGCTCCTGGGCTTCAGCAGAGCACTCTACCCTGACTCGGATTCAGGAAGTTGGGAACACGGCGGTGTATCGGGTGGACTCGGTTTTAACCCCGGAAGCCGTTGTGCCAACCTTTGGCTTCCAATTCACAGCAGAAGAGTTACAAACTTTTTTGACGGAACCGGATCGGGAGGATCCCCGTTTTCGCCCTTTGCGGTCTCAGTTGGCCTTCTATGACCCCCTAGAAGATGGCCGAGTCCGCTCCGCCATGGATATCACTTTGTATCGCCAGGCAGAGGGTTGGCGGGTGGAGCTAGCCCGTTTGCGTCCACTCAATCAAACGGTGCTTGAGGATCCGGTTCAGTTGGCTGAGGAAGGCCAGCCCTTTACCCTAACCGGGACAGTGCGTCTTCTGAATCGGAATGAGGAGTGGATTGGGGTGGATCTAGAGGAGGTTAGCCCCAGCCTGGAACGGTATGCAGACAGCTTGGTCTCAGTGGTTCCTGCGGAAGATGCGGTAGTAACCCGTGGAGGTGAGCCTATTCGCTGGGCGGAACTCCGGCCTGGAGAGACGGTGGAGATGGCGGGGAATGTCCGATTTGCAATCGTTGCGGATGCCGAAGGTCGGATCCCGGCGGCGATTACTGCCGAGCGCATCACTGTCATTACAGATGGGGACAGTCGATGATTGAGCAAAGGGTGTGACAAGTTGCTGTCAACCGTTGCGAATTGTTGCAGCTGTTAAGGTTGTTGACGAACCGGGATCCGTTTCTCTGGTAGAACGAGAGACAGGCGATAGGGGAGAATGCCCATCCTCTTGCCTGTCCCATTCTTTGCATTGCACAACGGAGAGCGACCGCATGTTTACTCTGGTCAAGCCGACAACCCGCCACATAGCCCCCAGCGACCTTCGGGATCGCACCCTCATGAAGGTTGTGTATGTGGTGTTGGAGCCCCAGTATCAGAGTGCCCTGACCGCAGCAGTGCAGCGCATTAATCAAGAGAACCCCTGCCTCGCCGTCGAGATGAATGGTTATCTGGTGGAAGAACTGCGGGATCCCTCGGGTTACGAAGCCTTTCAGCGGGATCTGGAGACGGCCAATGTGTTCATTGGATCCCTGATCTTCATCGAAGATATTGCCCAGAAGGTGGTCAAAGCCGTGGAGCCGGTGCGGGAGCGGCTGGATGCTGCTGTGGTGTTCCCGTCGATGCCGGAAGTGATGCGCCTCAACAAGATGGGATCCTTCTCGATGGCGCAGTTGGGGCAGTCCAAGAGCGCCATTGCCCAGTTCATGCGCAAGCGCAAGGAAAAACAGGGATCCAGCTTTCAAGAGGGGATGCTGAAGCTGTTGCAGACTTTGCCCAAGGTGTTGAAATATCTGCCTTTTGATAAGGCGCAGGATGCCCGCAACTTCATGCTCAGCTTTCAGTATTGGCTAGGGGGATCCACCGAGAACCTGGAGAACTTCTTGCTGATGCTGGCGGATCGCTATCTGCCGGGGATGAAAGACCAGGTTAAGTTCGCCGAGCCGGTCACCTATCTGGATATGGGCATCTGGCATCCGCTGGCCCCGCAGATGTTTGCCACCGTGCCGGAGTATCTGGCCTGGTTAAATGCCCGCGCGGATCTGCCCGATGAGGTGAAGGATCCCTTGGCTCCTTGCGTGGGGCTGGTGCTGCAGCGGACCCACCTAGTCACCGGCGATGATGCCCACTACGTGGCCATGGTGCAGGAGTTGGAGTCACGGGGGGCGCGGGTGCTGCCGATTTTTGCCGGGGGCTTAGATTTTTCTAAGCCGGTGAATGAGTTTTTCTGGAATCAGGCGACCCAGGCTCCGATTGTGGATGTGGTGGTCTCCTTGACAGGCTTTGCGCTGGTGGGTGGCCCGGCCCGTCAAGATCATCCCAAAGCGGTGGAAGCGTTGAAACGGCTGAATCGTCCCTACATGGTGGCATTGCCACTGGTGTTTCAATCCACCGAGGAATGGGCGGATAGCGATCTGGGCTTGCATCCGGTACAGGTGGCTTTGCAGATCGCCATTCCTGAGCTGGATGGAGCCATTGACCCGATTATTCTCTCGGGACGGGATGCAGCAACGGGCAAAGCTCATGCTATGCAGGATCGGATTGAATTGATTGCGGCCCGGGCGATTAAATGGGCTAATTTGCGCCGCAAACCGAAGCTGGACAAAAAAATTGCCATCACTGTTTTTAGCTTCCCGCCGGATAAGGGCAATGTGGGCACTGCCGCTTATCTAGATGTGTTCTCTTCCATCCATAAGGTCATGCAGGCCTTGGCCAGCAACGGCTATGACCTGGGATCCGATCTGCCGGAAACCTCGCAAGAGTTGATGGAAGCCATCCTGCACGATGCTCAAGCGCAGTATGCCAGCCCCGAATTGAACATTGCCGCCAAGCTGTCGGTGCGGGAGTACGAAGCCCTTACCCCCAATGTGAAAGCGATTGAAGAGTACTGGGGGCCAGCACCGGGGCAACTGAACACCGACGGGCAAAACTTGCTGATCTACGGCAAGCACTTCGGCAACCTGTTCATCGGTGTGCAGCCCACCTTTGGCTACGAAGGGGATCCCATGCGGCTGCTGTTCTCCAAGTCCGCCAGCCCCCACCACGGCTTTGCCGCCTACTACACTTATCTAGAAAAAATCTGGGGGGCGGATGCGGTGCTGCACTTTGGCACCCACGGATCCCTAGAGTTCATGCCCGGCAAGCAAATTGGCATGTCTGGGGAGTGCTATCCCGACAATTTGATAGGATCGATTCCCAACCTCTACTACTACGCCGCCAATAATCCCAGCGAGGCGACGATTGCCAAACGGCGGGGCTACGCCTGCACCATTAGCTACCTGACTCCCCCGGCAGAAAATGCGGGACTGTACAAAGGCTTGCAGGAATTGCGGGAGTTGATCGGCTCCTACCAAAGCTTGCGGGAAGGGGGACGCGGGATCCAAATTGTCAACACCATTTGCGACAAAGCCCGGATGGTGAATCTGGACAAAGATGTGGAGCTGCCGGAAGCGGATGCTGCTGAGTTGAGTTTGGAAGAACGAGATACCGTTGTGGGTTTGCTTTACGGCAAATTGATGGAAATTGAGTCGCGGTTATTGCCCTGTGGCCTGCACGTGATCGGTGCTCCCCCCACCGCTGAAGAGGCAATCGCCACCCTGGTCAGTATCGCCAGCATCGACCGCCCCGAAGAAGAGATTCTCGGCCTGCCGCGCATCATCGCCCAAAGTTTAGGACGAGATTTGGATGAGATGTATCGCAGTCGGGATCGGGGCAATTTGGCCGATACGGAGCGGCTAGATCAGATCAACAAAGCCTGCCAGAAAGCAGTCGCCGCCTTGGTAAAAGAGCAAACCGATGCCGAAGGACGAGTTTCCAAAGTTGCCAAGCTCAATTTCTTTAATATGGGTCGCCAAGCTCCCTGGATTACTGCCCTCAAGGAAGCAGGCTACCCCAATGTGGATCCCGATTTACTCAAGCCTTTGTTTGAGTTTCTGGAGGAATGTCTCAAGCAAGTCACCGCAGATTTTGAACTGGGATCCCTGCTCAAAGCCCTAGAAGGGGAATACATCTTGCCGGGGCCGGGCGGCGATCCAATCCGTAATCCCAATGTGTTGCCCACCGGGAAAAACATTCATGCCTTGGATCCCCAGTCCATTCCCACCTCAGCGGCGATCAAATCTGCCGAGATTGTGGTGGAACGGCTGCTGGCCCGGGAGATGAGCGTCAATGGCGGCAAGTATCCCGAAACCATTTCAGTGGTTCTATGGGGCACAGATAACATCAAAACCTACGGCGAATCGTTAGCGCAGGTGTTGTGTTTGCTAGGGGTACGGCCCAAGCCTGATGCCCTTGGTCGGGTGAACAAAGTGGAGCTGATCCCGCTGGAAGAATTGGGCCGCCCCCGCATCGATGTGGTGGTCAATTGCTCTGGTGTATTCCGGGATCTGTTTGTGAATCAAATGGATCTGATCGACCGAGCCGTGAAATTGGCTGCTGAGGCTGTTGAGCCCCTAGCGCAGAACTTCGTGCGCAAACATGTCCTGCAACAGGCGGAAGAAATGGGTTTAACCGTCAGCCAAGCGGCCACCCGCGTCTTCTCTAACGCCTCGGGATCCTACTCATCTAACGTCAACTTGGCGGTGGAAAATAGCTCTTGGGAACAAGAAAGCGAGCTGCGGGAAATGTATCTCAGCCGCAAGTCTTTCGCGTTTGGATCCAATCTACCCAACCAGCAAATGCGGCAACTGTTCGAGTCCAGCCTCAAGACGGTGGATGTCACCTTCCAAAACCTGGATTCGTCCGAGATCAGCCTCACGGATGTGAGCCACTATTTTGATTCGGATCCGACCAAGCTGGTACAGGGCTTGCGCAAGGATGGCAAAACGCCTTCTGCCTACATGGCCGATACCACCACCCCCAACGCCCAGATCCGCACCCTGAGCGAAACCATTCGCCTCGATGCCCGCACCAAGCTCCTCAATCCCAAGTGGTACGAGGGAATGCTCAAGCACGGCTACGAAGGGGTGCGGGAGATCTCCAAGCGATTGGTGAACACCTCCGGCTGGTCGGCCACCGCCGGGGCCGTCGATAACTGGGTCTATGAGGAAACCAACGAGACCTTCATCAAAGATGAGGCGATGCGGCAACGGCTGATGAACCTTAACCCCCACTCTTTTAGAAGAATTGTGGGATCCCTGTTGGAGGTGAATGGTCGTGGCTATTGGGAGACCTCACAGGCAAATATCGAGCGGTTACAGGAGCTCTATCAAGAGATCGAGGACAAGATCGAGGGGGTTGAGTAGCTGTTAGTTGTGCATAATGCACACGATAGAGCCGTTGATTCTCAGGGATCCCGGTCAAGGTTCAACTGACCTTCCAGTTCCGCTACGCGGGCTTGCAATTTGCGTAGGGTGCGTTGTAGATCCGGTAAGTGCCGCAGAGCGGCCACGCTTTTTCGCCATTCGGATACTGGCTGATGGGGGTATCCGGCCACCGTTTGCCCCGCCGGGATATCACTGGTTATGCCAGTCTGAGCTGCGACGCGCACGCCATCCCCAATCTCTAGGTGGCCTGCCAAGCCGGATTGTCCTGCCAAGATGACATGGTGACCCAGCTGAGTACCTCCGGCGATGCCCACTTGGGCGATGATCACGCAGTCGGGGCCTGTCTTTACGCCGTGGCCAATTTGCACAAGGTTGTCGATTTTGCTGCCTCGGCCAATGCGGGTTTCCCCCACTGCCGCCCGATCAATAGTGGTGTTGCTGCCCACATCCACGCCGTCTTCCAATACCACCCGCCCCGCCTGCCACATGCGCCGCCAAGAGCCATCCGCAAGGGGAATATGGCCGAAGCCATCGTCACCGATAACCGCCCCGCTATGAATCAGACAGTCATTGCCGATTTGGGTACGTTCGTGAATCACGCAGTTGGCGAACAACTGACAGCGGGATCCAATGCGCACCTGCGGATAGATCGTGACGTTGGCATGAATTTGGGTATAGTCACCGATGCACACCCCCTCCATCACCACCACATTTGCCCCAATCGCCACCCCTTCCCCCAGTTGGGCACTGGCATCGATCACGGCTGTGGGATGGATCCCGGTAGGAGCGCGGTAGGGTTGGTAGAACAGCTCAATGGCTTGGGCAAAGAGCAGCCGTGGATCCCGGCCCCGCAGACAGGGGAGCGGGCGCGGTAAGGGGGTAGATTCGTCCAGGATGACAGCGCTAGCCTGAGTTTGCTCCAGTAGGGACAGATAACGGGCTTCGCTCACGAAGCTCAGCTCCCCCACTTGGGCCTCGGCCAAGCTGGCCACCCCATGGATTTCTAAGTGGGGATCACCTTCATAGGCGCATCCCAGCTTCTGGGCGATCTCCTGTAGCTGCATCGTGTTTCACACCGAAAGGGATCCCTAAGATTGCAGCAGCCGCACATCCATGACGGTGCCGCGCAGGTTGTAGTCGAAGGTTTCTAACTCCAGCGGAACGCCAATCTTGACGCGGTTGTTGCCCAGGACAATGCCACTGTCGGTGCGTTGCCCCCGCCCCTGCAAGGTAAGCACCAAATCAAGGCGATAGGCCTCTGGATCCGGAAAATTTTGTACCCGCCCATCCGGGAACACCATCGGCACGGTACGGCTGACATTCTCCACCCGCACCACTTCCACCTGACCATAGGGCTGGTTACGGATGATCAAATCGGCCTTATGCCCAGCCTGAAAGGGATCTAGCGAGCGGCTGCTGATCCCGCGCACGATCATGTCCACCTCCACCGGCACAGGGGATCCACCGCCCACCTGCACCACGCTGCCTGCCTGGCGACCGGGGAAAAACAGCACAGCGGCAATGGCCACCACCACGATTACCAGCGCTCCCAGATCCAAGAGGCTTACTTTGCCAAAGAGCCGACCCTGGCCGTCGATAATCTGCATCCTGACTTCCCCTCAAACACACTGCTTCGATTCTAGGCAGGTTTGCCCCCATCTCAACGCAGATCCCCTGACAACTTAAGGGATCCAAGCCAGGGCGCTGGTGCCTAGAGGCAAGCGACGACGGCTGCTGAGAATTGGCTGGCCTTGC
Organism: Synechococcus sp. Nb3U1; assembly: GCF_021533835.1. Lineage (NCBI taxonomy): Bacteria > Bacillati > Cyanobacteriota > Cyanophyceae > Synechococcales > Synechococcaceae > Synechococcus > Synechococcus sp. Nb3U1. The sequence continues at coordinate 6,556 of NZ_JAKFYQ010000002.1, read as the reverse complement.
TCCAACTCCACCAACCACACCTGGGAGCTGGCAATGGCCTGTCCACTGCGGCTGAGGGGAGCAGCGGGATCCGGCAACCCCTGGAAAGGCTCCAGCAGGGTATAGGCTAAGGTACGCCCATCTGGGGCCAGGCTGAAATCCAATCCAATTGGGTACTCGGCTCGCACCACCTCCGTTTGGCTGCCCTCCTCCCAGTTAATCGCCAATAGTCGGGGCGACTCGGTGTAGGTTTCGGGATCGATTTGGTTCACCAAACTGTAAAACACAGGCGCAACGGAAGAAAACGTCCCTACCCCAATCGAGCCTTCTGCAACCAAAATCTCTTGGCTGTTGCCGGTGTTGCTGACAATCCAGAGGCTGCGGGTGTAGTCGGGGTTGAAGCGCAGTAGTGCCCCAAAGGCCCCATCTGAGCGAATCGCCAAGGTTTGGCCAAATTGCGCTAGGAAACTCTCTGCCGATGCCCGCGGATGTAAAGGGACGATCCCCACTCCACGCCCCTGAGCAATTAAAAGGCTGCTCTCATCTGGGCTAATGAGAAAATCCCCCCCCACCGCTGTATCTAGCTCCAAGCGCTGAAAGGGATCCCGGCGTTCTTTTTGGATCCATAGCTCGGTCTGCACCCACCCGCTGGGATCCCGTTCTAGGGGCATCCGCTCTGCCACCACCAGTTCTTCCGTTGGCGAAACTTGGAAGCGCAAATTTTGGTAACCCTGATGGCCCAGTAGCAACTCCGCCGATTGATCCTCCAGGTTGAGGCGATACAGATCTTGGTATTGAATACCGGTTGCTGTCGCAAAGTAGTAGACATACTGACCATCGGCACTGGGCTGCATTTGCGTCACCTTCATCGCCGCTGGCGTGAGCAGGGTTGTGGATCCGGTTTCTAGGTTGAACAAAAACAGCTGCCCCGCCTGGGCTGGCTCAGTCCCAATCCCCAGCAACTGCCGATCCGGGGTGCGAAACTCTCCCTGAAAAGGACGCGCCATCGCCTGGCCCTGTTCATCTTGGGCCGCCTGCAGTTGTACCCGATAGGTTTGACCGTAAGGGGCAGGCTCCGTTAAGGTCCAAAAGAAGCGGCGCCCCAATTTGCGCATCCGCCCCGGCAAAGGGGGTTGCACCTCCAGGTTAGCCTCGATGCTCTCGGCATCCATAGGGCGGTTGAAGGTGAGTACCATTTGCAAATCACGGGATCCCACCCGTTGTTGTTGCCAATTAAAATCCCGCACGTAAGGAGCCGTATGGTTACCCAGCAAAAACAGGATTACCCCGATCACCAAGCTGCAGAGGCTGATCCCGGCCACCCACCGATCCAACGGTTGAGGTAGCCAGCGTTCTAACCAGGATGAACTTGAAGCGGGGATCCGGTACATGGGGGCTCACAAAAAATAAGTGACATTTGGCATTTGGCCTCAATTTTAAGTCGAGGGATCTCGTCATACAGCCGTCATTCATCGGCGTAGGGATTCATCGGCACCGGTATCGGCTCCACCTGTTGTGCGACGATCACCAGCTGTGAAGTGCCATTGATTGGTTCTACCGCCATCTGTCCTTCTATGCGCAGCCAACTATCTGCTGCCAGTTCGTCAGCATTCGCCCAGCGCACCGGCAAACCAACCGGATAGGCATCGGCGGCACAACAACTGACCAAAAACCGGGCGAGGACAAAATGGTCGGGCCGCTCTTCAGGGATGACAAACCCCTGTACCCGCACTGGCTGATCCACATAGTTATAGGGATCCGGATACACATCCAAGGTGCGCACCCAATCCAACAGGGTTCGCTGACGGGGATCGATCTTGGGGCGAAAGGCTTGGGGCTGACTGCGGGACACCCCCAGATAAGGCGATACCCCCCGATTCAAAGCCGTTTGGCTAGAAAGAGGCTGCGGCTCGATCCAAAATCCTAAAATCGCTGTCAACAGCAACAAACCTGCCCCCAACCGAGGCCCCAACAAAGAAGAATGAGTCTCATGGGTGTGGGTGGCTCCCCACCAACGGCCAATCCCCAAACCCAAAAGACACAGCCCCGCCAATAAGGCCACATTCACATAGCTAGGACTGATCAGCATCAGCAGGGTGCCCCGCCAACGGTAAACCACCAGGAGGATCCCCAGCAGCATTAGCCCCGCCGCCTCCCAGTAAGCTGTATTCCCCCGCAACACCCATCTTCCCAGCCAGGATGAAACCAGGCTCACCAACGCTCGGCCCCTTTGGAAGAAGTCGCCGCTGAGCCTACGGCGTCCGGTACGTAGGGATCCGGCGGATCGCAGGTAAGACTTCTGCTTGGAATCCCTGCTCAGAACCCTGTCCTTGGCATGTTCGGAGCCAGAACCCTGTTCAGGCATAAGTTACAGCTTCTTCATACAACTTTGAACCTAAGTTTAACGAATCCCTGGGCAGCGAATAGCTGTGTTTAGGGTGGGGCCGTTGAGAGGAGTATTTAAATATGACGAGATTAATGTGCAGCCTGTTCCCAAAAATGGGAGTTATTTCTATTCTGCTGGCTCTACTGCGTGTTGCCCCCTCCACCTGGGCCAGTACGGGATCCCTGTCACAGCCCCCGAACCAGGAACAAGCCTACCAGCACTACCGCCTCGCCCTCCACTTCTGGGGCCGCCAACAGGGGGCCACCCTCAACGAAACCCTCTACGCTCAGGGGGCACAAATTGGTGAACGCTACTGTACTGCCCGCCGGGAAGGCACCTCCCATCAAGACTGGATCGCCCAAACCCTGAGTGCTCTTGCTGCGGCTCCCAACCTTTCCTTGGTGCAAATGCAGGGGATCGCCCAGTTTACGGGGGCTGCCATCGTGGCCTATGCTCCTTACCACTGCCCGGATCAAGGCTTACCCTTGAATCAGGCGGATGGGGGACTGCCAGATTTGACAAACTCTGGTGCGCTAACCCGGCCCGCTCCCTGACCATCCTGAGGATCCCTGGCCCTATGCCCGCTGCTCCCCTCACCCCTCACCTTCTGGAGAACGAGAGCTTCTACGAAAATGCTCTTTGCTGGTTGGGGCGACCCCAAGAAGCCTACCGCCTGTTGAGCGAGGCGGTTTTTCCTTCGGTTTCCTCTTGGGTGCGGGGGGAGGTAGATAGCCACTCCTTTAACCACTGGCAGCCGGAGGATGTGCGCACCTTCCTCTATCCGGTGGTGGTCATGGGGGAGCACGAAACTCTTGTTTTATCCAGCGAGGCCTTGCTCCTCTGCGGCATTGGCAACTATTACAATCCCTGCGATCTGGCCCTCGTGGTGTTTGTGCAGCAGCCCCAGGAGCTATTTAGCCAACTGATGCAGCGAATTCGGCGGGCCGAAGCCACCATCAGTCGGGGGCCGGATGTGCGCATGCTCTCGGAGCAGGTCAACCTGGCCAAGCGGGGGCGCGACTACATCAACACCAAGTATCTGGTTTGGCCCTATGCCCTCTCGGGTGCCGCTCAGGATACTCTAATCAAGCAAGGGATCAGCATTATCCGCCTTTCCCCCCAAGATGCCGCGCTGCCGTTTGGGGACTAAAGGCTGCTGCCCCCGATGTCCCCCTATTTCTGTGTGTCTTCATGACCGATGCCCGTTTGCCCCAGTTGATCCAAGCGATGCTGGATCCCGCCTTTTACCCCCATCCAGTGCAGGCGCCAATCCAGCTGATCCAAACCCATATTTCCTACATTCTGCTGACGGGCGACTATGCCTACAAAGTGAAGAAGCCCCTCGATTTCGGTTTTTTAAATTTCACCAGCCTGGAGCAGCGGCACCACTTTTGTCAGGAAGAGCTGCGCATGAATCAACGGGGTGCCCCCGGCCTTTACCTGCAGGTGTTGCCCATCACCCAAACCAACGGTCAGTTCCAGTTCAACGGATCTGGAGAATGTGTGGAATACGCTCTAAAAATGCGGCAATTTCCTCAGGAAAGCCTATTCAGTAACCTATTTGAACGGGGAGAACTGACTGCTGCCCTTATGGAAGAATTGGGCCGAGTCGTCGCCGCCTTTCATGCCCAAACCGACACCAACGACTACATTCGCAGCTTTGGCCAACCGGAACGGGTGCGGGAAGCTTTTGATGAGAACTACCAACAAACCCAACCTTACATCGGCGGGCCACAAACCGCTCAGCAATATCAAGAGACCCAGACTTATACAGATCGATTTTTTGCCGAACGACGGGATCTGTTTCAACAACGGCTGGATCAAGACCGCATACGAGAGTGCCACGGCGATCTGCACTTGCGCAACATTTGCCTTTGGGAAGGGAAGATCTTTTTGTTCGATTGCATCGAGTTTAATGAGCCCTTCCGCTTTGTCGATGTTATGTACGATGTCTCCTATGCGGTTATGGATTTGGATGCCCGCCACCGCCCCGATTTGGGGAATGCGTATCTGAATACCTACCTGGAAGAAACGGGCGATTGGGCAGGCTTAAAGGTTTTGCCGATTTACCTGAACCGTCAGGCCTATGTGCGAGCCAAGGTTACTTCTTTTTTGCTGGATGATCCCACTGCTTCAGAAGAGGTGAAAACAGAAGCCTTCAAAACGGCAGCTCAGTATTACCGCCTCGCCTGGGACTATACCCGCCCCAAGCGGGGACAGTTGTTCCTGATGTCGGGGACGTCGGGATCCGGCAAAAGTACGGTAGCCCGTCACCTGGCTCGTCAACAGGGGGCAATCCACATTCGCTCCGATGCTGTGCGCAAGCATTTGGCCGGGATCCCCTTACGGGAACGGGGGGGGCCGGAGGTCTATACCCCAGAGATGACCGCCAAAACCTATCAGCGCTTGGTGCAGCTGGGGGTTGATCTGGTTCAGGAGGGCTACACAGTTATTCTCGATGCCAAGTTTGACCGCCAGGATCTGCGCGCCATCGCCCTAGAACAGGCCCAAAACAAAGGGATCCCGGTGCGCATTCTCCACTGCTTTGCACCTGAGGCCACCCTGCGAGAACGCCTGCAACGCCGGGCCAGCAGCCAAACCCGTCAGGACTCCGGCTTGCAGACCCAAACCAGCTGGATCGTCGGGGATCAGCGGTATTCTGCCGATATTGCCGATGCCACCGCCGATATGCTGTCCAAACAGCAAGTTCACTGGCAAGATTTTGCGGAATCGGAACAACCTTTTGTCACTGCTGTGGATACCAGCCAGGATTGGCAAGCTCAACTCACAATCCTTTAAGTCGCCACTCAAACAGTGCAAAGTCAAGAGAATTGTGAATGATCGAGGCGGATTTCGCTGTTTCCGTGTTAGATGGTGGCAGTGGGGCTTCCTCTACAGAGATCCCGGTTCAAGGTGGGGCTTTTGGGTGAACTATTTGGCTCCGGTGTGATGAGATCAGAGTCTGCCTAAGGCAGGAGAACCAACGGTGAGTGATGTAACTTCTGACGATCTGCGGTTAATGCTTCTGTTTGAAGGATTTTCACCCGAGGTGCTAGAGCCAATAGCCCGGCAGATGTCATTGCGCTCTCATCCTGTGAACCAGGCTATCTTGCTGCAAAACGACTGGGGTAATGCGGTCTATTTCATCCTAGAAGGTTGGGTTAAAATTCGCACCCACGATTTGGAAGGCCGCGAGATTACCCTGACTATTCTCGGCCCGGGGGAAATCTTTGGCGAAATGGCTGCTTTGGATGAAGTGCCTCGTTCTACCGATGTCATGGCCTTGACGGCCACCAAGGTCAGTTGTTTGTCGGCCCAACATTTTCTGGCTTTTTTGGCTTCGGATCCCCAGGTGGGTATTCGGTTGGCTCAGTTGATGTCGCGTCGTCTACGGCAGATCAATCGTCGCCTACAATTACGAGAGGCCAGTAGTACTGCTCGTGTGGCGGATGTGTTGCTGTTTTTGGCCGAGTCTCGGGGTCGAGTTAGCCGTGCCGGAGTTGAGATTCCCAATTTGCCCCACCGCGAGTTGAGCAGCATGAGTGGGTTGGCCCGGGAAACTGTAACCCGTGTCCTCTCCAAGCTGGAACAGGAGGATCTGATCCAACGGGATCGCAATCGGGATATCCTCTGTATCCCCCAGATGGATGTGCTAGAGAAATTGATTGGTTAAAGCAGGGTTGCGACCAGTTGCAGAAGGTCTTCTTGAGATCGTAAGATAGAAAGCCCGATTACATGGGTGGAACGAGGTTCCATCGCGTGGGCGGGAGAGAGTTCTCAGCCGGGATAGCTCAGTTGGTAGAGCAGAGGACTGAAAATCCTCGTGTCACCAGTTCAAGTCTGGTTCCTGGCATCGATATGACCCTAATCCTAGCGTCTGCCTGCGCAGGATCCACGGTTCACCCCCACAGGAGTGGGGACAACGAGATAAGCCAGTTTGGGTTGGCGGCTGTGGAACTTGACTAGAGTGGCTCCTTCAGGTCTGCCAATGGTTCGGAGTTCGGATGGCATAGCTTTGCCCTAAGGGGCTGCTGGCGCGAACGTAGAGGCGCAGGAGGGGATCCAGTTTTTCGAGGGCGGTGACATGGACGGTGAGAGATGAGGATTTCCCCAGAAAAAATCCCCTGGCTATGGCCAGGGGATCCAAATCGTTAGTTAGTCAGTCACTAGAACAAGCTAGCAACCCCCTCT